>JAHJQF010000001.1:0-600000 GCA_018819405.1 Patescibacteria group bacterium
ATCAAAAGAGAATCACAAACTTCACTCACACCAACTACTATCACAGCCGAACAAGTACTATTGCAATAAGTACCATTTGTTTCTATTACGCCATTACCACATCCTTCGCTAAATGTATCACCATCATCACATACTTCAGTGGCCTGAGTCAAACCATCACCACAAGTAACACTATAAGCAGTCATATTGATAGCTGATATTACTTTGACATCTTCACCGCTATAGCTACTACAAGAGCCAAAAGAAATAGCTCCACTAGATTCTCTAGTCATATAATATCCGCTGTCGCTAGCATCAGTTTTACTAGGATCAACTGGTATAGCCGGCAAATAGGTTCCCAGAAAAGAAGTGTCATCTACGACTAAACATCCATATGTATCACCATCACAGGTCAAGGTGGCCGAAGAATCACAAAGTACTACTTTCATACCTACTGCCACAGTAGAACTAGCAAAATCAGACGGGGCAGCACCATTATCAGCTGTATAAATATCTACTGCCTTACTGATAGTCGCCAGATCAGCCCAGCGTCTACCATCATTGGATTGGCCAAATCTTTTTGTCGGATTTAAAGAAACAAACACAGCTCCCATAACTACTGTAATAATAGATACGACTATTATCGCTTCTATCAATGTAAATCCCCATTTCTTCATATTTTAAAACATATCTTTTTTTATACTTACCCTTATATCTTCCATCAAATCAAGATAGAATTTTAAATTATTAATTGTTGCTAGACGAAGAGCCAGCGGCTCTTTAGTTTTAAATAAATGATGTAGATAGCTCTTTGAATAATTTTTTAAATAGCTGCTAATTGCTTTGGTATCTTTGGCAAACTTGGCATTATTGATATTGATAGTTTCGTACCAGCTTGAGGAATTATCATTGCGAGCGGAGCGCAGCAATCTAGAACTTTTAGATTGCTTCGTCACTTTGTTCCTCGCAATGACAGGCAAAGGGCCTTTTCTGATATACAATTTTCCGTGGCGCGCTTCACGAGTTGGTATGACACAATCAAACATATCAATGCCACGCCTGACAGCTTCCACTATATTTTCCGGATAACCTACGCCCATCAAATATCTAGGTTTGTTTTCCGGCAACTGGTCAACTGTATAATCAAGCACCTTATACATAGTACTAGTTGGCTCACCGACTGCCAGACCACCGACAGCATAACCATCAAAATTCATAGCCACTAGTTCTTGAGCTGAGCGCAGTCTGAGGTCTTTGAAATCTGCTCCTTGGACTATACCAAAGATAAGTTGTTTTTTTATTTGTTTGGATTTTTTGTCCAGACTTTTTTTGTAGTCAATAGCAATATTGGCCCAACGGCTAGTCCTTTCCAAAGCAAGTAATGCTTCTTTTCTAGAGCTGGGCAATCCGACACATTCATCTAGCACCATCATAATATCACTACCCAATGCTACTTGAATATCAATGACTTTTTTGGGATTTAAAATATATTTTTTACCATCTATATGAGATTGAAATTCGATATTATCTCCTTTTATCTTTCTCAGTTTGGCCAAAGAAAATACCTGATAGCCTCCGCTGTCGGTCAAAATCGGTAAACTATTGTCCATAAACTTATGCAATGATCCAATTTTTTTTATCACTTCCAAACCCGGACGAAGTAAATTATGATAAGTGTTGGATAGTATTATCTGAGCTCCCAGATTTTTTATTTCCTTTGCTTCCATTGATTTGACAGCCGCTTTGGTGGCAATCGGCATAAAAAAAGGAGTATTAATCTCCCCTCGGGAGGTCTTTAATACTCCTAATCTTGCTTTAGATTTTTTAGATTTTTTTAATAGCTTAAACATTAATTTTTTATTGAACAATGCCTATGGCATCTGTCGTGTCAGCTATCACATCGGAAGTCTTCAACAATTTTGATCTAACCATTACCTCTTCTAGACCTTTGGCCTGTACAGTAGTCGGATTTAGCAATGTAGCGGCTTGACCCTGGCTCTCACTAATTGGGGTGATTTGTATCAAAAATGAAGCGGTTAATGGCAATATATATTCATTAAAATTAGCTATATTCCAAGTAAGTGTTCTACCTTCTAGATCAAATTCTAAATCTCCAGCTTGGATATCTGTCTCACTGATAAAATTTACTTCCGGAGGCAAGGTGGTCTCAACAGTTACATCATCAAATTGACCGGTTGCTTCTGGCAAAGACCAAATAACAAGGTATTGAGTATCCTCTCCTACTTGAGGTGGCAAAACACCGGAGCCAACTCTTCGTCCTCCCAAATCCCAATATATTCCATTGTTGAATCGCAGACTCTCGCCAACAGTCAAAAGAAGCGGTGAGGTGACCTGCTCCCAATCGGATAAACCTTGAATATTTATTTTTACTATATTTTCTATTGTCCTATCTACTTGTGGTTCACCGGTGATCTTTACCTGCCAAGTAAAGGTCTTGGTTTCTCCAGTCGGCCATGAAGACAAGCTTTCGTCCTCATCTTTAGTCCAAATTATTTTACCTTCTTCATAATTGCCAACACTATCTAAAGTATCCCAACTCAAAAGAGGAGTATCAATCAGAGCCAAAATTTGGACATCTGAAATATCAGCTTCACTTTGATTTGTTATTTCCAGTTGATACTTCAAAGTATCATCCCAATTGACAGCCTGCGTACCATATTTTCCATTTACCTGCAAACTAATATCAAACTTTGGATTGACTACTGTGATTTGTTTTTCTACTCTGGATAAACGGCGAAAATTATTATCAGCCATATTACCAACTTCTATAACCAATAATTGATTTGTCAAACTATCTACAGGGAAATTGCCATCCAAATACATTATTTTTTCTTCTCCTGGCTCCAGGCTAAATACATAATATTTATTTTCTTGCACAAAATCACTATTGACTGCTTCTGCTGCTGGATTATCTTCTTTCTCCTCTTCAGTCTGCTCTAGCACTACCGGAGCCCAATCATCTGGGAAAAGTACATCAGTATAAAGATTTTCTATTTTTTCATCAGTTAGATTTTTAAATAAAAGCCTAAACTGTACAGGATCAGCTACCAATATCTTGTCTGGACCTTCTATAGCCATCTCTATTTTATTTTCTTTTATAGTGGTATCTATCACTTCCCTTTCTTTGAAATCAGAATGGAAATTTTCTGGCTGATATCCCAGAGTAAATGAAGCTGACAATACCTCATCTTTTTGTCCGACAAGTTGTCCTTTTATTTGTACTTCTTTGGTCTGACCAGGCTGCAAGTCATCCAAAAACCAAGTAGTAGCATTGAGATCATGAGGCTCTACACTCGCCTCATCAAAATAAAATCCTGACGGCCAACGGACGTTAAGTTCCATTTTCTGTAAAGGCACCACATCTATATTTTTATATTTGACTATATAGACAGCCTGATCACCAGAAACTATCTCTTTGGGACCTTCTACTGAAAACTGTGCACTTCTTTCCGGCTCAGGGTTGCTTTGCTTGTTCCAATACCAAAATCCAGCCAAAGTGGCCAAAAATATCAAAAACAAAAACCATAGACAACCACCTTTACTCTTGGGAGCTTTATTAAAGCTCTGATACTCCTTGGGCACAGATCTTTTTCTGTTCAAAGATGGCGCTTCATATGATTTTTTCCTGATAGGCGCTCTTTTGGCGGCATCAAGATTGCGTTTGCTTATTTTAGCCATAAGTAAATAATTTTAATGAATTAGAAGGTCTTTCAAATATTGATTGATAATAAATTTGTGATACTTTGAGCCATTCACGACTAAGCTGATTATCAATAGATAGATTGATGAGCTCAGCCCAATCAGCCCCGATAATATACTGCAAAAAATCAAACAACTGACTACTAATCTCTATATTGGTTTTTTGCTCGTGCTCCATATACATTATACCTTGACTATCAGCTGTCTGGCCAGCCTCAAATCTAGGCTGCCATCCGGCCAAAGCCAAATATTTCCACAAAAAAGCTCGCACCAAAATCATCTTTTTTTCCATCACAATAGCCGGATGATCCAGTATGGTAAAAATATGCTCCAGCAAAGAAAATTCCCTAAATTTTTGCCCAGTATTTCTATCAGACAAAAACAACTCTACTACTGATGACGCCAAAGACATATTTCTGAGATTGTTTCTAAGGTTTGGATAATGGACCAAGATACTAGCACCGGCCATATGATCTAGCTTGCCACGACCAATCATCACTCTGACTTTGGCAAAGGGTAAAAGATGCCCGGACAATTTGCTACTTGATTTGGCAGCTGACTTCAAAACTGCACTAATAATGCCTTCCTGGGGGGTAAACAAATCATAGACACGGTCAGCTTCGCGCCAAGGACGGACTCTGAGTACAAAAGCATCGGTCTTAAAAGACATGACTTACAATTTTAATCCTAAAATAATTTCCTCGCCGTTTATATTACATTCACTAAAATGTTTGGGTTTTTCAGACACTTCTATCAGATCACCGGCCGAAGTATTTTTTATCAACTCTTCTTTGTATTTTAAAATAAGCTCTTTCAAATATTTTGAATCTGTCTGGTATGTTTCTACCGGACTGTCGCTTGGCTTGAGACCAGATTCTTTTCTCAAAGCATTGATAAATCTTATGAGCTCTCTGACTACACCACGATCTTTTAGTTCATCATTTAGATTGGTATCTAGTGAAACACTAAAATTATTAATAGCCACTGTTTGCCAACCATCTTTGGCTGATACTTTATCAACTATAGATATTTTTTCTACATTAAGCTCATCAGACAATATCTCTAGATATTTTGTTTGACCATCCAAATTTGGTTGTCTTTCAATAGCTAATTCTGCCAATGGCTGCCTGACTTTGAGTCCTGCTTTGGCACGCAGAGCATGGACATTCTCAGCAATCAATTTGACAGTGTCCATATATTGCAAAACCTTTTCGTCAAATGTGGCACTATCAAAATTACTCCAGTCTTCCAAATGCACCGACTCTTTTTGCGTCTCAAAACTTTTATAAATAATTTCCGCTGTCATCGGGGCAAAAGGAGCAATTATTTTTGACAATTCAAACAATACAAAACCCAGTGTCTCAATACCCTGACTATCGCCGTCCTTAAATCTTGACCTTGATCGTCTGACATACCAAGTTGACAAATCATCTACAAAATCAAATATTGGACGAGTGGCTTTGACTAGATTGTACTCTTCCATGGATTTTGACACTTCCTTGTGTAATAGAAACAATTTGTAAATTATCCATTTGTCCAGGTCACTAGTAGGATTATTTGGCAAGCTAGCTTTTACTTTTTTATTTTCAGAAAATAAATTATAAAAATTTAAAACATTTTGCAAAATGACCACAAATCTTCTATAGGTAGTTTGTAAATCTTTTTCTACAAAAGAAAAATTCTCAGCCAACATGACAGGCGATGACAAAAGATACATTCTCAAAGCGTCAGCGCCGTACTTTTCCATTACTGCATCTGGCTCCGGATAATTCTTGAGTTTTTTACTCATCTTCTTGCCGTCTTCAGCCAAGGCAATACCATTTACAATACAATTTTGAAAGGCATGACTAGATTTTATTCCGCCTGATATGACATGCAAATAATAAAACCAAGCTCTGGTCTGATCAGATCCCTCAGCAATAAACTTGGCTGGAAATATTTGGTCAAAGTTTTCTTTGTTTTCAAAAGGATAATGAAACTGAGCATAAGGCATAGAGCCTGACTCAAACCAACAATCCAAGACATCAGGAATACGACGCATTGTGCCGTCACATCCACTTTGCGAACAGGTAAAAGTCACTTTGTCCACCACATGTTTGTGAAGGTCTTCTACTTTTATGCCACTGGCATCTTTTAATTCCTCAATAGAGCCAAATACTTTTTGAGTCTGACATTTGTCGCAGACCCACAGCGGTATGACTGAGCCCCAAAATCTCTGACGAGAAATAGACCAATCGCGAGCTCCTTCCAGCCATTTGCCAAAACGACCAGCCTTGATATGCTCGGGAATCCAATTTATATTTTTGGCATCTTCAATTAATTTGTCTTTTATCTTTAATACATTTACAAACCAAGATGAAGTAGCGTAGTTGAGTAGTGGTGTATCACAACGCCAACAATGCGGATAGCTATGTTCATACTGCTCCTTGGAAAAAAGCAGATTACGCTTGGCCAAATTTTTTAGTATTTCTACATCAGTTGCCTGGACATTATCTTTTGGTTTGACATTTAAGCCGGCAAAATCTATAGCCTCTTTATTGATATGTCCGTCCATGGCCACGTGTTGAATAAAAGGCAAGTTTTTTTCACGACCTAGATTCATATCATCTTCACCAAAAGCTGGTGCCATATGCACAATTCCTGTTCCTTCTTCAGTTGTCACAAAATCTGCCGTATATATTTGCCAGCCATTGTCTCTATTGGCTAAATTTTTATCATTATAGTAATAATCAAATAAAGGCTTGTATTTTTTGCCAACTAAATCTTGGCCTTTAAAAGTTTCCAGTATTTCATGTGCTCTATTATCTACAATCTTATCTAATAACTCTTTAGCCACAATAAAAGTCTCAAATTTAGGTACGCTAACATTTTCTAATGTACCAATTTTTATACTCGACTTTTCACTTCCCGTATCTATCTTAACTTTTACATAATCAATATCAGCGCCCACAGCTAGTGCTACATTGCCAATCAAGGTCCAAGGCGTAGTTGTCCAAGCTAATACAAATGTGCCCGGCTCTTCTACCAGCTCAAACTTGGCAGTCAGTGACAAATCTTTGACATCTTTGTAGCCTTCGGTCACTTCGGACTGAGAAAGTGTAGTCTCACATCTTGGACAAATATGCATAGAGCGGTAATCCTCATAGATCAGGCCCTTGTCCCAAAGAGTCTTGAAAACCCACCAAATACTTTCCATATATTCCAGGTCCATGGTCTTATAGTCATTTTCCATATCCACCCAGCGACCCAGGCGTCTGATAGTCCCTTTCCAAATATCAGCATATTCCATCACCCGACTACGGCAATTTTCATTGAATTTATCAATGCCATATTTTTCTATATCTTTTTTGGTGGCAAAACCAAGCTCTTTTTCAACAATATTTTCAATTGGCAAGCCATGGACATCCCAACCCCATTTTCTAGCCACCCTAAAACCATGCATTGTCCAAAAACGAGGCACCACATCCTTCATTATAGAAGCGACCAAATGTCCGTAGTGAGGAGTACCTGTTGCAAAAGGCGGGCCATCATAAAAAAGATAGTCACCCTGAGGCGCGTCTTTGTCTATTGATTTTTGAAAAATTTGATTTTTATCCCAAAAATCCAGTATTTCTTTTTCTTTGTCTTTAAAATCCATAAGTATAATGTTTGCTTATTCTAACCCAAAATAGCCTATTTGACAATAATAGCTAGAAAAACAAAGAATAAATCTTTTGCCAAAAAGTCTTGGCTTTTTTGCGACCGCCTTTGGCCTGATATACTTTGGCCTTGCTAGTCGGCAGGCAGAAAATTTTGTCTAGTTTTTGTTTCATAATAATATTTTTTTGTTATAAATCTCCTGGCCCCCAAGCATGAACAGGGCCAAGAGGCTTATAGCAATTTTTTTATTTCTTCAATTGTATATCTTTTTTTATTTTGTAAATCATCAATTTTATTGAGCACCCTCATTGCTTTTTCAGGATTATAAAGACGGTAGCCACCTTGACTTCTAGCGTCGGCCTTGAGTAATCCCTCTCTGGTATAAAAATTTATAGTAGATGGCAAAACAGAGAACATTTTGGCTAGCTCCCCGATTTTGATAAGTCCTGTATCTCTAATCCTCTTCGGCATAAATAGTGTCTTTATTATAAACCATAAAGTAAAAAGTGTAAAGTAACTATTGGCACTTTATAGTTGTATATAAATAAAATAAGCCCCGCTTCTGTACACATACAGTAAGTGGGGCTCTATTAGGGTTTCAAAACAACAAACGGTTACTTCACCAGGGTAATCTTTCGGACGTCAGTTCCCTCGGCACTACATATCATATAGAAGTAGGTGCCAGAGACAAACTCCTTTCCATCAAAGATCACTTCGTGAACACCTGCGCTAAGAGTCTGATCAAGCAGTGTCTGTACTTTACGACCTCGTATGTCGTAAATGGCTACTGTAGCATGACCAGTTTTTTCCATCTTGAAGGCAATCACTGCCAGCGGGTTTGAAGGGTTGGGTTCACTGTGAGGATACACATCATTATCCTCAGGTGGCTTGGACGATGTGATGTAATCCGTACGCACCAAGGTGTCTGCTTCAGCAGCGTTGGCTACAATAAGCGACACTGTATAGATACCATGGATACCGTAGGTGTAGGTCGGATTCTGAACAGTGGACGTATTACCATCGCCGAAACTCCAGTTCCATGAGGTCGGTTCACCAGTTGATTGGTCTGTAAACTGAACAGGATTACCAGTGTAGACGCTGATCGGAGTAGCAATAAAATCCGCCACAAGTGGCAGGCACTCATTGAAGCCACTGGTTGCTTGAGGATTATTCCTTTCTTCCAAATCCCGAAGCAGAACAGTCCCAGCAACACCCGCCGTCTTATCAGCAGTCCCTGCCTCGCCATTCATGTGCCACAAAGTTGCCGTGTTAGCATCCGCCATCATTTCTGCAGCGCTGGAGTAGTAATTGGAAATTTCAGTAGCTGTGCGTGCTACCGTAGAAACACGAACTTCATCAATTACTCCTTCCAGGTAATTGATATAGGTACCATTATAATTTTGGGCGGCCATACTTCCCAGCAAAGCACTGCTAGTATTTGGCGTGTCCAAAACAGTAGTGGAGGTACCATCTAGCACTCCATTCACGTAAACCTTGGTTGGTTCACCATGTTTAGAAACCATAACAACGTAATACCATTCGTCCACGGTTAGGACTGTGGAACCAACCACGCTCGAGGGGGTTGTGCCGTAACGCTCCCCCACAAGATGACCAGTATTGTCCACATAAAGATTGAACATCTTATATGGATCCACATTCCAATAACTGTAGATATTTTGCTCTACGTTGTTACGATCCAGTTTGACCCAAGCTTCAACGGTGGTTTCGCTACCAAACACTCCTCCAACCATAACGCCGACAGCTAGATATTGATTCACGCCGTCGAAATGGTAGGCACCGTTACCAGTGCAACCACTAGGATCAGCCACTGTGATGTACGCATAGCGCGTCAAAATATCAGAACCATACTGATTCGCCACATAAAGGTATACATCATAGACACCGGCCGAAGTATAAGTATTACTATGAGGGCCTTCTCCTGTTATGTCGTTACCATCTCCAAAGTTCCAGTACCAGCTATATGGCTGACCACTTGACTGATCAGTGAATTGCACAGTCAAAGGCGCTGGGCCAGATGTCACATCAGCCCTAAAGTCAGCTATAGGAGGAATGGGATCGTTGACAGTGATTAAGTTAGTTTTTATAACTGTATCACTACCTGATCCGTTTGACGCTGTAAGAGAAACGGTGTAGACACCTGCTGTGGTGTAGGTGTGGACAGGATCTTCTACTGATGAATTAGCACCATCGCCAAAGTCCCATGCCCATGAGGTAGGGCTATTGGTTGACTGATCAAAAAACTGAACAGTCAATGGATTAGCACCAAAGGTTGGAGTAGCAGAGAAATTTGCAGTCGGGACAGGAGGATACACATGAATGTAGCTCGTCTTAGTTATAGTATCACCTCCTGAACCGTTGGAAGCTGTCAGCGAAATAGTAAAATCGCCAGCGCCATTGTAAGTAAAACTTGGATGTTGGCTAGCTGAAGTGCTACCCTCACCGAATGTCCATACCCAAGAAGTAGGGTTGTTGACTGAAGTATCAGTAAACTGCACAGTTAATGGCACTGTGCCAAAGGTTGGTGTTGCAGTAAAATTAGCTGTAGGCACTATTTCACCAACGATGATGGTCATGTCGCCATTGACCGTGAAAGGACCAATCAGCTCCTGCTCTCCGCCGACCATAGCGTAAAAACCATCGTAGGTTCTGCCCTCAATCATCTCAATCGGATCACCGAAGTCCGTCACTGACAAACCGGAGTGATAAACTCCATCGCCTGCTACTTTAGCCAGACTGGTGAAAGTCACATTGTACATGTTGGCCGATATGCCAGACATATACTCAACGTCTGGCTCTGATCCACCTTCCCAGGCAAAGACAATCTGTTGACCATCTTTGACAAAGGTTTGGTGTGGCACCTCGCCAACCATGTATTCATCCGTGACCGGATAACCGAAGACCTCCCAACCGGCGTTGTTAACCCAGTAATCCCAAAATCCCTCCTTCAACAGATAGACGCCAGCTGTTCCGTCTCCCTTGATTAATGCGCTGTAAGGCAAAGTCAAGCCGTTGTTGGGGCCATAGAAATCTTGAATCCACATGTCGTCCACTTTGTGCACGGCTTGACCATAGGAGACCCAGTCAGGAGCATTGTCCCAAGGAAATCCAATAGCTCCATGCTGAGGAGTATCTTGCCCCTCAAACACATAACTATCGTATTTGTCCCGGAAAGCTTGAGATAGACCGTCTGTTCTCCATGTCGGATAGCCCGAGTAGTCCTCATTGAGCACAAAGCCAACGGGGACATAGCAGGGATCGTAGCTGTCCATCTGCAGAAAAGCCATGGGGTTGATGGTGTAATTCTCTAGTTCGTGCAAAGGATCCTGCACGTTTGGCAAGTAAGGCGACGGCAGGAAGGGATGTGTATTTGACGAAATATTGGTGTTGCTGGTAGATACCACTTGACCCGTATCAAGCCTCTTATACCTATCTATCTGAAAATGTAGATGGTAGGTTGAGGGTCCAGAATTACCTGTTGCACCAATTGTTTGCCCCTCATATACTACACTACCAACTGAGACTGAAATAGAACTCAGGTGGCTATAACAAACGTATATGACATCTTGTGGAGCTGTTAGTGACGGGATGTCTCCCGAATCATGACGAACGACTATTGTATTACCAAAACCTCTGCTATCCCAACCGGCCGAGACTACCTCACCGGAAGCTATAGCAAATATTGGGGTAACAGAACACGGGACATCAACAGCCGGATGGCCTCCCTTGCCTTCACCGTATCCACAACCGCAAGTAGCGCCATCATCTTGATTGTCTCGATACAGTGTTCCGTTGACCGTACCGATATAATCAAGAGTGCCCGTACCAACTACGCCACTATATGTCATGTCGTAGTCACGAACATCGATGGGCTTTGTCAGAGCCCAGGCATTGGTGGTAAACAGCACCAATGCCAACAGGATCATCATTGTACGACGCATTGTTCTTTTCTCCTTGAAATTGGGTGAATCACTTTGGCAGAAGAATTACTGCCATAGCAAAAGATAACTAGCGGAATCAACAACCTCCCTTGTGTTTGTTGTTTTAATTGTAATGAACTGAAATTCTGACTTTGTGGTCAGAGAAAAAGAATATTACACTATCCTATTCCTCAATCTCTGGACACAAAAAGACCAACCGTTACAAGTAACTCTCAATTTCGCTTTTCTATTAAATTTGTTGGTAATTTATATAGCTTTTATGCTTCGCATCATTCTTATGAATTCATCATAACTAACAATATCATCATTAGGTACAACTGAGATTCCGTAGTAATGGTAGCCTTCTAACAAATTAATTATTGCCACATAATCAGAACTGACTCCTAATATCGGCATAGTTTCATTCAATGCTTTACCATCAATAATGGCAACACTGCCTATGTCATTATTTAAAACCTCAATAACTTGAACTTCTATTCTTTGGTCCGTTCCATAAGTGACGTAATAACTACCATCTACAGACTCGAATGTATGAAAATCTTGAAAACCCAGTCCCCTCTGAACGTGTGACTCTTTAGTATGAGCGCGAAAGGATACAACGTTGTCATCGCTATCATTTGTTCTTAATGTTAATAAATTAACGTTCAGCATATCTTCATTAATAATCAGCTTCATACCATCTAAATATCTAAAAGAATACCCAGCTGGCATATTGTCATACTCAACCCAATCACTTGTATCAAGCTCACTTGTGTTTACATTGTCAATGTTCGTGTTTTGATTATTATTTACAACTATATTTTTCTGACTATCAAAATAGTAGAAAACCCCCGCTACTATAAGCAGTAAAATGATAATATAAATAATTAAATTCTGTTTTTTCATACGCTATTTAATTAATATTTCTACTGGTAGAATACTCTTTATAAACTAGCTTGTCAAATAATTGGCTATGGTTAGAGCAAATTTATTCAACCCAAGGGGTTAAAACATAGTTACTAGAAATCGCTGGTTCGATCAAAGATCAAGCATTCCCGCTGATCAAGATGATCAGCACTATAAGAATCAGACTGAGCTTTTTCATGATTCCATCCTTTCGTTCGTTGCTTAGATTGTAAAGAGCTGTGCTCTGACCACAGAATTGCAGTCAGAAAATAACAAACTAATAAATTTTATTTGCTATTTTCTACCTACAAAAAGACTAACCATAAAATAGTTCTCAAATCGCTTTTATAAATCTATATAAATTTACTAATCTAAAAATGTAATAGTAGACAAAATAGCTTCCGAAACAACATCACCATACGGAATTATACTTACTAATATTTTATTTAATGATGTATTCTCTATGAATATAATATCATTCTTTTTGTCTAAGGCCATACCAAAACACGAACCCATATCACTTTCATCACAAGGTATAGAAAAAGCTTTGTCTACAGAAAATTTATAAACGTTATAATTATTTATATTGACTTGTTCGACTTCACTTATATATTGATCAAAATCATACTTATTCTTGTTAAATTTTCTAGTATATTCCGTAATTTCATGCAATGTCATACTATTAAAATTGCTAAAAATATCACTATTATAAGAATAATTAATTGGTTTATAAATCATTACAGATTCCCCACAACCGATGGCATTAGAAGCACTAGTACCGGGTCCAGCTCCATTCCAACTACATCCTTCTGCTGGATGTTTGTAGCTAATGCCCAACTCTTCATCCTCAAAAGTAACCCACTCACTCGTATCTATCTCCTCTGCGTTTTGCTCATTCCCAATGTCAACATTCGTGTTTTCGTTATTGGCCTCATGTTTTGAATTATATTGCAAATAAGCCAAGCCGCCTAAAAGTATCAGGACGATAATAATTAATAAAGTTTTGATTTGTTTGCTCATTATTTTGTCATTAATTAATCTAAGACTAGCACTATTACTTTACTATTCTATCTATTATTTTTCAAAATCTACAAACAAAGTATCTAACTGGTTAAAATAACCTTCGAAGTTATTCAACCTCGAAGGTTATTGATTTGCTTATACATTATAATCCCTCTTGACGATTTATTTCTTTGATAATCTCAGAATCAGGACCAATCTCTTCTATTTCTACTATCTTGTCACGATTGATTTGCATAAAGCCCTGTGGTTGATGCAGCTCCTGTCCACGTTTGATAAGCACTGGGACATTGACTATCTTGTCCTCAGCTCCTTCTTCTTGGGCTGGAATAGTCTGATCTTGCATCATTATATAATAGACATCGTCAAGATAAATATACAGAGAATCTTCTTTGACTACTTTGGCATAATATACCTGATTATCATCAAGTCTTACTGCTTTGAATTTGTATTCCTTTTGAACTTGAGGAGTACGGGAAACAAATATCCAAGCGCCGGCTAAAACAATAATAAGGATAAGTAATGTGGCCGTCAGCCAGCTTCTGCCTCTACTATTATAAGTAGTGGGTTTTTTGGAAATAAACTGCTCAAATTCCATCAAAGTATTCTCATCTTGTGAGACATTTTTTGCTTTGGCGATTTTCTTGACAGTAGTGGATTTTGCTCTTGGCATATCTATAATTTAATAATTTTTCTAACTAAATAATAGCAGGGAATTTCTAATATGTAAAGAATACAAATTTTACAAAAACAAAAACATATACTATCATAATTGACAGCTGATTATTAATTTCTATCGGAATGAAAAGCGATTTTTATCCGCAGGGCAATCCTGCTGGCCGGGATAATTTTTTCCTATACTTTTTATCATTGATCAAAGGTCTAGGGCCGGCCAAAATACGACAATATTTATCTGGCGAATTAACCACTCAAAAAATAATAGACCAGATAAACAAACATCTATCTGATAAAGATTTTCTATCCAGTGTCAAAAAATCTTTTTCCCAAATAAAAGAACCCTACATTAGTATCCTGGACAAAGATTATCCGGCCAACTTAAAAAACATCTATGATCCTCCGCTCTTTCTTTTTTATAGAGGCAATATCAAACTACTAAACCAAAAAAATATTTTAACAGTAGTAGGATCACGTAGCTTTAGCTCTTATCACAACCAGATGTGCCAGAATATAATAAATAATCTCCGAGGCACTGATTTGGTCATAGCTAGTGGTTTGGCTATTGGTACAGATAGCCAAGCCCATAACCTGGCCTTAGAAAACAATCTGCCAACTATTGCCGTCTTGGGATCAGGATTGGACGACAAGGTCCTTTACCCACAAGGCAATCGCCATCTGGCCAAAAAAATAATAAACCAAGGTGGCTTACTTATTTCGGAATACAGCGCTTTGGCCAAACCACAGTTGCACAATTTCCCCAGAAGAAATAGAATACTAGCCGGATTAAGTAAAGCTACTATCGTTATATCCGGAGCCAAAAAATCTGGTACACTAATAACTGCTCAGGTAGCAATTGATGAAGGCAAAGAAGTGTTAGCTCTACCGGGAAATATAAATACCCGACTATCCGAAGGGCCAAATAACTTAATAAAAAATGGCGCTCAAATTCTGACCTCAGGTGATGATATATTAAATTTTTATGGTTTGAAAAATAAAAATAAATCAAAAAAAATAATATTTAAAAATAAATTACATGCTAAAATATACTCTACACTACAGACAGAACCTTTAAACTTGGATAAACTAGCCGCCCAGACAAATATAAGTTTGGCGCAAATTGGTATCCTGATCTCCGAGATGGAGATTCAGGGTATTGTAAAAATTAATCAGTTTAACCAAGTAGAAATAATATGCAATTAAAAAATATTTCCAACGGGATGAAATTATCCTCAGAACAAAAAATATTTCTTTTACAAATAATCTTTATAACTTCCATGATACTGGCCAATGTCATTGGGATAAAAATAGTAAATATTGGCCCGGTAGCTGCTTCTATCGGTACTATATTGGTTCCAATTAGTTTTTTGATAACTGATATATTATCTGAAGTAAAAGGTAAGAAACACGTCTACAATCTAGTTTGGTTTACAGTAGTAGCCCTAGTTTTTAGCTATTTATTTATACAACTAAGTGTCATCATGGCGCCAGCTGACAGATTTGCCGAGACCAACTCTGCCTTTGTAACTATATTTTCAGGCAGCGCCAGAATATTTTTGGCTTCAATAGTCGCTTTTTTAATATCCCAATTTCATGACTTATGGGCTTTTGAATTTTGGAAAGCCAAAACTAAAGGTAGGTTTTTGTGGCTAAGAAACAATCTCTCTACTATGGTCAGTCAAGCTATTGATACAGTTATCTTTATGTTTTTGGCTTTTTACCAGCTAACACCACAATTTGACGCCGCCTATGTCTGGGAGCTTACTATACCTTATTATATACTAAAGATAATATTAGCTTTCTTGGATACTCCTTTTGTATATCTGGGAGTCAAATGGCTAAGACCTCAACCTGGCTTGGAGTCTAACGAAAAAAAACATGCCTAAAAATTACCAAAAAGATATTGAGTTTATAGAAGGACTTTCCAATATCCCTAGACAAAACTATCTACTGGGAATCCACGATAGAGCACACTTTATAAGCAGACTGGAAAATTTTTTGTCTCTAGTCGGCTCTCCTCATAAAGGACAAAATTTTATACATGTCACTGGCACCAGTGGCAAAGGCACAACTGTCAAAGTATTGGAAAGCCTAATAGCCAACGCCAGACTAAAAGTTGGATCTTTTACTTCTCCCTTTGCCACAACCAGTATTGAAAAAATAAGTATCAACAATAAATTGATATCGCCTCAGGAGCTACACCAAATTTTGGAAAATGATATCAAACCAGCACTAGACAAATATGTTTTAAAATTTAAAACTGAAGCTATATCTTACTTTGAAGTTTGGCTAGCTATTGCACTCTTACATTTTAAAAATAAAAAGTGTAATTGGGTAATACTGGAGGCTGGTTTAGGCGGCAGGCATGATGCAACTAATGTAATAGCCAACCCAAAAGTAACAGCTATCACTAATGTTGGTATGGATCATATGGAAATTTTGGGCAACAGCAAGTCTGCTATTGCCAAAGATAAAGCTGGGATCATCAAAAAAAATAGTATTTTTATTACTACTGAAAAAAATCCTAAGCTTTTAAAAATATTTCTATCTGTCTGTAAAAATAAACAAGCTTGGTATATACAACCAAGTCCATTGAGCAAAAATTATCAGCTCAGTAATTATTTTGATACTAAGCGTCAAAGAAAAAATCTAGATTTAGCTTTAAATATTTTAGATGTCCTAAAAATAAAGCCCAAAAATATTCAATCAGTTATAAATTCTTTTGGCCTGATTTGCCGGCAAGAAATAATCAGTCAAAATCCTTTGATTATCCTTGATGGCTCACACAACGGAGACAAGTTGTCCAATCTGATAGAATTTGTCAAAAAGCAAAAATATAAAAAAATGTACCTTATTTTAGGCTTTGGGTTTACCAAACATTATAAGGTTCCGCTCAAAAAATTGATCCCTCTGGCTAACAAAATTTATATAACCAGGTACTTGATAAGTGGCAAAAAAACAGCCGACCTAAAAAAACTAAAAATCGCCAGTCAAAAAATCTCTCCCAAAACCCCCATAAACATCTATCATGACCCCTATCAAGCCCTAGAATCTGCCCTAAAGTCAGCCAAACAATCTGACTTGATACTGGTTACTGGATCTTTCTTTTTAGCTGGTGAAATCAGGAAGAAATGGGTAAGTGAAGAATATATCATTAAAGAGTTAAAACTTGACAAAAGATAATACTTCTTTTATAGTCACAACCGTTATCAAAAAATTAATAAGCATTTTATGTCAAAATTAGTAATAGTTGAGTCACCTACCAAAGCTAAAACAATCAAAGGCTTTTTGGGCAAAGACTATGTAGTCGAATCATCATACGGACACGTACGCGATTTGCCAAAAAGTAAATTGGGTGTTGATATAGAAAATAATTTTGAACCAAGTTATACAGTGCCCGTCAAGGCCAAAAAACAAGTAACAAAACTAAAAAGTCTGGCCAAAAAAGCTGATATGGTATATTTCGCTACTGATGAGGACCGAGAAGGAGAAGCTATCTCGTGGCATCTACAAAAACTATTGGATATGCCTAAGAACAAACAAAAAAGAATTGCTTTCCACGAAATAACTAAAAATGCCATCAATAAAGCTCTGGAAAGTCCCCGTGCTTTGGATATAAACCTTTTTCATGCCCAACAGGCCAGAAGAATACTAGACAGACTGGTCGGCTATAAACTATCTCCTCTACTATGGAAAAAAGTCGCCCGCGGCTTGTCTGCTGGTAGAGTACAATCCGTAGCTGTGCGCTTGATAGTAGAACGTGAAGAGGAAAGAAAAAAATTTAAGGCTGAAGAATATTGGACAGTTGAAGGCCAGAGTTCTAAGGACAAAATAGATTTTGATATCAGCCTACACAAAGAAAATGATAAGGTACTAGGCAAATTTGATATTGATGAAGCCAAAGCCAAACAAGCCTTGGAAGAAATAAAAAAAGCTCAATTGGAAATAAAAGAGGTTACTGCCAAAGAAAACCAAAAATCTCCTCTACCTCCTTTTACTACCTCTACTTTACAGCAGGATGCCAACCGACGTTTTGGCTATAGTGCCAAACAAACCATGATGATTGCCCAACAGCTTTATGAAGGTATCAAGCTCGGTACTCAAGGACACGCTGGTTTGATAACTTACATGAGAACTGACTCTTTTAATCTGTCTGACGACTTTAAACAAGCTACCGAAAGTTATGTCACTGAAAAATTTGGTAAAGAGTACATAAAAGTCGGTGGACGTCATTTTAAGAAAAAAGCCAAGTTTACTCAAGAAGCTCATGAAGCCATCCGACCAACTGATGTAGCCAACGATCCTGAAAGTGTAAAATCACACCTTGATTCTAAACAATACAAAATATATTCTCTGATTTGGCAGAGAGCTGTAGCTTCGCAAATGTCTGAAGCTATCACTGAAAGCACCAATGTAGCTATTGATGCCAAAGACACTGCCTGGCAACTCAAGGCTAATGGTAGTGTCACCAAGTTTGCCGGATTCAAAACTGTCTATGATAATAATAGTGAAGAAAAAGAATTGCCAGCCTTAGAAGTAGGTGAAAAACTGGATATAAAACAAATAGATGCTCTACAGCATTTTACTACCCCGCCAGCCCGCTACTCTGAAGCCGGACTAGTCAAAGCAATGGAAGCTTTGGGTATTGGCAGGCCTTCTACCTATGCCCCAACTATTGCTACTATCATTGATAGAAAATACGTAGACAAAATAGAAAAAAGATTGGCTCCGACTGAAATTGGTGAAATAGTAAATCAATTATTAGTAGAACATTTCCAAGATATTGTTGACTATAATTTTACTGCCAAGATGGAAGATGATTTGGATGAAATAGCCGAGGGCAAAAAAGAATGGCAACCAGTCATTTCAGAATTCTATACACCATTTGCCAAAAATCTAGAAGTCAAAGAACACGAACTTTCCAAAAAAGAAATTACTGAAGAAAAAACTGATGAAATTTGTGATAAATGTGGCAGCCCAATGATCATCAAACTAGGCCGTTTTGGAAAATTCCTAGCCTGCACCAACTATCCAGATTGTAAAAATACCAAACCAATAAACAGCGACGGTGAAGTGGAAGAACCGGAAAAGGTAGACGAAAAATGTCCAAATTGTGGCAAAGATATGATTGTCAAAACCGGCCGTTTTGGAAAATTCATTGCTTGTTCTGATTATCCAGAGTGTAAAACCACCAAACAAGTTACCAAATCAACCGGCGTAAAATGCCAAAAATGTGGCGAAGGAGAAATGGTAGCCAGAAGAAGTAAAAGGGGAAAAATATTTTATGGTTGCAACAAATACCCTGACTGCCAACATTTGGTCTGGGGTAAACCAACGGGCGACCTGTGTCCAGAATGTAAAAATCTCCTGATCCAAGCCAATAAGTCTACTATCAAATGTGAATCGTGCGAATATAGTAAAAAAGTGGACCCAGCGAAATTAGTTGAAGATTAATCCCTTAAATCCCCCTTAACAAGGGGGTTTTTATTTTCATAAATTCCTCCCCTATCAGCGGAAAGCTAAAAGAGCTCAGCAAGGTTTTTTGTCAACAAAATAAAGCCCTTGCTATTTTAAGGCCGAAATATTATGATAAAGAAATAAATACTAAACTATGACTACTTTTGATGATTTGAAAAAAATACTGATGCTAAACTATGGCGACAACGATATCAATCTTGTGGTCAAGGCTTTTCACTTTGCCTCAGAAGCTCACAAAGGACAAAAAAGAAGAACTGGGGAAGACTACATATATCATGCTATTGCTACAGCCCATACTCTGGCCAAAATGAAAATGGACATCCCTTCTATTGCTGCTGGGCTACTACACGATGTGCCAGAAGATACTGATTTTACATTTGATGATATAAAAAATAATTTTGGCAGTGAGATTAGCTATCTAGTCAAAGGTGTCACCAAACTAGGTCACTTCAAATATCGCGGTCTGGAAAGATATGCCGAAAACTTGCGTAAAATGTTTTTGGCAATGAGTAATGATTTGAGAATTATAATCATCAAATTGGCCGACCGTCTACACAACATGGAAACTCTACGCGGAGTACGTCCAGAAAAAAGATTGCGCATTGCCCAAGAAACTCTAGAAATATATGCCCCTCTAGCCAATCGTTTGGGAATGTTTCGAATAAAAAGCAAACTGGAAGATTTGGCTTTTCCATATGTTTATCCAGAAGAATATACCTGGACTACCGATCTGATAGAAGACAGATTAAAATCCGAAACAAAATACATTGAAAAAATAAAAAAAATAACCCAAAACGAACTAGAAAAAAATCATATTGATTTTTTGCAGATCAGAGGCCGAATAAAAAGTTTATACAGCATCTACAACAAATTACTTCGCAAAGGCAAAGATATAAACAAAATTTATGATCTTATTGCCCTTCGTATCATAGTAGATGATATAGCTGATTGCTACAGCGTCTTGGGTATTATTCACAAAAAATGGACACCCCTCAAAGGCCGCGTCAAAGACTATATTGCCCAGCCAAAACCAAATGGCTATAAATCATTACACACTTCTGTTTTTACTGACTTTGGTAAAATAGCCGAAATTCAAATAAGAACAAAACTCATGGATGAGGAAGCTGAGTTTGGTATTGCCGCTCATAGCAAGTACAAAGAAATAGGCCTGCTAGGTAAAAAGAAAAATCCTCCCAAATGGCTGGAGCATCTGATAGAAATCCAAAAAACCATCACTGATAATACCGAATTTATAAAGCATATCAAAAACGACCTTTTCCTCAACCAAATTTTTGTTTTTACTCCCAAGGGAGACGTGGTAGAGCTACCGGAAAATGCCACTCCGCTTGATTTTGCCTATTACATCCACACTGATATTGGCAATCAGTGTATTGGTGCCAAAATCAACAATCAGATTGCCTCTCTAGATACTAGACTCAAATCCGGTGACGTCATAGAAATAATGACCGACAAAAAAAGGAAAAAACCCAATGCTGATTGGGTAAAAATGGTAGCCACCAATATGGCTAAAAGTAAAATCCGGAGCCAATTAAACAAAGAATAAAAAAACAACCCGCGAGTTTATTTAACCCCGCGGGTTGTTTTTTTATGTTAACTTTCCAATTTATCAAAAATATTTTTTAGCTCGGCATGAGAATGAAAATTTATTTTGACAAATCCCCTTTCACCGTGCTTGTTGATAGAGACTTTGGCGCCAATATTTTTGGTCAGCTTATCCTCCCAAGAAGCAAGAACCGGATCACGCGGTTTATCTTTTTTATATTTGAGTGATTCTTTTTTATTTATTTCTTCTAGCTGACTGACGGTCAAATCATGTTTTTTTATTTCTTTAAAAAGCTTTATTTGCTCTTCTTTGCTCTGACGGCTCAAAATTAATTTGGCGTGAGAAAAAGTAATTTCTCCCTTGGCTAGAGCCTCTTTTATCAAAATTGGTAATTTTAAAAGGCGCAAAAAATTGTTGACAGTAGAGACTCCCTTGCCCAATTGTTCAGCTACTTCTTCAACAGTCAAACCAAATTCTTCCATAAGCCTTTTATAACTATTGGCGGTTTCTAGAGGGTTGAGATCTCTTCTTTGAATATTTTCAACTATCGAAAGTTCCAGTTTATCCCTATCACTCACTTGCCTGACAATAACTGGCACATGAGTAAGTCCCAAAATCTGTGAAGCCCTGAGACGGCGTTCACCAGCTATCAATTGGTAATTATTACCTTCTTTGGAAACTATCAAGGGCTGCAAAAAACCATGCTGCTTTATGGATTCAGCCAACTCGTTCAGATTGTCACTATCAAAATGAGTACGAGGTTGCCAAGGATTGGCTACTATCTGATCTACAGGCACTTCTTCAATACTTTTGACATCTATCTCTTCACCCAAATCTTCTACTAACACTTTTTTGTTTTTACTGGGTATCAGCGATCCCAGTCCTTTTCCTAATGCAGGCATAATTTTTTATACCGCACCTTTTTATTATTAAGGCGCAGATTAATTTTAATTCCCGACCAAAAGGTGCGGGATTTATTTTGATAATATTACTTCTTGAGCTAACCTTTTATAAGCATTTGATCCTACCGAATCAGGTGCATAATCCTTGAGGGCTAAGCCGTGTGACGGTGACTCAGCTACTCGAACATTCCTTGGTATCACGCTCCGAAAAATCTTGGCTGGAAAATATCTGTAGAGTTCATTAAAAACGTCATTGGAAAGTTTATTTCTGCTGTCATACATAGTCATGACCGCTCCCAAGATATTCAAATCCGGTTGTAAGTGTTCTTTTATTAAATTAATAGTATTTAAAAGCTGAGAAAGACCCTCGAGAGCATAATATTCACACTGAACCGGAATGATCACCTCTCTAGAAGCTACCAGACCGTTGATGGTCAAAAGACCCAAAGAGGGTGGATTGTCTATGATAATAAAATCATACAAATCAGCAATATCTTTTAGATTATTTTCCAAAACAAATTCTCTTTCACTGACCTCTACCAGTTCAATGCTAGCTCCTGCCAAATCAGGTGTCGCCGGTAAAATATGAAAATTTGGCTGATGAGACCGAATAGCCTCGCCAATCTTGGTGTTGGGATCGGTCAAAACTTCATAAATACCTTTATTTAGATTTTTATAATCTATACCCAGTCCGGAAGAAGCATTGCCTTGTGGGTCTATATCCACCACCAAGACCCTTTTACCAAAAAATGACAGCCAGGCTGCTAAATTAATGGAGGTGGTAGTTTTACCAACTCCCCCTTTTTGATTGACAACAGAAATTATTCTAGCCATATAAACATCTATAATTATACCACACTATTGAGGTTTGGTATAAAAAAATTTTCCCAGCAGACCACCCACAAAATAACCCAAGAGTCCTCCACCAATCAAATATTTGGCCGGATAATCCCCTATATAAACATAACAGAATAAGGCTATGGCAAAAATGCCAGCTGCCATACCTTTGAGGTTGTAAGACAAAACCCACATTGACCTCTCTTTGTCTACTTTGGACTGCTCCTGTTTTTTGATGTAGTCGGGTTTGAAATTATCCATATATTAACTCACCCAAATTTATTTAACAGGGTCAAGCTGTCTTTGCCAATCAGCTATAGCCGCTTGAAAATCCTGCATTTTATCTTCCGGTATTGATTTATCAGAAGGGATATCTACTGTCAACGGATTTATCTTTGTGCCATTTTTGACCATTTCAAAATGAAGATGCGGACCAGTAGAAAAGCCGGTTGAACCTACATAACCGATTATTTGTCCTTGTTTTACTTTTTCTCCATATGATACAGCTATTTTACTCTGATGAGCATAGTTGGTACTAAATACACTATTGTGCCTGACACTGGTCAAATTACCATAGCCAGCCGTACTCCATCCAGCAAAAGTCACTGTTCCATCACCGACCGCCCTGATAGGTGTACCGGCTGCAGCAGCATAATCAATAGCCCGGTGGCCAGTTGATACATTAAAAGCTTCTACATAACGCCGTCCAGTAGTAAAACCCGAGCTAATATATTTGAAAGAAACTGGATTTTTTAAAAATATTTTTTGCACTGATTCGCCAGTCGGATGATAATAGCCCTCTATGTCTTCTCCGCTTTCATCAACACCACCATCAAAATAATAACCCTCAATAATATCTCCATCATTTACAAATTTGGCGGCAATAATTTTGCCAGGCATAATATATTCACCATTTCTGTATCTTTCTTCATAAATAAATTTGTAAGTATCTCCAACTCTAATACCCATACCAAAGTCAACTGTCCAAGCAAAGACATCGGCCAATTCTATAATAGCCCGAATATCAATATCTTGATCAACCGCTGACTGATAAAGCGAACTATCAATCGTACCTTGGACTGTTTTTATCCTTACTTCATAATCAATTACTTTGCGCTCTGCTAATAAACTACCGTCTTCTTCCGAAACCGTCACAAAAAGCTCTTCTTCTGTATCAATCGGATAAATAAGTTTTTTGAACTGATTGGTATCTTTATCAAAATAAAACTTTATCTGTTTACCGGCTCTGACACTGGATAAATCATAGACATCTTGAGCCGCTGTCAAAATCTCGGACATAAGTGCATAATCAATCCCCGCCTCATCACACACTATGGAAAAAGTCATACCTGTCTCAATATCAACATTTATCTCTCTATCCAATTCCTCTGCTTCGGCCTGGACAACTGGCCCAATAGCCTCTTTTTGGCGAGTTTTGGATAAGAAAACACTTCCCAGGCCAAAAACCAAGACTACAAATAATAAACCAATGACATAATATTTTTTCATAATATATATTGTAAATAAAATATGGCAATTAGGCAACTATCTGGAATCTTTGCTATAATGTTATTATGAGTATGTGGTCAAAAAATGCTATCTTTTATGGAATTTTATACCTGATTTTTGTCGGCTCTTTTTTATTTTTGATAAAAAACAACGGAAAAGATAATATCCAATTTATTCATTTTGCCAAATATATAAAAACTGAGCAAAATAACATAGCCCCCGAAGAAGTAACAATCAAAAAATCCTACAAACCAAAAGTGGTCAGAGGTATTTATCTGACAGCTTACTCAGCTGGTAGTGATACTTTTAGAACGGGGATAATAAACAATATAAAAAACGGAACAAAAATAAACTCAGTAGTTATTGACATCAAAGATTACTCAGGTTATATACTCTATAATAGCCAATTGACCGAGTTGAAAGAAATTGATGCTATACGAACCAGGATGCCCGATGTTAAAAAAGTGCTAGATGAGTTTCACCAAGCTAATATTTACGTCATAGCCAGACTGACAGTCTTTCAAGACCCGGTACTAGCCAAAGCCCGTCCTGATTTGGCCTTTAAGACCCACGCTGGCAACACTTGGTACGACAACAAGGGACTAGCTTGGATGAACCCAAATAAAAAAGAAGTTTGGGATTATAATCTAGCTATTGCCAAAGAAGCAGCTGAGCTTGGTTTTGATGAAATAAATTTTGACTATATGCGCTTTCCTAGTGACGGCAATATGGGCAGCCTGGATTATGATATGACAGAAGGTCAAACCAAAGCTCAAGTGATGGACAATTTCTTTTCTTTTTTGGAAAAAAATTTGTCTGGACAAATACCAACATCTATTGATACTTTTGGCCTAGTGCTGGATAATATAGACAGTGGCTATGATTTGAATATCGGACAAAAGCTGACTGAGCTTGCCGATCACTTTGATTATGTCTCACCGATGATGTATCCATCTCACTATCCTCTGACTTATCTAGGATTTGCTAATTCAGCCGAACATCCCGGCGCCGTCATTGCCTATGGATTAGATATCAGTTCTTCAACCATGGCTACAAAAAAATCCAAGTTACGACCTTGGCTTCAAGCTTTTAATCTCCGTGCGGTCTACACACAAGAATTGATTGAAGCGCAAGAAATAGCCACCGAAAACGTCACTACTACTGACGGCTGGTTGCTATGGAATGCACGCAACTATTATCCAGAATTTATATTTTAAACAAGCAAAAGCAACTGAAGTACCTTAACACTAGGAGGACAAGCCGTGTCATACCACTATTATGGCTTCCATTTCATGGAGGAAGCACCCAAAGAGGATAAAACATCCTCGGTCTTTGAAAGACTGTCTGGCCAAAGACCCTTTCGTCTACTGCCCATAGTAGACTTTAGCGGCGGAGACGAGACAAACCCAGTCTATCACTACGGACAAGAGCTACTGGTTACTATCCTTTATATTGAAACCAATGATATGGGTATAGTGGAAATTCTATTTTCTTTTGACTACAAAGATCATCCTCGGATAAAGCCCGGACAATACGAATTGGTATTTGATGAGCACGGAAATTGTTGGAATCCTGACACAGCTATGTTCAAGCCCCGACAAAAGTCGGCTTGAGTATATATGAAGAACCCGCGGCGCGCCAAAGCGCGCCGCGGGTTCTAAATTTTATCTAAACTATTTCAATGCCAACTGGGGCATGATCTGAGCCGGTCACTTTATCCAAAATATAAGCTTTGGATATTTTTTTTAAGATGCTTTTTGACACACAAAAATAATCTATCCTCCAACCGACATTGTTGGCTCTGGCATTGGCCCGAAAACTCCACCAAGAATATTGGATTTTGTCCGGATGTAATTCTCGAAAAGTATCTTTAAAATCACTAGACAAAAATTTATTCATCCAAGCTCTTTCCTCGTTAGTGAATCCGGCATTACCAATATTAGCTTTTGGTCTGGCTAGATCTATCTCCTGATGGGCTACATTGTAGTCCCCGGTAATAATAAGCGGTTTATTTTTTTCCAGCTTCTTTAAATAAACTAGAAGTTTGTCATTCCATTTTATTTTCCAATCAAGCCTGCTCAAATCATCTTTGGCATTGGGAAAATAAATATTTATCAAATAATATTTATCAATATCCAAAACTTGCACTCGCCCTTCGTCATCCCAAGGCATACTTGCTAGCACTTTTGCCTTTATGCTGTCCTTTACCAAAATACCCGTACCACTATAACCCGGACGCTTGGCACTATTATAAAACTCCTGATAACCAGGAAAATCAAAATCCTTTTGAGCCAATACTGCATCGGAAATTTTTATTTCTTGCAAACAAACAATGTCCGGTTTGGCTTTGGCTAGCCAAGCGGGAAAGTCTTTACGCACGACTGCTCTGATGCCATTGACGTTCCACGATAATATATTTAATTTGGACATAAATTATTTTTGTAAATGAATTGTCTGGGTTGGATAAGCAAACTCAATTTTTTCCTTGGCAAATCTTTTATAAATTCCCAGATTTATTTCCTGCCGAGCATTTAGATAATCTGTCATTTCTCTGTTGTTTATAAAAAATACAACTTCAAAAATAAGAGCCGAATCACTATATTCTACAAAATGACATCTATCAAATTTAGCTAATTTTACCTGAGAAACAACCTCTTCTATAATATGAGGAATTTTTTCCAGCTTATCCGACTTGGTGTCATAGGTAACTCCTAGATTAAAAGACACCCGCCTATTTTGCATACGCCTAAAATTTTGAATTCTAGCACTAGTTAGTTCTTGATTGGAAACTACCAGTTGCTCTCCCTGCAAAGTCCTGATTCTAGTAGTTTTTAGTCCTATTTTTTCTACCTCACCCTTGTCACTACCAATCATAATAAAATCACCCACCTGAAAAGGCTTATCTATATATATAGAAAAAGCTGAAAATAAATCACTAAGCACACTCTGGAGAGCAAGAGCTATAGCAATACCGCCAATACCCATGCCAGCGACCAATGAAGTAACATTTATTCCTAAATTTGACAAAACTAGCAACAGGCCTATTACCCATAAAATAGCTTTGATGATAACCATCATCAATCTGACTGTAGACTCAGCGTGCTGATTATCCTCACCGTCTTCCTGATTTTTTTGCAAAAATTTTCTGATTGAAAAATCCAATATTCTAGACATTACCTGTATGATTTCCCAAACTACAAAGACTAAAAATAAAATATAAATAACTCTAGCTATCAGCTCTGAGATATTCAAAAATTTTACGCCAAAATATAGTGCCACAAAAAAATAAAAAGGTGGCTTAACTTTTTTGAACACCTCAATCAACATATCGTCAATATCTGTCTTGCTACGTAGCGCCAATTTTTGTAAATGAGACAAGATAATAATCTGAAAAACCTTCAATACTATAATCAGACCAAAAAATATAAAAATAGCTATCATATAATCATAGCCTGTGTTTGACCAAATACTAATTTCTTCTAAAGTTTGCAAAAAATCCATACTAAAATATATTAATAATTTATTTAATAATAGCAAAAATAAGCTTAATGTTCAATTTTAAAATTTATAAAATTTTTCAACTTATTTTCTACAATTTTGACATTTTCTACCTTGGCTAAACCCGGCCCAGACTGACACCAAGCAACAAATTTTTTTAGATTATCTTCTGTGCCCTCAACCTCTATATAGACCCTACCGTTATCCAAATTTTTTACTAAACCAAATATTGATAAACTATCAGCCTGCTCTTTGGCAAAATAACGAAAACTCACTCCTTGGACCAAGCCACTAATTATAATACCAAGGTGTTTCACTCCGTTAGAAATATTTTTTGCTTGCATATTTGTAAAATTAATGGAAATAATTTTTATTTTACCTCATTAAACCCGTAGAAGCTAAACTTTTAAGTGACCCCAATATGGTTCATATTTTTATATTAACATAATTTATAATAAAATAAAGTCCAATTTTACAAAATAAAGATTTGATTATATAATATAAATATAAATAATAAAAAAACTTATGTCTGAAAAAATAAACGAAAATATGTCATTGGCACCGGAAGTGCAAGATGCTATAAATTATATCCAAATGATGAAGCAGGAATGTGCCACATTGGGCAACAATGATTCTGAATTTGATTTGCTAGAACAATTGGCCACGGCCGTCAAATCTGGCGATATAGAACCTGCCATAGCCAAAGAAAAAGCAATAGCCATCAGATCTGGCAAGATAGAACGTTAAATTAAATTATAAAAATCAAAAGACAGGCTGCTGGCCTGTTTTTTTGTACCAAATTGAATAAATTAATACCCTAACTAAAATCAAATATAACTAGATTTTCCTGTCTGTTTTGGTACCCAGAATAATATACCATTTATCAAAATTAAAATTGCCAATATCATGATAGAGGTATATATAGAATATAAATCTGTCAGATAGCCAATCATAGGCAAGACAAGCAACTGACCTAATGATTCAAACAACTGCAAAATAGAACCCATAGTAGCTCGGTTGTCAGATGATATATTGTCATGAAAAAGTGCATTGGCCACTGGTGAGCGTATATTTTCCACCAGCATCACAAAAAAGAAAACAAACACTCCCCAATAAGAGGCATGTCCAAATCCCAAAATCAGTAAAGGTAAAAATGATACCAGACTCAAATAATTCATCATCCTTACTCCCCCAAATTTTTCTTCCAACTTGGCTGCATAACGAGCCAAAAAAGCCACTAAGAGCAGAAATCCTGAATATATCAAACCAAAGTATTGTAAAGGTATATCAACACTCTTCATATATGGCTGGACGAACTTTTCCAAAGCAATAAATGAGGCCGTAAAAATAGTAATATTAAAAACTATAGTTCTAAGCTCAGATTTTAACAAGACTTCTTTGACAGCATCTTTGGCAAAGTACAAATCATTTTTGATTGTAAATTTAGGTCTTTTTTTGTCACACTCAGCTAACTTTTCCCAACTAAGTGTCTGCAAAAAATTAATAAAAGCCGGTATAGCGGCAGCAAAAAAGACAATATTAAACCCAAATTTATAAGCTATGTATCCGCCCAAAGCTGTACCAATGCTCTCGGAAATTCTGGCATAAAATTTTTGGTTGGTTTTTACATAAATATAGCTAGGATTATTTTTATTGGCTGCTAGATAATTATAAACATAGGCTGTCTCAGTGCCGGAGCGAAAACTTTTGCCCAATTCATAAATTAAGTTTGCCAGCAGCAATGTCAAAAAATTAAAAGAAAATCCAAAAAGTATAAAAGCAAGAAATATAAAAAATTTGGATATAATAATACTTTTTCTTTTGCCGTACAAATCCGCAAAAATACCAGTGGGGATTTCTATCACAAAAGAAAAAATTGATCCAACTGTAAAAATCCAAAATATCTGACTGTAACTCAGACCCAAATCCTGAAAAAACAAAACTATAATCGGAACAAAATATGTCTGATTTTTCAAAAATGATGCTAAATATATTTTGTTTATTTGCTTCACCCTGTTAGAAATTATAGTGAAATTATTTTAATCTACTAATATTATATCACATGGCCATAAACAAAAAAAATAATATAAAGACTACCCCTATCATTGACAATTTATAAAGAAAATATTATACTCCTTTGATTCTGGTAATTCAGCCGGAATGTTCCATAAGACCCAAATCCAGGAGGACCAACATGTCCCAGTTCCAGCAGGGAATCCAAGAAACCAAGTTTTTGTTGAAAGAACTCATCGAAGACCCTCAGTACCTCGAGATGCTGGCCAAGCTGACCAAGCGTCACTACGACGCCCTGATCGCGGAAAACTTCAACCCGGATCAGGCCACCAAGATCGTGGCCCACGCCGCCGCCAGCCCCCTGATCCTGGATTTCTAGCCAAGCGAGCCCCAAACTAACCCGTCAAACGGAAAGTTCGGGGCTCAATTTTTTTATTTTATTTTAATAGCGAATGAAATTTATCTTTGAGCTTATCCATCTTAGGATTAATTACTACCTGACAATATCCGTTTGACGGATTTTTTTGATAATAATTTTTGTGGTAACTCTCGGCTGGATAAAAATTATCCAGAGCCTTGACCTCAGTAACTACCAGTGGACTATCTTTGTTGTTTAGTTTATCTATAAACTCCTGAATTATTTTATTTTGCCTATTATCAGTATAAAAAATTGCTGAGCGATACTGAGTACCCACATCATTGCCTTGACGATTGAGACTGACAGAATCATGCGTAGCAAAAAATACAGTCAATAAATCTTCTAGCTTAGCCTGATTAGGGTCATACTCAATTTTGATTACTTCAGCGTGACCAGTCCTGCCAGTACAGACCTCTTCATAACTAGGATTGGCTACTGTACCACCGGTGTAGCCCGGTTCGACAGATACTATGCCCTTAAGCTGAGAAAATACAGCTTCTGTACACCAAAAACAACCGCCGCCAAAAACTATTATTTTATTTTTTGTACCCATATTTAGATTATAACAAAAAACCGCCCGAAGGGCGATTTTTTGTTATTCTTCTATGATAGCTTGACGGTTGGCCTTACGGCGATCATTGTCGGTCAGATATTGTTTGCGCAGTCTGACACTATGAGGAGTAATTTCTAAATATTCATCATCTGATATTATCTCTAGTCCTTTTTCGATAGTCAAAATATTGGGTGGCACTAGGGCAATAGCTTCATCAGCTCCGGAGCTACGCATATTACTAAGCTGTTTACCTTTGGTGGGATTGACTATCATATCCATTCCTTTGGAAGTATTGCCAATGACCATACCTTCATATACTTCTACTCCTGGGCCAATATATAGTGTACCTCGCTCCTGCAGATTGAAAAGTGAAAATCCCAAAGCTTTGCCAGTAGCCATAGACACCATAGAACCGACATCACGTTTTTTGATATCGCCGACATAAGGTCTGTAGCCAATCACGCGTGAGCAAAGTATGCCCTCACCTCTGGTATCAATAGTAAATTCACCACGATAACCAAGTAATCCACGAGTTGGTATTTCAAATACCAATCTCATCTGTGAACCATTGGTTTTCATATCAATAGCAATGCCTTTACGCTTGCCAATTTTTTCCATCACAATACCCGAGCTTACTTCTGGCACATCAATAGTCACTTCTTCATAAGGCTCCATCTTTTGTCCATCTTTTTTTATAATTATAACTTGTGGTTGAGATACCTGTAGTTCATAACCCTCCCGACGCATCTGCTCTATAAGTATGGCCACATGTAGCTCTCCTCTACCATAAACCTTGAAAGCATCGCCTGAAAAATCAATACGCAAGCCGACATTTACTTCCAATTCTTTGGCCAGCCTTTCTTTGAGCTGTTTGTTGGTGACAAATTTTCCTTCTCGTCCCGCTAGCGGTGAACTGTTGACCAAAAAATCCAAAGAGATAGTGGGCTCATCTACATTGATGGCTGGCAGAGCTTCTTGATTTTCTGTGCTACAGACAGTCTCACCAATATCAATATCAGCAAAACCAGCGACCATCACAATATCTCCGGCCAAGGCCTCGTCAGTTTCTTTTCTTTCTAGTCCATTGAAAGTAAATAGTTTGGTCACTCGGCTATTTTGCACTTGACCGTCTGTTTTTTTCAAAAATAGATTGTCTTTGCTTTTTATTTTGCCTTCATAAATCCTGCCAATAGCCATACGTCCCAAAAAATTATCATAAGCTAGATTAAAAGATTGAAAACGAAGCGGCTGACTACTATCTGAATCAGCTGGCGGGACTTTTTCTAGTATTATATCCAGTAGTGGGGTGATGTCCTTGTCCTTGTCAGTCAGATAGCGTTTGGCAATACCATTTTTGGCAATGGCATAAACTGCCGTAAAATCCAATTGCTCATCAGTAGCTCCCAAGTCCAAAAACAAATCAAAAACCTGTTCATGAGCCATATTAGGGTTGGCGGCTGGCTTATCAATTTTATTTATTACTACAATCGGTTTGAGACCCAGCTCCAATGATTTTTTGAGAACAAATCTAGTCTGTGGCATTGGTCCTTCTTGGGCATCTACAACCAACAGGACACTATCAATAGATCTCAGTACGCGCTCTACTTCGCTACCAAAATCAGCGTGACCAGGAGTGTCTACAATATTTATCTTGGTATCTTTATAAAATACCGAAGCATTTTTGGAATAAATAGTAATACCGCGCTCTTTTTCTAGAGTGTTGGAGTCCATACTGACACTATCATCAGATAGCATGCCAGTTTGTCTGAGAATGGCATCTGTAAGAGCAGTTTTACCATGATCTACGTGAGCGATGATTGCGATATTTCTTATTTGCATAAGGCGGATAATACTGGAAATAAGGGTTTTTGTCAAGGATTTGGGGTTGATTTTTTTGGTGGAAAATGGGAAAATTAAGTTATGAAAAAACAGGACAAACAATTTAATCTATCATATAAATTAAAATTTGATCACAAAAATAATAATCAAATAAAATTTTGGTTTGCTAAGCCTGTAAATAATAAGTATCAAAAAATTATTAATTTTTCAGTAAGCCACGGTATTAATAGAAAATATAATGATAAGCAAGAAAATGAAATATTATATTTTGATATCAAAGACAAAAAAGATTTTATTGCTGATTTATCCGTAAGATTATCAAAAGATACAAAGCTAGTAAATAAAAATTGGTCTACAGTCAAAAAATCTGAATATAAAAAATATCTAAAATCAGAACTATTTTTGGAGCAAACTCCAGCTATAAAAAAACTGACCAATGAAATAACCAAAGATAAAAAAACATTGCCTGATAAAGTAAAAGCTATTTTTGATTTTGTAGTTGATAATTTTTCTTATCAGTATCCGGTCAAAAACAGAGGGGTAAAAAATCTAAATTTAAAAAATCTCCGCGGTGATTGTGGAGAATATAGTGCCTTGATGGTAGCAATGCTGAGAATATTGGGAGTACCGGCCAAAAATCAAACCGGTTTTGTAATTTATCCAAAATATAAAAAAGTACTGGAACACGCTTGGCTCAGTGCTTGTCTAGGCAAAGCCGGCTGGCTGGATTTTGATCCACAATATGCTGCTATAGAAAAAAATAAGGCCAAATATTTTGGCCAGAGAAATGACTATCGTATTGTGTTTACTAATGGTTATAATATACCTCTAAAACCAGGGAATAAGTCAGTGCAAGTTTTGCAGCCTGTAGTTTGTGGGAGTAAAGTAAGATTTAGGAATAAATTTGTTTCTAAAAATAAAATACAAAAAACTGCTTATTAGGCAGTTTTTTGTATTGCTTTTAAAATCCTTTATAACTATTTTTCCAGCCAAATTTGAAAGCATCTTTTTTGTGCGCCCAGTCGTGCTGGGCTTGATTTTTGAAAATCCACAAATTTGATGGACGATTATCAGATTTGTTGCGGTTGATGTGGTGTACCACTTCACCCGGTTTTAAATCTCTTCCTAGTTTTTTGCTAGCTACGTATCTATGGACAGTCACGTTTGATCCTTTAAATCGCGGGTACCCTTTGCTATCTAGGTAGCTGTTGGGACACTTTTTGAAGTTAGCCATAGTGATTAAATTTTAATGATTAAACAGATAATAATAACATAAAATATTCATTTTGTCAATGCTTAAATGACTATTTGACTAATATTTAGCATAATTATATTATTAAATAAGCCCCCGCAGAACATGTGGGTCTTTTGTTTGTCTAATTAATTTACTATTTGTTAAAATAACCCACAAATGTTAAAATAGTACTATATTATTTGACTATGACTGAATTTGAGGGCGTATTAAAAATTCAAGAAAAATTTGGTATTAATCCTATTTATTCTAGGGTGGTTTTTAGTCTAGCCAGAAAAGAAAATTTAATAGAAGATGCCACTAAAATTATTGCCGAGAGACCTAAACCATTTGTAAAGTGGGTTGGTGGTAAGAGGCAATTATTAAAACAATTCAAAGAATTGGGTTTGTATCCACCTGATGGTTTCGATCCAATAAAGCATACTTACTATGAACCATTTGTAGGTGGTGGGGCAGTATTTTTGGATTTGTTACCAAAAAAAGCTGTGCTATCAGATTTAAATATTGAGCTTATAACTACTTATAAAGTCATTAAGAATGACGTGACTAAATTGATAAAACTTTTAAAATCTTATAAATACGATAAAGATTTTTATACCAAAGTAAGGAGTAAAAATATTAAAGATTTATCAGATATTCAAATAGCGGCTAGATTTATTTATCTTAATCGTACCTGTTTCAATGGACTTTATAGAGTAAATAGAAAAGGAGAATTTAATGTACCCATGGGAGAATATACCAACCCCCTAATTTGTGATGAGGAAAATCTAAATAAAATTTCCAAAGCTCTCAAAAATGTAAAAATATACAACGAAGATTATAAAAAAGTTTTAAAGCGTGCCAAAAAAGGTGACTTTATTTATTTTGATCCGCCATATTATCCAGTAAATAAGACTTCAAATTTTACCAACTATACTACTCAAGATTTTTTGGAAAAAGAACAAGCAGAGCTCAGAAATACTTTTTTTGAGCTACATAAACGAGGTTGTTTTGTAATGTTATCAAATTCTGATACCCCATTTATAAACAAACTTTATTCAAATTTAGATAAAAAGATAAAAGTAAATAAAGTGTTAGCTGGTAGAAATGTAAATTCTGATGCTAAAAAAAGAGGCAAGATAAAAGAAGTTTTGGTTATTAATTATTAGTTTTATGGATTTTTTTGCTAAAAGTTATAAATTATCAGCTATTTTACAAAAAAGAGAATTTATAATACCAGAATTTCAGAGAGAATATACGTGGGGAAAAGATCAGTTAGATGAATTTTGGGATGATATAAATTCTGCCGAAGGTGATTATTTTTTAGGAACAATTGTGTTATCTGGCAAAGACTTTGATAGTATGGGACCCTTTAGAATCATAGATGGACAACAAAGGTTGACCACAATATTAATTTTAATTAATAGATTAATATTTAGATTTGAAAATATAAAAGAAGGTAATGAATTAGCAGAGGCTCTGAAGAGTAGAATATTTTTTAAGGATGATAACGCAAAAGATCATATAATATTGCAAAATCAAAATGCTCATAAATATTTTCAAGACATTGTTTTGTATAATAATGTAAATAATGATAGCAACGTAGAGGCTAAAAAATTAAATGAAGCAAAAGAATATTTTAGTAGTAAATTAAAATCTTTTGATATAGTTAAATTGAAAGATATCAGAAATATTTTATTAAATCTCGATTTTATAGTTGTCCTTCAGGATGATGATCAAAGTGCTATAAATATTTTCGTAACTCTGAATTTTAGAGGTGTTAATTTAGATATTTTAGATCTAGTCAAGAGTTTTATTGTTACAAAATTTAAAAAACAAGAAGGGATAGATGATCCTAGGGTTACATGGAAAAATATTTTAGAAAATATAAAAATAAATAGAAAAAATTTTTTTAATAGATATTGGGCATCATATTATGAAAAAATTAGTGAGCCTAAATTATATAAAAATTTTAACAACAAGAAAGACTCTATAGGAGCTGAAAATCTTTTAAAAAGTCTTTTAAAATTTTCAGAAGTATATAGAGATGCTTTGGATTCTGAGTCAACAGATTGGGGATTATATTGTCCTTATGATAAAAAATTAGGCACTAAAATTAGAGGAATGATTTATTCATTGGATAAATTTAATATAAAAGTACATTATTCATTTCTTATCACTTTGCTTGAATTATCAAAAAATAAAAAAATACATCAAAATAAAATTATCAAAATGATTAGTATCATTGAAAAATTTCATTTTTTATTTAATGCTGTTTGTTCATATAGACCATCTGGCTTGGACACTTTATATTCTAAATACGCAGTACAGCTTAGACTTGAGGGGGAAGATAGTGATTCAATTTTTTCAAGTTTAACAGAAGAATTAGTTAAAAGAATCCCCGAAAAAGAGGAGTTTATCTCATTATTTAAAGAATTAAGTTATACGAAAGATAAGGGTTTAATTTTGTATATTTTTAGATTATTAGAGAAAAAATATTCGCCAGGAAAGGATGTTGATATATCAGAAGAATCGTTAGATCATTTATCCCCTCAAGCCAGTAATGAAGTTTGGACTCATAATATTGGCAATTTAATTTTATTGGAAAAAGAGCTTAACAAAAAAAGAGACAACAAAGATTTATCATCTTCATATAAAATAATGGAAAAAACATCATTTGAATCCACATCAAATTTTTTAAAAGTTAAACTTTCTAAATGGGATGAAGAAGCTTGTAAGCAAAGAGCGATAATTTTGGCGGAGGAAATATATAATTACACTATTAATAGTTTAAAAATATGAAAAAAGACGGAACAGGTGGCTCTAACACACAAACAGGAATTAATTTTGAAAATAAAATAGATTTATTAGTTTTTTTAGATAAAAATGTTAAAGGGTATTCTGTAAAAAAAGTAGGCATAGGCTCAGAAATTTATTATGAAAATAAATTAGTTGCAAATTCTTTTAAGAAACACGAGCTTTATAAGTTCCTTAGTTCTAAGGGAATTGATTACAAAAAATATTTATCAAAAAAATTGTTGCCAGATGATGCTATCTACGTAATTAAAGAAAATACCCTTTTTATTATAGAAGTTAAATATCAGCAAGTTGGTGGCTCGGTAGATGAAAAATTACAGACTTGTGATTTTAAATTGAAGCAATATAAAAAACTTTTTTCAGAATTAAATTATGAAGTGGAATATATTTATATTATTAGTGATTGGTTTAAGAGCGATGGTTATAAAGATACTTTAGAATATATTATAGAAGTTGGTTGTAAATATTATTTTGAATATTTACCACTACATAAAATAGGCCTGCCTGTGCCAAAATAAAAATATGAAGAAAAGCGAAGTTAATTTACACCCAGAAAATTTTGATTTAGAGTGTACTACGGTTTGGTCATTTCCCAGACGTGGTAAATGGGCTACGCATAAATCAGATTGGCGTGGAAATTGGGCACCAGAAGTAGTGCGCAATCTTATTTTACGTTATTCAAAAGAAGGCGATCATTTGCTTGATTGTATGATTGGCGGGGGAACAACTGCCATTGAAGCCAAAATTTTAAATAGAAATATAACCTGCGTAGACGTAAACGAAGAAGCTCTGGAAATAACCAAAAAAGTTTTAAAATTTGAAGTTGACAATCAAGCAACACAAAGGATAAAGAAGTGTGATGCTAGGCAAATGAGTTTTATAAAAGATGAAGAGATTGATTTTGTGCTTACTCACCCACCATATGCAGATATTATAAAATACAGTGATGGAAAAATAAAAGAAGATTTATCAAATATTCATGACATTGATGAATTTGTAAAAGAGATGGCTTTTGTAGCTAAAGAAATTTATAGGGTTTTAAAACCAGGTAAATATTGTGCAATTTTGATTGGTGACACCAGAAGACAAAAGATGTATCAGGTGATTTCTTATAAGGTAATGGATGAATTTATAAAATTAGGATTTAAACTAAAAGAGGATATTATAAAACAACAGCATAATTGTAAGGCTACTGGTTTTTGGGCTAAAAAATCAAAAGAATATAATTTTTTACTTATAATGCACGAGCATCTATTTATTTTTCAGAAATAATTTTTACAAGCTATTAAAAAACTGACCCCTAGGGTCAGTTTTTTATTAATTTATCTATTTCTTTTTAGCAACTGCTTTTTTCTTGGGAGCTGCTTTTTTCTTGGCCGGAGCTTTTTTGGCTACGACTTTTTTCTTGCTAGTTGCTTTGACTTCTACTACCACCGGTGTCTCATCAGCTTCTACTTCTGTAGTAGGAGCGTCTGGTACCAATACTTTCATCAATTGGTCTACTTTGTAGTTTAGAGTCTTGATAGCTTTGAGGATTTCTTTTTCTTTGGAATCCTGAGCTACTTTTGCTCCCCTGTCTTCAAAGCTTGGTCTTCTGTCTCTAGCACCTCTATCACCGCCGCCTTGTTTGCTAAAACAATCACTGCAGTAAATAGGCTTGTCGCCACGAGGCTTGAATGGCACTTCGCACTCTTTGTGACAGGCATCACAAATTGCTTTGTGCATACTTGGACGGTCAAAACCTCCGCCGCCTCTATTGAATCCCCCACCTGAACCACGGCGATCAAAGCCGCCTCTGTCTCTCCTGTCACCTGACCTACCGCCTCTATCCCTGTTAAAATTTCCCATAATTTTAGCCCGTTAAACATTCGCCCAGCGAATCCTGCCAAGCAAGATTTAACGGGGTGAACTCTAATTAGTTAATATATAGTTCCATTCTAGCTGTTTGGCCAATAAAAAGCAATGGCCGACCTATATTTCTAGTCCGCTACTAATTGTAACTGACCATTTACTGACTTGATATGATAAAGCTCGTAGTCTATCTGATTGTCTTGCCAAGTGACAGCGACGGCCAATTCTTTTTGAGTATCCTCAGAAAAATATTGATCAAAGACAAAATTTCCCAGGGAATAAAAAATAGGTCTGTCTTTGTATATTTCCACGCCTTGGACTACATGAGGATGATGCCCAATTATGACATCAGAGCCTACATCAATCAATTGATGAGCCATTTTTTGTTGGCTACTATTGTAATCAAGCTGATATTCCTCGCCCCAGTGAACATTGACCACTACCAGCTCTGCCTGCTCTTTGAGTGCTTTGATTAGCTCGCTAGCTTTGGTCATATCTATTTTGGAGCCAACTGTACTCAAACCAATCATAGCAACACTGCGTCCCTCTACTGACAAAACAGTAGCTGAACAGTCCGCCACTTGACCATCTTGGCAACCAGAAAAATCAAAATCCAACTGGCTGAGATTGTTTCTGGTTTCTTCTAGGCCTTTTTGACCCTGATCAGCCAAATGATTATTAGCCAGATTAAAAAAAGTAAAATATTTGTCTAGCTGGGAAACTATATTGGGCGCAAAAGCAAAATCATAATTTTTGATAGGGTCATAATGAGCGCCACTACTGGTAACTGCGCCTTCTAGATTGGCACTTACTAAATCATAGCCCACAAAAAAATCATCAGCTACCAAATTGCCAAAAATATAGTCCAAGCCTTTTTGGTCAATCAAGGTTTTGACATACCTATCTAGCATCAGGTCACCTGTAAAAAGCATTTTGATAGGTCGTTGGCTGATAATTTTATTGCTACTAAAAAATCCCGTCACATAGCTGGTCGTACTGTCCAAATCTGGCTTGTCTGCTAATATAGCGGAATTGGAATTGTCCAAAAGATTAAAACTCTTGCCTGACAACTGAGCAAACTTTAAAATAGTATAAATAGAAGCTGGTGAATCAACTGCTATATTGTAGATATTATCAAAGTCAAAATTATTTATGGTGGCAATAGACAGCTTGTCGTCTTTTTGAGCCTCTTGACTAGTCTGGTAATGAGAAAAATCTACACTAGCTAAAACTAATATTTTTTTGTCTTGGCTCAAATCATACAAAGACTGCGCCAATTGACTGGCTGATTGAGCATCCACAGTAGGCTTTAAGATAATAGGCAAAAACTTGGCCTTAGGAAATGTCTTTTTGATAAAAGAAACTTCACTAAAAATGGCGTGTTCATTTCTGATTGCCTCTTCATCAATTGCTATGTCATTTGACTGAGTCAATCTCTTGGCTGTCTGACTATCATAGGCCAACACTCCGTATGGCGTCTGCCAGTCATAGGCTGAACTTATCATATCGCTATTTCCAGCCAAAAAATGATTGGGTCCAATAAGAATGACAGTATCAAAGTCCTGACCTTCCAAATTGTAAAAAAAGTTGGCTATCAAATCAGCGGCCAAAAGATGATGAGGAATAATACCAGCCACTACGGCCTCTGTGCTAGCTGGCTGTTTTATTTTGACAAATTTGTAAGCAATCTCAAAAAAATCTTTGTCTCTAGGAAAAGAATATTGGAATTCTTTGTCTAGCAACTCGTCGCTGTTTTGATTTTGTAGTTGAGCCAGTACCAAATCATTGCTTTTGAAATAAGCAAAAACAGAAGTTAATAAGCCTATCAATGATAGGCTTATTAAAACTAAAGAAAATATTAATCTGAGACTTGCTTTTTGCATTTATTTTATAAGCTCGCTGGACCACTTGTCCTGTTGTGGCATAGTGCCATTTGATTTGTAGGCTATGTCTTGCCAGTCTTCATCGGACAAGCGCTCATCAAGTGTATCAGCAAATTCATAATGACTATAGACTACTCCTCTAGTCAATCTAGTGCCATTTGTATCACTGACTGCCACATAGACAATATATGGTTTGCCGGTTGCTTGATATAGAATCTGCTCATTGACAGCATCAGTATGTATATCAGCTATTATGCCGGCTCTTTTTTCTTTGTCGGTCAATTCTCCACCTGGCAAAGGCTCAACAATTCTAGACAAGCTAGTACTGATAGTGCGCAGTTTTTCAAAATCATCATCGCTGATAGTTTGATTGCTCAATTCTTTTTCGGCCAGCTGTCTGAAGAAAATGGCACTGTCTATAAAGCTCTGATATTTATACTCATACTCTTCTGGAAATACCTCTCTATCTTTGAGACCATTCATAGTGACTGTAGCCAAATCTACAATTTTGTTCCAAAATTCCAGATCAGCTTCTACATAACCTTTGACCACTTCTGGCACATCCTTTGGCACGTCACCTCCACCACCGAGCTCGGCATAGGACTGTTTGGCATAAAGCAAAGTATCGTGCTTGAGCTCAGTATAAGAGCCTAGTGTTGTACCTATATTTTTCTTTTGCCAGCTACCCGTCTGCATAAAATATGGATAGCCTTCACCATAAGCACCAAGCAAGCTAGAAAAAATATCCAACCAACGCCAATAAATATTTTTTCTCCACATATCCTGATCATAAGCGGCAAATTCCATATCCAATCTACCAAGTACTTTGGCTATTATTTTGTCAGATTCTCTATTCTGCTCTTTGATGCGCACCGGATCATTTATCCAATCATTGAGATAGCTACTAACTACTTGATTGTCTGGAGCCAAGACTCTAAGAGGCATCAAAGTTGTCGGCATAGTCGGCAACATTTGGCCGGTCTCTGGATCAGGAACACCAACCCCTTGGGTCAAATTATTGATAATATAGGCATCAGGAGTAAAACGCTGACCCATAAAACGAAATTGTTTCAGATTGTTTAGCATTTCTTCTCTTTGACCGCCGTCATCATTGACATCCAATACTTCTGAAACTATGCGTGGGGCAGGCAAATCTTTTTTGGCTTGAGTGATAAACTCTGCCAACTTGGCCTGATCAAATAACTGAGCAGTAGATACATTTGCTCCATAGACTTTTTTGATTTCATCAGTATATTGATAAGCCGTCAAATCATCTACATCCCCGACAAAAAAATCAATCACATCGGACATGTCTGACCACATCTTAGCCAGACTTTGATCACTTACTTTGAGATTGTTTATTTGTCCAGTGATAAGTATGGCATCTCTGGTCAAAGGCTCGCTCATCAAAGGAAAGCCCATACGACCATACCACATCATGGCTATGAAATAGCTTTTTAATACATCATTTTTGGTATAGTGTGAGCGCGGCTTAAATTGGGAATAGTCATTGGTAAATTCTGGTCTAAGCGGACTAAACAATGGCGAGGGAGCTAGACCTTTGGCATTTTGAATTAAGATTAATTCCTGATTAGCCAAGTCATATATTTCATTGTCCAAATTCTGACCGGCATACTGCCTACTATTTAGCGAAAAGGCCAAATCCTGCTCACTATTGGCTACTTGCTGATTATCTACTGCTTCTAGATATTGGGTAAAGGTCTCAAAGTCTTCTGGTTTCAACTGGGCTGAAAAAGAGCTACTACCAGCATCCAAGACTACTAGTGGTATCAAATAATAAACTGACAACCTTTTGTAAGAATCTTTCAATTCCGGATTTGTCTCCTGATTGTAATGGCTAATTGAATCAATAAATAAAGCCTTGGTCATAGCTTGCAAACTTGGTTGAAATTTGTTTTGCTCTATACTCTGAAAACTTCTATCAATCAATATATGATATAAGTGAAGAGCTAGGTCACTGGAAATAAAAATAGCATCATCTGGCTCACGCAAATACATATTACTACTACCATCAAACTTGTCATACATATCTACAAAATCATTCAGTGCTGGAGTCTGACCAACAATGTCATTTACGGCCAAGAAAAAACCATCATTTTCTAAAGCTGCTTTTTGGCTGTCAGAAAAGCTAACGCCTTGAAAGTCTCCTCCATTTTGCAACTGAGCAAAACTAATTTTGCTAAAAGGTATCATAGCTTTGACTAGAGCATTACTATAAGTGTCTTGGGCAAAGGCTGTCTTAATCAAACCAAAGCTCCATACTTTATTTTCCATCTGGTTGATATTTTGGTTGGTATTGACCGGCTGGTCTGGCACTTGAATTTTACTAAAAACAAAATACCAGATAGCTACTATAGCCAAAAGCAACAACACCACGCCAAAAATCAAATAAACACTAATAGATCTTTTGATTTCTGGCTTAGGATTTTTAGGTGTCGGATTGCTATTTTGTTGAGAATCCATAATTTTTAATTAATTATTTTATTTGACTATATTATAGCAAAAAAACAGCTTAAAAGCGAGTAGTCAGTTATTATAAATAACATAAAAATATGCTATAATTTTAGTAATGACTATCAAAAAAACATCTGCCATTTTTGGCTTCATACTAATTCTAGTATTAGTTTTTTATCTCCGTGTCTACATAAAAGATTTATTTTTTGAATTAAAAAAAATCACACTACCTGATGAAATAACCTATAATTCAATTGATAATCTAAGTGGCTCAGCTGGCATCAATCTAGCAGTGCCTTTTTCTTCTCAGGCGCCATATGGAGATTGGGATTTACCATATCTGGAAGCTTGCGAGGAAACCTCTGCTCTTTTGGTGGATTATTTTTATAGAAACGAAAAACTCAGCCCAAAAATAGTCAAAAGGGAAATATTACAAATGGTGGATTGGGAAAATAAAAGATTTGGCTACCACGAAGACACCACCGCCCAAGAAACAGCTACACTATTAAAAGAGTATTTTGGCTACCAGCGGGTAGATGTTATTTATGATTTTTCTTTTGAAGATATAAAAGAACAAATTTTATCCGGCCGACCAGTCATCGTGCCAGTAGCTGGCCGCTTGCTCAACAACCAGTTTTATAAACAACCCGGCCCAATCTATCACACCGTGGTGGTCAAAGGTCTGACAAAAGATGGAAATTTTATTACCAATGATGTCGGCACTAAAAGAGGCCACAATTATGTCTATGATGCCACTCTTTTTTACGATGCTATCCATGATGGTCCTATAGATGTAAATGAATTTAGTAGCGCTGCACTGGAAAAGGAAATACTAACAAGCAGAAAAGCAATGATAGTAGTTTACCCTAATGAAAAATAATATAAACAAAAAACACCAATGAAAATTGATATTTTTTGTTTGGCATATTTTATTTTTTATTTTTTGCCTTTACTATACCTATGATAGCGATAGTGACCAATACAAATCCTATCAATTGCGCTCCCGGACTATCATCGTATCCTCCAAATACAAACATAAATATACCCATAGGTATTAGCAGAATAAACAATACTATTTTAATAGTGTATTTTTCTTTATTCATATAAAAAGTATAACATAATTATTTATAATAAAAAACCTAATAATTGTGTATTTTTTTACTAGATGATAAAATATAATCTGAATTATTAATTTTTATTATGGCAAAACACAAATTGACCTTGAGTTATTTGACCAACAATCTTCTTATTGTTGTAGGACTAGTCCTTATTTGGCGTGGAATTTGGTATGTCTTAGATGGAATAGATAAGGCATTTTTTGGAGACAACCATTTTTGGACATCTCTAGGCGGTATTATTTTGGGATTAGCAGTCCTATATTTACCAGATAAGGATTTAAAAGAAATCTCAAAACTTTAAAACATTATGAATTCTATTATTACTACTATCTTGGCTCTTCTAGCCCTATTTTATATTTTAGGAAAATCAGCTGATTTGGCTATTTATCATCTTAAAATCATTGCCAAAAAATTGGGCATTGGTGTTTTCTTTTTAGGACTGACAATGGGCTTTTTCACTTCTTTTCCTGAATTAGCTATTGGGATCAATACTATTATTGAAGGCGTACCAAATGTATCATTGGGCAACTTATTTGGCGGTTTGATGGTTTTGTTTGGATTGGTCTTGGGTATTAGTATTTATTTGCAACGAAAAATAGATTCTGATTATGACTATCGGGTTTTTGGTATTATCTTACTGTTTTTGTTTGTGCCTATTTTATTTGGTCTTGACGGAACTTTTGGCACTATTGATGGTTTGATAATAACTATTTCTTATTTTGTTATATTATTCATTTTATATTATCGCCAAAAACATACTATCAATATCCCCCATATAATAGACAGAAAAGATATAACAAAGCATACTTTTCTTTTTTTATTAGGGCTAGTCATGGTTTTATTGGTAGCTAATTTTACAGTCCATCTCACAGTAGGACTTTTGTCTTATTTGCCGCTTAGCAAATTTGTTGTTGGAATTATCATCTTTTCTATTGGTACCAACTTTCCAGAAATAGTCATTGCTTTTAGGTCTTGGCGAAACAATGCCAAAGAGCTGTCTTTTAGTAATCTACTTGGTTCTGGTATGGCCAATATTTTGTTGGTAGGAGTCTTTTCAATTATGCGACCTTTTAGTATAAAAATAGATAATTCTTATTATTTACTTATTATTGGAATAGCTGTTTTGTTGTCTTTGCTTTTTTTGTTTTACCGAACCGGACGATCCTTAAAGAGAGGCGAAGGATTAATACTAATTATTATCTATTTACTCTTTATAGTCACACAGATTATTTTTGAAGAATCAATATAGAAATATAGAAACAAAAAATAGCCTTTAGTGCTATTTTAAAGTCAACTCCACACTTTGGATGAGTTTAGAACTATGGATTGGTATAGAATAAAAACTGAGTTAAATCAACTATCCATTCTTAGCAATAAATAAAATATATATAATAGTAATAATTGATGGAATTATAATTATAATAATCCGAATAATAAATTTTTTTATCAAACTTGCTATATCAGTTTTACCTGTAATATCTTTTTCAGTAAAAGGTAAATTAAAGATTGCTATAAAAATAGCAATAGACCTATGAATAATAGATAAAATTATTTTTTTTGAACGTTGAAAATTTTCTTTATTTGGATGGGATCTAAGTATAATGTTAAGACAGACAAAAATAATAGTCCATACTATAGTTATCGTTTCCATTTCGCTTGGCATCAGATCTTTATTATGAGTATCAAGCCTTTCTACGATGCTAGCTGAAATAAAAAAAATTATTAACAGCCAAGAAGCTACTATTGCAATTTTATCTATTTTATTCATATCAAAATTATACCAAAAAATAGCCTTTAGGGCGATTCTTCAGATACTGGCTCCGTCCCACGGCGCACTTATGCGCCTCTGGACGTCGCATAAATAAAAAAATCATTAGCCAGAAGGCTACTGATTTTTTTAATGGCTCCGGGAGGGGGATTCGAACCCACGACCAATTGATTAACAGTCAACTGCTCTACCACTGAGCTATCCCGGAATGAATTTTTTAATAAATTGTCTACCCCGATAACTTTTTAGTTGTTTTTCTCTGGTCAGGGCTTCTTTTCTTGTTTTAATTTTTTCAGAATATATGATTTCCCAATTTCCATCAAATTTAGATGTATACCCAGAAAATATTTTTTTATTGTGTATAGTCAAACGTTCTGATAGATTTTTTGTTTGACCAATATAAAATTTATTTACTGTTTTGTTATAAATAGCATAGACAGTATACATATCGCTTTTCTAAATTTTATAAACTGCTCTGCCTCCGCCAGCTGGCGGAGAGCTATCCCGGAAAAATTATAAACTATTTTTTATCAAATTTTCTTTGGCTGTTTTGCTCCAAGTCTTTATTTCCGCTTCTCTTTTCATAGCCTTGCCAACCGAAGCAAACTCCTCCCAGTAAATTATTTTAACAGGCCTTCTTTGTTTTGTATATTTAGCACCTTGACCACTATTATGTTTGAGCTCTCTATCTTTTAAATTTGTAGTATAGCCTGTATAGATTGTGTCATCACTGCAACGGGCAAGATAACAATAATATTTTTTCATTTGTTTTGCTCAGTTGAATTGGTAGCAGGGGGGAGAATCGAACTCCCGACCTCAGGCTTATGAGTCCTACGCTCTAACCAACTGAGCTACCCTGCCTAAGAATAGATATAAAATTTTGGTAGCGGGGGCCGGACTCGAACCGGCGACCTTCAGGTTATGGGCCTGACGAGCTGCCAACTGCTCTACCCCGCGTCGTGAAATAAATATAATTTTGGTGGTCGGAGTGGTGGGACTTGAACCCACGACCTTACGCACCCCATGCGCACGCGCTAGCCAACTGCGCCACACCCCGCAAAATTATATACTAAAGTATAGAGGGTTATGGCACAATTTACAAGTTTGGTGGACCCAAGGAGACTTGAACTCCTGACCTCTTCCATGCCATGGAAGCGTTCTAGCCAACTGAACTATGGGCCCTATAAATAATTGCTTAATTGTCTAATTGATTAATAGTTTAATTGTTCTTATCAATTATCCTATTATACTATCAATCTATATAGCCTATTAATTTGGTACCGAGGAGAGGAATCGAACCTCCACGGGGTTGCCCCCACTGGATTTTGAGTCCAGCGCGTCTACCAATTCCGCCACCTCGGCAAAAATACGAATAACACGGATGATTTTACAATATAAATGGATTTTAGTCAACCCTTAAAAATAAAAGAGCGGCCAGACCCAATGAGCTCGGCCGCCTATGCTTCTTCTCAAGCTGGAGGCAAACTACCACCAATTGCGGCGATAGTCCCGCCTGTCCATGAGCTGCGCCTCCTGAGCCGCCTGCTTGCGTCTGAGTTTGGCCGCTTCTGCGAACTCGGCGTAGAGTAGCGCGGATACTTGATGTACCGATATACCCCGACGAGCTGCCTCAGCCCTGAGACGATCCTCCTTCTCCTGTTTGGCACGAAACTTCCTGGCCTTGGATTTGGCCTGGCCGGGTGTCTGGCAGCAGCCAAAGACCCTTTCACGACGTGACGAACGTGTGCTCAAGACATACCTCCTATGTTGTTGCCACATGTTATGGGGGCAAAACTTATAATAATTTATCTAAATTAAAACAAATTGTCAATACAACTATTTGAGCAGCCTCAAACGACCCTCATCAACAGTAATTATTCCCACCTCACTATTTTCAATACGCTTTCTCATGTCTGAGTTGGGAATGAAACGTATTGTATTGGCCATATAATTTTGATAGTTATAATTCCAAAGCTCCCAATACACATCATTGACTTCAATTGAAGTAATACCAGTCACTACAAAAGAGCCATCTACGCTTTCGGCAAACCAGCCTAGATTGTCACGACGCCAGTTCAAAAGATGTTTGTTTTTATTTTCTTTGTTGACCACCACATAGGCATAAGTCGGCAATATCTCTGGCGCCTTGTCTTTGTAATATATCTCAAGAGCTTGACCAAGATTATTTCTGAATACTTCTGCTCCCGATAGATTATCAGGCAAGCCAACCGACAGATAGAAATTTGTCTGAGGGGAATGTATGTATTTGTAACTATCTACTATCTGACGACTGAGATCTCCAGCTGCCTGCCAAATAATACTTTTGTAATAAATAATAGAGCTAGACAATATCAAAAATAAAATTAAAATTATTTTTTTTATACTTAGTGAAAATTTTAAGACTGCCAACAAGTAGACCAAAATCATCAAGAAAAAACTAGCCGACAAATACATGTATCTTTCTCCAGCAAAAGTAGTGTGGTGGAGACCAGTTATTAAAAATGGTGATAGCATAAACAAAAATCCGGCAAACAAAACAAATTGGAGCCACTGTTTTTTTATAAGTAATACAAAAAAATACAAAGCCAAAAAAGAAAACAAAATAATAACAATTGGCGCCAGATAATAATAAATTGCTTTGTACATCAAAGGCCTAATAAAACCAAAAGTGACCATATCTCCCAAATAGACGGCCAAGTTGCCTGCCCAGTCACCTGCTGCCAAATTCAAACTATGACTACCATAATAACCAAATAAAAGCCCAATAGCTATGTATCGAACCACCAAAAATGAAATCAACAAAACAAAATACCCTGTCAAATACGTATAAGCTGGTATTGATTTATTTTTTTCTTTGATAGAATAAAAATAAATTTCTAACATCATAATAACAAAAGGCAAGCTAATAGCTGTCTCTTTTATAAGTAGAGCTACGGTAAAAAATAAAAACGACAAAAACAAATTTATTTTTTTGCTATTTTTTCTAAAGTCAAAATATTTCAAAAGTGCCAAAAAATAAAACAATGTCATCCAAAGATGTGGCCAGGCGGCTACCCAAGAAACTATCTCCACCTGTATAGGCCAAATCAAAAATAAAAGTCCCACCAAAATGGCCCAAGGTTTTTTATCTTTTATTTTTGTCCAAGAAAAAGTATGTTTGGCCAACAAATAAACCAACCAAGAGTTAACACCGTGTAGCAATAAGCTCACCAAATGATAGCCAAAATATCGCAAATCAAATAGGCTATAAAAAAATTTGAATATAAACACCAAAAGAGGATTGTAAGATCCACCGTAAGTCTGACCCTCATAATTGGTCAAAAATATATGCCAAGAAGGATGAAAATCGCGGGCAATGACCAACCAATGAAAATCATCAGAAACAAAAAAATTTATCAGCGCTTGGTGATAAAATAGTATGCTCAATCCCAAAAATATAAATAGAATATGCCAAGATTTTATATTGTTCAATCTATTTTGACAATCCATAATCTAAAAAGAAATTTTTACCAAAGTTAGGGTGACTAATATCTGAAAAGGTACACCATAGACGATAGAATACTGCCAACTAAATATATTGTGAAGCTTGGCATGATATACTATATACCAATATAAACTGGTCAAACGGAAACTCTCAATAACTATCCAGGCCAAATCAGGAAGCCAAGCTCCAAAGACAGCCCAAAATAAAACCCAATGGTTGATGCCCTGATGGCTAATAACATAAAAATAAACCAAAGCACAAGAAACAACCATGTCTATAGAAGCAACATTTAAAAGGTAGAGAAATTTCTCTTTACCTTTTTTATCTTCAGCCAAATTGTCATCTCCGTGAGGCACCATATCCAAAATAAAATGCGATAATAGACTAAAAATAAACGCTAAAAATGGGTCACTTACTTTGGTACTGACCCAGATAGCAGCTGAAGTGTGCGGGGTTATAAACATAAATCTATAATAGCATAAAAATATAATTTAATAGTCCCTCAATTTCCTCATATCCTCATGTTTTTTGATGCGTTCCAAAGCTTTGGCCTCAATCTGACGAATACGCTCACGAGTGACGCCAAACTCTTGACCCACCTCTTCCAAGGTATGAGCCACGCCATCGGTCAGACCAAAACGCATTTCTAATATCTTTTGCTCACGAGGAGTAAGATCACTGATTACTTTGCGCACATGATCGCCTAGTAGCTTGAGAGCCGCCACACGATCTGGACCAATATTTTTTTCATCTTCAATAAAATCACCTAGGGTACTATCTTCTTCATCGTCACCAACTGATGCTTCCAAAGATACTGTCTCTTGAGAAATTTTGATAATCTGTCTTATCTTGTCAATATCCTCGCCCATTTCAGAAGCAATCTCTTCTGGCAAGGGATCCCGACCCAATTCTTGAACCAAACGACGCTCAATCTGATTGAAACGATTGATAGTTTCTACCATGTGTACAGGAATACGGATTGTCCTACTCTGATCAGCCAAGGCACGAGTGATAGCCTGACGAATCCACCAAGTAGCATAAGTAGAAAATTTATAACCTTTGCGATAATCAAATTTTTCTACTGCTCTAAAAAGTCCAATATTACCTTCTTGAATGAGGTCCAACAATGTCAGAGATCTGCCGGTAAATTTTTTGGCAATAGAAACTACCAAACGTAAATTGGCTTCTATCAATTTTTTCTTGGCTTCTAAATCACCTTTTTCTTTACGCTTGGCCAAAGCCATTTCTTCTTCCGAATTTAAGAGCGGCACTTTGCCAATCTCACGCAAATACATCTGGATAGAATCGGAGGCAATGTCAGTCAAATCTCCTCGCTTTTCATCACTACCTACTCCTGATTTGGACAAAATTGCCGAAGTCTTCTCATCTACATTTAAAATATTACCTTCGGTCGCTACGACAGAAATTGCCATATCTTCCAATTTGTCTAAAAGATCTTCCAGTCTTGGAATATAATCTTCCAAATTAGAAAAGACCCTCAGAATCTCATCTTCAGTGATAAAACTCCTAGAGTGGGCTTTTTTTATCAAAAGCTCAATAGCCGCTTCATCTATTTTAGCTTTGACTGCTTTTGTTTTGACAGTAGTCTTTTTGACCACTGATTTTTTAGTTGTTTTGCTGACAGATTTTTTTGCTGCCGGCTTGTTCTTTTTTAGCGCTGTTTTTTTGACAGCCGCTTTACTAGCCTTTTTAGGTTTGTTGACACTCCTTTTTGAAGCAGTGCTTTTTTTGGCCACCTTTTTTGCAGTGACCGATTTTTTAGTTGTCTTTTTTTTGACAGGCATGCGCTAGCTCTGTAAATTATTTATTTCTCTATTAATTAAATTTATTTTATGCGATATTTCGTCTTGTTTGGCTTTATCTTTTACCAATTCCGACTGACGTAAATTGTTTATCAATTCCGCTCTTTGAGACTCCAAATATAATTTTTTGACCCTATTAAGCAATTGTTGAAAATCATTTGCCAAATCCGACTGGTCTGATTCATTATAGTTTTTTTCTCCCCAAAGTGAGAGTTTTATCCAGTCATCTTTTTCTAATTGTTCAATTTCAGAGAAGTTGGCAAAATTGCCTAAATTCTGATGCTTAGTATAATAAATTATTACTTTTTTGTAAAGGGGCCTTAAACTCTCAGCAATAAACTCCGGCTCCAAATCAGCTATCAATTTTTCTAGATATTCTTTCTTATAAAAAGCAATGGCCAAAAGCTCTTCTGAAAGCATTAGAATTTGATCTTTTCTTTTGGGTGTGGCTGCGACCACAGTAGTTTCTGTCTTCTCCAAAAATGACTTGGCTTGATCTAAATCATTTTTAAGCATATCAAAAGGTAATTGTAACTTATCAGACAAAATCTTCAGATAATGTGCTTGTTCTACATTACTACCTAGATATTTTATAATGGGTAGAAGTTTATTGACAGCAAGTTTTTTGTGGTCAGCGCGATTGAGATCAATAGCTGAAAAAATCCTCTTGAAATAATAATCCATTACTGGTATAGATTCTTTGATGGCGCTCAGCCAGGCATTATCGGAGTCTTTTACCATGTCAGCCGGATCCTTGCCTTTTGGTAAAACCAAAATTTTTACATTCATATCTTCCTGCCAACACAAGGCAATACTTCTAAAAGAAGCCCGAGAGCCGGCCGCATCACCATCAAAAGCTAAAATAATATTATTGCTATATCTTTTTATCAGTTTGATATGGTCTATAGTAAGAGCCGTACCTGACACTGCTACACAATTTTTAGCACTAGTCTGATGAGAAGCAATAACATCCATATTACCTTCTACAATAATCAGATATTTTTTGTTTCGGATAGTATCTTTAGCCAAATGCCAACCATAGAGTAGCCTGCTCTTGTCATATACTATGGTCTGAGGACTATTGATATACTTGCCGCCTTGTTCTATTTCATCATAGGCAATGCCGGCCAAGGTACGTGATGTAAAAGCTACTACTCGGCCTTGGCTATCAAACAGAGGAAACATCAGTCTTTTTCTAAAACGATCCACATAACCGCTATTATCTTTTTTTTTGACTATCAGACCGGCATCAAACATTTCTTTTTCGCTGTAGCCATTTTCAATCAAATATTTATAAAGGCCATCCCAAAGCTCGCCGGATAATCCTAATTTCCATTTTGAGATACTACCTTTGTCTATTTTTCTTTTATCTAGATAATCCTTTACTTTGTCTGACACCTGGCCGTCTTGCTCCAAAATATTGTGATAAAAATCAGCCGCTGCTTGATTGACCTGATAAATGCGACTGTTGTCTTTTGTAACTATATTTGAAAAACCAGTCAAAGCTACATTGGCTCGTTCGGCTAGTATCCTAACCGCCTCTTTAAAATCTATACCCTCATACTCCTGGACAAAGCTGATTACATCGCCACCCTTATCGCAACCAAAACAATGCCAAATTTGTTTTTCTTTGGACACCATAAAGCTAGGTGTTTTTTCATTATGAAAAGGACAGACTGCCTTAAAATTGCCGCCTACCTGCTGTAGATTGATGTAACTAGACACTGTCTCTACTATATCCAAACGATTTTTTATTTCCTCTACCGGACTTGTCATGCTCTTATCTTAGGCTAAATTTTAGCTTTAGTCAAAGAAAAAGGCGCCGGACAAAATCATGATTTGCCAGACGCCTTCTCAATAGATTTGGGGTCAAATTCTACGACCCATCATCCTTTTTAGGTGGCACGAAAGCATATTTCAAGCCACACACACTGCAGTGGAAACCCTTAAAAACATCCCTGTACTGCCTACGGCCACCTGGGCCAAAAATACGTGGCCCTGTGCTGGGATCATACTCTGTTGTTATGACCTTTACTATCTTAGCGCCGCAAACCACACAATGACCATCGGTTTCAACTACTTGTGACATTTCTAATCCTTTCGTTGAGTGAACGTTGATGGACAATTAAAAATTAACACTATTTTCCAAACTAATCAAATATTTTTTATTTTTTAGGCCACCAGCATAACCAACTAGCCTACCAGTAGCACCCACTACTCTGTGGCAAGGTATAATAATAGGTATTTTATTTTTATTGACTGCTTGACCTATTGCTCGGCTAGCCAGAGGATTGCCTACCATTTTGGCCAGATCAGAATAAGAAATAACACTGCCATAAGGTATTTTGGACAAGGCAAGCCAAACTTTATTTTGCCAATTAGTGCCCGCTAGCTTAATAGGTAAATCAAATTTTTTTCTTTTACTTTTGAAATACTGGTTTAATTGAACAACACACTTGGTTCCAAGTGTGTTGTCGCTATTTTGGCCAATTTTTTTGACAAAATTTATAGCCAAAATATTTTGTTTGTCAGATACAATTTCTAAAACACCGACTGGTGAATCTAGATAATTTCTGTATTGCATTTATTTTATCATTACTGGAGCTGGTATGGTTTTTTCTCCGTTGGCTGAAGATACTTTTTGGCTGAAACATTGATAACCCTTGTCATGTTTGTAATCACCGGATGGATAATACATAGCATCATTGCCGTCAAGATTGGAAGTCAAAAAATCTGCACAAATTTTGTATTCATCATCAGCAGTGACCTCATAATCATAATATTTTTTGCCATCTGGTTGTTGCAAGGCCTTTTCACTCAACCTATAGCCAGTTTCTGTATTCATCAAAGTAGCCAAGTCCTCAGGCATTTTTTCATTTAAGGTATAGTAGTTTATAACCGCTGAATTAATTTCGTATAAATTATTTACTACTTCTCTATCAATTTTTTTATTCCTAGTTTCAACTGGAGAATCTACAAAAAACCATGACAGCACAAATACTGCGGCTACTACTGCCAAAGAAACCCAGGCATACATACTAATAGTTTTATTTTTTTGACCTTGTACTTCTTCTCTCCTAATGTCATAGAAATAAAAAGAAAATACAGTGCCTGAAATAGCCAAAGCTGTCAAAGTCTTTAGGATAAATTTTGTAGTCAAATCACCACCTAAGAAACTATTTATGGTGGCTATCAAAAAACCAATCATTACTACTACTGAGACAAGCAGTATAAAATAAGTAAGCCATTTACGCACTCCGGCATCTTTATCTAATATACCGGCAAAAAGATTCTTGAAAATCTGACGAGAAGTCAGATAGTAGATAGGTGCCGAAACAATAATAGCTGAAATAGCAAATTTCATAGCCCCATCATTATAACTAATTGCATAGTCTTTTATAATGTCTACAATCTGTTTATTGATAATTTGAAATACTATTATGCCAACAGAAATTGACATAAATACCAACGCTACCAGTGATAATAAATAAAGAAAAGCGTATTTGGCTGAGTCATGTTTAGCCATATTTTTATATTTTAATTATTAATTTTTTTAGATTTTACTAATTTAAATAAATGAGAAAATGCTGACAAGATAAATACAATTTGTAAAACTACGAAAATCCACTCTCTGATACTATAACTATACACTAAAAGAGCTACTCCGCCAATAATATACAAAGTATCTTCCAAATATTTTTTCTGCCAAAATACACCGGTTGATATTATAACTAGCCCTAGTATTCCTACAAATTTGTAAATATCCATATTTTTATTTGATTAATAAATCAGCAAAATGTCCGACCAGATAACCGACCAAAAGAGCAACCCCACCTAATATCATTATTCTAAATCCAGCTTTTAGCCAATTTATCTTGGTGTATTTTGTAGTAGCTACGCCCAAGACAAATAAACCAGCCAAAGTAGCACCAATTGATATATAGATTGCCTTATCTATTGGTAGTAGAAAATAAGCAAACAAAGGAATAATACCCCCTATTATGTAGGCAAAAAACATAAATAGGCCGTTACGCCAGGGATGACTTTTATCCAATATAGATATGTTTAATTCATGAGCGGCCATTTCTTTGAGCATGAGTTTTTTGTTTTTTGAGGCTACTTCCGACATCTTATCAGCTATATCTATTGGCCAACCGTCACGTATATAAATATCTTTTAGCTCTTTTTTTTCTTCATGAGGAAAATCTTCTATTTCACTTTTTTCTTCATAAAGTTTTCTTTTGATCACATCTCTTTCTGAACCGCTAGATATATATGAACCAATACCCATAGAAATTGATTCCACTGCAATAATGACCATACCGGCCAAAACAACCGTGAATTTGTCCTGGCTACCAACTGCAATGCCAGTAATAGCCCCTAGGGTAGAAACCATACCATCCTCCATACCAAAAACTATTTCTCTGATAGCCAAAATAATTTTTGAATTTTGGTGATGGATATAATCAGGGTTGTATCTATCGTGCATATTTTAGGTACCTAAATTCCAAGAAGAAAGATATTCTTCCTGCTCAGGAGTTAAACTATCTATATTTATATTCATAGATTTTAATTTCAAATCAGCCACCTGTTGTTCTATTTCCTGAGGAACATAATACACTTTATTTTCCATTTTTTTATAATTTTTGACCACGTGCTCACTAGCTAGTGCCTGCGTAGCAAAGCTCATATCCATGACACTGGCTGGGTGCCCCTCGGCGGCAGCCAAATTGATAAGTCTGCCATCAGCTAAGACATATATTCTTTTTTTGCCTAGCTTGTATTCATCTACAAAATTTCTGACATTTTTTCTGACAGAACTGGCCATTTTTTTGAGCCCCTGGATATCAATCTCTACATCAAAGTGACCAGAATTGCAAACCATTGCTCCGTCTTTCATCAGACGGAAGTGTTCTGGTCTGACAACATGCAAATCACCGGTCAAAGTGCAAAACAAATCACCAATTTTGGCCGCTTCTTTCATGGGCATTACTTCAAAACCATCCATAGCAGCTTCCAAGGCTTTAATCTTATCTACTTCAGTGACAATCACTTTGGCACCCATACCACGAGCCCTCATAGCAAAACCACGACCACACCAGCCATAGCCGGCTGTCACAATATATTTGCCAGCTAGTAGCATATCAGTAGCTCTAATAATACCATCTACTGTGGATTGGCCAGTGCCATAACGATTGTCAAACATGTTTTTGGTTTGAGCATCATTGACCGCTATGACAGGCAATTGCAGATTACCTTCGGCCTCCAAAGCTTTTAGTCTGATGACTCCAGTGGTAGTCTCTTCCATAGAACCCATGATATTTGGAGCCCAATCTTTGTATTTACTGTGAAGCAAATGTATCAAGTCAGCTCCATCATCCATAGTAATAACCGGCTTTCTGACTAAAGCGGCATTAAGATGCTTATAATATGTATCTCTATTTTCGCCACGTATAGCCATGACTGGGATTTTGTAATATTTTACCAAAGCGGCCGCTACATCATCCTGAGTAGAAAGCGGATTGGAGGCAACCAAGAGTATATCTGCCCCACCGGCTTTAAGAGCTCTGACCAAATTGGCTGTCTCAGCCGTGACGTGTAGACAAGCGGACATTTTCTGTCCTTTGAATGGTTTGCCTTTGGCAAATTTGGCTCTTACATTTCTCAAGACGGGCATATCATTGTCTGCCCACTCTATTCTTTTTTTACCTTGTTCAGCCAATTTCAGGCTTTTAACATCATATTTCATAACTAGTCTTTAAAATTAATTTTATATTTATTAACAAATTCTTTCAAACTAAACTTGTGCGCTTGCGTACCATGATATTCTACTGCATAAGAAGCAATTAAACTACCGAGTTGTCCGGCCTTTACTAGCCCGGAATTGGAACTCAGACCTTTTATAAATCCAGCTCGATAAGCATCACCAGCACCCGTCGGGTCTACGATATTTTTTACTTTGACTGGTGGTATAATCAGCTTTCTGCCTTCAGTATATATCTCTGATCCTTTGGCGCCTTTGGTAACTATCAAAACTCGGAGCATTTTTTCTAGTTTTTCAGATTCCAAAGATAATCTATTTAATATCAATTTTATTTCATAGTCATTGCCTACTAATATATCAGCCCCCTTGATCATACTTTTTATTTCTGAAGCAGTAAAAGAAGTAATCTGCTGACCCGGATCAAAAATATAAGGTATATCCATTTCCTGATAAAGTCTGGCGTACTCAATCATCCTTGGTTTAAAATCCGGCGATATGATTGCTAGGCCAACATTTTTTATTTTCTTTACAACATTACAATAATCTATGTCCATTGGCCCTGGATAAAAACCAGATATCTGATTGTCAGAGCGATCGGTCATTATATAAGCGCTGGCTGTAGCCTCGTCTTTTGATTTCCTGATATAAGAGATATCAATTTTGTTTTTTTGTAACCACTGCTGATATGGTGAAAAATCATGCCCTACTACTCCCAAGAGAACTACTGGTTGACGAAGAAGCGCCAAGTTGTAAGCAATATTTCCACCTGTACCGCCAAAACTTTCTTTGGTGGAGCTGAGGGTAAAACTAACATTTAAAATATGAGTTTGGTCTGGCAAAATGTGGTCTTTAAAATATCCGGGAAAATCCATAATCCGGTCATAGACAATTGAGCCTGAAACTAATATTTTTTTAGGGTCTTTATTATTCATAAGTAAATCAATTTTACCTCAAAAACACCAAAAAAACAAGCCTCTCAGCACATTATTATGTTATTTATTTATGCACTAATTTAGGTATAATAATTTTTTATCTACCGACAAGACTTGAGATATAATTATTTTTTTATTTTTGTCAATTTTGCCTTTGGCCTTATAAATAAATTTAGAATATGGTTTGAATTAACTCCTTTTAACTATATAAAAATCAACCTAAAAATAAAAAGCCCTAATGGGCTTTTTAAAATTACTCAAATAATTTACTATATTCCCCGTAGCCTTGTTTTTCCAAATCAGCTCTGGGTATAAATTTCAAAGCCGCCGAATTGATACAATATCTCTGACTAGTCGAACCAGGTCCGTCATCAAAGACATGCCCCAAGTGGGAATCTGCCTGAGAGCTACGCACTTCAATACGACCGTCGTCTTCCGGCTTTTCTACTACCAAGCTCTTATCAATCGGCCTAGTAAAGCTTGGCCAACCAGTGTTGGAATCATATTTGTCCTGCGAAGAGAATAAAGGCTTCCCTGATACTATATCTACATATATACCTTCTCTTTTTTCATTCCAATATTCATTGTCAAATGGTGGTTCTGTACTACATTGCTGGGTGACTTTGTACTGCATTGGAGTTAATTTCTCTTTGAGTTCATCCATAACACTTATATTCTAATAATATAATTTTAATACTACTAAAAATTTTATTCTGTAGTCACACCATCAAAGTCCTCTTCATTGGCCTCGGCTTCTTCTTTGGTCTTTCTGACAATGCCGTCTTTGTGATGAGCCGGTGAATAGATAGTATAGAGCTTTAACTCTTCAGTAGCAGAAGTATTTATAATATTATGCTGGCTACCAGCTGGTACTACAACTGCTACTCCATCAGACAATTCATATTCATTGCCATCAATGATAGCTTTGCCCTGACCACTTTCAAAACGAAAAAACTGGTCATTTTCAGTATGGGTCTCCATACCGATTTCTGATTTTGGAGCTATACTCATCAAGACTAGTTGGCTATGTTTTGAGGTATAGAGAACTTTGCGAAAATTACTATTTTCCAAAGTCTCACGCTCAATATTAATACTAAACCCTTTCATAATTTTATATTTAAATTAGTTAAATATACTGCTTCATCATTACCAGGATTTTATCTTTATATAATGCCCGCCCAGCGTCCAGTCTTCGTGCTTTTTCAAATCATCTATAAACTCAGGAAATCTTTCAGTTACTCTTTTTAGGTTGCCGTCAGTATCTACAAACTTGGGATCTACAAAACGTAATTTATTTTTGGAAAAAAAGTCATAATTATTTTTATCAAAATCTATCACCAGTTTTGGATTTAATTTGGCCAAGAGATCAAGCACTTGTTGATTAGCGCTATTTTTTAATTTGTCATAGACAAACTTGTCATCCTCAAACAAATCATCTTTACTAATAATATTTTCCGCCAAAGCAATCTTAATAGCGTTGGCCAAAATTTGGAAAAGAGCAATTTCAAGCGGAGCTGACCAAACTCGATAGTCCATATCCAAAAAATCTTTGGCAAAATATAGAGCAATATCAGGCTTACTAAAAACTATTTCGTTATTTACTGTGACAAAATCAGCTATATAGCTAGCCACTCTTTCCCCCTCTTTCAAATATCCCACTCTATCACGCAGAGCATAATCAATCCTATCGGCACAAAGATCTGGTAATTTTCTTTCCAGTAGAGGGAAGTTGTTTTCATCCAACAATCTATCCAAATCAAAATTGTATTTTTTCAAAATACCAGGTATATCTGATTTTTTGATTATTTCTTCATGAAATTTTTCATGAAATTCGTGATCCTCATTTTCAAAAACATAATCAATAACGTGAGAAAATGCAGTATGTGGCACGTCATGAAGAAGCCCGGCAATTTGCTCTTCGAGAGGAGCGCCCAAAATTTTAAGCAGTATCATCACACCTACCGAATGCTCATAACGGTTTATTGGTTTATTCAAAGCATATTGGGATGCTCCGGCCTGATTAATACCCTTGAGCCTCTCCAAAGGAAAAGACTGCATAAGCTCCAAAAGCACAGGCTCATTTATTTCTATTTTGCCGTAAACTCTATCTGTAATTATCATTGAAAAAAATTATCGTAATGTCCAGCCGCCATCTACCACAATAGTTTGACCGGTGACATAAGACGCCAAGTCAGAAGCCAGATACAAAACTGCTCCGGCAATATCTTCGGGCTGTCCCATACGAGCCATAGGAATAGCTGATATAGTCTGTTGTAACACTTTGTCGTCCATAGCCCCGGTTGCTCCCGGTGTTTGTATTGCACCAGGTAGTACGGCATTTACCGTAATTTTCTTTGATGCCAATTCAAGTGCCAGCGCTCTAACCATAGCATTTACTCCGCCTTTGGAAGCACAGTAGTGTACCAATCCGGCAAAACCAACCACCGAAGCAATTGAAGATATATCAATAATTCTGCCACCTTCAGCCATCACAGCGGCTGCCGCTTGAGAACATAAAAATGTACCTTTGAGATTAATATCAATTACTTTGTCCCAATCCGCTTCAGTCATTTTGTCAGAGGAAATAAATGGATAAATACCAGCATTGTTGACCAAAATATCTAGGCCACCAAATTCTTTGGCTGTAGAAGATATCATATTATCAATATCAGCTTTTTTACTAACATCACACTCTATAGCCAAAGACTTCACTCCCAGCTTGGTGATTTCATCACAAACATTTTGACATTCTTTGATATCCAAATCGGCCACTACTACATTGGCTCCAGCTTTGGCTAACATCAAAGCAATTCCTTTGCCAATTCCCTGTTTGGCACCAGTGACTATAGCTGTTTTATTTTGCAAATTTATCATATTTTTTTACCCCGTTAAACAATATTTGAGCTAAGCTCAAATATTAAACTTAATTATTATCTATTAAAGATCATCTTATACTAATCTAATTTAATAATACAATAGTAATAAAAAATTATCAAAAATTTAAGTTTGTTTAACGGGCTGAATTTAAAAATAAGCTATCAACTATAATGATAACTTATCTAAAAATTGTTGTAAAACAATGCTACCTTACTTCCCCAATATTATCTTTGATTATTTCAAGCGCTGCTTTATGCAAACTTGGATTTGAATGGCTTCTACAAAGGTTTTTAAATACCACAACATTGAATCCTCTGTCAAAAGCATCTCTAGCAAAAGTCAAAACGCAATTTTCGGTATCTATTCCAGCCAAATGTACTTCTTTAATACCTTTATTTTTTAAGAGACTCTCTATTTTTTTATTTACAAAAGCTCCGTAAGTATCTTTTATAAAGACTTTTTTAGATTTTGCTAGTTCAGCAATCTCATCCATAAGTCCATACTCCTCTTCTTTCATAAAACCTTTCCAGCCCAGATTTCTATATAAATAACTTTTATTATTATTTATGTGTTGGGTAAATAAAATCAAAGAATATTTCTTATGATTTTTTTCTACAAATTTTTTAATTCGTGTAGCAAGGCCTTTAGTATGCTCTGAAATAAAACCTTTTTGGACATCAATAATTACTAATACTTTTTTCATATTTTTTATTAAGCTGTTTTTAATTTTCTCGGTCGCTTGATAGCAAAAATTATAGATGAACACATTAAGACTAGATAAGATGGAAATACTATTTCGGTAAAAGCCCAGGTCTTTACGGCTGCAAAACTAGTCAGAGCATTAAATAAACCAGCTGCATAAGCGCTGACCGATTCTGACTCTGGATATTGCCATGATTTTTTCAAAGTCGGTAATCCTGCCAAAGCATCACTTAAAACTGCAAAAATTATGGCTACTATCGGTTCTTTGGTAACAAGCCACAAAACTAGAGCCAAGGCTGATAAGCCTCCGCAGATATAATCAAGCTTTTTCAGTTGCCAATATGATTTTTTGTTTACAAAAGAAGCCAACAAAACCAAAAATGGACAAAAACCGGCCATAAAAATTGGCAACACTACCCAGCTAAAACCAGCTGACAGGCCAGCGGCACTAGCAATCATTGGAGCTATAGACCACATCAGCCAAGTGACACGATTTGGCTGGTTCAAGCCTCTCAATGTATCTCTGATATAGCTAGATGTCCCTATAATATTGACTGCCGCTCCTAGTAAAACTAAATATTGGATCATGAATAAATTTTATCACATAAACATCAAAAACAAAAAGAAGTAAATATTAGAAATTATGCTAAGTATTTACTTAAAGAAGGCGCGGTGTCTGAAAAAAGAGAGTTGTTGGGTAATTTGAGATCAAGAATAACATATAAGAATAAAAAATTGAGTATAATTATATAAATAATTTAACTAACATTAGCTATAAATTTGACAAATCTAAGTCATTTTGATATAAATGTAAGCTGTTTTAAACAAATGAATATTTTGACAAATAAAAATTTTCATTGTAAAGTTGGGGTAGTTATTGGCTATAATTAGCATAATAATCAAAAAATATGAAAAAACAGGCAACAATTGCAAGCTCAATAATAGTAGTCCTGATAATATTAGGGGGTCTAGTATATTGGAGTTTAAATAAAAATCATACATTCTATAATAATGAAAATATAAATGAGAATGAGAACGTGAACAATGAAAATGCGAACATTGACAATTTAAATACGGAACTAGATACAAGCAACTGGGTTACTTTCGAAGATAAAGAATTAGGTATTAGTTACAAACATCCTGCTGACTGTTGGCAAAACTGGGCTGGCCCTGGTACCAATTATAGTGTATACGTAAATTGCCATTCCGGCATAGCTATGTCATATGAAAAAGCTATTAATTCTTTCCCAAATTATGACAATGGCCGAAAATTAAGTATAAAAGATATCGCTGATATTTATTATAACCTCAATGAAAATATTCCAGATGTTAAAATACTTAGTGATATCAATAGAGTAGATATAAATTCTAATGAGGCTTATCAATTTACAGTAGATTCTGCTTTCTATATGCCTTGTGATGATGACTATACTAAAAGTTGTAATGGAGGTGTTTTATATAGTAAATATAAAATTACATTTGTAGGTAATGGTAATAATAATATGATACTAGACACTGAATATAATAATTCCCTTGATGAAAAGATATTAGAGACATTCAATTTTACAAAATAATAAATAGTCAAAAATAAGAAAAGCGAAATTGAGACTTACTTGTAACGGTTGGTCTTTTTGTGTCCAGAGATTTTTGTGTCCAGAGATTGAGGAATATAAATATTATTCTTTTTCTCTGGTTGTAAAACCAGAATCTAGTTCCTTACAACCTAAAACAACAAACAGAAAGGAGTTGTTTAAGCATAATTTGCTAGTCTAATTCTGGACTAAGCAAAAGTCAAACTAACAACTTGAAGAGAGGTAGAATCGTGAAGAGAACATTCTTGATTCTGTTGGCTCTGATCATAACGATCAGTAGCAATGTCCTTGCACAAGGACCAATCAGCGGATTTTACTACCCCGCTGATGAGATGGTCAATGACTGGCAGTACTATGCCAGCAGAAGCTTCTACGTCGACAACAACCACCTCGGAGCAGACGTAGATCTGGCGGAGGGAGTGGCGATCAAGGCCATAGCTAGGGGTAAAATCGTCTACTACGCCGGGGCATCATCCTATGGTGCTCTAGTGGTAGCAATTGAACACGAACTCCCAGAGGAAATAACTTTCCTTGGTGCTACTGGCGAGCTGAGAACGACCAGGTACGTACTCTCAATCTATGGACATCTACGAAAAAGTGCAGAGAGAGTAGGCGCAGAACTGCCTTGGCAATACGGAGATATTGTCCAACAGGGTGACATAATCGGTTATGTAAATAATAGTAGTCATCCTGATGGAATTGCTCCAGACCCAAATGGTGATGGACTTGAACATCTGCATCTGGGAATTCGTCTATCAAATGAAGCAACCGCCAAAGCCCAAGACGGGAGCCTGTGGCTCAGAGGTTACAATAACAACTCTGGGATGCAAATTTACTTTACTAATCCGATACCCCTGGTATCTGGATTGGCACAATTTGCACAGTCTCCTTCATGGCAGACCGAAAATGGAGTTTCGTTGTCCTTCATGAACACGTACAATGCCTCTACTGTGGATGATCATCCCCTTGGGATGCCTTGGCAAAATACAGAGTACGGCTCTATGTATGTTCATGAAGTTAACAACATGCTCATCCAGGACTTTCAAGATCTTCGTGATGAGGGTGGTCCAAGTAATGGTTACTACAACCCTTACACGGCCATCATTCGTTACGATGATCCCTGGATGAGCCGAGAAGCCCGCTTGCTCAAAGAGGGGTTCTGGGATGTTTGGATGAATCGTCGTGGCTGGATCACCTTTGGTTTTCCCACTACAGACGAGGAACTTGATAGTGGAAGAGTCTGGCAGACATTCCGTCGGCCTGGCTTCAACTACCAGAACAATCCCAATGACTACAAAGAGTTCCACTTCCGTTGGGACTCTAACACCCAGAGCCTTGATATCCTGGATCAATACTACAACCCCGTAATGTTTTCGGAGTTGGTGGTCGAACCAGGAAGTCCCTCTACTATGTTGGAAATGAGTGGAAACAACTACTCTGCTTCCGACATAGCGGAGTTGAAAGAGGCCACTGGTAATAAAGAGGTTACTGGCGGTGGTTCTATGTCCGAAAACAACCCATTCAAAGAGATGGGACTTTTGGACAGTAGCACGAAATCCCTGACTAATGGCGTCTACCACTCTGGTATTAAGGTAGCCGCTTTTGGTGAAGCTTTCGAGCTTGTAGAAGGGAACAGCTACGGCGATTTCTATGCCGTAGTCAATGGATCCATGGTACTCATGGACTCTTTTACCATGAACGGCAATATGGTTATCTATATTGACGATTCACCCCCAGTAGGAGAGCTCCAGTTTGGCTATTGGACCATTTCGCCCAATCCTGGCAACGTTGGACAATCGCTCCATCTTGAAGGAGAAGTTTACAACGTTGGAGGATCACCAGTCACTATCTCGGAAGTAAAGATAGAGCTCATTGACCCTAGCGGCAATGAAGCCTACCATTACTCCGAGTACAACGTTGTTTTGCAACCAGGAAGCGGCTGGTATCAGTGGATGGAATGCTATCCATATATGCCAGGCAATCACACTGTTCGCTTTCGCGGACTGGTTGATGGGCAATGGACGACATTCTCTACGCACACTGTGTATGTCGAGGGTAGTCAAATAGTCTCTCATCTAGTCGACTGAATTCAGCTTTGAATTTATTTGTTTCAATATTTATTGCTTTTTCTGCTTCATTTATTTTGTTCTTCGTTTCTGATAAAATAACTTCCTTCAGTTTAATATTTTTGCTCTCCGAAACACTTTCTATTTTTTCGAGTAACAATTTTTCTGCTTCAGCAATCTTGTTCTCAGTTTCTAAAGATAATTTTTTTTCTTGACCACTGAAGGATTTTAGTAATTTTTTATCATTTTCGTGACTAAATGAATCAATTGAGGAATCTACCTCATCTCTTATTTGATCTACCAAAGCACGCGTATCCTCGTTTAGCTTATTGATGCTTTCTTCTTGTTTATCAAGTTTTTTTCTAAGTGGGTTAAGATTAAAGAAAGAAAAGGCAACGCCAAATGCCAACAAAATGGTTACTGATATAGCTAAATAAGCTATGTTAGATTGAACTAATACTTCTGTTAAATTCACTACTTCCATATATAATTTTTACTTCTCCTACAAACAGCTTATCTTAATTACGATAACCAGTCAAACAACAAAAAACACCCAAATCGGGTGTTTTAAATTAACTAATTTTTTAAGACCATAGTGCTAGCACGAGTGCCCTTCGACTCGCTCACTTCGTTCACTCGCTCAGGACATTCGATTCTATTGGTCGAATGGTCGGAGGTGCTGTAAGCACCGCAGATCATGAGTGAACTTTTGCAAAGCAAAAGCGAATCGAATGGCGGTGCACTCGGGTTAAGTAGCACCAACACGCAAATGTTATAAGGGTTTTTGATGATTTTATCTATAACCTAATTTAGGTACGTGGGTCGTAGTAAAATGCGACAGTATAAAAGATTATTAAATATATTGTTTTAAAAAAAATGCCACTTTTCCGTGCCTAATAGTTTTACTTTTAATTTTCTACAATCACCGATTGATTATCGGTTAAACGTCTTACTTTGCATTTATACTTATTTTCATAGTTTTTTATTTTTTCTTCAGTCTCTTTAGTATAGTGAGGGTAGATGATAGTGTCAGTTAAATTCAAGCCTGTTAGATCTTCTAATTTGACGGTATTTATTTTTCTATCAAAATAATCCACGATGTTAATGTCTGGCCCTAAAACAACTCCGCCGCCACTGATACCTACAATAATTACTCCTCGATCAACTAGATGGGTGATAACTTTGTCAGCTCCGCTTTTTTTGAGATAATATAAAAGATAAAATGGATTGCCACCATTAATATAAATAACATCAAACTTTTTTAACTTATTTGGATTTTCAAACTCAATATCAAAAAATTTGACTTGCTTAAAACCCATATTCTCAAGCACCTGCTTTGCTAAAACCGCATGCTTATTTTCTTCTTTCCACTCTGCTGAGGCGGTGGTTATAATAGCCACAGACAAATTTTTAGATGCTTTAGGTAACAAAGTTAGCAACTTCTTTTTTAAAGTCTTATTTTTTTGAAACCCATAGGATGATAATATAATGTTTACCATATAACTTATAGTATAAGAAAAAATCGCCTAAAAAGCAATATATAATTTTTATTAAAAAGGGGTAGGTCATTCATGAATGAATTTCCTACCCCGATCAACGCAATCTTAATGGCCAATCCAATTGACCGACCACAAAATCAGCTTTAGCTGAAAGAACATTTTGGTACTTAGTATTTGGTCTTTTTACCTCCACAACTAGCGCCTCAGGAAATCTCGTCTTTACCTCATCGATATTTTTTGGATTATCATCCAAAAAAATAATCGGCGAGGTACCTATAATTTCCATATAGCGCCACTTAACTCCTGATGTAACCGTGAAGCTGTGGCAAAGATCACTAAGCTTGCTTCCGACAAATTTAGCAAGCTGGAAATTTAGATCACCATGAGTTAATATAACCACCTCACAACCTGATCTTATCGCAGAACCAAGAAAAAGCTCAGAATCATCGAAAACGTACAAATGACCTTTTTCTCTAACATATTTCTGCATTTCTACTACAACTTTTCTAATTCTGTCTAGCTCAATTCTTTGACTTCTTTGAACCATCAGAAAAAAGTTAAACAGCAGGTTGTCTGGGGGAACTAAAGCGAGAGATGGATCAAGTAAATCCCTACTAATTCCACACGCTTCACACAATTCGTACAGATCCCGATAAAGCGCATCGGAATCAAATACAGTTCTATCAAAATCGACAATAAGCAGTTCCTGACTACTTGTATTCATTAACGAAATCCTCCTTTGTGGAACATCAAACAATTAAGAGGGATAAGGCTCAATCATGCATATAGCACAATTGAGCCTTGGGTTACAACTTGGATGTCTCATGGATTCTCTCCACGAGTGTTGGAATGTATTTCTTCTTACACTCGCCACAAAGCGAGGTGCCGGAAACACATTCCTGATACATCCGCGTTGTTGCGTCGTAAGGTTGTAAAACCTCGGCGATCTTAAAGAAAGAACAATTATGTGGGTTACCACCTTTCCGACGCTGTTCTTCTGGAGTCGAACGACCACCGGAAAAACTTCGTCGCAGTTTACGCTCAATCTGCTCGCGAGTCTCGTCTAGAAGAATGAGTGATTTTGAGTTCTTCACGCTCATTCTCTGTCCAGGATCTTCCAAGCTTGGAAGAAGCAGGCGATACGAGTAACTCGGCAACGGAAGCTTAAGTTGACGAGCAATTATCTTCGTAGCTTCCGCGTGTGTGATCTGGTGGATGTCCGATAGGACAAGAGTCGGACGATTCGGAAAAAGTGTTGTCGGCAAAAGAAACGCTGCGGCTGTGATGGCAGGAACACGAAGCGTAGTAACAGAAACACCCTCGTCCCAACCATATAGTTGCAAAACCTTTCTTGCCGACAGACACGCTCCTGAACGATTGTCGAGAACTTGGAGTTCCCGACAATCTTGGTCAGAGAAACTCACTGAAGCATCTGGTAACGAATCACCTATAAACTTCAGATATGTCTCTCCAAACCTCGCCATCTCAATCTTTGCGTCATTGGCACTTAGAAGCCGATCCGCCTCGTACCCAGCAAACACGAAAATTGGTTGACCACCCTGTTGGACGAGCCAATACAATTCTCGCATTAGTGTGAGATGACCGAGGTGGAATGTCGCACCAGGACGCATACCAACTAACACCGAGAACTGCTTTCCAATTACCATTGCTTTGAAGACAGGCAGTGGGTTTTGAAAAGCCCAAACACTGACACGAGCGAAGCCTTCCCAAATATCGGTAAAATTGTCGGTCAACGCCCCCGCTATTGTCTCGAGAGAGAATTGTTTAACTACGTTGGTTGCTTCAGCAGCAGCCAATATTGCTCTTTCTCCCAGCCAGTTTTCAAGCGCCATTAGTGTCTCCTTTACTTGATTACGCGTGGAGAAAATGAATCATCTCCTCCAAGCGACTTTCCAGGTTGTTGTCTCTGACATACTGCTCGGCTTTCTGCATGTAGAATGCGGGAAAGTCCGGCATACCCCCATGAAGACTACTTCCCAGCGCCCAAAAACGAGCAACCGCCGCGAGAGTACTTTCATGCAACTGCTCTTCGGAAAGTGCATGATGGTATCGAAACATATCCCCGCTTTGTGTTACGATCCCCGCTTTCAGAAAAGACAAGGTTGTCGCCTCAGCCATCCTTACCCACAACTGCTGAAAGGATGGAGAGATGTAGTAACGCAGAAAATAACTGCGATACCACGGACATAGATGGAAGCGCGCGAGTACGGAGTCTGCCACCAAGTCTACACTTGTGGCAAAAATTCTTTCTCGCTTTACAGCCATCGCTGCCGCAAACGGCCCGATGAACGCCCCACCGACTTCCATAACCACATCCCTATCTTTTTGCGAAGCCATGAACATAACATGAGGGTTATATACTTTGCCGGCGAAGTATCCTCCGAAAGTTTTCTGTCTACCATCACTCACAAAATCATTTCTATTAAGTAAGTAGATGGTGACCGGATAACCCTCGAAGGACGATTGAATCCTTTGAATAGTGGTTGGTTGCGTGTGGATAAAGAGAAGATCAAGGTCACTCTCGGGATTTTGTTGGTTCAGCACGAAGCTGCCGTAGCACACCCAAAAGCTCCCGTCACCTTCTTGTGCTCCGATTTCGCTCGCAAGACATGCAACCGCTCGCGCAACAAAGTCGAAGTTTTCTTGCTTCATGAATGTTCTGTACACGTGCCTACTCCTTTCGTTGCGAAAATTGGAACGCGCTATTGCTTTTGTTCCAACCAAGTTCATTGGCTGTGATGACTGCCTGTGCGAGCAAGGAAACCGCGAAGGCTTCACGGCCCCAAAGTCCAAGAAATCGCAACTCTCCAAAATAGAGAGCAGACAGAAACCTATTAATGTCATTCACGGTTTCCTCATCGGGGAATCCTCCGAACATCATTGAGGCTACTGATAACGCGACATCTTGGTAAGGCTGTAGATGACTAGGAATGAACGCATCATATTCTATAACGAGCCGGTTTCGATCCACGCGCACAACTGATTCGGAAGCCAGCACAACACAACGTGTTGACCACCATCCGTAGAGATGCGCAAGCATCATTCGCCAGTCATGATGCGAACCAGACCATTCCCAGTCAACGCAGTACCACATATCATCCTCGCCCATCACAATGTTGCTGGGCTGAGGATCTCCGTGACACACCACGCCATTTGTCGGCTTTCTGACACGAGCAACCTCCTCGAACGATTCCGAGATAGAATGGTGCTCGTTACCATTTACGACAACTGGGATGTTCCAACAGTCGGCTATTTTTACTCCTCCAACCACCGCAGAAACAACACCATACTTGATTCTCTGCAAGCGAGCAGGGAAGAATCGTGGACAGAGTGATTCTTGAAACTGGTGTTGCGAAGTTTTCCACATGCATGCAAGCGATTCCACGACATCTTTCCAGACGGCGAGCAAACGGCTATGCGGCATGTCAGAATTAACAATGAGATGATGCAAGGTATTTATACCCCTGCATTCGGAGATCATGACCTCAAAACCGTCTACCACTTGGCACCACAAAACTCGCGGAAGGTGATTCCGCAGATATGGTACCAGCAATTCTCTTCTACCGATCTCGTCTACAAGCGAAACACGTGATCCAGTCACGCACTTCACCGCGTAGAGAGAATTGGTGCGAGAATGTCTGAAAATAGACACTCTCGCACCGGAGCTGCCGGGAAAAGAGATGATGACGAGTTCGGGGTCGTCTTGTTCTCCAAGCATCATTCTCATCGCTTTCGTCGCGACGCGAACGATCTCAGACATGACAACCTCCTTCAATCGTTTGTGAAGTAGTCGATGTGCATCGCCTTACGCACTTCATTGATAGTTTCCGCAGCAACTTTGCGAGCCACTTCGGTCCCTTCTTTAAGAATGCACATCACCGCATCCAGGTTTTTGGCGAGTTCTTCACGACGAGCGCGAATCGGATCGAGCTCCGCCAATAGAACTTCCTGGAGCCGCTTTTTGACCTTGACGTCTCCGAGACCGCCACGACGATAATGATCCTTCATCGCCTCGAGAGCTTCCTTGTCCGGATCGAAAGCATCCAAGTATGTGAATACTGGATTACCTTCTACCGCACCAGGGTCATCCACGCGAAGATGCATAGGATCAGTGTACATCACCTTCACTTTCTGACACACCTCATCGACGCTATCAGAAAGCGAAATGACGTTGCCGAGCGACTTCGACATCTTGCCATTGCCGTCAGTCCCAGGAAGACGAGAGACTTTTGAAAGCAATGCTTTCGCTTCAACGAGAACTGAAGATTGGTAGATGCGATTGAAGCTACGTACGATCTCGTTGGTTTGCTCAATCATCGGCAACTGATCTTCACCTACAGGTATCAAATTCGCTTTGAAAGCGGTGATATCTGCTGCTTGACTCACTGGATAGACCAGAAAGCCAGCCGGAATACTCGCTCCAAATCCGCGTTGCTTGATCTCGTCCTTGACAGTCGGATTGCGTTGCAAGCGCGAAACCGTCACAAGATTGAGATAGTACACCGTGAGTTCGGCAAGCTCCGGCACAAGCGATTGGATAAAGATTGTCGTCACCTTCGGATCGATACCCACAGCGAGATAATCCAACGCCACCTCAAGAATGTTCTTGCGAACCTTCTCCGGATTCTCCGCGTTGTCCGTGAGAGCCTGAGCATCAGCGATGATGACGAACTGCTTGTGAGTATGCTGAAGCTCTACTCGCTGCCGCAACGAGCCAACATAATGGCCCAAATGCAGTGGACCAGTAGGACGGTCACCAGTCAAGATGACCTTCTTCGTACTTGTGTTCATCTGTTTTCCCCTTTCTTAGAGCTATTTTGCTTGACTTGAATTGTCAAGGTTCTGAAACACGAACCAGAATTTAATGTCACTGGTATGACATTTTATTTTACGATAAAACATACATTTTGTCAAGCATATATATTCATATATTATTACAATATCCGACTAAGGTCAAACAAAAAAACACTATCAAAATAAATAGTATTTTTATAGGTAATCGGGTCATCCGATACTAAATTGTCGTGGCGGAGAGGACAGGATTCGAACCTGCGAGGGATTTTACTCCCTACTCGCTTTCCAAGCGAGCGCACTAGACCAACTATGCGACCTCTCCATGTTTTAATACGCTTTTCAAGTTTAGCCCGTAAATAAGCGCAGCGAATTTTACGGGCCGTGTGCACTACCCGCCTGCCACGGCTTCGCCGAAGGCGATGGCGGGCAGGGACCACCCACCGCCACAAATATCTAATTTAAATGAAGGCGGGGTCCCGCTACGCGGGATATGCGAACCTTCCTAGTGACCAACTATGTTTAGCCCGTAGCCAGACAAGCTATGCTTGGATGTGCTATGGGCCGACCTCTCCAAAATATGCCTAAACAGTATAGATTTTATCATAATTTTAGTCAATACAAAAACCCCCGCCAAAAAGCGAGGGTCTGTAAATTATTTTTTAGACTTTTTACGACTTCTAGTTTTTTCAGTTTTCTTGATAGCAATAATGGTTTTGATTACCGTGTCTGGATTGAGTGAAATAGAATCAATACCCTCGCCTACCAAAAATTGAGCAAAGTCCGGAAAATCAGAGGGAGCCTGACCGCAGATACCGATTTTTCTTTTGTTCTTTTTGGCAATAGCTATCACTTGTCTTATCAACTGTTTGACTGATTCATTTCTTTCATCATAGACATGAGCGACCAATTCGCTGTCACGATCTACGCCTAGAGTAAGCTGAGTAAGGTCGTTTGACCCGATTGAAAATCCGTCAAAAATTTGGCAGAACTCTTCGGCTAGTATTACATTGGACGGAATTTCACACATCACATACACCTCCAAGCCGTCTACACCACGCTTGAGACCATGCTCAGCCATAATACGCAATACTTTTTTGCCCTCTTCTACTGTCCGACAAAATGGTACCATGATTTTCAAATTCTTTAGACCCATTTCTTTGCGTACTTTGACCAATGCTTTGCACTCCAGCTCAAAAGCAGCTAGATATTTTGGACTATAATATCTACTAGCCCCACGCCAGCCAATCATTGGATTTCTTTCTTCCGGCTCAAACTCAGTACCACCAATCAAACTAGCATATTCATTTGATTTAAAATCAGACAATCTAATAATTACATCTTTAGGATAAAAAGCGGCCGCAATTCTGGAAATTCCTTCGGCTAATTTGTCTATGAAAAATTGTGGTTTATTTTTGTAAGCTGCGGTCTGCTCTTCAATAACTCTCTTGGTCTTAGGGTCTTTGATTTTGGCAAAGTTGAGCAAAGCCAAAGGATGAATACGAATGTAATTGGAAATAATAAATTCTTCACGAGCCAAACCAACACCTTCATTGGGAATAAAACTTTGTGCCATGGCCATTTCTGGATTACCAATATTCATCATTATCTTGGTTTTGGATTTTTTGAAATTTTTCAAATTTGTTTTTTTGATTTCGTATTTTAGTAAACCGTTGTAAATGAATCCTTTTTCACCTTCAGCACAGGAGACCGTGACATTTTGTCCATTTTTCAATTTTTCTGTCCCGTCTTTGGTGCCGACTACGCAAGGAATACCCAACTCACGAGAAATAATAGCCGCGTGACATGTCCTGCCACCCGAATTGGTAATGATAGCGCTGGCTATTTTCATAATTGGCTCCCAATCTGGATCAGTCATCTCGGTGACTAGCACCTCACCTGGCTTGAACTTGTCAATATTTTTGGCGTCTTTGATAATATGGACCTTGCCCTGACCAATTTTGTTGCCCACCGATGCACCAATAGACAAAACCTTGCTGCGTTCTTTGATAATATATTCAATCAAAGTATTGGGGTCATCCTGACTGCGGACTGTCTCCGGTCTGGCTTGTACAATATAGAGTTTGCCAGTCTTACCATCTTTGGCCCATTCCATATCCATTGGTTTTTTGTAGTGCTCTTCAATTTGGACTGCCCATTTAGCCAGTTGCAATACCTCGCTGTCTTTGAGCACAAAAGTATTTTGCTCCTTTTTTGAGACAGGCATATTTTTGGTGTTGCTTTTGGCCTGGCTATCATAAATCAATTTTTTATCCTTGTGACCCAAAGTCTTGGAAATAATAGGTTTGAATCCCTTAAGTAGTGTTGGCTTGAATACATAGTATTCATCAGGGTTGACCATGCCTTGGACAATATATTCCCCTAATCCGTATATAGAATTGATAAGCACAGCATCTCTAAAACCAGATTCAGTATCAATAGAAAACATAACGCCAGATGAAGCCATATCAGAACGTACCATTTTTTGGATAGTGATCGAAAGCTTTACCTTAAAATGACTAAAGCCTTTGTCAGTACGATATGATACTGCCCTATCAGTAAACAAGCTGGCCATACATCTTTTGCAAGCATCCAAAATCTCTTCAGCTCCTTCTACATTGAGATAAGTGTCCTGTTGACCGGCAAAAGAAGCGTCCGGCAAATCCTCAGCTGTGGCTGAAGAACGTACCGCCACATCAACATTGGTAGTTTTGAATTCTTTGGAAAGCTTGTGGTAATTATTTACAATATCCTCTTTCAAATCCTCAGGAAATTCCGCCTTGAGTATTGCCTGCCTGACTTTATGGGCATGCTCCTGTAAATTTTTGATATTGTGAGTATTGAGAGTCTTGAGAATTTGTCTAATCTCTTTTTTTACACCGGTTGTAGTAATAAAATAATCATAGGCTTCAGCGGTCACTGCAAAACCATTTGGTATTGGCACGCCTTTTCTGGTCAGTTTGGAATACATTTCACCTAGTGATGCATTTTTGCCGCCCACGCTTGGCACGTCTTTGATACCAATTTCTTTAAACCACAAAATGTATTTATTTTTCTTTGCCATAATATTTTCTTTTAGAAAAATTAAGTCAAGCAGAAACGCTAGACTTAATTTACTTATTTTTTAACTAAGTTCAAAAACTACAAATTAATCTTTTTTGCATATTTGCCCAATACTGGCAGCTCCCAATATCTACCATCTAAACAGGCTTTGATACCCAAAACTGCTAAAATGACAGATATGATCATAACAAAAGGCATTAAAAAAGCGATTATCATACCGACTATTTCAAAAGCAAAAAGCATCACTCCTTGTTTGGCATGAAATTGGGCAAACTTTGATTTTTTGGCCAAAAACAAGGGTACAAAGCAAAGTATGCCTATATAGCCAATGGCAGCGGTAATTTGATTTTTTTCAACATCGTTTTTTTCTGGTGTTGGTGTTGACATAGTTATTTTATTTTAATTTTTAATAGATTTATTTTTTGTGACTTTGATAAACAAAGCTCCTAATAGAGCAATCAAAATTATCATCCAAAGTGGCTCGACCAAAAGATTGAGCCAGGCCCAAGCTGATTTGATATATACTATCTTGATAACTCCCAAAATGATAATGGCGGCTAAAAAAGAAAAGATGGTGGTTATAAACATCTTATCAGTTGACAAAAGCCATCTAAGGCGGGCTAAAGACAACCAAACAAGTAAGATCACCAAACGCCAAGCCCAGGTCATCCAAAATATGAATTGTTCAGACCAATACATCTTGAGACCAATATCGCGCAAAGCAATCTCAGTCACAACAATAAAAACCAAAAGTACAATAGAGACCAGTATCCAAGAAAATCCAGCCTCTGACTTTGGCTTGAGTTTGATGACTTCCCGACGCAACTCCTCTTCTAGCTCATGTGTGCCAAAATCAGCCAACCACACCTCAGTGGTTTCATCGGTCTCTACCCCAGTATCTGGATCAATACTATGTTGTGACCTCTTAAATATCATATGTCTATATTATAACAAAAAATGAGCTAAATTAAAAACCCACCCATAAAAAACAACCTCCGAGGTTAATTTAACCTCGGAGGTTGTTTGGGCTAAAAAATATTATTCAGTATCAATTTGATTTAAATCATTATTGGTAATACCCAGACTCAAGAACCTCATAATCTGATAAGCTGCCTCACCATCTCTCATATAATACCTTTTACCGTCATCAGGATTTATATACCAAGCTTCACCACGAGACTGCACTTGTAACACTATCTGGCCTTTCAGCCTATTTACCAAACCGCTATCATTGGACATGTTGCCCAAACCAAGCGGGTTATAATTACCATTCACCTCAACTCCGTCTTTATATCCATCATTATCAGAGTCATCATTATTTGGATCTGTACCCAGCCCTTCTTCCAATTTATTACACAGGCCATCATTATCATTATCTACACACTCAAATCTGTCTTCTATACCCACTGGGATTTTAGCTAAATCTACATTGCTGATTCCCAAACCAAGATTTCTCATCATACCGTAGGCAGCGCTTCCGTCTTTCATATACATTCGTTTGCCATTGTCCGGTCTTACATACCAAGCTTCGCCATGATTTTCTACCTGCAGTAAAATTTTTCCTTTTAATCTGTTGCTCAATTCCAAATCTATTTCCGGTAAAGGAACTAATTCTTCAACTGGTGTATCGAGCTCTTCTATTGGCGTAAGAGGTGGACTAGGGTTGAATTCTTGAAGTAATGTTATTTTTATTATTGCTCTGGATAAAGCGGGATTATCCTCATTTATATCCAAATTCAAAACTTGTACTCTGGTCTGATCCTCTGGATCATAAAAACCAGTGCTCCCAGTATGAAGATCTGGCGTGTCTTCTTTGAGTACAGCTGAATTCCAGCTAAAATCTTCTCCTACTGGACTAGCATCTATCAAAATAGAGTCTGTATATTGTCCTGGATTATTGGTGTGAATGAGTATGCCATTTAAATCAGGCGCGGCGCCTAAATTAGCATCAAACCCAATAGGCTGACGAAATTCTAAATACCAAAATTTACCATTGTTTCTTTTGATTTTGATGGCCTTAAGCCCAGGATCGCTAGATTCAAAAGGTGTTAATTCATAAGTGCCATTAGAGACTATGCTATTAGAATCAACTTCTAATAATTGATGTTGGCTATCAAAAAAACCAATAGTATCTTTTTGTACGGCACTAAATTGCCCTGGCCTTGATAGAGGGACACTCATTATGTTGCTCAAATCTTGGACTGTATAAATTTCACATCCGCTAGCACTATAAGGTATGTCATTACATTTATACATACCCGCATGTTGAGAGCCAAAGCCGTGCCCTAATTCATGGCCAATACCATAAGGCCAAGGAATAGTATTGTCTGCTACCCAGCCTAAGGTCATAGTATGATTGCCGTCTGGAGTGGCAAAGGTTCTGGTACCAATATAGCTAGCGCCACGCCCACAATCGCCGTTTGGCATCACAATCATCAAATGATCATAAGCTAAAAAATCAACAGCACTATTTCCTTCTTCAGTTTCAAGAGCCTGAGTTGCGGCCAAAGAAATAGCTGTCAGATCACAATTATAATTCATCGCCAATTCATACCATTTATTTTGATAGTTGGCTGAAGGAAAAACATCACCTGACAAATGAATTTGCCCGTAGGAATTCTCATTATAAAAATTAGCTATGCTATTATTAGCATTAAAAGTAATATTAACCACATCATCTCGATTGTTTTTCAAACCATCAGTATCTTGAAAGTTTACCAATATGAGTAATATTTTGTGTTCTGTAGTAGTAGCATTAACCGAAAAATTACCAACAAGAAACAACAAAAACAAAAACAGGAAAAGAATAATTTTTTTCATAATTTTATTTCTAATATATCTATACTATAACAAAAAATCAGATAAAATAAAAACCCTCTCTGAATATTTTTCAAAAAGGGAATTATTTTTGTTTATTCGGTAGATATTTGTTCTAAATCCTTATTAGTAATACCTAAAGACAAATATCTCATAATTTGATAAGCTGCCTCACCATCGGTCATATAATAACGCCTGCCATCATCTGGATTTATATACCAAGCCTCCCCTCGAGACTGCACTTGTAACACAATTTTACCTTTTACATTATTAACTAAACTATTATCATAAACTGATTTACCTACACCCAAAGGATTGTAAGCGCTCTTTACTTCTGCACCATCATCAAAACCATCATCATCAGAATCATTATCATTGGGATCTGTACCAATGCTTTCCTCTAATTTATTACACAGGCCATCATTGTCATCATCTGTACACTCAAACCTATCTTCTATACCTACTGGAATTTTAGCTAAATCTGCGTTACTTATTCCTAGTCCAAGATCTCTCATCATACCATAGGCCGTATCGCCATCTTTCATATAAATTCTATTACCGTTATCTGGACGAACATACCAAGCTTCGCCATAATTTTCTACCTGCAGTAAAATTTTTCCTTTTAATCTATTAGTAAGCTGCAAATTTTTCTGACGCTTGTTTTGATTCTCAATATCGGAATCATCATCTGATTCGATACAAGCCCCTAGTGTATCACCGTGAGTCTGGTGGGCAGGCCAAGCTGACTCAGCAATTTCTAAAGTATTACTACTGCCATTCCCCGTCAGATGACAGATGATTATTTTTTTGACATCTATGTCGCTATCATCGGAATCATCTTCGCTGTCATCAGAAACCACTGCTATTGTTTTCGTAAGTTCATTATTGCTTTCACTTATTTCATCTTTCCTATTCATTGGGTCAACCTTGAAATATAATGACTTTTCGCCAGTAGATGTAAAATGCCCTGTAAAAATATATTCAAAATCATGAATTATTGTAAATGGCTCACCCGCATCTAGCATCATATCATCAACTACAAAATCTTCAAAATTATGATCATATTGATTCAATGAATCCGTAGTCACTGTCCCGCCCGTCTCATCCACCGCACCTGTGACAGTTATGGTTGTATTAGCGCCTGCCTGTGGACTGGACGGAGAAACACTAATATTTTCTATAATCATATCTACACAATTTTCATGATAATGTCCCTCTGGACGTGGAATAATAGGTTGGCACTCATTTATAGGAGATACATAATCATCATAGCTGGTCACTTCAAAAGTAACATTCTTGGTGTTGTTTTCCTCATTTGATTCCTCTATATCGTCATCAGCATCAATTATAGCCGTCGCCTCATAAGTGCCTGCGTCTAATTTTATAGCATTGCTACATGTAGCATAACCAGGGACTACTGTAGCATAACTAGTCCGACAAACTATATCACCTATGTGTATTTCGATAGTATTATTATAATTTAGAAGATTATTACCCTCATTATCTACATAAACAGTAAAAGCTAGCACTGTGTCTGCAAATCTATTACTATAATCTGGTGTGCTAAAGCCACCACTATTACCAATTTTAAAATCAGTAATTACCAAATCAGGTTTGTCACGATAAATAGTAAATGGCGCATCGCTTTGATCTTGAGGATTTCCATTTTCTCCAGCAGGATAACCGATTATTTTTACTAAAAAATTATCCTCGCCCTGCATAGTTTGATTATCTAAAATAGTATATTGATAAGCACCCTGAGTATCACTAGGATTGACACTAACTGAAACACCCTGCTGCATTACAGTACCTTCAATATTAGTTATGTATATAAATACGCTATTAATATCTGACTGATCCCATCTAAATTCATAAGTCTCCCCACTTTTGAGACTTTCTCCACCATTGGGATATACTAGTTCCAGAGAGGCCGCTTTAGCAGTATCAGCTAGTCCTAAAAGCAACAATGACCCAAAAAGAAATAATAATTTTTTCATAATTTTAATTTAAATAATAACTAAATAATAACTATAAGTATAGTAACATTTTTTCTATAAAAAAGCACCTCAGACGACTGAGGTGCTAAAATGTGTTACATCATACCCATACCACCCATACCTGGATTCATACCATGGTTGTGATCTTCTTCTTTTTTTGGAATATCAGTGATGACTGCCTCAGTAGTCAAAAACATACCAGCGGCTGAAGCAGCATTTTGTAGAGCACTTCTGGCAACTTTTGTTGGATCAACAATGCCAGCCTGAATTAAGTCTTCAAATTTATCATCTTTGGCATTGTAGCCAAAACTATCTTTATTTTTCAAAACTTCCGCCACAATCACACTGCCATCCTTTCCGGCATTTTCGGCAATCTGCTCTAGTGGAGTCAATAAAGCTTTTTTCAAAATATTGGCGCCTAGTTCTTCTTCGTCCTCTAAGCCCAAATCTTCTATGGCTTGTAGTGATCTCAAATAAGCCACTCCACCACCTACTACAATACCCTCTTCTACTGCGGCCTTGGTAGCAGCTAAGGCATCTTCAATCCTGTCTTTTTTTTCTTTCATTTCGGTTTCAGTGGCAGCACCGACTTTGATGACAGCTACTCCACCGGTTAATTTAGCTAATCTTTCCTGGAGTTTTTCTTTATCAAAATCAGAATCAGCTTTTTTGATGGCATTTTCAATCTGAGCCACTCTTTCTTTTACTATTGATTCATCACCTTTGCCGTCTACAATAGTAGTATTATCTTTGGTAGCAACTACTTTGCGAGCCGATCCTAGCATATCAACAGTGGCGGCAGACAACTTTAAGCCAACTTCTTCAGATATTACTTTGGCTCCGATTAAAGCAGCAATGTCATAAAGCATTTCTTTTTTTCTGTCACCAAAACCTGGTGCTTTGACGGCCAATGTATTAAATACTCCTCTTATTTTATTTAAAACCAAGGTAGTGAGTGCTTCACCCTCTACATCTTCGGCAATAATTACCAAATCTTTTTTTCCGCTTTGAGCTAAAGACTCTAAAAGAGGTAAAATTTCTTGCAAGGATGAAATCTTTTGATCAGTCACTAAAATGCTGATATCATCATAGACTGCCTGCATTTTTTCGGTATCAGTGACCATATATGGTGACACATAACCCTTATCAAATTGCATACCTTCTACTACTTCTTTTTCAATGCCAAAGCTTTGTGATTCCTCTACGGTGATGACTCCATTTTTCCCTACTGACTCCATGGCCTCGGCAATAATTTTTCCGATTTCTTTGTCATTGGCAGAAATGGAAGCTACTTGCTCAATTTCTCCCTGGTCAGATACTTTCTTACTCATCTTTTTCAAATTTTCTACTACAGCAACAGTTGCTTTATCAATACCGCGCTTTAGAGCCAAAGGATCAGAGCCGGCCGTGACATTTTTCAAGCCTTCAGAAATTATATTTTGGGCTAAGACAGTGGCTGTAGTAGTACCATCACCGGCCACATCATTGGTCTTGGCAGCTACTTCTTTGACAATCTCCACGCCAACATTTTCAAATTTGTCTTCTACTTCTACTTCTTTGGCAACTGTCACACCGTCTTTGGTAATGGTTGGGGAGCCGTAGCCACGATCAAGCACTACATTTCTACCCTTTGGTCCCAAAGTGACCTTGACTGAGTCGGCCAAAATATCCACGCCTTTTTTCATCTTGGCACGAGCTTCTTCATTAAAAATAATTTGTTTAGCCATATTTATATTCCTTTCTTATCTTAAAATTATACTTTATCTTGTCTGTCATACTGAACTTATTTCAGCATCTCCGATAGATCCCGAATCAAGTTCGGGATAACAAGGGAAAAATTATTCTATGACCGCTAAGAGGTCATCATGATTCAAAATTTTGTACTCTTGTCCGTCAATTTTTATTTCTGAACCGCCATATTCAGAGAAAACAACTTTTTGCCCAACTTTTACATTTAGTTTGACAATTTTTTCGCCATTACCAACAGCAATAATTTCTCCTTCCATACGGGATTCTCGGTTGGCAGTATCAGGCAAAATAATACCTGACTTCGTAGTTTCTTCTTTAGGTAGGGCTTTGACAATTACCCTGTCTCCAAGTGGTTTTAGATTCATATGTTTCTCCTTTATTTACTTATAATTTATTAAATAAATTAGCACTCTATATTATAGAGTGCTAATCCTCTTTTGTCAACCCAGCCTTTCGCAAAAAGCTGATTAAACTACTTATTATGTTTATACAAATTGGCTAGCCCCAAAGCTACTAGCAGCCAACCAGTCCAGGCAGTCCACAAGTAGTGATCAAACATGCCAATTATTATCAATCCTAGTACTAAACTAGTTGATAAAACATCTACTTTATTGGCGGATTTTATAATTCTTCGCAAAATATTAAACAATAAAAATATTCCTATAATACCCACCTCGGCTAACATCAAAATAAATATATTATGAATCGGCTGGACATTGTATGTAGACAATCCTTCATGATTATTTAAGGTATATAATGTATTTATACCCAATCCCTGACCAAAAAATCCATTTTTGTAGTTGTCCCAGCCAAGTTGATCCAAAGTATCAATCCGATCATTAATTGATTTCTCTTCCAGCTGAGTCTGAGCCTCTATTCTGGCCGGCCAGGCGTCGGGCACTATCATATTGAAAGACAAAAACACAGCTACAAAAATCACCGCATATTTGGCAATCACAGTTACTATCAACCAATTTTTTTTGAAAATATTTATCAAAAACAAACTAAAGAAACTCAGGATAAGAGCTAAAATAGCACTCCTAGAAAAACTGGCAAATAAACCATAAGTAGCAATGACCACAGATATTACAACAAAAATTAACTCCCAAAAACTTTTTTTCTTGGAGATATTAAGCCAGCCTTTTTTTTCATTCCTTTTGTATAAATCAATCCAAAGATAAATAGCCAAAAATATTACCACAAATAAAAATCCTCCCAGCATATTGGGATGTGGCAGTGAGCCATAAGCCCGTAGTAACCTACCCACTCCAGTATCCACCACCGAATTGCCTAGGACTTCTGGCAAATGTTCAGACATCCCCAACCACTTGTTGGCAGTCACTTTTTGAGTCAAAAGCTGATAAAAAGCCAAAAAAGACTGGATTAATCCTGAAAGCAACAATATCCTATAGGCAAAAAGTTTTGGTAAAAATTTTACTAAATACGCAAATAAGGCTGCTGAATATATCAGAAATAAATAATAAAAAGAAACCGAAACTGCTGGCGAGAAAAAACAAACTATAATGGAATAAGCAAAAACGAAATAAAAAAACTTTGACCGAGAAAGCCTCATCTCTTTTTTATTGGCTAAGGCAAAAAACACAGCGGCCAAAAATAAAAACAATACATTTAGATACAGACTCAATCTTCCATATTGCCAGACTGCCTCTCCCAGCGGCCAATCATAAAATATCCATCTAGTTTGCCAAGGAATCAAAAAAATAAAAATGGCCAAAAAAATCTTAAACAGTTTATGGTTTGTCTTTTTCATTATTTTTTAATAAATTATGAACTCTCTGTTTCCACTTTTTATAAAAAAGTTCTCGATTATCGTTGGGATAAAATTTTAACATACCCTCATTTACTACAATTTTGGTATCTATATTGATCAGTGACTTAAGATTACGATCAATAATCCTAAGCTGCAATGTTCTAATAAAAGCATAAATTGCTCTTTTGAAAAATGGCGGTCGCAAAATGCCATAAAAAATCTTGGCTACTACTTTTGAATACTTTCTTTCTTTGACAGTCTTGGAAAATTGATTTTTATAAGCATTGGGCAGATAATTTTTGTACCACTGATTGGCCTCCAAAAATTTTTCATACAAACCGTCCGGATTGTAAATTGGCATAAGTTGTGATACCCAATATGGATAATAAATATCCTCACTGTTTATCATAGTAGACTCAATATTTAAATGATCTTCATCTACAAAAAAACTCAGACAAAATGCATCGCGTTTGTTTTCATCTTTTGGTCTCATCCTAAAAATTGATACAAATAAAACAGTAAAAAATCTAGCTAGCCAAATTGTCTTTCTCTTGGCAATGATAAAAAGATCAATATCACTATCTTCGCTGGCATTGCTATAAGCCAAAGAATTACAGACCGCTATCATCCTGACAAAAGGAATAAAACGATAAATCTTGGCGATGTTTATGGCTCTACGAAATTTTCTCTCCGCTAGATTATTGTTTTGCTTGCGCCTGAGATAAATACTGTCTCTACCAACCAAACTATAGAAGCCCTCTTTTCTGATAATCTCCTGTTGCAGGGTTTGGCTTGTCTCCAAGGCTTTTTTAACATCAGATATAGAATATTTTTTATTTGGCATATATAGCCATTTCCAAATTTCTGTCAAAGTAAGTGGATAATAAAATATATCAAAAAAAGCTAATGTTTTCAAAATAGATTTTTCCAAATCAGTCATCCCCTTAAAAATTACTATAAAATACTTAAATAAAACTACATTTTATAATCCCGCTCGGGACTTATATCTTAATATTACTTAAAATACTATTTTTTTTCAAGAAATTTTAAAACCCCGCCTAAGCGGAGTTTTATTTATTTTTTCAAAAGCTTAGCTAAATACTGCCCAGTGAAACTGTTTTTGACTTTGGCCACCTGAAGCGGTGTACCCTCGGCAACTATTTGACCACCTTTATCACCACCCTCTGGTCCAAGATCTATTATCCAATCAGAACTTTTTATGACATCCAGATTATGCTCAATGACAAGTACTGTATTACCTTTATCCACCAAACGATGCAACACTTCTAAGAGTCTCTTGATATCATCAAAGTGAAGACCAGTGGTCGGCTCATCCAAAATATATAATGTTTTACCCGATGAACGACGTGATAACTCAGTGGCCAACTTTATACGCTGAGCCTCACCACCTGAAAGGGTAGTAGCCGGCTGACCAAGCTTGATATAACCTAATCCAACATCTACCAAGGTCTTTAGCTTATTAAAAATATTTGGCACATCTCGGAAAAAAATCATAGCCTCCTCAACAGTCATTTGTAATACTTCGGAAATGTCTTTACCTTTGTAATGAATCTCCAGCGCTTCATCATTATATCTTTTCCCATGGCATTCTTTGCACTCAACATAAACATTTGGCAAAAAATTCATTTCTATTTTTATAACCCCATCGCCCTGACAATTTTCACATCTGCCACCTCTGACATTAAAACTGAAACGCCCAGCTTTGTAGCCTCTGATTTGTGCTTCTTGTAACTCGGCAAACAAATCTCTGATATAAGTAAAAGCACCTGTATAAGTAGCTGGATTGGAACGTGGTGTACGACCAATCGGGGACTGATCTATATCTATTACTTTATCAATATTTTCCAAGCCCTTGATTTCTTTATGCTCACCCGGATTATCCTTGGAACGATAAAAATGCTTAGTTAGGGCTTTGGCCAAAATTTCGGTCATAAGTGTTGACTTACCTGATCCAGATACTCCAGTGATAGATATAAATTTACCCAAAGGAAAATTGACATCCAAATCTTTTAGATTAAAAGCTTTGGCTCCAATAATGGCCAAATTTTTACCGTTTCCTTTTCTATATTTTTTGGGAATAGGAATACTTTTTTTGCCGGACATATATTGACCGGTCAAAGACTTGGGATTTTTCTTTATGGCCTGAGGAGTGCCTTCAGCTACTATTTCACCGCCGTGCTTACCAGCACCTGGCCCAATATCTATGACATGATCAGCGGCCAATATTGTCTCTTCGTCGTGCTCAACTACTATAACTGAATTACCAAGATCTCTTAGGTCTTTCAGCGTCTTGATGAGTTTGGCATTGTCTGTCTGGTGCAGACCGATTGAAGGCTCATCCAAAATATATAAAACACCCGTCAAAGAAGAACCAATCTGAGTAGCCAGTCTAATACGCTGAGCCTCACCACCTGAAAGGGTAGAGGCATTTCTGTCCAGTGTCAGATAATTTAGACCAACATTTTCCAAAAATACCAAACGTATCTGGATTTCTTTTAATATCTGGTGGGCAATTAAATTTTCATTTTTTGATAATTCTTTGGGTAAATCGGCAAAGAATACTTTGAGATCATCTATATTTTGATCAGAAATATTGGCAATATTACTACCGACTATCTTGATATTTAGAGACTCGGGCTTGAGTCTTTTGCCCAGGCAGGCTTCACAAATCTCAACACGCATATAACGCTCTATCTCACTTCTTATATAATCCGAGTCGGTCTCACGATAACGTCTTTCCAGATTTGGCATTACTCCTTCAAAGGTATCATTATGATTATTATTAAAGCGGCTATTTTCCAAATCAACCTGATACTTTTCAGCTCCAGTTCCATATAAAATAATATCCAATTGTTTTTTGGTGAGTTTGGCTACCGGCGTACGCGTAGAAAATTTATGTTTTTTTGCTACTGCCTCTAATATAGCGCTATACCAATTTTGATTGGCGGCAGTTCTTGACCATGGCCTGATAGCCCCTTCAGCTAGTGCTAATTTTTTGTTTGGTATGACAAGCTCTGAATCAACGGTTAGCTTGGTACCCAAACCAGTACACTTAGTGCAGGCGCCGTGTGGACTGTTAAAAGAAAAATTTCTAGGCTCAATAGAAGAAAAAACTACTTCGGGATGCTCTAGACAAGTATAAAATTCACTAAAGACAAAATTTTCTCCTTCCTTTGGCATATATATAATTACAAAACCATTTCCGAAATCAAGTGCAGTATCTACTACCTGCTTTAACCTGTCTTTGGTTTTTTTCATACCATCAAGACGTAAGTGATCAACCACCAAATCTATATTGTGCTTCTTAGTTTTATCAAAAACCATTTTATCAGCCTCTTCTATACTCAAAAATTCTCCATCTAATCTAATTTTCTTGTAGCCAGAAGCTTTGAATCTTTTCAAAGACTGCTGATGGTCACCTTTTTTTTCTTTGACTATAGGCGATAAGATCATAAATTCAGCTTCTTTAGGTAGTTGCCAAATTTTTTCTACAATTTGTTTTTGGCTCATCTTGATAAGAGACTTGCCACACTTGTGACAATGAGGAGTTCCTATTTTAGCAAAAAGTAAACGAAGATAATCATAAATTTCGGTCACTGTGCCGACTGTTGATCGAGGATTCCTAGAAGAAGATCTCTGATCAATTGATATAGCCGGACTCAAACCATCAATTTGCTCCACGTCCGGTTTGTCCATCAAATCTAAAAACTGCCTGGCATAAGCAGACAGTGACTCCACATATCGACGCTGACCTTCAGCATAGATAGTATCAAAGGCTAAAGATGATTTTCCACTACCCGAGAGGCCAGTAATCACCACAAATTTGTTGCGGGGGATTTTGACATCCACATTTTTTAGGTTGTGCACCTTAGCGCCTTTGATTGTTATAAACTGTGGCATGAAATTTTTTTTACAAAAATTTTAAAACAATATTCCCGACCATGGTATCATGAATCTATAGCTAAGTCAAGAATCAGAGACAAGCTTACTCAAGCTCTAATTTGACTATAGTTGACAAAAAAAGGCTTATCTGTTAGTATGGAGTAGTTATAATAACTTCAACAGATGAAAAATATCCTTTATATTGTTCAGATTGTGATTTCTATCCTTTTAATAGCTACTATACTTATGCAGCAAAAAGGATCAGGTTTGGGTGCTGCCTTTGGCAGTGAATCTTCTATTTATCGCACCAAAAGAGGTGCTGAAAAGTTTATTTTTAGATTGACCATTATTTTGGCAGCTTTATTTTTGCTGACATCTTTGGCCAATCTATTCATATCATAAACTAACCAAACTTTTTACGTAAAAATTAAAAATTCACTCCATTAAATGAATTTAATTTATTTGGGGTATTTAAAATAATATTATATAATAAATTATATCTATAATTTATTTATTACTAATCTAAATATTAAATTTGAAATTAAGCCGTTGCTTGATTTTATTTAACGAGGTAAAGATATAGGAGTCTTCTCTAAAATAAAAAAAAGTTTGTTTTCGCTCGGAGAAAGAAGTGGATCTTCTCTTGGGTCTTTATTTTCTTTTTTTAAAAAAACTAAAGAAAAACTAGCTCCATCAGAAAAGGATGATGTAAACCAGCAATTGATAACACAGCTAAACAAAAAGAAAATACCCAGCTGGTCACAGCTAAAACAATTACCAAAATTTTTGAACAAACCGGAAAAACTCCAGTTTATAATAGCCTTTTTAATACTAATACTATCAAGCTTTACTATAGCTTGGCGATATTACATAAAAAATTCTGTACCAGTACCAGCGCATGGCGGCAGTTATAGCGAAGGCCTGGTAGGCGCCCCCAGCCTGGTCAATCCAATACTGGCTACTACTGATGCTGACCGTGATTTGGTAAAATTACTTTTTGCCGGACTAATGAAATATGATGAAAATGGCGAATTGATCCCTGACCTAGCTAGTGGATATACTATTGATGCCGAACAAACTACTTATATCTTTGAATTAAAAGAAGGCCTCAAATGGCATGACGGAGATCCTGTCACAGTCGATGACATACTCTTTACAATAAATAGTATAAAAAATCCCGAATACAAAAGTCCTTTTAGGAGTAGTTTTATCGGCGTACAAATACAAGCCATAAATGACCGCACTGTTCAATTTAAATTGGAAAAACCTTTTTCTCCATTCCTTTCAATTTTGACAATTGGCATTATACCAGAACACTTATGGTATTCTATCCCCGCTTTTGGAGCAAATCTGGCTGACTTAAATATAAGACCAGTCGGCGCTGGTCCTTATATGTTTAAAACATTGACCAGAGATTCCAGTGGCAACATTAGAAGCTATACCCTAAAATCATACGAAGACTATCACTTGAGTAAAGCTTATATAAATGAAATAAATTTTAAATTTTATCCAGACTTTTTTACCGGAGTTACTGCTTTACAAAATAAAAATATTGACGGCTTAAATTATTTGCCCAAAGAATACAAAAATGAGATAAAATCCGGCCGAATAGTATTTCACGATTTCCAATTTCCACAGTACACTGCTGTGTTTTTCAACCCCCAAAAAAATGAGCTATTATCAAACAATGATTTTAGACACGCTTTGGCTCTGGGCGTAGACAAACAAAGAATATTGGAAGAAGTCTTGTCTGGTGATGGCCAGCTCATAAATTCTCCTATACTACCAGGCCAAATTGGCTATGATAGTGAGCTACAAACCGAAATCTTCAATATCGATAAAGCCAAAGAAATATTGGATGAGCTAGGCTGGGTAATGCCAGAAAGTGGTCAGTTTAGAATAAAAAAAGATAAAGATGATGAAGAAGCCGCAGTAAAAGAGCTAAGTATTCAGCTAACTACTATCGATCAATCAGACAATGTCAAAATATTGTCTATCATCCAAGAAAATTGGCAATCTATTGGGGTCAAAACCGAATTAAATATAGTCCCCAAAGATAAAATAAAAAAAGATATTATTGATTCACGTAATTATCAGGCTCTACTATTCGGAGAAATTATAAACATAAATTCTGGTCCTTATCCTTTTTGGCATTCATCCCAAAATCAAAATCCTGGCTTGAATCTAAGTGTCTTAGCCAATAAAGATGTTGATGACTATTTGGATGTTATCAAAAATTCCAAAACCAATGAAGAAAAGTTGGAGCCACTTAAAAAATTTCAAGAAAAACTTTTGGAACTAAATTTTGCTATATTTTTATACAACCCTACTTATACTTATCCGACAACCAACAAGCTAAGAGGACCCGAAAGCGTCCACTTTATAAACTTGCCGGCTGATCGTTTTAACAACATTAACTCTTGGTACGTAAAAACTAAACGCGTACTAAATTCTAATAATTAATTAACAAATTAACAAAAAACTGTTATGAAAGAAATGAAAGATTCAACTGATAGCCTACTGTCAGATAGTTCTGCCAATAGAAAAAAATCTAATCGCAGAAATACTGCTAGAAAAAATTATCAGAACAGAAACAAGAAAACAACCACAAAAAACAATTCAAAGTTGGTTGCCAACCCGAGCGCATCGGGAACCCATACACCAGGAAAGAATACTGCCCAAAAAAGCAGCCACAAAAAATATCACCCAAAGACCCAAAAAGCTAGCCCAATGCATTCTGTTGGCAACAAGCTAAGGATAATACCTATTGGCGGTTGTGAAGAAGTCGGACGAAACATGACTGTCTTTGAATATGGCAGCGACATTGTAATAGTTGATATGGGATTGCAATGGCCTGAAGAAGATATGCCAGGTATTGATTATATTATCCCTAATGTAGAATATCTAAAAGGCAAAGAAAAAAATATCCGCGCAGTCATTATTACTCATGGTCACTATGACCACATTGGAGCTATACCTCATTTGATACCCAAATTGGGCAACCCAACTATCTATGCCACTCCTCTAACTCTAGGCATAATTGCCAAAAGACAGGAAGACTATAGGGGCAATCCACCGCTCAAGTTAAAATCTATTGATACTAACAGCAAACTGGTTTTGGGAAAATTCAAAGCTTCATTTTTTGGAGTCAGTCACAACATCCCAGGGTCAGTAGGTGTAGTTTTGGAAACTCCAATTGGCAAGGTGCTACACACCGGAGATTTTAAAATTGATGCCAAGGCATCAGGAGATGCTCCGACTGAAATCGCCAAAATAAAAGCTTTGGGACGTCAAAATGTCCTAGCCCTAATGGCAGACTCAACTAATGCCCCAGAAGTTGGCCGTCAGCTGACTGAAGGAGATATCCAGACAAACATTGATGAGATACTAAAACAAGCCAAAGGACGTATCATAGTTGGTACCTTTGCCTCACTTCTCGGACGTATCCAACAAATCCTCTGGGCTGCAGAAAAAATAAATAAAAAAGTAGTCATAGAAGGATTTTCTATGAAAAGAAACGTAGAGCTGGCCCAACAACTGGGCTATATGAAAGTCAAAAAAGGCACCATCATCCAACTCAAGGACATGAAAGACTATCCGGATAATAACATTATTATTATGTGTACTGGCGCTCAGGGTGAAGACAATGCTGTGCTTATGCGTATTGCTACCGGTGAGCACAAAAAACTCCATGTAGAACAAGGTGACACTATTGTCTTTTCATCGTCTGTTATACCTGGCAACGAAAGGTCTGTCCAAAGATTAAAAGATAGTCTATACAGAAAAGGAGCCGAGGTCATCCACTATAAAATGATGGATGTCCATGCCGGTGGTCATGCCAAACAAGAAGATTTGTTTGATATGATAAAGATGGTCCAACCAATGTACCATATCCCTGTCTATGGAAATCACTCTTTCTTAAAAATCCATGCTAAGATTGCCCAGAGAGCCGGCATTCCTCTAAATAGAATATTTGTACCCGACAATGGGCAAGTCATAGAATTTGACAGCCAAAGAAATGGTAAGCTACTCAAAGAAAAAGTACCGTCTGAATATGTGTTTGTAGACGGTCTGGGAGTTGGTGATGTATCACACATTGTACTACGCGACCGTCAAATGATGGCAGCCGATGGTATGGTAGTAGTGATTGCCACAGTTTCAAGCAAAACTGGCAAGCTAGTTCACTCGCCTGATATAATATCGCGTGGTTTTATCTATATGAGGGAAAACAAAGAAATGATAGAGGCCATCCGAACTAAAATAAAAAACATCATAAATGAACACAACAAAACCAACGGCAAGATAAATGATGTCTACGTCAAAGAAGCTCTGAGAAACGAGTTGGGACAATTTATTTTTCAAAAGACAAAACGTCGTCCGATGGTCTTACCAGTTATCATAGAAGTCTAAACAAATTTAAACTTAAAAACACCCGTCGGGTTGGAGACCGGACGGGTGTTTTATTATTATAATTGACAAAAAAAATATAATAAGCTATATTAGCCTGTTTTGAGATTGGATAAGTCGTAGACCTGTCAGACCATCCCTAAACTGGAGGAATACAATGAAGTTCTTGATTCTCACTACCCTGATCTTTCTGTCCATTTCCATGCCTACCCTGGCTGGAGACTCGGTCGGCATCGAGATGCACGCGGATTCGCCAGTCATCATCTTCGCCGACAAGTATGTCAGTGACCACTCCATGATCCACCTCTGGGCCGTGCCTGGCGTCCAGACCAACTTGCTCTTCCGTATGGGGTCAAACCCCTACAAGATCCTCAAGAAATGTGAATTTGGCCTGGGACCGAGCTTTGCTATCGTCGATGACCACGAAGTCTGGGCTTACTATGACCTAGAACTGGACACTAAAATCCAACTGGGTCAACTCACTTGGATAGGCTATCGACTTGGACAACTTGCCCGCTACAACAGCCTGCAAGACAATTCGCTCCTGCGTGAGCAACTCTTCTGGGGAGATTTTCCTCTGGGAGTGATTGGCAACAACCTGTTCGCCGATAGTGCCAAACCCCGTTGGTTTTGGGGCGCGGTCTATAGTTTGGGCCGGACAGCATACTTCGGCACCAACAAGATCTTTATCACGGTCAACCTGGCCAATACTAACGAAGTTTGGGCCGCCTGGCTTCTCGAAATCTAGACGGCAACCAGACATCACGGCTCGGTGACGCAAGTCACCGAGCCGCTTATTTTTATCCAAAAACTATATTTGCCTTTAGGCTATATTTAAGATAAAATATAATTAATAGCGTAAAAATCTCATATTAATAAAAACTAGCCGCTGAAACATATTCAGCCTGACAAACAATTATGAAAACATTATTTTCCGGCATCCAGCCAACTGGCAATCTGCACTTGGGCAATTATCTAGGAGCTATCAAAAATTGGGTAGAGTTACAAAAAAAATATAACTGTATTTTTTCAATTGTTGACTTGCATGCTTTGAGTTCCAATATCACAGCCCAAGAAATACGAAAAAACATTTTTGATTTGGCAGTAGATCTAATTGCTCTGGGCATTGACCCAAAAAAATCAATTTTATTTCAGCAGTCCAAAGTAGCTGAGCACACTGAACTGGCTTGGATATTTAATTGTATTACGCCTGTATCTGAACTGGAAAGAATGACTCAATTCAAAGACAAAGCCAAAGAGCAGTCTAGTAATATTAATGCCGGGTTATTTGATTATCCAGTCTTACAAGCAGCTGATATATTACTTTACAAAGCCGAGGCTGTCCCGGTTGGCGAAGACCAGATACAGCATGTAGAATTGACACGCATCATTGCCAAAAAATTTAATAACCGCTTTGGCCAATATTTCCCCGAAGCCCAGGCAGTCCTTTCTCCCGCCAAAAGAGTTATGTCTTTAAATAATCCTGACAAAAAAATGAGCAAATCTCTAGGCGAAGCCAGTTATATTGCTATCAGAGATAGCCGAGACACAATAAGCAAAAAAATAAAAAAAGCAGTTAGCGACGAACAGGGCACAAAAAATCTACTAGAACTATATAGCTACTTTGGCGACAAGAAAAAACATACCCAAATGACCAAAGACTTTTCTGCTAGAAAACTTATGAACTCTCAGCTAAAAGATGAACTGACAATATCTGTCCTAAAATTCCTAGAGCCTATTCAGAAAAAAATATTAATATTAGAAAAAAATCCAGCCAAGGTAAACAAAATACTAGATGATGGAGCAAAGAGGGCTCAAAAAATCGCCAGCAAAAATATGTCGACCATCAGAAAATTAATTGGTATTAGATAATATAAAAATGACCTTCGAGGTTGGTTCAACCTCGAAGGTCATTTTTTATACAAAAAGAAAGCCCCGGGTGTCAAATGTTTGACACACGGGGCGAGTTGCACACTTCTACTTCAGCTCAAGGGAAAGAGATGAAAGTTGAAAGTGTTAGGAAATTACCTGGCGGGCGCGCACAATGCCACCGGCACCGTTAGGACTGAACCAGTCGATGATGTGGAGCCTGCCGCCGTCAGCATCCCACCTGACGCCCAGCACGCCGCCATCGCGGTCGTACGAACCAGCGCACATGGTGATGTTGCTGACATCCAGATGCTGACCAGTTTCCGACCAGTACTTGAGCTCGAGCACCAGACGCTCAAGCAGGGTAATGGCGTTGACGCCCTGCTGTTTCAGCTGGTTAGCCGAAAGGCTCTTGAGTTCCTCGTCGGCCTCCACCCGCTCGCGCAGACGAATCGCGTAGCTCTTATCCGACTGGCGGATGTTCTCGACGATGTCCTTGTCCAGGTTGTCCTCGTGGCTCCAGGCCGGGAACTGCTTGCGGATGGCCTCGAGCACATCGTTGAGCTTCAATCCCTTGGGGATGAAAATGACGCGGTCAAAGTCGCCGGGATTGAGAGCGATAGTGACTCCGTAGAAGTCCACCACGAGCCGGAAGTACTTGCGGTAGAACTCTTCCCACTCGCCACCGATATCGGTGATGGCGAAAGGATCCTGACGCTGAAGGAAAAGCTCCAGCTCACGCACGGTTATAACACCATGCCGTAGTTTGTGCATCAGGTCTGCCAGCAAACCAAGCACCTTGCCCGGTAAGCTACCGATCACTTGCTTCTTGCTCATGATCAGCTTCCTTTCATTGATGTTTTAGGTACTTACCCCGGCCTATTCCGAAGTAATAAATAATATTGCTACAGATTACAAATTTTGTCAATAATAAATATATACCAATATCAATTGGTTACTTAATATTAAATAAAGTTAAAGAGGGGTATTTTTTGTTATCTAAAAACCTCCCCTGTTAAGGGGAGGTGCCCAAAGGGCGGAGGGGTTAATTTACAGACTTAATGGCTTTTTTTAGCACTTTGGCTGATTTGATAAAACTAGCTTTTTCCTCTTTGGAAAGGTCTAGGGGCAACTGACCCATCACACCATGCCGGCCCAATATCACTGGTGTACTCAAACAAACATCTTTTACACCATAAACATTTTCTATCAAGTGAGACACGGGTAAGACCATACGCTTGTCATGTAAAATTGACATGATTATATTAGCGGCAGCCGAACCAATCCCGTAATAGGTAGATTGCTTACCGGCAATAATAGCATAAGCGGCATTTTTGGCTTTGGTAAATATATCCTCCTTGTCTTTTGTGCTAAGACGCTTATAAGTATCAAGGCTGATATTGCCAAGTCTGGCACTACTCCAAACTGGGAATTCACTATCACCATGCTCTCCCATGATATAAGCATGAATACTCTGAGTACTTATATTGAGTTTGTCACTTAAAAGATGCCTAAATCTAGCTGTATCAAGAGTAGTACCACTACCAATTATTTGATTTTTCTTGTTGGGAAACATTTTTATAGCCATATATGTCAAAACATCTACGGGATTGGTAATCATAAGTATCACGGCCTTTGGATTGGCCTTAAAAACCTGAGGAACTATGTCTCTTATTATTTTGGTATTTTTGCTAATCAAATCCAGACGAGTTTCACCTGGTTTTTGAGCAGCTCCACAGGTAATCACAACCACACCACTATCTTTGCAGTCACTATAGGTACCCACTTTGATATTTGTATTTCTAGTAAAAGGAGCGGCGTGCTGCAAATCCATTACCTGAGCTTTGGCCAATTTTTTGTTGACATCAACCAAAGCAATCTCCTCGGCAATATCTTGGACCACCAGACTATAAGCCGTAGTAGAGCCTACCATACCGGCTCCTATAATTGTCACTTTATTTTTCATATATTTTTATTTTAGCTTTTAATTTAATTTTATTGTCTGTGATTCTATCTTGCGACCCAAAAATTTTTCAGCGGCCTTATTAAATTTTTCACTACTATTGGTAGTCAAAAATATTCTTTTTGGATCTTTGCTTGTCTTGGCATATTGACTGTGCCGTTTGAGATACTCAGCCAGCTTGTCAGCGACTACCTGACCGCTGTCCAATATTTTTACTTCCAATCCAAAATTGCGGGCAATAATGTCGTGTAAAAATCCATAATGTGTACAGCCCAAAACTACTATATCTGGATTTTCTTTTTTCAGGGGTCTGACATATTCAGTTACAGCCATTTTGGTTTCAGGCTGATCTTCACGCGACTCCTCTATCAACGGCACAAGCAAGGGGCAAGCTTGTTGAAATACTTTTATATTTGGATCAAGATTAGCAAATTCATGCACATAAGCCTTTGATTCTATGGTGCTGGTGGTACCCATGACCGCTACTTTACGATTTTTACTTAGCTCGCCGACAGCTTCTGCCAGTGGCCTGATAACTCCCAAGACATTTTTGTCAGGATATTTTTGAGGCAAATATTCCTGTTGGATGCGGCGCAGCGCCATAGCAGAAGCAGTATTGCAAGCAAAAATAATAAGGCTGCAACCTTGTGAAAATAAATAATCTATGGCTTCTTTGGCGTATTTAAAAATCACAGCCTGGCTTTTATCTCCATAAGGAGCCCTAGCATTATCACCCAAATATATATAATCGTACTGAGGCAATTTTTTTTCAATATCTTTAAATATTGTCAGGCCTCCGTAGCCAGAATCAAATACTCCAATCATTTATTATTTTTTATTGGCCATTCCTTCAAAAGCCCTTAACACTTCCAACGGTAGAGCAAATACCACGGTGTTTGATTGATCTGATGACAAATCATTGATAGATTGCAAAGTCCTCAGATGTAAAGCGCCTTGTGCGCCAGCTAGAGTTTTGGCTGCCTTAGCCATATTTTCAGCAGCAATCACCTCTCCCTCAGCTTTGATAATTACCGCTCGTTTTTCACGCTCAGCTTCGGCCTGCTTAGCAATTGTCCTCTGCATGTCCTTTGGTAATTCAATGTGTTTGAGATCAACAGAAACTATTTTGATTCCCCAAGGATCGGTAGCGGCATCAACAATCTGTTGAATACGATTAGAGATTTGATCACGTTTGCCAAGCAACTCATCAAGGGATACTTCGCCGACTACATCACGCATAGTTGTTTGAGCCAATTGGCTGGTGGCATAGAAAAAATCTTCTACTTCCAAAAAAGCTTTTTCAACAGCAATTACTTTATAGTACAAAACTGCATTCACATTGACCGTGACATTATCTTTGGTAATGGCATCCTGATCAGGTACATCAACTGCTTTTACCCTAATATCTACTTTATGCATGCTTTGAAAAATCGGCCAGACAATACGCCACCCAGGCTCAACAGTACATAAGTATCGACCTAAAATAAATTTTATTCCTCTTTCATACTGATTGACTTGCCTGATAGAAATCAATACCAAAAATATGGCAAAGACAATCAAAAAAATTAAAAATGGCATAATATTTTATGTTAATTATTATTGTTTTCTTTCTGAAAAATCTATCAAGCTCTCTAACTCTTTTACTTTTTCAGCCAAGATATCTGGAGAGTCTGCCTCTACTGTCAGACGAAGAAGTGGTTCGGTATTGGAAGGACGGACATTGAACCACCAATCTTTGAATTCTACGGTAATTCCATCAATTTCATCTATAATGTTTTCTTTATAGGTGTTTCTAAATTTTTCCAACTCTATTTCAATATTGTTTACCACAAAATTGAGCTCATTACTCTTGTAATATAGGTTATAATCTTTCATTATTTCTGATATCAAGCGCCCGTCTTGTGATATTGCCTGCAAAATGAGTACCATAGCAATAAAAGCATTATCAGCATAATAATTGTCTCTAAATGCAAAGTGGGCTGACACCTCGCCACTCATAATACCCTGCTCTTCTCGCATATGGCGAGCCAGATTCAAATAACCCACCTCACTTCTGATTGGCCTACCGCCCCATTTACTTATCAAATCTTTAACCGAATGAGTGCTAATAAGATTGTAAACAATACCAGCCCCCGGATTGTTTTCCAACATCGGTTTTATCATTGGGATAAGTGTCATATCACCTTTATAAAGTTTACCTTTCTCATCCAGGAGATTGACCCTATCGCCATCTACATCACAAATAAAACCAAAGTCTGCTCCGATTTCTTTTATCTTGGCGGCCAACTTATCTGGTGCTCCAGCAGTCAGTGGATTTGGCGCTCGGTTGGGGAAATTTCCATCCGGTTCTTTGAACATCAAAGTAAGCTCACCAGGCAACTGTTTAAAAATCTCCTCTACCATTTGCCCATTCATGCCATTACCTACATCAACTACCACCTTAAGCGGCTTGATTTTTTTGACATCTACAAAAGACATAACATGTGCCAAATGATCGGCCAAAATATCTTTTTTGCCAATTTTTCCTGGCACCTTTTCATCAGCCAACGGGAAATCCAACTCCTGCATATACTGTAGTATTTCTTTACCCGAAAGAAAATCAATACTATCTGCATATTCAATATTAGCATAAGCCAATTTGCAACCGCCATATTCTGGCGGATTGTGAGAAGCGGTGGCAAAAAAACCACCGTCGTATTTGTACCTGCCGACAGCAAAATAATAATCATTGATAGACTGCATACCAATATTATCTATAGTCACTCCATACTCCAAAAATATTTTTACTGCTTCATCAAACAATGCTTGAGATGATTTTCTGCAGTCATAACAAACCACCATCTTCAAATCTTTTATGGGCTTGCCCAATTTATCTGACAAAAATTTAATATAAGCCTGGGCAATCAAATTGATAGCCTGTTCATTCATCTGCGAAGGATAAATACCACGGAAATCGTATGACTTGAAAATACTAGTATCAATGTTTTCTAGATAAGACATTTATTTGTGTTCTTTGTTAATTTTAAATAAATAAGCAAAATTACCCCAAGCAATAATATAAACTATCATAATAAAGAAAAATCCAACCAGAGGAATCTTGCCAATCAAGATATAAAGCAAGGCGCCAAAAGATATAAGTCCCAAAGGCGACCATTTATATTTTTTCAACAATCTTTCTTTGACTGTATTACCCAAAAGCCAAGCACCCATTACTTGAGCCAAATAAAGACCAATCAACCAAGCACCCATTATAATCATTGCTAAAGGCAGCCCAATGACAGTAATAGCGATTAGCAAACAAGCTAAAGGAGTAACTACTAAAAGCAAAATACCTTTCAAGAGTGTTCGGACACTGTGTTTTTTGGTTCTATTGTAAGCATCTGAAAAAACACGTGGCCATAGATAAATACCTATCATACCGACTACTATCATCCCAAAAAATTTAACTATCATGCCAAAAATTCCAGCTTTATCCAAAAACCTATCCTTTTCTTTTACTATTTTATTAAAAGAAATATCACCTACTACAAAATCTTTATTTATATTTAATTTGCTCAAAGACTGATAATAAAGATTTCCTCCTACATTGGCTCCTTCACTCAGTTGCAAAGGATTGTTGGCTGGCGTACCAGAAAGATATACATCTACATCATTTATAACCTTGCCGCTGATAGAAGCTTTTTCCATAGCACCTTCTAGTCTACCAATTTCTCCGACAATAGAAACCATCTGACCAAAAAATGTAACATGGCCCAATACTTTACCATTACTATCAACCCTAAAATTTTGTCCCAGAGCCATGGCATTGCCACTAACTTCACCCGACACATCTACTCTTTGTCCGACTGCTCTGATAGATCCATTTATCTTGCCTTTTATGGATATATTGTTTCCAGCTACAAAAATATCACCATTTATATTTTCTGAATCAATAGTGATTGTGTCACCAGCTACAAAAATGTCACCATTTACAGTACCATAAATTTCTATGGAATTACCGGCAGCATAGTAGTTTGTGTTTATGACCTTATCTTTGGCCAGAGTGACTACTTCACCACTTTGCCCGGCAAAAGCTAAGGCTGACAAAGGCAAAGCCAAAAGCAGTGAAAAAATGACTAATTTTACGTGTTTAAACATAGTTGTTTTATTACTAATTATGTCCCTACATTTTAGCAAATAGCCCCTAAAAATACAATTTTTTAGTTTTTAAAAAAGTCCTACACCGTCACGGTGTAGGACTGCCTTTTACTTTGTCTTCTGAACAAAAGCATTTATATTATATTTGGTCTTATAGACTCCCTCTGGCTGAAGATCAAAATGAGTCACTTTTAAAAGATAAACCAACTCACCGGTAGTAAAACTGTGATAGTATCGCCACTGTATATTATTTTTATCAGAGCGCCAAGGAATAAAAAAATCATTCCAGGAATGCTTGGACCAAAATTTTTCTAAAGAATATTTGAGATATTTTTTTTGCCATAGATTCCAATTGGTCATAAAAAGATAGCCCCCCGGCTTGAGCCAACGATTTATTTTAAAAAGTAGCTCCAAGCGCTCTCTTCTACTAGGGATGTGATGAAAAGAGGCTATCATAAAAATCATATCAAAAGTGCCGGGCTCAAAATTCAAATCCACCATATCAGCTACTATAAATCTAGTGTCGGGGTGTTGTTTTCTGGCTTCCGCAACCAAATTTTCGCTAAAATCAACCCCTAGATAATTAAATTTTATATTGGCTGGTTGTATAGATTTTAAAAGTCGTCCATTACCGCAACCCAGGTCTAAAATCTTGAAGTTATCTTTTATATATGGTATAAAGACTTGTAACTCTTGCCAAGGATAAACTCTAGTATGATTAAAATCACGGGCTACTTCGTTATATACGTTTTTAAGATGACTTTTTACTTTTTCACTTTTCATGCCAAAAAATATAAATAAAATATTAAAAGACGTTGTGCTGGAATTAAACAAGAAAAACTATTCCCATAATCTTGATTTTGTCCGAGACCTGAGAACTGTTTTTTCCAAACACTCTATTGCCCCAGAAGCAAAATCTAAACTTATTGTAACATATAAAGATTTGATTAAAAAGGGTATTATAAAAGAAAATAAAAAACTTGAACAACTACTGACCAAGAGGGCTGTCCGCACACTATCTGGTGTATCAGTCATTACCGTCCTTACCAGGCCATACCATTGCCCAGGCAGATGCATCTATTGCCCACTTGAGCCTGGTATGCCCAAAAGCTATTTGTCCAATGAACCAGCGGCTCAACGTGCCAAACGTAATTTTTTTGATCCTATCAGACAGGTGAACATGAGAATCCAAGCTTTGCAAAACAACGGCCACCAAGTAGATAAAATTGAAATAATAGTCTTGGGAGAAACCTGGTCAGCTTATCCAAAAAAATATCAAACTTCATTTATCCGTGACCTTTTTTATGCGGCCAATGTTTTCCGTTCGGCAAGCTCAGGACAGGTTAACAAAAAAAATAAAAGGAAAGCTCGCTCACTCAAAGCTGAACAAAAAATAAATGAAAAGGCTCGTTACAAAATAATCGGCCTGACACTGGAAACCAGACCAGACCACATCACTACTCAAGAAATAAAAAGACTACGCATGCTCGGAGCTACTCGTATGCAAATTGGTGTCCAGCACACTGATAATAAAATACTTGATCTCATACAACGCGACCATCCAATAGAGCAAAGCATAAAGGCTACTCGTATGCTCAAAGAGGCCGGCTTCAAGGTAGACCATCACTATATGCCCGACTTACCTGGTTCTACTCCAGCCAAAGATCTGAAAATGTTTGAGTATGTCTATAACTCTCCTGACCTACAACCTGACCAAATCAAAATATATCCTTGTGTAGTAAATGAGTATGCCCCCCTATACCAATGGTACAAAAAAGGCAAATACAAACCTTACAGCCCAAAAGAATTACTTGATCTTCTTTTGAAAATAAAAAAAATAACACCTCCTTGGATAAGAATTAATCGCCTAATAAGAGACATACCTGAAGAAAGTATTATTGCCGGCAACAAAATCACCAACCTGCGTCAATATCTACAGGCGGAACTAAAAAAGCGAGGTCAATCTTGTCAGTGTTTGCGTTGCCGTGAAGTACGCGGTGATACCAAAGATGTAGACAAAGCTGTTTTGGTAAAAAGAGAATTTGCCGCTTCCCAAGGACAAGAAATATTTTTGAGTTTTGAAAGTAAAGACCATAAAAAAGTCTATGCTTTCCTGCGTCTAAGGTTTAATAAAAATCCAGAAAAAAATATATTTGCCGAATTAAAAAATGCCAGTCTAGTCAGGGAGCTACATGTCTATGGACAAATGATACCAACTTATGATGAAAAATCTGACGAAGAAATATCTCAAACCCAACACCTGGGACTGGGCAAACGCTTGATGGCCGAAGCAGAAAAAATCACCCACTCCCACGGCCTCAATAAAGTAGCGGTCATATCAGGAATAGGAGTAAGAAATTATTACCGCAAATTAGGCTATCGTCTGGAGGGCACCTATATGACCAAGACTTTGACAAAATAAACTAAATATAATTAAATACAATAAAAGATCTTTAAACAACTGTCTTTCTCACAACAAGGAGGCTAAAATTGAACACTTCCAGACACTCTATCAGCCTGCACAGGTCTGATGGAAAACTAGGGGTGGACTTTGACTCTCCTGAAACACTAGCCAAATTCTTGGCTATACTAATAGAGGAAGGAAAGCCCGAAAACAGCTACTTGATCCCGGTCTTAGAAAATAATGGTGTAGTACCCAGAGACAACCCAGACTTTCGAGCCTTGCTCGATAGATTAGGTGTCACCGACTACACTATTCCCAATGTTCTGCGCGCTCGCTTTTTAGAAAAACTCCCCAAACTAGAAAAGGAGTCATGACATGGAATATGAACTCAACCTAGGTTGGTTCGAAAAACTCCCGCTTGACCAAAAGGACGGACTGATCAAGAACATCGAGGTGCGTGCCTCCAGAGACCTGTTTTCGGACAGGGAAGTACGCCTGGCCGCTGATGTCTGCCTGCCCATCCTCCGGGCTATCCGCCAGGGTCATGGCATCACTGCTGAGAGTCTGGACCTGGTCCAGCTGGCTGAAAGCCGAGGATTTCGTCGCTCGGAGATTGAGCCTATCATCAGGAAAGCCTGGCATCTGTTTCAAACGCCAATTCCCACCAAGCGAGCCGCTCGCTACATCGGCAAATCGCCACGACAGGCCAGACGTTTAGTAGCTCGGATGGCTCGCCGTAACGATGATGTGATCAAGACCGCCAAAGGCTGGCTGGTTCCTCTGGCCGCTCTCGATTCCTACCTGACTGGCGAGTGGCGGCCATAAGCAGCCACAAGCAAATAGCCGGTCGCCTCGCTCTGCAAATGCAGAAGCGGGCGACCGGCTCTATTAAACTTTATAAAAAAATATTGCCTATCGTTTATAATGTACTTTACCCCGTTAAATAAACTCAAAGAATTTGAGTTTAATTTTAAGTGTTGCTTAAAATTATTTAACGGGGTAAACTAAACCCAGCACCTTTTTTAAAAAAGGTGCTGGGTGAATAACGTAATTAATACCCAATAAAATGACAAATATAGAAAAAAACGATCCACAAATTGCCAAAATACTTCAACAAGAATTGAGACGCCAAAGACAGGGTGCTGAGATGATTGCCTCGGAAAATTTTGTCTCGCCTGCTGTACTAGAAGCCGCTGGTTCAGTCCTGACCAACAAATACTCTGAAGGTTATCCGAATAAAAGATACTATGGTGGCAATGAATTTATAGATCAATCTGAACAACTAGCCATTGATAGAGCCAAAAAATTATTTGGAGCCGAGCACGCCAATGTCCAGCCTCATGCTGGAAGTCCAGCCAATCTAGCAGCTTATTTTGCCTTGACTGATTTGGGTGATACTATTTTAGGATTTTCACTGGCTCACGGCGGACATTTGACCCATGGGCATCCGGTCAATTTTTCCGGCAAATTTTACAATTTTGTCCATTACGGAGTAGACAAAAAAACCGAGTTAATAGATTTTGACGAGGTTACTAAATTGGCCAGAGAACATAAACCAAAAATAATCTTGGCTGGAGCTTCAGCTTATTCTAGAAAAATTGATTTTGACAAATTCAAAAACATTGCTGATGAGGTTGGCGCCTACCTAATGGTAGACATGGCTCATATTGCCGGACTGGTAGCTGTTGGATTACATCCCGATCCAATTCCTTATGCCGATGTAGTGACTACCACCACTCACAAAACATTGCGCGGTCCCAGAGGCGCGATGATACTTTCCAAAATTGAAGACCGACTGCACCCTGATGACAAAAAGAATCTGGCCCAAAAAATTGACTCGGCAGTTTTCCCTGGTATGCAAGGTGGACCCTTGGAACATATCATTGCTGCCAAAGCTGTGGCCTTCAAAGAAGCCTTAGAACCATCTTTTAAAGACTACCAAAGTCAAATACTAAAAAATTGTAAAGTCCTAGAAAATAAATTCCGTGAAGCTGATATCCGCATGGTCTCAGGTGGCACTGACAATCATCTTTTGATGATTGATGTCACCACAGTCGGTCTCAGCGGCAAAGAAGCTGAAACACTTCTTGATAAAATCCATATTTTTACCAACAAAAATATGATACCTTACGACCCGCGGACACCTTTTGATCCGTCAGGCATCAGACTAGGAACCGCTGCTCTTACTACCCGTGGATTAAAAGAAAAAGATATAGAGATAATCTCTGATATTATTATTGACACTCTAAAATCTAAACAAGCCAGAGAGGAAAATAAAACAAAGGTCACGGAATTGATGAAAAAATTTGAGCTTTACCCAGAATTGTAAACCAATTGTCATTACGAACGTAGTGAAGTAATCCAAACTTTTAGATTGCTTCGTCGTTCGCTACGCTCTCTCCTCGCAATGACAAATACGAAAAACTATGGACAAAATAATTGACGGCCAAAAACTGGCAGAAAAAATTAGGCAGGAAATTAAACAAGAAATATGCGCCAAAAAATTGAAGCCCAGTTTGGCAGTGATTTTAGTTGGTTCTGATCCAGCTAGTCAGCTTTATGTATCCAAAAAGAAAAAAGCCTCGCAAGATGTTGGTATTGATTTTCATGAATACCTTTTGGAAGCTGACAGTAGCCAAGAAAAAGTCTTGGAAGTAATAGATTTTTTAAACAAAGACACTAGTGTAGATGCCATACTTGTCCAACTGCCCTTACCAAAACATTTGGATACCGACACAATTATCAAAGCTATTGATCCCAAAAAAGATGTAGATGGTTTTCATCCAGACAATATCAAAGACTTTTTAAATGACAAGGCTTTAATCACGCCTGGATTGCCCTTGGGAGTTTTGAGAATATTGGAGCACACTAATCAAAATCTAGAAAACAAAACAGCTGTCATAGTTTCCAAAAGTACTGTCTTTGCCGGGCCAATGATAAAAATCTTGGAAGATAGAAAAATAAAAGTCCAACAAATAATGCCTGATGACAAAAACCTAGGTGCCAAAACCAGTCAGGCTGATATTCTGATAGTTTCTTGTGGCAAAGCTTTTTTTATAAAAGAAGATATGGTAAAAAATGATTCCATAGTCATAGATATCGGTACAAATAAAATCGACAACAATTATGTTGTCGGTGATGTCGATTATAGTGCGGTGTTTGATAAAGTAAAATTTATCACTCCGGTACCAGGTGGCGTCGGACCAATGACCGTGGCTATGCTACTTTATAATACTGTCAAACTAGCTGAAGCTGGATAAAAAAAGCCCCAACCAGTCTTTACTAAGACTGCTGGGGCTATAGAAGAAGCCTGATGACAAGTATCACCGATGACAAACAAACACTATTTGTCTGTCGCCAGCAAAAAACTCATCATTCTTGGAGCCAATATGCTTGCCCACAAGGAAATTGGTGGATGCAGCATCAGGGTGGATGCAAAAAATGACCAGATCGCCACTAACTCTGAGTTTGACAGGTTCCATAGCCAAGTAAAGCCATTCGTTCCAATGTCCATAATGTTGCAAACGCAATTGGGGACCAAGCTCAAACGGACATAGACCGTAACCCAACTCCAGACCGCGTTGGCAGATGTCGGGGTAGCGCGCGCCATCCTTGAAGCCGAGTTCTGCCACAGTCGGAGCAACAACATTGACCTCCATGGGCTGATCAAGAATCTCAATGTCAGTCTGGTCCAACATAGCACCGCCTACACGATCAACCTTCATGCCTTTTTCAGCAAAGGCTTGATAGAAATCACGACTTGTCTTAAGACCCGTGCCGAGCTTTACTCGACACAATACTGGGGAAAACCCAAAGGCTTTGCGCAAAATAGCACGGAGTTTTTCTGGTTTACTGACGTAGACCTCCATCTCTTGACTGGACATCGTGGGTAAGTTTTCCACGACCACAGCAACAAAAGTCAACACTAGGTTAAAAAGTGACTTCGGCATGGCTGTTCTCCTTTATGAGGCTGGTGTTGGTTTAAGGGACACTAACTATCTAATATATTGACAATTTATAAATTTGTCTATACTATAAAACATAATTGTCATAAAAATACAAAAATTATATAATTTATCAAAATATTATCTAATATTAGTCAATAAAATATCTACATAAAATAATAATATTGTATGAATATAGCTACAACTTTAAAAAATATTGGTTTTGATGATAATAAAGCCAGAGTATATCAGGCTTTATTATCCCTTGGTACTGCACCAGCTGGCGCCATCGCCGCCAAATCTGGCATAGTAAGATCTACTGTCTATAAAATCTTGGAAGAGTTGATTAGTGATGGTTTAGCAGAAAATGTTGAGGGCAAGGTCAAAAAATTTATTGCTCTACATCCAAGCGCCTTAATAAGAATGCTGGAAAATAAAAAAACAGCCACAGAAAATATTCTGCCAGAATTATTAGGAATATTTACCTCTCCAAAATTTAAACCTCGCCTGAAATTTTATGAGGGTCTAGATGGCAAGAAAAAAGTTTTTGCAGATATCTTAACTTTACAAAATGACATTGTCTATACTTTTTCCCCCATCCAAGAAATCCTAACTGTTTTTGGGAAAACCTACAGCAAACATTTTACAGAAAAAAGAGTAAAGAATAAAATTTGGCGCTATGCTTTGCGTTCAATTGAAACAACAGCCGACAAAACCAAAGAGTGGGAATTTTACGGCTCTGATGAAAAACTGATGCGACAAATCCGCTTTTTGCCGCCAAAAATAAAATGCGATACTTTAATTCAAATATACGCTGATAAAATATCAGTCGTTGCCTCACATAATGAAAATTATGCTTTTATTATTGAGAGTAAAGAATTATCAGGCCTTATGAAACAATTATTTTTGTGGCTTTGGAATACAGCTGATAAACCATCACAATAAACTCTTCTGCCAACCACTTATGAGTGCGACCGCCCTATTGGCGATATTTCTACAATAATGTATTTTGCCAAGAACCCATCTTGCCGGCCACTTTGGCAGTTTTTATTTTATCCACATCAAATATTCTGACCGCGTCTCTTAGATGACAGTGCGCTTTTATCTTATTGCCATCAATTCTTTGAATATCAATTTTTCTGATAGTAGTTTTACCTTTGTCATCCATATATTCAATTTCTAATTGATCACCATTTTTCAAGGCAGCTACTATCTTGTCAGGGACTGTCTTACCATTGCCATTGGACCAGCGAGCTACTATTTTTTCTTTGCGCCCAGCATTGGTGTACCAAATATAGCCATGCTCCTTGCCATAATCATAAACTTCTTTGGTTACCTTCACATCATCCAAACAATATTTTATAAGGCTGTCCCAATCACCTTGCCTATAATAAAATATAGCATCCAATCCTGCGCCTGACTTACCATAACCCAAAGTACTCTGAGCAACTGTTTCCAGCTTGAGACGATGCCCAAGAGCAAAGACTACCTCTTCTAAAATGTCCAGGTGCCCGATAGTGCTCAAATTAAAATCCTTGAAATATGGCTGAAGCACTGTAAAATCAAAACTCTTACTATTAAAACCAATAACTAACTCGGTATTTTTGAGTAATTCCAAAAGCTCACCAAATTCCTCTTCTTTGAAAGCCCTGTATCCGTTGCGATTATAAGAATAGACGCCCACCACTGATACGCCCAAAAGATGACGATTGTGCTGACCACCCACTTCATCAAAAGTTTTTTTGGTTTCAAGGTCTAATACGATTTTGTCTTTATTTTCTGACATAATGTTTTATTATTGTCATTGCGAGGAGCGAATAAAATGAGCGACGCGGCAATCTAAAAACTTCTAGATTACTTCGCTGCCGCTCGTAATGACGTGTTAACATTATAACAAATCCTCATATTTTTACCAATCATCTACACTAGGCAAAAAACTACCTTCTTCTGGTGTATATTCTACTCCGTCTTCAGCCGCAAAGGTCACGCTTCTGGCCAAATCATTGTACTGCAAAAGACGACTATCAATATCTACTACAAAAGGGGATGGCTTCATTTGTTTTAATCCGTCATATCTAATCATCGCCAGAGGATAGGTCAAAAACAAATATTTTTCTGCCCTAGTGACAGCTACATAAAATAGACGACGCTCCTCTTCTCTCTCTTCTTCACTGACTGATAAGGGATGAGGAAAAGACTGGTCAGTCATAGACATCACAAATACGGCCGGCCATTCCAGGCCTTTGGCCTGATGGACAGTAGATAGTACTACAGCATTTTGATTTTGTTCTCTATTTTGTTTGGCCGAATAGCTTTCTTGCAGACTTATTTCATTCAAAAATAGTTCCAAAGAATCATACTCAGTGGCAAAAAGAGCCAGCTGCTCCAAATCATCCTGACGATATTTATAATCTGTATATTTACTCATCAAATAAAAACTATACTGATTAATAATAATAGCCAACAGCTTACTGAGATTTTCATCTTTGTGCTGCAATAAGGCCTCAAGAGTGACTATTAATTCGCTCCAGCTCTTAGCAGCTTTACTGGCTATCTCAATTTTAAAATCCAAAATATCTTCCAATTTATCAAGAGCCGATATTTTTTGATAAATAAGTTGGGCTGTCACCGCACCAATACCTTCGTACATATGAAGCACTCTCATCCAGGACACTTCATCACGAAAATTACCCAGCACTTTAAGATATGCCAAGACATCTTTGACGTGAGCTCTTTCAAAAAAACGAAGACCACCTCTCATCTCATAATTTATGCCTCGACGATTGAGCTCCATTTCTAGAGCCCGACTGTGTGACGAGGCACGAAATAAAACAGCTATATCAGATTCTCTCATACCCCTTTCAATCAACTCCTCTATCTTGTCAGCAATATAACTAGCTTCTTGATTGTGACTCATCAAAGCTACTAGTTCTGGCCGGACATGAGCTTCTTTGACCGCTTTTAGATTTTTGGCAAATTGATAATTATTGGCCTTTATAATATCGTTGGCCAGATCCAATATCTCCGGTGTAGATCGATAATTTGTTTCTAGTTTATATATTTTGGTATTACTAAATCTATCCGGAAACTCCAAAATATTTCTGATATCAGCTGCTCGAAAAGAATATATACTCTGAGCATCATCACCGACTGCCAAAATATTTTTGTGTGTTTGAGCCAGATTAAAAATAATTTCAGCCTGAATAGTATTGGTATCCTGATACTCATCTACTAATATATAATCCCACTTGTCTTGAAGTTTTTTTGATACTTCTGGATGTTCGGTCATTGCTTTCCAAAAAATAAGCAAATCATCAAAATCCAAAACATTGGATTCTTTTTTTCGGCGCTGATACTCACCAGCTATTTTTTCAAAAATTTCCAAAAGCGGCATCCACTCGGGAAATTTGGTTTCCAGGGCTTCTTCAATACTGAGTTTACTGTTGGTGGCAAAGCTGATTGTTTCTTTAAATAGACTAGCTGATGGCTTATTTTTTTCTGACATATTAACTAGCATTTCTTTGGATATCATTTTTATCAAACTTTCACTGTCATCACTATCCATTATAGTAAAATTTGGTTCAACTCCTATTGCTTTGCCATATATTCTCAAAAGCCTGTTTGCTACACTGTGGAATGTCCCGCCCCAAAGAGGAAATTTAGCATCTTTTCTTATGCCCAAAAGATGCCTGACTCTAGCTATCATCTCACTGGCTGCTTTATTGGTAAAAGTAAGGAGTAATATCCGAGCCGGATCTACTCCACTATCTACCAGCCAAGCGGCCCGATAGGTCAGGGTTCTAGTTTTGCCACTACCAGCGCCAGCCAAAACTAAATGAGGCCCTTTACCTGAAGTAACGACCTCGTATTGTTCTTTGTTTAGTTCATTTTTGAAATCCAATTGACTCATAGTAGAAGTATTATAACTAATCATTGATTTTTATACAAATCTATGATTTAATGCCCTAGTTATTAAACAAAATTTATGTCTTTTTCCCTAGGAATTGTCGGCCTACCAAATGTCGGCAAATCAACACTATTTCAAGCATTAACCAGAAACAAGGTAGAAGCCAGTAACTACCCTTTTTGTACTATTGATCCCAATGTCGGCGTGGTGGCAGTGCCAGACGAACGACTGGAAAAATTGGCTTTGATGTCAAAATCCGCCAAAATAATTCCCACCACCATTGAATTTGTGGACATTGCCGGACTAGTCAAGGGCGCGTCAGAAGGAGAAGGATTAGGTAACAAGTTTTTGGCTCACATTAGAGAGGTGGACGCCATAGTGCAAGTGGTCCGACGCTTTGAAGACAAAAATGTCACTCATGTCCATGGCAATATTGATCCGGAATATGACAAACAAATAATTAACCTAGAGCTTATTCTAGCCGACCTTGATACAGTGACTAAGACTTATGACAAAGTGGTCTCCAAAATAAAAGGCCCTCATGACAAGCAACTTGACGCAGAAAAAATAGTTTTGGAACGTGTCAAAGAAGTATTAGAAAACAATCAATTGGCTAATACTCTAGAATTTAAACCTGAAGAAAAAAAATTACTACGTGGCTACAATCTTTTGACTACCAAGCCAATTATATACCTATACAATATAGACGAAGTTGATTTGTCCGCCGACTTGGGACTGCCGGAAAACACTATTCCTATTTGCGCCAAAATAGAAGCTGAGCTAGCTGATTTGGAAGCAAACGAAGCCAAAGAGTATCTCAAAGAATTGGGTATTGCCAAAAGCGGCTTGGACAATCTGATTACTGCTAGTTACAAATTACTTAATCTCATTACCTTTATTACCACCGGCCCGGAAGAAACCAGAGCCTGGACAGTGGAAGATGGCGCCAAAGCCCCACAAGCGGCTGGAGTGATTCATACCGACTTTGCCAAAGGCTTTATCAGAGCCGAAGTCATAAATTGGCAGACCCTACTAGATGATGGCGGCTGGAATCAGGCCAAAGAAAAAGGACATATGCGTATGGAAGGCAAAGAATATATTATCAAAGATGGTGATACTGTCCATTTTCATTTTAACTAAATTTAATTACTAGCAATTTCCCACAAAGCCTGGCTGTTGTTTTGATCAACGGCTATTTGTTTTGCCTTCAATTCTTCGGCTTGTGGCCAGCAGAGACTAGCTATCACGTATTTTTGATTTGGCAATTCATTATTAGAGCTATCAAAGGGAATTAACCGAGATTTTAAAAGCAAAAATTGCCAACGATCAAAATTTCTGGAATAAGTATACGAATCCATAGTAGTAAATATTTTATCCCCTACACAGGTACGCCTTGTCATATCATAGTTTAAGCTGTCTATTTTTTCATTAATCACCAGAAACGCTAAATTATTATACTGCTCAAACAAGTTTGTTCTTACGGCTATATTGTATGAATAATACATGTAATTCATTAATAAATAAAAAAACATCAGCATCAATAAACCATATATAAATCTATTACTAAAAAATCTCCAAAGAATAATTATTACTAGTATTGATAGAGAAGTGATCTTAATAATTTTTACACCACCAAAAGTAATTATCCAGGCAAATAATCCTGGTATATTAAATAAAAGCGAATGACCACGTAAAAAATCGGCGGCTAGAAAATGCAAAATTATAGCTATACTAGCCAACATGACCAAAACAAAAATATAGTTTCTTAACCTAAAAAACTCTTTATAGATAGCCCATAAACCAAACAAAATCCACAACAATAAAAATGGATCATTATGTCTACCATAAATCACTATATCTGCTCTACCGCTACTTGCTGAAAAAAATAAAACTGAAACACCAAAAATTGTTAAAGATAAAAATAAAAACAATGAGAAAAATATATAAAAATTATTAGTCAAAAACTTTTTTTTATCTTTTTTGAATCCTCTCAAAATATTTTTTACCACATAAAAAAAGGCCAGGGGGAATATTCCAAAACTAGCTATACATAAATATAATACCTGACCAAAAAACTTAGAAAATATATATCTTATTTCTGACCAAGAAAAAATCCTAACCAACACATCCAAAATACTATACACATTAGGATCTGTCCAAGCCTTGGCTAAAATATATCCATTATAAATATAGGACATGGTAAATAAACCTAAAATAATCAATAGACTGAATATAGTTTTAGGCCAAGCAAATCTTTTTAAAATTGCCAATATAATCAAGATCACAACTACAACAAATACCAATGGTAAAGCCCTGAGATGAATAGCATAAAGAGAACCAAAAAATATACTAAAAAATATAAAATTGATATAAGATTCGTTTTTTAAAACTCGCCAAAATAATACAAAAGATAGGGTCATTATAAATGCAAACAGTGACTCTGAAGTAGCGGTACTAGCATACATAAATAATGATGGATAAAGGCAAGCCGCAAAAGAAATAAGAGCCGCTATTTTTTTATCAGCTGAAAATATATTCCTCAATAAATAATAAAACAAAAATACCAAAGCGCTAGCTAAAATGGCATTAAACAACAAGGCTATTTTATAAATCAATATAGCATTAGAAAAAATCAAAAATAATGGGCTGAGTAAAAGCCCATAACCAAAAGTACCGAAAGAATGCTCTATAAAATAAAAATTAATGCCCGTGGCAAAATAACGAGCATGAGCCAAAACTATCACTTCGTCAGGAATAACATTTGGAGTATAAAAAGATCTATTATAAAAAATATGCAACAAAAGCAAAATTAAAAAAAGGATAAATACTAATCTTTTTTTGAAAAATCCTGACATTTTTTTATTATAAAAAATTAATTATTACTCTACAGTCCACAAAGCCTGGCCATTTTTTTGATCAACGGCTATTTGTTTTGCTGCCAATTCTTCGGCTTGCGGCCAACAAACACTAGAAACTACAAATTCATTTATTGGTTTTTCATTTTTTTGACTAGAAAAAGGATCAAATCTTGTACCCAACAATAAAAATTGCCAACGATCAAAATTACGAGGATAATCATGCATACCTCTCAAAGCTACAGACACTTTAGCATCACAAACATAATTTGTCATATCATAAGATAAATTTTTAATGCCTTTTTCATCTATTATATAAGCCAAATCATTAAAATTACTAAGAGCCACCCTCATAGCCTTCATATAAGAATGATTAATGCTGTTCATTAAGACAAAAATTATAACAATAGCAACCAGGCCATTGTAAAAACTTTTTTTAAAATAAAAAATAAGCAAAGTAAATAGCGCTATACTAATCAATGAAATAATAAACAATTTTAGGCCTTGTAAAATAATAGCCAGAGGAAAGACGCCTGAAGTATTAAACATCAATATAGTGTCTTGGGAATAATCTCCTCTATTTATGGATATAATAAACCCTAAAACCAATAGACTAAATAAAGAAAAAATTATATTTTTTCTACTAACCTTATTTTTATAAAAAGCTACTATACCTATAGCCAAAAACAATATAAAAAATATCTCATTATGCCGGCCATATATGACTGCATCCAATCTCTCAGAAAAAACCATAAAAAGACTAGAGCTAAAAAACATTGCTCCCGACAATAAAAATAAAAATATAAGCACGAGCGCTTTATTATCTGCTAAAATACTCTTGCCTTTGGATTTTATTGAAGTATACAAATAGTTGACCAAATAAAATATTGCCACAAAAAATAGACCAAAACTAGAAATGCCTAGATATAAAAATTGCCCCAAGAGATTATAAAAAAATATTTCCAAACCGCGCCAAGTCAAGAGCTTGCTAAAAGTATAGCTAAGAGAATATGGCACCAAGTCCTGCCAACCCAATAATAATAAATGACTATTTATTTGTCGAGTCACAAAAAACAATGCTAGACAAATAATAATAGACCAAATAACTTTTTTGAGCTCTATTACTCTTAAAATAGCCAATATAATTAACACCAAAAAAGCGGCTGCTATAAAAGCCAGCGACCTTACATGGACTGTATAAAGGAAGCCGAGATTTAGCCCAAAAAATATAAAATATTTGAGCTCTTTGCGCTCTAAAATTTTCCAAAACAACAAAATTAATAAAACAAATAAAACAAAAGATATAGTCTCTGTAATAACTAAAGAGGCTTGAGTAAAAATAGCTGGATATAAAGAAGTAACAAAAGCTATTGCCATTGCCTTTTCTTTGGCAATATTAAACAAATCTTTTATAAATAAATATATCAGCCAAAACAACAAAACACACAATAAACTATTTAAAATCAAGGCCGCTTTGTATACCAAAAATGGATTGGAAAAAAACAATAGTATTGGCGTAATAAATAAAGGAAAACCAAAACTACCAAAAGCAGCGTTGACATAAGAAAAAGAGTGCCCGCTAAAAAAATAATAAGCATGGCCAAGATATATTGTCTCATCCGGTACTACGATTGGCTCGCTAAAACCCCAATTGTAGCCAATATGAAATAAAAATACCAAGATAATATAAATAAATATATTATTTGGTATAACACTTATAGTGTTTTCTAAACTAAAATTTTTCACAAATTATATTTTTTTATAAATGTAACTATATAGTAACATATATCTACGATAAATTAAACGCAGCCTTGATTTAATTTTTGATTACTGGTTTAATTGCTATATAATAAAAAATATGAAATTAATCATCCAAATTCCAGCTTATAATGAAGAAAAAACCATCGCCGATATTATCAAAAATATACCAAAAAATATTGATAATATAGATAAAATAGAAATATTGGTGATGGACGACGGTTCAAGTGACCAAACAGCTAATTTGTCACGGCAGGCGGGAGCCAATTATGTATTTAGCCGCAAAAAAAACATTGGGCTAGGTAATAATTTTAAATCTGGTATTGATGCCACCCTAAAATTGGGTGCCGATATAATAGTAAATATAGATGGTGATGGACAATTTGACCCTCAAGATATACCTAAATTAGTAAAACCTATAGTCGAAAAAGAAGCCCAAATGGTAACTGGCTCAAGATTTTTGGATAAAAATACTAGCAAAAATGTGCCCTGGCTGAAAAGAATGGGCAATAAATATTTTAGCAAGCTGATTTCTCAAATCACCGGCCAAAAATTCAGCGATACTCAATGCGGTTTCAGGGCCTATTCCAAAGAAGCAGCTCTGCAACTCAATTTGTTTGGAAAATTTACCTACACACAAGAAGCTTTTATTGACCTGGCCGAAAAAGGCATTAAAATAGTTGAAGTGCCAATAGCTGTAAAATACTTCAAAGAAAGAAAATCAAAAATATCCGGTAACCTAATATTTTATGGTTTTAGAAGTCTAGGTATAATTGCCAATACTACTCGAGATACTCAACCACTATCCTTTTTTGGTGTTCCGGGATTATTACTTTTTGTGTTTGGTTTTGCTGGTGGACTGTTTTCTTTTGTTTACTGGATAATATATCTAGTTACCACTCCCATAAAAACTCTATTTATAGTATCGGTATTTTTTATGACTTTTGGCACCCTACTTATTATCTTCGGGCTATTAGCCGATATGATAAAAAGAGTCAAAAAAACACAGGAAAAAATCCTATATCACCTGAGAAAGAAAGAATTTGACAAATTTAGAGAAAATTCTGAATCAAAAAATTAGCCACAATTCTGGAAGGATTAATTGCCTCGTCTTTCGGGTATAATTTATAGCTGTAGTAATTACTTACAAAATCTTCTACAGTTTTTTTATTATAGCCAGAAAGCACAGCATTTTGTCCCAAGCCTTCTTGCCTCTCAGTTTTTTGTCTCAATATCAAACAAGGCTTACCTAGATAAAAACTCTCCTCTTGATTGCTCCCACCATCAGTAATAATAAATTCGGCCTTATCCATTAATTTTATAAAATCAAAATAATCATACCGTGGCCTGAGTTCTATATTTTTATTATTTTTTAACCTGTTATAAAAATCAAATTTTCTTAATTTATCCTTAGTAGGCGGGTGTAATATAAACAAAAGCTTTATACTATCAGCTGTATCCTCTATCAGCTCAATCAAAGACAAAAATCTATTTTTTTTGAAAACATTTTCAAAACGATGCAATGATACAATGGCAAATTTTTCCTGAGGGATATCCAGATTTTGTTTAGTATCGCTATCTATAGCTAATTTGACTGAATCATAAAGAGTATTATAAATTGTATCTATTTTTTTACCTTTATATTTTTCTAAATTGCCCATCGCCCAAGCTCCTGGACAAAAATAATAATCAGTTAAGTGAAAAGTAAGATACCTAAATATTTCTTCTGGAAAAGGGTGAAAAAAATTAAAAGATCTAAGACCTGATTCTAAATGGCTATTTTTTAATCCAGCCAGCTTGGCCAATATTGACCCCAAGAGAGTAGTAAAAGTATCACCATGATTGATGACAATTCCATTTTTATCATCTTTAAATATTTCTTTTTTGTTTTTCAAAAATTTAAAAATAATTTTGCCGCCCCATGCAATCATCTGACTGACTTTGACAATGTCTGGACCTGAATATAAAACAATGTCTGGTTTTTTGACTCCAAAATTTTCCATCAGATCATCCATAGTCTCTTTATGCTGACCACTGATAATAAAATTGTAATCAACGCCCCTGTCTTGAAGTTCTTTCATCAAGGGAGCCACTTTGATAAGCTGGGCTTTTGTGCCTATTATGATATGAATCATGATATTACTTTATCATATAGTAAAATATCTGCAAATATCTTTTTAATCCTGAACCAATATGTGCTATAATGTATTTGTAGTAGTTCATTGTTTTACTTCTTTAGCAAATAGTAGCTACACTAAAATCGCACAAATGCACAAAGTGCTAGAAATAAAAACAAAACAATCTTAGTGAACTACTACCTTGCTCTGAAGACAATTAACAACTGAATATGGAAAACGTGGAAGTTTTCTAAAACTCCGTCGACATTGGGGCCGACGGAGTTTATTTTTGCCAATTTTGCCTATGAACGAAGTGAGTAGTTACAAAATTGAGCACCTCGCGCAAACGGGGTAAAGCCAAGTAGCTTAAATATATATTCTTGACATACAATGAAAATAATGATAAAAATTGTTTATAAGACAATAAAATTAGTTTGATAGACAAATTCACCCCGTTAAATAAATTCAATTTAATGGGTGATAATAGAAACCATATAGTATATTTTTAAAAAACATACAATAAACTAGCTAATTAATTGAATTTAAAATTTAAGAAACTTAAATTTTATTTAACGGGGTAAATATGAAAAATCTATTTAAATCACAAACTTCTTATGAAATCCTTGATTTATTTACCAAAAACCCAGATAAAAGTTGGTATATGGCTCAACTATCCAAAGAGCTTAGCAAAGATCCAGCCAATATCACCCGCGAGCTGGACAAGCTAACAAAAAACAATCTTGTCCTAGCCAAAAATCAAGCTAATAAAAAATACTACTCTCTCAACCATGACTATCGCTCTTTCAAAGAGTTGATAGACCTCTTTGAAAAAAACCGCAGCGCTGATTTCAAAGATAAATTCAATAGCCCCTGGCTTTTGGCTGAAGATATCCCAAATATGTGCCCGTTTTTTTCTCAAATATGGATGAATTGTTTTGTTGATGAATTTGCCAACCCCAGCGGCCGCGCCTATCAAAAAGTAGTGGCTATTTTTAAGGATTATCACCTTTGGTTTTATTATGATAAAAAGGACGCCTATCAAGTAGGGCAAAATATAGTAGACAAATTCCAAAAAGACCCCCGGTTTATGCAAGAGGTCAATCAAAATATTATAAAACTGTCTGATAAATTAACAGCTTATTGTCAAAAACTGCCCCAGGATAATCTGGAAAAATTATCAAACAAAAAACTGTGGGATTATTACAAAAAACATGAAGATGTCCATACTGACTACTATCGCTATGGGTGGCTCCCAGTAGCAGCTGATATGTTTGGCAATAATCTGACCGAAACCGGCAAAGAAATTTTAAGAAATATGGGCGTCAGCGATGATAATATGGCCGAATATCTTATTTTACTTACCGAGCCAGCCAAGCCGTCACTCATCAAAATAGAAGAAGATGAAATAAAACAAATGGCCGCTGATATACAAGCTGACCTCAGACAATTTAAATTATTTAAAGAGCTTTTCAAAAAATTCAAAGAGGAAGATGTAAAGCTCTTTGGCTTATATACTCACTCTCCTGAATATGAGGCCAAATTTGAAGAAAGAGTCAGAGAGCTTATCAAAAAAATTGATCCTAAGATTTCTAAAAAACTAGAAGATCACTACCAAAAATATTTTTATACAAAATTTTTATTTACTGAAGAGCAAGGTGTATATAATTTTGAACACTACCTAAAAAAACTTGTCCGACTGGTCAATAATGAGACAAACATCGGCAAAACCCTAAAAGATGAAGTCACGGCTACAAAAATAGAGCTAAAAAAAAGAGACAGCTTGATAAAAAAACTAAAACTATCATCTCAGCATAAAATATTTTTTGACCAGTGGGGTGAATTTATGATTACGAAAATATACCGTCGCTATGCCCAGCTTTTTGCCATCTATCGAATGGTGCCTATTATAGAACAAATAGGCAAAAGACTTGGTCTCAGCATCAAAGAAACAAAATTCATGACAAGCGAAGAACTATACAACGCTTTATTTAAAAATAAATTAAACAAAGAAGAAATAAAAAAAAGAATACCTTTTTCCGTATATTATACCGACAAAAATGAACACGCCTTTTATACTGGGCGCATGGCCAAACAAGCGACTGAAATAATCCAGACTGAAAATATAGAAGAAGTCTCTGAAATCAAAGGCCAGTGCGGAGCCCGTGGTCATGCCAAAGGACCGGTCAAAATAATAAATGTAATAGCTGACATGCAAAAAATGCAAGCCGGCGACATCCTCGTTTCTATCTCCACCCAACCCGACCTTTTACCGGCCATGAAAAAAGCCGCCGCTTTCGTAACAGAACAAGGTGGGGTCACCTCTCACGCTGCCATAGTTGCCCGTGAATTAAAAACGCCTTGTGTGATTGCTACCAAAATCGCTACCAAAGTATTAAAAGACGGCGACTTGGTAGAAGTAGATGCTGATAAGGGTATTGTAAAGATTTTGAATAAGAAATAACCAGATCCCGCTATACAGCGGGATGCTCGATTTTGCATCTAGTCGCTTCGCTCTAGACAAAATCGGCAGAAGTAGATGCTGATAAGGGTATTGTAAAGATTTTAAAAAAATCATAGCCTATTTTTAGTAATTATCATGGCGTCACCAAAAGAAAAAAATCTATATTTTTTGGCAACAGCTTTTTGATAAGTTTTGATTATTAGTTCACGACTAGCCAAAGCTGAGACCATAAATAGTAACGAGCTCTTGGGCAAATGAAAATTAGTAATCAAATCATCTGCAAACTTATATTTGTAACCAGGATAAATATAAATATCTACCCATTTAACCCCAGGGGTTAAATCACCTGTTTTGTCTGAAAAAGCCTCTAGCGTCCGGGCGCTGGTGGTGCCAACTGCTATTATATTTTTGCCTGTTTTTTTTAGTTTGTTTAATGCTTCAGCTGTCTTTTTATCAATCCTGGCCCACTCATGGTGTATTTTGTGTTTTTCTATCTCCTCTGCTTCCACTGGAGCAAAGGTGCCAAGTCCAACATGCAAAGTAACTTTAAAAATCTTAATGCCTTTTTTTGACAGTTGTTTTAAAACACGATCGGTAAAATGCAATCCAGCAGTCGGAGCCGCTGCCGAGCCAATACTACGAGCATAAATAGTCTGATAATCTTTTTTAATTTTTTGACTGTCTTTGGTCTTGATATAAGGCGGCAGCGGCGTATGACCAATATTATCAATTATCTTGTCCAATTCTTTACCTGATTTATTAAATTTGACTTGTTTAGTCTTGCCATCTATATCTTTAATAATTTTGGCTTCTAATTTTTTATCAAAATAAATAGCATCTCCTACTTTTAGATTACGGCCACCAATCATGGCTAGCCAACCCGACGGGTTGACCCGATCTATAAGTAATATTTCTACTTTACCACCGGTACTTTTATGCCCATAAAGACGGGCTGGAAATACCTTTGTTTCATTGACCACCAAAACATCATTGCTAGTCAAAATGTCTGGCAAATCATAAAAATGCTTGTGGGCAATTTTTTGTTTAGCGCTATCTAAAATCAAAAGGCGCGAATGATCGCGTGGTTTTATTTGTTTTTGAGCTATTAGCTCATGAGGTAAATTGTAGTCAAATAATTTTATATTCATAAATATTATAAAATAGAGTGGCCGGCTTCGCCTTCGGCGAAGCCGGCAAGAACTATTTGATCCTATGCTCGTTGAGACGAAAATAGTGTGGTTTCTGTACTGAGTAGCTACCATTGAAAAACAACAATGGTAGCCAAAAAAATACTACAAAAAGAAACACTCCAATGCTAGAGCCAATAATACAAAAAGCATCACTTGGCGGCCCATGTTGATGCCTAGCACGATTGAGCAGAGACACGATGTCACTGCTGTAAAGCATTCCGTAACAACAGCCAATGGTGGCGTACACAAGGGTTACCCAGAAGTACCAACTCATGACCTTCCTCCTTTTTCGAGCCTAGTTCAAACCAAGGTGTCAGAGAACATAATCAAATAAAGATTATCTTAATAACAATATATTTGTCAATTTCTTTTTGAATAAACACAGCCACAATAATCCTGACGGTAAAATCCTTCTTCTTTGGACATTTTGCTTGATATCTTAAAACCGTCTTTCTTTTTCCAATCTCGGTCCAAAAATTCTATGCCCAGTTGATTGGCTAGAGACTGCCCAATCATACTAATTTTGGCGTAGTCCTTGTGAGGAGAAATAGATAAGACTGTAGCAAAAGTATCATAGCCTTCGGCTTTAGCTTTGGTCGCTGTTTTAGATAATCTGAGATCAAAACATGCATCACAACGTCTGCCGCGCTCCGGTTCGTTTTCTAACCCTTTGGTTTTTTTGAACCATTCTGAGCTATTATATTCGCCTTCTTCAAATTTTAGACCAATTTTTTTGGCATAATTTTTCATTTCATCACGACGCAAATTGTATTCTTTGCGGGGATGAATATTTGGGTCATAAAAAAATATAGTTAGATCATACTCATGAGCTAACTGATCCAAAACATATATTGAACATGACGCACAACAAGTGTGCAGAAGTAATTTCGGTCTCATACTAAAACATTTTTTTCTGACTGTCTTTTTTTTCTTTGCCTAAATACTCATAGGTCTTATCTGTAGCAATCCTGCCTTGCGAAGTACGAGAAAGTAAACCCAATTGCATCAAATAAGGCTCAAATATTTCTTCTATTGTCCCGGCTTCTTCCTGAAGAGACGCGGCCAATGTACCCAAACCTACTGGTCCACCAGAAAAATTTTCTACCAATACTGTAAGTAACCTTCTATCCAAATCGTCTAGACCATACTCATCAATGGCCATCATGTCCAAAGCTCTTCTGGTCAAATCACGAGATATTTTACCGTCTGCTTTGACCTGAGCATAATCCCTGACACGTTTGAGTACTCTATTGGCAATACGAGGCGTGGCTCGACTACGCTTGGCTATTTCTAGTCTAGCCTGATCTTCAATTGGCACAGCCAAAATATCAGCTGCCCGACTGACAATATCGGCTATTTCATCCTCATTATAAAAATTGAGCCTAAAAGTCGCCCCAAATCTATCTCTAAGTGGTGAAGAAATAAGATTATATCTAGTAGTGGCTCCAATTAAAGTAAAACGCGGCAAATCCAGCCTGAGCATCTGAGCTGAAGGACCCTTGCCCAATACAATATCTAATGCAAAATCTTCCATAGCTGGATAGAGTATCTCTTCGATGGTCTTGTTGAGACGGTGTATCTCATCAATAAATAAAATATCGCCATCTTGCAGATTGGTAATAATAGCTGCCAAATCTCCGGCTTTAGAAATGGCCGGTCCGGAAGTAACCTTGATACCTGTGCCCATTTCTTTGGCAATAATATGAGCGAGTGTAGTTTTACCTAAGCCCGGTGGTCCAAAAAGAAGCACATGGTCAATGGCTTCTTTCCTTTTTTTGGCAGCGCTAAGTAATACATCTAGATTTTCTTTGACCTGACGCTGACCCACATACTCTCTCAGAGTCTGCGGACGAAGCGTCAAATCCCAAGTACGGTCTTCATTTTGTTCTTTGGCTGATGTAATTCGCTCTTCCATTTCAAAATTTTAAATAAAAGTCACAGACGATACTTTATCATCACCGTCTTTAAATCTCATAAGTCTCACTCCCTGAGTAGCTCGTCCCAAAATACTAACAGATTTGATAGCTAGCCTTATTACCTGTCCTTTACGAGATATAATAATCATATCTTCATCCTCCATATTTTTGGAAACAATCTTAGCACTGGCAACCTCACCTGTCTTGGCTGTCACCTGAGCAGTCTTGATGCCACTACCACCACGTCCTTGCACCTTGTAAGCGCCCAAAGCCGTACGCTTGCCAAAACCATGTACAGTAACTACCAAAAGCTGTTCGTCTTTACTGGCTTTACCATCAGCAATAATATCGGCACCAATCATAGCATCATCCTTCTTGATTTTGATGCCTCTTACTCCAGAAGCACTACGACCCATAGACCGGACTGATTTCTCTTTAAATCTTATAGACTGCCCTCTGGCCGTAACCAACATAATATCATCATTACCAGATGACGGTTTGACCCAATCAAGCACATCATCTTTTTTCAAGGTAATAGCAATCAGACCACTTCTTCTGACATGTGTAAATTGTTCTACCTCTGTACGCTTGATCACGCCGTTACGAGTGACCATGACAAAATATTTGAAAGCCTTGAAGTCCTCGCTCTGTAAAATACTTGAGACTTTTTCCTCTGGAGACAATTGTAAAAAGTTGACAATGTTTTGACCTTTGGAAGTCCTAGATTGTTGCGGTACTTCATAAGCCTTGAGTTGAAAGACGCGTCCTCGAGTGGTAAAAAACATCAAATCAGAGTGAGTAGAAGTAGTAAAAAATTCTTCTACTTCATCTTGCTCTTTGGTAGTAAGACCCATCACGCCTTTGCCGCCACGACTCTGCGTGCGGAATGTCTCCGGAGCTAGTCTCTTTATATAACCATCTTTGGTCATCATAATTACAGTGGACTCATTGGGTATAAGGTCCTTGGTAGTCATTTTGCCAATAGCTGATTTTATTACTTTTGTCTTTCTAGGATCAGCATATTTAGCTTTGATTTCGGCCAACTCATCTTTGATAATACTCAAAACTTTGGACTTACTCTTAAGTATTGCTTCCAAATCTTTGATAATCTTCAATTTTTCTTTTAGTTCGTCTAATATTTTTTGACGCTCTAGATTGGCTAAACTCTGAAGCTTCATTTCTAGGATAGCTACTGATTGTCTCTCAGTCAGTTTGAATTTTTTCATCAAATTAACCTTGGCAATTTCTTTATCTTTAGAGGCGCGGATAGTTTTGATAACCGCATCAATTTTATCCAAAGCTTTTTTAAGTCCTTCCAAGATATGGGCTCTGTCTTTGGCTTTATCCAAATCAAACTGAGTACGCCTGACAACCACTTCTTGACGATGTTTTATATACTCTTCCAAAATTGACTGTAGAGTCAAAACTCTAGGCTGTATACCATCCACCAAAGCCAGCATATTTACATGAAACTTTTCCTGCAATTGAGTATGCTTATAAAGATTGTTCAAAATCTTGTTTGGATAAGAATCTTTTTTGAGTTCAATGACAATCCTGACTCCGTCTTTATCTGATTCGTCACGCAAATCTTTGACACCATCTATTTTTTTATCTTTAACTAACTGAGCTATCTTTTCCAACAAAGTGGCTTTATTGACCTGAAAAGGAATAGAGGAAATAATGATTCTGTATTGTCCTACTTTGTCTTCCACAATCTCTGCTTCTCCACGCGTTACAATACCACCACGGCCAGTAGCATAAGCTGTCTTGATGTCATCTATATCATAGATTACACCGCCCGTTGGAAAATCAGGGCCTTTTACAATTTCAATCAGCTCATCAATAGTAACATTTGGTTTATCAATAATGAGATTTATAGCCTCAATCAATTCCCCTAGATTGTGTGGCGGGATATTGGTAGCCATACCAACCGCAATACCAGTTGTACCATTTAAAAGAAGATTTGGTAATTTAGCTGGCAAGACTCTTGGCTCTTTCTGAGAACCATCATAGTTTGGTATGAAGTCCACTGTGTTTTTATCTATATCAAAAAGCAATTCTTCAGCTAGACCCTGCAATTTAGCCTCGGTATAACGCATAGCAGCTGCTCCGTCACCATCCATTGAGCCGAAGTTTCCTTGGCCATTGACCAATGTATAACGCATAGAAAAATCCTGAGCCATTCTGACCATAGAATCATAAACCGCTGCATCACCATGCGGATGATATTTACCTAGTACTTCACCGACTACGGTAGCTGATTTTCTGAATTTGGCAGTATGACGGAGCCCTAAGGTCCACATAGCATAAAGTATACGTCGATGTACTGGTTTTAGACCATCTCGGACATCTGGCAAAGCGCGAGAAACAATAACACTCATAGCATAGTCAATATATGAGCTTTGCATCTCTTCTACAATAGACAAGGGCTCTACTCGACCACGATTGTTTATCAGTATATCCTGACTAGCTTTTGTTTCTTTGCTGTCTTGAGCTTTATTAGTTGATTTTTTAATTAATTTCTTTTTTGCCATAATATTTCAAATTTCTTGATATATTTAATCTGTAAATTTAAATGTATTTATCATCGCATCAATAGTATTGTTATCTATATTTCTAAAGGTAAATAATAATATTCTATCCGCCATCGCTGTGAAGATAGTGTTTCCATTTTCTGGGAAATCATTATTTTTATACAAAACAACATTATTAATATTTATAATTTGATAACCATATTCCTCTGCTCTTTGTGCCAAAATATTTTCCAATGTATCGGTATTATCATAAAGCACTTCGCTTTCTGTATCCATACTAATTGATTTATCACTATAGACCAAATAAAAAGCGCTCAGGTCTGGACTCAATGGTATATCAAAATCTTCATATACAGCTCTATTTTTATATCCGGGAGGAATAGCTATTGAAAAATTATATTTATCATTTTTATATATTTCCCACTCATTAACATCAACTTTATTTTCCAAATATTTTTTGGCTTCGTCAATCAATTGGGAACGCTGCTCTTCTTTTTGAACTTCGTCAGCAAAATTCTTGGCATTACTAATACCCAAAACAGTGCTATCCTGAATTTTATCAACTGTCTGGTCGCCGGCTTCAAAAATATTTTGCCAAAATACATTACTACTTCTGTCTATACTACCAAAAGGCTCTCTTTTTACCCATTCAGAAAAAATAAAACCCGTTACTCCAAGTGCCACTATAACTATCAAAAATATTTTTTTATTTGACCCAAAAAAAATCATTTTTGCAAATTAAGTATTATTAGTTTCATATCATCCTGAGGCAAATCTTTTTTCTTTATTTTGAATTTGTCCTCTATCTCTGGTTTAGTACTTATTTCTTTGATAAAGTCCAATACATCATCAGCCTTTAATTTAAAGCTGCCGGCTTTATGACAGCTTGGTATAACAATTCGGGGCTCTACTTGACGAATGATTTTGGCCGCTTCTTTGGCTGTGGTCAAATCACCACCGCCAACCGGTACTATTAAAATATCGGCACCTTCCACCAACTCCAGATAACTATTGGCCAACTCTTCATGGCCAAACTCTCCCAAAAAAGCAATTTTTATATCTTCAAAAATAATATAATAAATAATATTGCCGTTTAAAGCTTTGCCATATACAAAAACATCTTTTACTTCGTACTCTCCCTGGCTATCAATCACAAAAGAATCGCTATCCATTTTTATCTTAGCAACTTGACTAGAATCAGAAAATAAAATTACATCCCCTTTTGCTTTGGAGAATTTTGTGGCTTTGTCCAGAGCATAAGGATTTATAACCAAAGTATGTTCACCATTTTTAAGCCTAAAATAGTTAAAACCATGCCATGAAATTGTCATATTTTTTACTGCTTTTTTATACCTATTAACGTCTCTAATTTTATCATAAATAATATTGGAAGTAAACCCCGTTAGAGAATCATATTTGCCTATAAAATAAGGCCGAAATTGGATTTTTACCAAGCTAATTTAAGTTTAAAAATAAAGTTATAAAATTAAGTTCACTCTCTATCGGCATAAAGATAAGAATGCCCAAAAAAATAAGCTAAAAAAGGTCTTTTTTCAATCTTTGATTGCTCCTAGTACAGGGGCTTGATTTTTTTCTTAGTTTGTGTTAATCTAAGGCGGCTATTTAAAACTAATTTAACAAGCTCTCAAGGCCTGAACCCTTGAGAACTCGACCCGCTTGCGGGGAGGGATAATCATTAATAATTAATGTCAGAAGAAAAAACACAAGTTCTAAGTCCAATGGATGAGCTGCTTAAAGATGAAAAGGCAGTAAAGATTCCTCAAGTTGGAGACTTAGTAACTGGGACTGTAATTAGCGTCTCAAAAAATGAAATTTATCTGGATATAGACGGTATCACTACCGGTATTATTCGTGGTCGTGAAATCTATGATGAGTCAGATGAATCCTCAAATCTAAAAATTGACAACCAAGCTACCGCCACTGTTATTGGCCTAGACAATGAAAATGGTTACATGGAGTTGTCCTTACGTGAAGCTGGACATAAAAAAGCTTGGGATAAATTGGAAGACCTACTAAAAGTAGGAACTATTGTTGACTCAAAAGTAATTGACGCCAACAAAGGTGGTCTAATGATAAAAATAGGCAATGTTGTCGGATTTTTGCCAGTATCACAACTTACTATCGAGCATTATCCTCGTATTGAGGGCGGAGACAAAAACAAAATATTGTCTCACTTAAAATCTTTTGTAAATCAGAATTTAAAAACCAAGGTTATTGATGTTGATGAAAAAGACGACAAGCTTATTGTCTCTGAAAAAGCTGCTTGGGATGATAAACAAAAGAAAGTAATCTCCAAATTTAAAGTCGGCGATATTGTAGAAGGAAAAGTAACGGGTGTAGTTGATTTTGGTGCTTTTGTAGAGTTTGGCGATGGTCTAGAAGGATTGGTTCATATTTCCGAGTTAGCTTGGCAAAGAATTGATAACCCTCGCGACATCATCAAAGTCGGCGACAAAGTAAAAGCCGAAATTATTGACATCGAAGAAACTAAAATTTCACTATCTATTAAAAAACTACAAAAAGACCCTTGGGTGGAAGTAAGCAAAAAATATACAATTGACCAAAAGGTCAAAGGTAAAGTTTTGAAAGTTAATCCATTTGGAGCTTTTGTGGAATTGGACGATGATATTCATGGACTGGTACATATCTCCGAACTTAGCAATAAAAAAGTAAGTAAACCGGAAGATATAATCAAAGTAGACAATGAATATGAATTTGTCATATTGACCATTGATCCAAAAAATCATCGCTTAGGTCTTTCCTTAAAAGTTGACCCAAAAAACTCTGAAGATGAATCTGAAGATAAAAAAGAAGCTTCTGAAAAAAAACCTGAAACTACAGAGGAAAAACAGTCTGAAAAAAAGACTGACAACAAAAAAGAGGAAAAAGCTAAAACTGGCGAAACTAAAGAAGAGTCCAAGACCAGCGAAAAAATCACTCCAACAGAAACTAAAGAGGAAAAAGACGCTAAATAAGCTTTCTATTTTCTGCTTTTTGTGTTTAAATAAAAAACAAAGGTAAAATTATATGAAAAATATTTTAAAAAATTTTCTCATCTTCTTTTTGATATTTGTAGCTATCGCCAGTGTCTTTACTTTTTTTGATAATAAATCAAAGCAAGTAGAAGAAGTGAGCATTGCCACCCTGGTGCAAGAAATAAACCAAGAACAGGTCAAAAGCATTACTGTCAAAGGCACTCAGCTTGATATAATATTAAAAGATGAGACACAACAAAGCAGTAAAAAAGAAATAAATGAGTCTCTATCCGAGCTCCTAAAAAACTACGATGTCAGCACTGAAAAAATGTCAGCCGTGGACATAAAAGTAGCTGAAGATAGCAACTCCGGATTTTTTCTAACCACTATACTACCCTTTATAATCCCAGCTTTATTTATCATCGGCCTTCTCTGGTTTATGATGAGACAAGTCCAAGGAGTAAACTCCCGAGCTATGACCTTTGGCCAATCAGGCGCTAAACTGGCTGACCAACAAAAACAAAAAATAACCTTTAAGGATGTAGCTGGAGCTAAAGAAGCTAAAGAAGATTTAACTGAAATTGTAGATTTTTTGAAACACCCACAAAAATTTATTGCCATAGGCGCCAAAATTCCAAAAGGCGTACTGCTATTAGGCTCCCCTGGAACTGGTAAAACTCTGATGGCCAGAGCAGTATCTGGTGAAGCTAGAGTACCATTTTTCCATATTTCCGGTTCTGAGTTTGTAGAAATGTTTGTCGGAGTCGGTGCTAGCCGTGTTCGTGATCTATTCAAAAAAGCTAAAAAGGCTTCTCCTTGTATAGTTTTTATTGATGAGATAGATGCTGTCGGACGCCAACGTGGTGCTGGTCTAGGCGGAAGCCATGATGAAAGGGAACAGACTCTCAATCAAATCCTGGTAGAGATGGATGGTTTTGACAATCAGACCAATGTAATAGTGCTAGCAGCCACCAACCGACCTGATGTACTTGACCCAGCATTGCTGCGTCCAGGACGTTTTGACAGACAAGTAGTAATTGACTTACCTGATATAAAAGACCGAGAGGCAATACTTAAAATACATGCCCAGAAAAAACCATTTGATAAAGATGTAGACTTACGACTTGTTGCCCAAAGGACTCCTGGATTTTCCGGAGCTGATTTAGCCAATGTGTTAAATGAAGCTGCTATTGCTGCTGCCCGCAACAACCAAAAAACAATAGACGGTAAGACAGTGCTTGATTCTATTGAAAGAGTGATGTTGGGTCGAGAAAGAAAAAGTCATATCTTATCTGATAAAGAAAAGAAGATCACCGCCTATCATGAGGCTGGCCACGCCCTAGCCGGACATCTATTGCCACATGCCGACGGAGTACATAAAGTATCTATCATATCCAGAGGAAGAGCCGCTGGCTATACTCTCAATCTGCCAAAAGAAGACCGTATGCTAAAAAGCTATTCTGAATTTATAGACAATATGGCTGTACTCCTAGGAGGCTATGCCGCTGAAAAAATATTTTTTGGCGAATTGACCACTGGGGCTTCCAATGATTTGAAAAAAGTTACTGAAGTGGCTCAACGAATGGTTACTGAATTTGGTATGAATGAAAAGATGGGTCCTCGTACTTTTGGAGAAAGAGAAGAATTAGTATTTCTAGGAAAAGAAATACATGAAAGAAGAGACTATAGTGAGAGAACAGCTGAGATGATAGATGAAGAGGTTTCCAAATATGTTGGACAAGCTCTAAAGACTGTCACTGATCTGATAAAAACTAATAAAGATAAAATGGAAAAAATAGTTAAAGAACTTATAGAAAAAGAAACCATAGAAAAGCATACCTTTGAAGAGCTAATGGCTTAAATAAAATTTTAGCCTCCCGCCTAACGGGAGGCTTTTATTTTCTGCTAAAATATTGTATAATAAAATCGTCAAATAAAAATATAAAAACAAATTAAAATAAAAAAATATGTTCTATCGAAAAGTCTACAAAAATGCCTGGCAAGCAATACACAATAATATGTCCGTAATATTCTTCGGGATATTTGCATCTCTGTTAGGCTTTCATGAAGTAAAAATTTTATTTAATCTGACCGGCACTACTCCCGATTTCTTGGGTACCAGTATAGAATCCTGGCTCAAAATACTTTTGACTTTTGCCACCGCCAAAGTTGGTCTTAGTGACCTACCCAACCTGATGACTCTGGTTGGATTTTTTGTTGTGTTTGCTATTGCCACTATACTGGCCATTTCCTCACAAGGAGCCTTAATTAAAGCTGCTGGGGAAAAGAAAAAAACTAGCTCAATGATAGAAAGATTAAGAGTTGGCGTAGAAAAATTCTGGCCCCTCTTAGGATTGAACGTAATAAATACCCTGCTAGGCTACTTCTTTATAGCTCTAGTGATTGAGCCACTTATTTACTTCTTATCAAACAGCCAAGATTGGTCTATTTATATTATATTGGGAATTGTCACTTTCTTTGTACTGATACCTATGATTATCATTCTTTCTTTTGTGACTAGATATGGAGCGGCCTATGTTGTCTTAAAAAATCAAAATTTTTCTGAAGCCTTTCTAAACAGCTGGGTTTTATTTAAGGCCAATTGGGTAATCACTATTGAAAATGCCCTTCTATTACTATTTATCACTGTGCTTTTCTTTGTATTAATGTTTACAGCTTTGGTATTTGTATTTGTGCCATTTATGATACTAGCCATGTTTATGTCATTTAGTGTATTAGCCTTCTGGATTATAATGGTAATTGGAGTATTTTTGGCAATATTTGTCTTTATATTTGGCACGGCCTATTATGGAGCCTTATATAATATGGTCTGGACTTATATTTTTTTGGAGCTAGTCTCCCCCGGCAAAAGTCAGAGTAAAGTACATAGACTAGCCCATAAACACCTACCTAGGTTAGCAAAATAAAAATATTTTAAAACACTAAAAAACCATTCCCAACAAAAACTTAGAATGGTTTTTTGTTAGCTAAAACAAATTGACTTATATTCTTTTAATAAAGTATAATATCTATACATAACTAAGATCTAAAATTTATATGGCAGACCAATCTGGCCTCGCAGCTATATCTGGTGATGAGAAAACAAGAAAGCTGCAAAGCAAACTATCAGAGCTAGAATTAAGAGAAAAAGAAAAGCGTATCCAGGAACAAGCTGATAAAATCGGCGTGTCTTATATTAATTTGGACAAATTCCCTATTTCACAAGAAGCTATCAAAATAATCTCAAGAGAACAATCTGAGTCTTTGGAAACTGTCTGTTTTTTATACACTGGTAATGAAATGAGACTGGGCTCTCTCAATCCCACTAATCCTCAAGTGGCCAATTTAAAAAAAGAATTATCAGAGATATACCACACCCAAATAAAGGTATATCTAATATCAGAAAATAGTTTTCAAAAAGCCACTCAAATATATAACAAAATCCCCCAGATAATCCAAATGGAAGGGGTTACTATTACTTCCGAGGACTTGGAAAAATACCAAAAACAGCTCACCAATTTTGAAGATCTCAATAAACTAATCCAAGAAACCCAGCTGACTGAAACTCTAAATATCGTCATATCAGCCGGCCTTACTTTTGGCGCATCTGATATCCATATTGAAGCCGAAGAAAAAGATGTAAAAATCCGATTGCGTATGGATGGCGTACTTCATGACGTGGCTTCCCTACCCCGTGATACCTGGGACAAAATAAACTCTCGTATAAAATTATTGTCTGGATTAAAATTAAACTTGAACAATAAACCACAAGACGGACGTTTTACTATACATTCGGACAAAGAAAAAATAGACGTCAGGGTATCCTCTATTCCAACGGCTTATGGTGAAAGTATTGTCATGAGGCTACTCAAAGCTTCCGTCGTTGGCTTACAATTTGATAGCCTTGGTCTACGTGGCAAATCATATAACGATCTAAAAAATGAAATGGGTAAGCCAAACGGCATGATCATTTCTACTGGTCCTACTGGTAGCGGTAAAACCACTACTTTATATGCCATTCTCAATCAACTAAACAACCCACAAACAAAAATAATTACTCTAGAAGATCCAATAGAATATAAGTTGCCTGGTATTGTCCAAAGTCAGGTTGAAAATATTGATTCAAGTCAAGAAGAATTAGACGAAGGAACCACCAGAAGAAATATCCATTACACTTTTGCCCGTGGTTTGAGAGCTATACTTAGACAAGACCCAGATATAGTAATGGTTGGTGAAATTAGAGATTTAGAAACCGCTGACACGGCTATCAATGCCGCTCTTACCGGACATTTGATGCTTTCTACACTACACACCAACTCAGCGGCTGGCACTATACCACGTCTACTGGCTATGGGCGTAAAGCCATTTCTATTGGCTCCAGCTTTGAACGCCATAATTGGTCAAAGATTGGTTCGCAAGTTGTGCCAATACTGTAAAGAGGAGGACCAAGAAATCGACAATGCAACTATGACTGTTATTTTAAACGCCTTAAATGAAATCAGCCCTGAGTCAGGTCACAAACCAAGCGATTTAAATAACCTGAAATTTTATACTTCCAAAGGCTGTGAAAAATGTCAGAATATCGGCTATAAAGGCCGAATCGGAATTTATGAGGTATTTTTGATGTCCCCTGAAATAGAAAAAATAATTTTATCGGACAATACTTCAGAATATGAGCTAGAAAAAATAGCCATCAATAATGGAATGATAAGTATGCTCCAAGATGGCCTGCTCAAAGCTTTAGAAGGCATAACTTCAATCTCTGAAATATTTGATAAAGTAAAAGACTAAAAAATCCCGCCCCTCGACTTTGCTCGGGGCGGGATTTTAAAACTATTTTAATTTGTTTTTGGCTTCTTGAAGCCGTTTTTTTGTTTCCTCAATCACATCAACTGGAGCATTTTTTACAAAACTTTCATTTTGAAGTTTTGCTTCCATCCCACCAATATACTTTTGTAAATCTTTTCTTTCTTTATCGGTCATTTCTTTGGATAGGTCAATATATACTATACTGCTGTTTATATACTTTGCCTCCACATCCAATCTATGATCTGACAATGTAACTCGAGCCATCTGAGAGGCCAAAATTAAATAATCATCGTCTAAAATTTTGCTCTCAATATAACAATCTGGAAAATCAGTCGGTGCTATTTTGTTTTCGGCCTTCAAATTCCTAATGGCTACTACCAGCTCCTGAAGCTCAGCAAAATCCGATATAATATTATCATCAAATTTTACTGTCTCTGGCCATTTTTTAATCATCAGTAGCTCAGCCTGACCAAATTCCTGCCAAATTTTTTCTGTTACAAATGGCGTAAAAGGATGAGATAAAATAAGAAGTTTTTCTAAAATATAAAGTAAAATATCATCTTTCTCTTTTTCTATTTTGGATATCTCCAAATACCAGTCAGCTAATTTGTTCCAAGAAAAATCATAAATTTTTTCACCAGCTGCCGATATTCTAAAATTGTCCATATCATCACTTACTTGACCGATTAGCTTATTTAACTCCGCTAAGATCCAACGGTCGGCCAATGTCTTGACTGGTGGTTGTTTGACAACCGGTCTTATATCTTCTACAAAATTAAATATAAATCTGGATATATTCCAAAGTTTGTTTACAAAATTTCTGTAGCCGGCAATTTTTTCTTCATAAATACGCAAATCAGCTCCCGGAGAAGAGCCGATTATCAAAGATAGACGCAAAGCATCTGTGCCAAACTTCTCTATCATTTCCAAAGGATCAATACCATTACCTAGTGACTTGGACATTTTTTGACCCTCTTTATCTCTGATAAGGCCGTGGAGATAAACTGTATCAAATGGTTTATCTTTTAAAATATACTGACTCATCAATATCATCCTGGCCACCCAAAAAAATATAATATCATAACCCGTTTCCAGGACAGAAGTAGGATGAAATAAATCTAAGTCTGCTTTTTGACTATATATAAATTCATAGCACCATAAGTCTGTATCGTCGGTGATATCTTTATCAGGATAATACTTTTTGAACACGTCTTTAAAATCATCGGTATTATTATATTTTTCATGACCCGCCTGCTTTAAATCCAAATCTTTAAATTTTATAATCTTTACATCAATAATCCTAGCATAACCAAAATTTTCTTTGCTCTGAGAATTTTCCAAAATTACTGTCTCGCCTTTGGAAAAACCTTTATCAGACAATCTATAAGTTTTTTTCTTTTCTCCGCTTTTTATAATAGCTATTAAGTCTTTATCAAAAGACAATTTTTTATCTAATGGCCAGCCTAGGGTTGAAAAAGTCCAGAGCGATGAAGAAAACCAAGTATCCAAAGTAGCTTCATCTTGAATTATTTTTTTTCCTTTGGCTTTGACTTTAGCTTCTGCTTCATTGTGGGCTACTATGATATCGCCTTCTTCGTCATACCAAACAGGTATTCTGTGACCCCACCATATTTGACGTGAGATGCACCAGTCGTGCAAATTTTCCATCCAATGAAAATATATTTTAGAAAAACGCTCCGGTAATATTTTTATTTCGCCACTTGATACTGCTTCTGTAGCCAACTCTTTTAGACTTTTGCCTCTACCAGGTATTTTTTTATCAACTGCCACAAACCACTGCTCTGATGTAAGCGGTTCAATTGGAGTGTCACAACGGTAACATATAGATAAATTATTTTTAAAATCTTCTATCTTATCAATTTGACCGGCCTTCTCTAAATCTTTGACAAAAGCTTGTCTGGCCGCTAGGACTGTCAGGCCTTTATACTTGCCGCCGCTTTCCAATATCTTACCCTGTTCATCAATCAGCTTGATAATTTCCAAACTATGGCTTTTGGCAAAATCATAATCAATAGCACTGTGAGCCGGAGTAACACCAATTACACCAGAACCAAAATCTTTATCAACTGTCAAATCAGCAAAAACTTTTACTTTTATTTTGTGTCCTGCCAAATCTACTTCTAAAGTCTGGCCAGTATATTCTTTATACCTTTTGTCATCAGGATGAACAGCTACTCCGGTATCAGCCAGCTTGGTCTCTGGTCTAGTAGTGGCTACTATAAAAGGGCCATATTTTATATAATACAATTTAGCCATCTGCTCTTTGTATTCTACTTCATCATCAGCCAAAGTAGAGGCACATCTTGGGCACCAATTTACAATCCTATGGCCACGGTATATCAAAGAGTCTTCATACATTCTAATAAAAGCTTCGCTGACAGCGTAGGATAAACCATCATCGTATGTATATCTTTCTCTTGACCAATCACAACTAGAGCCCATCTTCCTAGTCTGATGTCTGATAGTGCCTTGTGAATTCGCTACATAATCTTTTACTCTTTGCAAAAAAACTTCCCGACCCAAGGTCTGTCTATCTGCGCCCTCTTTAGCCAATATTTTTTCTACTTTAGTCTGGGTTGCAATAGCTGCGTGATCCGTACCAGGTAACCATAGAACTTTTTTACCTTTTAACCTGTTGTACCTAACCATCAAATCTTCATAAGCCAAAGCAGAGGCGTGCCCTAGGTGCAACACACCAGTAGCATTTGGTGGTGGCATAGCAATACTAAAATATTCTTTGCTTTCTTTTAAATTGTCAGGATTAAAAAAACCCGATTCTTCCCAAATTTTATAAATATCATCCTCATATAAACCAGGCTCATATGCCTTAGCTAATTCTTCTAATTTTTTGGCCATAATATTGTTATCTTTCTTTTGTCACCTTCTAATAATTTTATATCTACTCTTATAGTTCTTTCTGGTAAATTTACAATTTTGTCCGCCCATTCAATAGCTACTATTATATTATCATAGTTTAGATAATCGCCTAAACCTATATCATAAAGATCATCTTGACCTCGCAAACGATAGCAATCAACATGAACAAACTTATCAGCTTTTTTATGCTTTACCCCGTTAAATTGCGGCTCAGCTGCACCTCGCATGTGCGAGGATTTAACGGAGTGAATATCATAAACTTTCATCAAAACAAAAGTCGGACTGGTAATCTGCTCTTTTATCTTGAGCGCTTTGGCTAGTGCTTTTACAAATACCGTCTTACCGGCTCCCAGATTACCGCTCAAAGCTATCAGCTCCCCGCCTTCTAATCTATCGGCCAAATCATTAGCTATTTGAGCCGTTTCTTTTTGGTTATTTGATATGTATTCTTTCACCCCGTTAGAAATTAATGATTAAATTTTATTTTCCCCGTTCATATATAAGCCTTATAATTTTTAACGGGGTTTATTTTATTTATTATATTTTATTTTTGGTAAGTTGCCAATTAGACTGGGGACCAAGACTAAATACCTTTTTAGCTGGCAAGATATCCTTTTTCTTGTCTTTTATATTATAATAAGCGGCAACGGCTATCATAGCGGCATTATCTCCAGTAAACTTCAGCTCTGGATAAAAAAACGGTAAGTCTATTTCTTTGGCTCTACTGGCCAAAGATGCTTTTAAAAAACTATTAGCTGACACCCCTCCCGCTAGTAGTAAAGATTTGACTTTATATTTTTTTACAGCCTTAAAAGTCTTGGTAGTTAAAACATCGGTAACCGCTGTTTGAAACGAAGCACAAACATCTTTGACATCCTGCTGGTTCAATTTTTTCTTTTTTTCCAAAGCATATAATACTGCCGTCTTGAGACCAGCAAAAGAAAAATCAAAATTTTTCTTGTCCATCATTGGTCTGGGAAAATCATATTTTTGACCGTCTCCTGACTCAGCCAATCGACTGACAATCGGCCCACCCGGATATCCCAGATTCAAAAGCTTGGCGACTTTATCGTAAGCTTCACCAACTGCGTCATCTAAAGTTTGACCAAGTAAAAAATACTGCCCATGCCCTTTCATCAACACCAGCTCAGTATGTCCACCCGATACTATAAGTACGAGAGCTGGGAAATATTTCTTTGGATTTTTTACTAACTCACTATTGGAAAGCCAATTGGAATAAATATGGCCTTCCATATGATTGATTGGCATGAGCGGTTTATTATTAGCATAAGCTAATGTTTTAGCCGCGCTAATTCCTAAAATTAAAGAAGTAATAAGACCCGGTCCAGCAGTAACAGCTAGATAATCTATACCCGCTAATTTGTTTTTACCGGTTATTTCTTCTAGCAAAGGTATAATGGTCTCGGCATGTTTTCTAGCAGCTACTTCCGGCACCACCCCACCATATTTTGTGTGTATATCAACTTGAGAATAAACAATATTTTTTTCTAAAACCAAAAAAGATCCGCTGCCTTTTATCACGGCTACAGCTGTCTCATCGCAAGATGTTTCAATTGCTAAAATTTTCATCCACTTGGAAATTTAAGCTAATTAATAATAATAAAATTATCTTAATATCTATTATATTATACATTATAGCAGACTTGACCTTTACTATAAACTAATTAGATATCAAGCTAATTTAAGATAAAAAATGCTTTGTGTCAATATTGACCAATAAAAATAAAAATGTAAAAATAAAGCTAATGAGCTGTGTACATTGACAAGCTCAAGATATAATTCTAGCGAGGGGTAAAACTCCTCTTTTGTTTATTTGAAAAAGCCAAAAAACCCTTTCACGAAGGAGGACTACAATGCCTAGTAATCAAAACGGAATCAAAATTTCCGGCGACAAAAAAGACTGTCTGCGTCTAGCCTCATGGCTGACTAGTACGGTCGCCAAAAATGTGGCTGGTATCAGAGAAATCAAACTATCAGGAACATCAGGACTGTGTGACAGAGCTATAGCCCTAAAAGAGAATCAAATGTGCCTTATGGTGCAAGGAGACCAAGTGCTTTGGCACTTTTGCCAAACAAAGAGCTGTGCGTCACAAATCTTTGTGCTCAAGCCTCAGAACAATGTCGAGGCAGATATTTTGCTAAAAACTTTAGCTGACTATCTGACCAAGATCTGTGGCAAGACTAGCATCAACTTGGTCAAAGCACTGGAATGCGGTCCACAACAACTCGTCAACAAATATTCACGCCCCGCCATCAGCCAACCAGAAGACCCAAGCCATATCCTCTACTCTAGACGCTTTCCTCAACCAATCAAACTGCCAGAAAAAACCGAAGAGGTCTATCTGGCTCTACTGCTTCTTTTACCCACTTACGGACAGGCACTTCTGGACGTAAGCGGAGTTTTTCTCCTGCCCAATCCCGTCCGTCTTCTTGATGAATTTGCCCACAACTTGGGAAAACAAAAACTCTGGTGGCAAACCGGCTGGAGTCAACTCCTAAAAATCACTCCCAAGATAATCGAACGTGCCCGTAACGGCAAAGGGATGCTTGTCCATCGCATTAGATTGGAATCAAATGGAGTATTGGCCACAAACTTGCAGACCAAAAAGGAGGCTGAGACAATGCCGGAAAAAACCTTTAGACTCAATGCTAGACAACACATGGTCTACCACTCCCTTTTGAGATTGGCCGGAGATGATCTTGCTAATGTCGTGGAAATCAGTCGCTACGCCACCAGATTGCTCAAGCTTTCCAGCTTTGACATTCCCAGAGGCAGTATTAGCAACTACATCAAACAGCTAACCAGACTAGGCTTGGTCGAAAATGGCTCTCAGCGCGGTAACATCAAGGTTTACCGCCAGCCCACCTCTATTATTGACGGTCATCAAGCCACCGATCCGCCAAAGAAAGTCGAAAAAAAAGTTGCCAAAAAGGGAAACGGCGATGACAATACGACAACAGACAATCCTGATACTCCTACCTCTTCCAAGACACCACAAAAACCTGGTAATGGTAGCAATAGCTTGCTTGCCATACTGACTGGCGGAAACGGAACAGGAGACTCTGTCGACCAACTGGTCGAACAGGCCACCAGACAATTTCACGGCATCGGCGGTGTGTTGGAGTTGGCTCGACGTTTACAAGAAGCCGGCTTCCAGACCCACGACAACAACGACGGCACACACACTATTTCTTTCACCACCAGCAAGTGAGCATCATCTTGAGCACAGAAACATGAGGGCACGCGAAACAGAACGCGTGCCTTTTTTTGTATTGACAAAATCCCAATATATTACTAATATATGCAATTACGCTCCCCTCACAGAAACCCAAACCCAGGAGGAAAACATGCTCATTATCAGACAGGGTCTCCAAGGCATTGCTGTGCTTGACCACAGCAAAGAGCTCGGCCAGCCTGGCCAGTACAGCTCCTACAAAGGAGACGAACTGGAAGATCTGGCCAGCATCGTAGCGGCAGCCAAAACCAATGGCTTTGAAATCCGCTACTACTACAAGGATCTGCATACCTCGGCGAGCGAGATCATTCCGACCAAAATAATCATCACCGACATTCCGCCGATGACTGTCCAGAAGTTCCACAGCCATCAGGCCGTACACGAGCTTTCGGTGGTCACCGACGGCGAAATCGTAGTCATCGATTCCGACGTCCTGAACGAAGCTGATGTCGAGGCCATTCGAAGCCAGGGCGTCGCTCTCCGTGTCAACGACATGGTGATCGAAGATCCGGGAGTACGCCACAGCGTAGCCAACCTCACAGACAGCTACGCTACCTTCACCACGGTCCAGACTGCCCGAATTCCCTTTGAAAGATTTGAGGCCGACTGGGTGCGCTAAACAAGCTCACCAAGGCCTGCGCACAGGCCCAAAAAGGACTTCCCCGCGAGGAAGTCCTTTTTATTTTTAATATACTTTGATATCTTTTTCAAAATCCGGAAAATAGTCTTTGACTTGCCGGACATCAAAATCACTTATTATTTTTTCCTTTGATTCATGAGAAAGCAAAAACATAAAAACATCCTGAATTAGTTGGCCGGCCGGTATTTTTTCATTTGTCAGATAAATATAATAGTCCCTGTCTAAAACCACGCTGTACATCTGCCTATTGCTATCGTCGCCTATTTCTACATCAAATTTCCATTTGCCATTTTTACTATAGGTATTTTTTATAGTAATATTGTCCATAAGATAATAATCTGTTATGTTTTAATTAACTTAATATATTCTAATATGTCCCGGAAAAAAATGCAAAAATTTGCCGAGGCCGAAAATTTCCCCAATCTTATTCAATTACATCAAAAAGATCATAAGGAAAGGCTTCAAAAAATTCTATCTACAAAAAAAGATATTATCTTGGAGCTGGCTTGCGGCCGTGGAGAATACACTTTGGCACTAGCCCAAAAAGATTCTAAAAAAAATTTCATTGGTATAGATATCCAGGGCGAACGTTTATGGAATGGCGCCAAATATGCACTAGAAAACAAAATAAGTAATGCCTATTTTTTGAGAATCCAAATAGAAGACTTGGAAAAATATTTTAAAAAAAAATCTATCCAAGAAATTTGGATTACTTTCCCTGATCCATACCCAAGAAAAGGCCAAATCAAAAAAAGACTTACTAGCCCAAAATTTTTACAAATTTATAAAAACATACTAAAAAAAGAATCTCTATTAAACCTTAAAACTGATGACAAAAATCTCTATGATTATAGTCAAACTAGTATAAAAGACTTTGGCGGCCAGCTAAAAGAAAAAATAGAAGATATATATAGCCAAGATAATTTACCTGATTATCTAAAAATACAAACCAATTTTGAAAAAAAACACTTATTGGCTGGCAAAAAAATTTATTATTTAAGCTTTTCTTTAAAGTAGCTAAAAGCCTTAGTTATTGACAATTTTACAAAAATATGGTATATTATCCTATTAACTAAAAAATAAGCTAAAAATATGAAAAATTGGTTAAAAATCTTATTAATAATCAGTGTTTTAGTGGCCTCTTTTGCCTTTACTCCTTCAACTTTGGCTGCTGATTTGATTATTAGTCAGATAAATGTTGGCAATTTTGAAAACAATACCGCCCAACTTAGCTGGCGCACTAATCAAGCCACCAGAAGTATAGTTTATTTTGGGGAAAACCCGGACGATTTACAATATAGACTAATTTATAATAATTATGATTATCAACATAAAGTAACTCTGACCGGATTGGAAAGTAAAACTACTTATTATTATAAAATAAAATCTACAGCCAAAGATGGCATATCTAACCAAACTTTTCTTCTAAATTTTGAAACCGGTAAAATAAAAGATACCACTGAACCAAAAATATTATCATCTCAATTGATACAAGTAACTAGCGATGCAGCTGCCTTTGCTTGGACTGCCAATGAAGAAGTAAAATCTGTAATATATTATGGTATCGGAGAAAATAATTTTAATAAAAGTAAAAAAGTAAACTCATATATAAATGATAATGCTCTTACTATCACTGGCCTCAAAGCCTATACTAGATACTCAGCCAAAATAAAAATCACTGATAGGGGTGGCAACTACTATTACAGTAAGGTGTTTACTTTTACAACAGGAGGCGACATAAATAAAAATACTGCCTTGAGTATTTATAATATTGAGCCTATAAGTTATGGAAGCCCTTTAATATCTAGCCGTCAGGTAACTATAAAATTTAAAACTAATATTGCCACAAAATCTTATATTAAAATTGGTACCCAATCAAAAAAATATGGTAAGGATATACCGAGCACCACTTCTCATCGTCAGACTACGCATGAAATTACTTTGAAAGATCTAAAGCCTAATACTACTTACTATTATGTCATTACTACTAAAAATGATATTTATGGACATAGCAAATCAACTACTGAATATCAATTTATTACCTTGCCCGAACAAAGTCCAGAAGTGTTGGGAGAAAAAATAAATTCAACTAAAGTAGACAGTGATAGAGATGGACTGATAGACTCTTATGAAGTGGCTATTGGCACCGATCCTCTAAACTATGATACTGATGGTGACGGCTACAATGATGGCACAGAGATAAAAAATGGTTATAACCCAAAAGGCCCTGGCCATTGGATAAAACTTATCTACGGTAAAGAACGCAGCTCACTTGGTTATGAACAAAACAAAGCTGTAGAATTAAAAAATGTTTTAGAGCAAAGGATAGGTAAATTTTATATCAGCAAGCAAAACTGGTTCACTATAGTCAATGCCTACGTCTACGGTGGCTATCCAGTAGAAGCAATATCTCAGTCTATAAAATGGAGTGGCAAAACTGTCCACCCTACTATCCCCTGGAGTCTCTGGAAAAACAGCCCTGATTATCAAAATTATATAAATAAATAACAAAAAATCCCCCGCCTCTGCGAGGGATTTTTATTATTATCCAAACATCAAAATATCCGGTTTAAATATCAATAAAATACCAATAATAACCATTATTGTGCCGCCTATCAAGCTTGACCAACGAGAATATTTGGTACTAAGGCCAGTAAGCTGCAAAGTAGTCATAGCCACAAAAAATACCAACATATCATCTATCATAAAAAAGAATATGTAGACCAAAATATAGCTATAATATTGCCATGTACTTAGATCATTTAAAGCTAATATCTGAGTATAAACAGCTGGCAGTCCGGCTGAACAAATAAGCTCTACTAGATTGACTGCAAAAGCTAAAATAATAATACCCATCAGTGACAAAACAAAACTTTTTTGGCCGACTATTTCTTTGAGCCTATTAAATATCTTTTTCTTTTTTTCTCCTCCACTTACTTTGCAAGTGCCGGCTTTGTTGGTATAAAACTCTTTGATATTGTAAATTCCGCCACCTAATGCCAATAGACCAATAAGTATTCTAATAAAAATTACATAAGCCAAAAACAAAATTAAATTTAGCCAAGCAACCATGAATAAAAAATATACAAAAGCCGAAACAGCAATAAACGTCAGACCAAGAGCCCACATCTTTTTTTTATTTTCCATACCCAATAATAAGGTAATCAAAAAAACCAAAGCCCACATAGCACAAGGATTAAACCCATCCAGAAAACCCAAGGCCACACTCATTCCCAAAAGTGACATATTGTCTAAATTAATTCCTGGTACATCAAACAAGCCATTTTTATTTTCTACAGTTGGCTCTGGTATTTGATCAACAGCCGACATTTCTTCTTTCATTTGTATAGGCAGCGGTCTTGGCACAACAATCACTGCCCTTGAATTTAACTGACTGATAGCCTGCTCAATCTGAGCACCGGTAGTCTGTTCATTAAAATAGCCTATAAAATAATTGTCGCCTACTACTGTGAAAGGCACACCTGACACATCAGCTTGTAATTTTTTTCCAAAATCCATCAAAAGATTAGCATTCTCCTTACTACTAGTAACTTCCAGACGATTAATGACAATATTAGGATAACTGGGAGCAATCTTATCTAAAAATAATTCTTCTTTAGCACAGTGAGGACAGCCATTGGCATAAAAAAAATAAACCTGATTGGCAGATTGTGTTTTAGAAATATTTGGTAAAAATAGTAGTGACAAAAATATAAAGACGGCAAGCAAATTTATTTTTTTCATATAATTACTCTTTTGTTATCTTTATGGCATAGCCTTCTACAATGGCTTGGCTGATTTTTTTGTAAGCACTAGATAAAATACGCTGAAAAGTACTTTGTGATGTTTTCATCGCTTTGGCGCATTGTATTTGATCGAGATTTTTTATATTTTTTAGACGTAAAGCCTCTAATTCTTCTTTGCTTATGTCTATTTCTTTTAATGTAGCTAGCGGTAAGCCTCGAGGCTTAAAATAGGTAACTATAGGATCAATAGCTATTTTACGTCTGCCTCGAGGCCGACCAGCCCCTCGTCTTTTTCTAATATTTACCATATCTACTATTTTATACTATTTGGGTAATAATTCAATATCTAGCGACCCAGACGAGGCTTTCTCTGCCTCCTATTGAGACCAGCCCCACGACGATTATTTGGGGCAATTTGCCCTTCTGGAAGGGCACTATTGGCACAGTTTCCCATGCCACGCCCTGTCATTGAGCCCTGACCATTTGGCCCTGTACCGTCTCTATTTGGCATACTATCACCTCCTTTTCTTATCAATGGTTTATATTATGAATATATACCCAAAAATATGTTTTGTCAAACTACTGCCGATACTGTTATAATAACAAGAAAGAAATAAATAAATATCTTATATGGCTTTTTTAGACAACCTAAATTGGCGCTTTGCCACCAAATCATTTGATACAAAACGTGAAGTAACTAAAGACGACTTAGATAAAATATTATCAGCCATCCAATATACCCCCACTTCACGTGGACTTCAACCCTACCATATTTATATTATAAAAAATACAGAATTAAAGAATAGATTGAAGCCAATAGCCAATGATCAGGCTCAAATAGATTCTGCATCATATGTTCTCATTTTTTGTTCTATAGTCGGCCGACAAGCGCTACTAGATAGAGTATCAAAATATGTTGATATAGCCGCCCAACTACAAAAACAAGACCGCGCCGAATTAATCAATCTAGAAGCTGTAAGCCAAAATACTATAAACAAAAAAACTGATAATGAATTAAAAGCTTGGGCTATCCGACAGACTTATATTGCTTTTGGTTTTGCTATAGCTGCCTGTGCCGAGCTAAAAATTGATTCATGCCCTATGGAAGGATTTAATAGAATAAAAATGAATACTACCTTATCACTACCTGACTCACAAAAATCACAAGCTATACTCACTATTGGGTATAGAGAATCTGACCCCAAAAGACCAAAGATAAGGTTCCCTGAAGACGATTTGTTTACTTATTTATAAATAATATATGGAAGGAATAGTCTTAATTATATTTTCATTAATTATATTTTCGATCCCCTTGGCTCGTAAAATATATTTTTCTGATATCCAAAATAAAGAAGAAAAAATATCAACTAGCCGAGACTTGTTTTTTGACTGGCTCAAAGGTCTGTCCATTATAGCAGTTATTATTATACATGTTAGTTATTTCTATTCTTTTTACTTTGGCCAGCCACACCCATTTTTTAATATCATAAACAACTTATCACGTTTTGCTATATCAATATTTTTTATTTCCTCCGGTATTTTGCTAAAACCACTGGCAAACAAGAAATCAGCCTTGACTAAATTTTATACTAAAAAAATTGTCCGAATATTTTTGCCTTATATCATAATTGTCTCAGCTCTAGCTATGTTTACTGGGACAAGTATAAAGCATTTTTTATATTTATTAATATCTGGCCAGGCGGCCGTGCCTTATTACTTTGTAGTAGTACTTTTACAATTTTACCTTCTATACCCTGCCCTCTCATTACTAAGAAATAGCAAAATTTTTCTATATATCAGTTTCTTGATTACCCTATCATCATATCTTTATCCTGAAACCTGGAGAATATTTGGCATCCCCTTATTTGGAAAGTACCTATTCTTTTTCCAATATGGCATTTATATGAGAAATTACTTTATTATTTATCAAAAAAAGTATTTTCAAACTCAAATTTTGTTTTGGCTATCTATTATCATCATATATTGGCTGATTGTCTTCAATTTTGATTATCGTTTTTACAATGTCCGATTGTTTTATGGTCTAGCGATATTTAATTTTCTGTTTTTATTAAGAGACAAAATAAATCTAAACAATTGGCTACAAAAAATACTCATTAAATCTGGCCAACTGAGTCTCTGGATTTTTTTGCTTCATTTTTTCGTAGTAGAGCTGTTTTACAAACTGTTAAATAACTATAGCCACAATATCTATCTGGATTTTTCTATAATCTTATTGTTATCTACTATCGTTAGTTTTGGAGTTGCCTATATTTGCGATATTATATATAAAGGGGTACTAAAATTATTTAAATAAAAATATGTGTGGAATCATCGGCTATATTGGTGACAAAAAAAGCGTCCCTATACTTTTGGAAGGTCTGGAAAAATTGGAATACCGAGGTTATGACAGTGCTGGGATATGTGTCCTGTCCAACAAACAACTTACTAGTATCAAGAAAAAAGGTAAAGTCTCAGAATTGGCCAAACAGGAAAAAATAAAAAACCTGACTGGTATGATTGGCATTGCTCACACTCGTTGGGCAACACATGGCGAACCAAATGAAATAAATGCCCACCCTCATTTGGACTGTCATGGAGATATCGCTATCGTCCACAACGGTATCATAGAAAATCACCAAGCCCTAAAACAACTTCTAATAAAACAAGGCCATAAAATAAAATCTGAGACTGATTCAGAAATAGTGGCTCACCTGATAGAAAAATTTTATCAGGGCAACTTAGAGCAAGCTGCCCGCCAAGCTATAGGGCTAATAGATGGGGCTTTTGGATTGGCTATAATACACAAAAGTGAAGATAAGATAGTGGTCGCCAGACGAGGCTCACCATTGATATTGGGTGTAGGTAAAGGCGAGATGTTTGTTGCTTCTGATGTGCCGGCCATACTAAAATATACCAAAAAAGTAATTTACCTCAATGATGATGAGATAGCTATAATATCCAAAAATAAATATATTATCAAAAATATAAGTGGTCAGAAAATAAACAAAAACACCCATGAAATAAAATGGAGTGTCGACCAAATAGCCAAACAAGGCTACAAGCATTTTATGCTCAAAGAAATATTTGAACAGCCTCAAGCTCTGACCAATACTTTACGCGGTCGGATAAATAAAAACCAAATTAAGCTATCTATTAATTTAGATATAAAAAAAATAAAAAGAATAGTCATCACGGCCTGTGGCACCTCCTGGCACAGCGCTTTGATTGGCAAATATCTATTGGAAGACATTGCTCGTATGCCTACTGAGGTAGATTATGCTTCTGAATTCCGCTATCGAGACCCAATAGTATCCAAAGAGGATTTAGTTATTGCTGTTTCCCAATCTGGAGAAACAGCCGATACTTTGGCAGCCCTCAAGGAGGCTAAAAGCAAATCAGCCAAGACTCTGGGCATAGTAAATGTAGTAGGCTCTACTATCACCAGAGAGGTTGACTCTGGTATATATTTACACGTCGGTCCAGAAATTGGTGTAGCTTCTACCAAAGCTTTTACTTCTCAGGTGTTGGCTCTTTTGATGTTGTCTTTATATATTGCTCAGCAAAAAAACATACCTTTTGATAAAAAAATATTATCTGACCTAGCTAAGGTACCTGAAAAAATTGGCCAAGTTTTGACTCAAGCTGACAAAATAAAAAAAATAGCCAAAGAATTTAAGAACAGCCGCAATTTTTTGTATTTAGGCCGCGGCCTCAATTTTCCGGTTGCTCTAGAAGGCGCTCTCAAATTAAAAGAAATTTCCTATATCCATGCTGAGGGTTATCCGGCCGCTGAGATAAAACACGGCCCTATAGCTCTGATTGATCAGGACATGCCGGTAATATTTTTGGCCACCAAAAATAATCTTTCTCAAAAAATAATCAGCAATATGCAAGAAGTCAAAGCTAGGGGTGGTCAAATCATAGCTATAGTAAATGACCTAGACAAAGAAATAAAAAAATTGGTAGACTATATTATCGAAGTACCAAAAATAAGTAATGAGTTGTCACCAGTTGTAAATGTGATACCATTACAGCTCTTGGCTTATTATATAGCTGATATAAAGGGTCTGGACGTGGACAAACCCCGAAACCTGGCCAAAAGTGTCACCGTAGAATAATTAACAAAAAAACAGAAATGGAATATTTAAAATTTCCAGATAAAGCCCTCAATCATATATTGTCTATTCCTTTTATTTATGCCCTGTTGTTCCCCTTGATCCTTTTGGATATTTTTATAGAGCTATATCACCGAGTTTGTTTTCCTCTTTACGACATACCTTTGGTCCCCCGAGAAGCTTATATAAAAATAGACCGACAAAAATTAGATTATTTGGAGCCTATTCAAAAAATAAATTGTATGTACTGTGGCTATGCCAACGGACTTTTGAGGTACGCCACTGTCATTGCCGCCGAGACTGAGGCCTATTGGTGTGGTATCCAGCATCAAAAAAACTCTATATTTATTGTACCAAAACACCAGGAAAAATTTGTTCCTTATGATGACACCAAAAAATTTGATAATAAATACAAAAAATAACCTTAGACAACCTTGACATTTTGCCGATTTTTCGTTATTATATCGGAGTTATTTTACCCATGGCCCCATCGTCTAGTGGTTAGGACACCAGGTTTTCATCCTGGCAAGCGGGGTTCGATTCCCCGTGGGGTCACCATTTGGCCAGCTACATTCGCTTGTGGTCTTTGGCCAAAAAGAGTATTGTGTCCTCGATTCCAAAGAAAAAGCCTTGGGGCTCGGACTCGAGGAGAGCGAACGCAGTTGAGCCGAAAGACAAGAGACACTTCTTTAACGAAGTGCTTTTTTGTTGAATAAAATAGACCCACATTGACACTTTTACTATTATGTGCTATTATATTGGCGAGTAATAATAATTGCTCAAAAGTATAGTAAGAGTAGAAATGAAGTCGAGTTTCGAATTTACTATAGTTAATTCGCATTTATTTCTACATTTATCATGCAAGGAATTATCAAAAAACTGACTGACAAAAACTTCGGTTTTATCAGCCCAGAAGACGGCGGAAAAGATCTATTTTTCCACGCCAACGAACTTAGCGGTGTCTCTTTTGACGAGCTACGTGAAGGCGATAACGTCACTTTTGAAGTATCTGATACTCCAAAAGGCCCAGCTGCTACTTCAGTTAGCAAAGCCTAAAAGTATTCATACTTTTTAAAAATAAAAACAACCCTGCACCATAACGGTGCAGGGTTGTTTTTTGTTGTTATAATAAAAATGGTAAGTATAATTCTACAATTTTTTTGGCATTGGTAAGAAACGGCCAAAGATATTCTATGCCACCTATATCATAAATATAATATGGAGCCCAAACTCTAAAAAGACCTATTATATTTATCAAAAAAGAAATTAAAAATAAATAAATAAATAAATTTACCAGCTTATGCCCCGGTTTTTCTCTAAAAAGAAAAGTAATAAAAAAATATAAAATAGGTGTCGGTGCCAAAAACCAACGAAAGCCATAGGCAGCGCCGGCATAGGCTCGGGAGCCAAAAGCATAAAAAATATAAATAGCCAAAAATGTCAGTGCCACCAAAATAGCTTCCCAAAAAAAATCTTTGTTTTTATTTTTTAATAATTTATAAAGCCCAAAAAATGATAATAGCAAAATAGGCGAATAGAAAAACAAGCCATGCGTACCAAAAAATATATTGAATGTATAGACAAGCAAAGAATGCTTAAATATATTACCCTTTGCTTCTAAATTCCACATCTGTCCGTTGACAGACCACATTTCACTATGCAGTTGGGGTGGTAGTATATCGCCGGTAATCTGAATATTTAAATAAAGATGTAAAGAAAACAAAAATATCGCTGGTAAAATATAATAAAAAATATTTTTTGCCCCATAACGAAAAAAATAATAAATAAAAAATCCACTAAAAAATGCTAAACCAGTTGGTAAGTCTATAACAGCAGCCAAAGCTGCTAAAAGTCCTGACCAAAAAATCCATTTTTTCTTAAAGCCCTGGATTTTTAATAAACATAAATAATAAAAAGATATAAATAAAAATGAACCGGCTATTGTATGATTGTTAAAAACTGTAGAGTATGGCAAATACAAAGTTGCTAACGCTAAGCCGGCCAAGAGACGATAGCGGTATTTTTTTTCAATATCTATCAAAATCAAAATTTGATAAAAGTAATATAAAAGTAATATAAAACTTCCCCCAACCAACAATAAATTGATAACATAAACAGCTGGCAAAGAAAATCCATGGCTCAAAAAAGGCTTGGTCGGCAGCTCCCAGGAAAAGATATGGTAAAGAGGATAATATATACCGGCCGCTACTACTGACAAAAATGGCGGCTTGGAAGAATAAAAATTTCCCTCTCTAAAAATCTTGTCATCTGTATTTACATTATTTTCTGTGATAATAAAACTACCATTTTTGACTAATGAATTTATAGTCAGATAGCGCGAAGATGAATTGGTGCTAGGTATATCAGAATCAGTAAAAATAAAAAGAAAGGCCACAATAGCAAGCAAAAAAAAGGCTAATTTGTGCTTTTTAAAAAAACTCATTTTTTGACTTTTATATAATAGTTTTTATTTTTTTTAAAATTAGCCCTGACAATCAACTCCCCCAAAAAACCCATAGACACCAACTGAATACCGACTATTATCAAGAGTATACCCAAAAATAAAAGTGGCCGATTGCCAATCGGACCATGGCCGAGAAACCATAAGGCTGATAGATAAATATTAATAACTAAGCCGGACAATATAGCCAATAAGCCCCAACCACCAAAAAAATGAGCTGGCTTGTATTGATATTTGGTAATCAAAATAACATTTATCGGATCCAGTATATAATTTCTGATTCTCTTTAGCCCAGAGCGTCCGTATTTTGAATCACCGAATTGACGTTCATTATGCTTTACTTTTAACTCACCAACTTTAAATCCCTGCTGATAGGCCAAAGCTGGTAAAAAACGGTGCAAGTCTCCATAAACATCCAAACTTTTTACTACTTCGCTTTTATATATTTTGAATCCACAGTTGAAGTCATGTAATTTTAACCCCGTCATTATACTGACCGTAAAGTTAAAAATCTTAGATGAAATTTTTTTGACCAGAGGATCTTTGCGATCTATCTTCCAACCAGAGACCAAATCATAACCCTTATCAATCTCTGCCAGCAGGCGAGGTATCTCTGTAGGCTCATCCTGAAGGTCGCCGTCCATAGTAATTACCAAATCACCCAAAACCTCTTCAAACCCTACTGCCAAAGCAGCCGACTTACCAAAATTTCTCTTGAGTTGAATTATTTTCAATTTATTGTTCTGGCTTTTTATACTTTCCAATACAACTATACTATCATCTCTTGATCCGTCATCTACAAAAATAATTTCGTAGTCCATATTAGCCAAAACAGCTGACAATTTTTGATACAGTACAAGTATAGACTGCGCTTCATTATATATTGGTATAAGGATTGAAATTTTTCTACTGTGCTTTTCCATATAATTTAAAATTTATTTTTTTGTAACTTGAGTAAAAAACAAATATAGTTTATAAGCGGATGGATAATAATAGATAAGGCTACAGCCGCAATGGCATTTTGCCAGCTTATCTGTATATAAAAAGACATAGTGATGATTGCTCCTGCTATCCAATCTATCTGATCATAAGGAAACCAAAGTGTGCCTGGCATTATATTTTTGCGGCGCTTGATAAAACAACGAAATAAATCTCCCAAAAGAGCCCCCGAAGCAGACAAAATACCCAGAGCCAAAAAATTTAACTTTGTATAATCATAAATATAATAAAATTTATCTGGAGTATAGAACCTGACTTGGAGATAGGCCACCAAAACAGCTGCTATCATGCCAAAAAATAAGCCTCGCCAAGTTTTGTGATTACCAAATATTCTTTTGTTTTTTAGGCTTTTACCAAAATCAACTGGGCAATCCAAAAAATCAATCCATCTAGAAAGACTGGCCATCATATTGGCCGCTCCAGCTGGCAAAAATAGCCAGACTAATGAAAAAAAATATTGCCAAAAATCCGCTAGCATAAGCTTTTTATATACTATAATAATACCTTGTTTTCTCCTATTATTCAATAAATAAGATAAATTTGCTATAATAATAATATAAATAACTAAAATAACTTTTATGGACGCAAAAACACAGGCTAATAATCAAATTTTGACCAGAGATGTTTCTGATCCTAATTCCGTTTCTCCAATAGCCAACCAAACATTCAACACTCCAGCGCCAAGCAATCCTATGACCGCCAATCAAATAGCCAATCAGGGTGAAGCCCTAAATTCATCCAATCCAATCTTAGCTCAAGCTGCTCAGCAAAAAATAAACGACCAAAGTGCAACGCCAGACCAATCTAACACTTCTCCTGGCTATACAGACAAAAAAAGTCAAACCCAAATATTTGGTAAAAGTGAATTGCTTGATGCCAACAAAATACTGTCTGAAACTTTATATATTACCAATGGAAAGAGAGTGGCCGATCTTGGCGCTGGTGGCGGGATGTTTAGTTTGCAGGCAGCTAGACTAGTTGGCGACCAAGGCGTAGTATATGCCGTAGATATCATAAAAAATACTTTATTGGATATTGAATCAAAAGCCCGTATGTCCAAACTCTATAATATCAAAGCCGTTTGGAGTAATATTGAGATATTAGGCGCCACCAAAATACCAGAATCCAGCCTAGACTTTGTCCTACTGGTAAATGTCCTATTTCAATCTGACAAACATTATGAAATGATGGCCGAGGGCCATCGCCTACTCAAATCAGAAGGCAAAATGCTAATTATTGATTGGAGTACCACGGCCCCAGGTTTTACACCACAAAAAAACCGACAAATAAACCAAGCAAATATCAGAGAACATGCCAGTAAACTCAAATTGGTGTTGGAGCAAGAATTCCAAGCTGGCCAATACCACTTTGGTATGATATTTGTAAAACCATAAACTATACAAAAAACGGGCTTGACCCCGCCCTTCGTGAAGAGCGGGGTTGACGAGGCCTGTTTTTTAATTTAACATATAAATACTTTTTAAAATAACTTATGGATTTATCAAAATTTTTTAACTTATCTTACCTTTTTAACCGTTTTCCTGAGGCTGGATTTTCTTGGCCGATGAGAATTACTCTATTGATTATTTTTTTGGGAGCCATCGTCCTGGCCATATTTGCCCAATTAAAATACAAAAAATCTGCCGGCTTATTAAAAAATGTCTGGTACAAATTACAAGTTTGGGGATGGACCACCGGAATAATAGGCCTGACTTTTTTCTATTTTAGAGAAGTCAGAGCTATTTATATCAGTGCCCGCGGTTGGTTGTTATTATTTTTACTAATAGAATTGATCTGGCTGGTATATATTATCAAATACTGGCAGACCAAAATTCCACAAAAAGAACAAATCATCCAAAAAGAAAAAGAATTTGATAAATGGCTACCTAAGAAAAAATAATAAATTATCACAAATAAATAAAAACAGGCCCTAGTCTGTTTTTATGTTTTATAAAAAACAATTCGGCCAGCGGGGTGAAAAAATTGCCCTAAAATATTATCAGTCAAAAGGCTATAAATATATTGCCCAAAATTTTTATACCCGCTATGGAGAGATTGATTTAATTTTACAAAAAAATCAACAAATGTTGATAGTAGAAGTAAAAACCCGCTCCAGCCTGAATTTTGGTTGGGGTGAAGAAAGTATCAATAATAAAAAAATAAATAATATACAAAAAGCCTATCAAATTTTTTGCCAAAGATATAAAACCGAAGCAAATTACAAAATAGAAATTTGTATTGTAGAAATAATAAACGGCCAAAATAAAATAAGAACTTTTGAAATATAGTCCTTGACTAATAAAAAAAAATAAGCTATATTTACCTACGATGAAAGTTAGTTTACTATAGTAGACTAGCTCTTTTTTATAAACGACGTAGGGCGAGGAGTTTATATATAATATAAGCAAATAATTAAATTAATTAAAGAAAAAAATTATGGCAAACAACAATATTGCCGCTGCCATCAAACTAATTGCTGAAGAAAAAAACCTTTCTATGGAAGCTATTATTGGGGCTATAGAAGCCGCTTTAGCCGCTGCCTATCGCAAGGAATTTGGCAACAAAAATCAAAACATCAAAGTAGTATTTAACGCTGACAACGGCCAAGCCGCTGTTTTTGATGTTAAAACTGTGGTTGAAGATGTAGATTTGGAAGAAGAGGAAAAAATGGTAGAAGAGCAAAAAAATAGAAAAGAGGCTGGTGAAGAGATTCCGGAAGAAGAGCTCATAAAGAGATTTAATCCCCGAAGTGAGATGATGCTTTCTGAGGCTCAAAAAATCAATACTGACTACAAAATCGGTGATATTATTGAAACTAAGCTGGAAGTACCAGAGGAATACGGACGCATGGCCGCCCAAACCGCCAAACAGGTGATTGTCCAGCGTCTGAGAGAAGCCGAACGTGATCACATATTCAATGAGTATAAAGATAAAGAAGGCCAATTAGTCTTGGGCACTATCCAAAGAAAAGAAGGCCGACGCTATATAGTAGACCTAGGACAAGCCAATGCCATCCTAACCCCTGAAGAACAGATCAGAACCGAAGGATATAATATTGGCACTCGTCTAAATTTTTATATTGTAGAAGTAAGGATGGGAAATAAAGGACCAGAAATAATTTTGTCCCGTACTCACCCCGAAATTGTCCGTGAGCTTTTTGCTACCGAGGTACCAGAAATTGCTGCCGGTACAGTAGAAATTAAAAACATTGCCCGTGAAGCTGGCTCACGCTCTAAGATAGCTGTAGTAGCTACCGAAGAAAATATAGACCCCGTAGGGTCATGTGTCGGTCAACGTGGCTCAAGAGTCCAGACTGTCATCAATGAACTAGGTGGAGAAAAAATAGACATTATAGAATGGGAAGAAGACGTAAAATCCTTTATTGCCAACTCTCTATCTCCGGCTGAAATAGAAAGTATAGAAATCAACGAAGAAGCAAAAACCGCTTCAGTAAAGGTGGCTAATGATCAATTGTCTTTGGCTATAGGCCGCAGTGGACAAAATGCCCGTTTAGCTGCCAAATTGACTGGCTGGAAAATAGATATTATATCTGCTGAAGACGGAGATAAAATGTCTGCTAAAGGTGATGACAAAAAATCAGAAGAAAAAGCAAAAAAAGAAAAAACTGATGATGACAAAAAATCAGAAGAAAAGTCATCTAAAAAATCTAAAAAATAACTAACAATAAACTCATTATGTCCAACGTAATTTTATTGGCTATTTTAGCTTCACTTATCTCCATAGTTTTTGGAATTCTGCTAATAAAGAAAATTTTGAAAAGCCCAAGTGGCGATGAAAAAATGCAAGAAATTGCATCAGCTATACAAGCTGGTGCTAAAGCATACTTAAATAGGCAATATAAAACCATTGCTTATCTAGCTGTGGTCTTATTTATTGTCCTAGGCTTTGCCATAGACTGGGGAACTGCTCTAGCCTTTTTGGTAGGCGCTGTCTTATCAGCCGCAGCTGGAATCATTGGTATGAATGTATCAGTCCGCACCAATGTCCGTACTGCCGAAGCTGCTAAAAAAGGTATCCAACCAGCTATGAGGTTGGCTGTATTAGGTGGTTCAGTGACTGGAATGCTGGTAGTTGGCCTAGCTCTATTGGGAGTAGCCGGCATGCTTGCTCTACCATTTATCACTGTCAAACATCTAGTTGGCCTAGGTTTTGGTGGCAGTCTTATCTCTGTATTTGCTAGACTTGGTGGTGGTATTTTCACCAAAGCAGCTGATGTCGGCGCAGATCTCGTAGGAAAAGTTGAGGCTGGTATCCCAGAAGATGACCCGAGAAACCCAGCTGTGATAGCCGATAATGTGGGTGACAACGTTGGAGATTGTGCTGGTATGGCCGCTGATCTTTTTGAAACTTATGCTGTGACTTTAGTAGCCGCTATGCTCCTAGGATCTTTGACTTTCAAAGATGCCAGTGGACTGCCTCTAGAAAATCCTATCTTGTATCCTCTAGCTCTGGGAGCAGTAGCAATCTTTACTTCACTAATCGGTTTATTTTTTATTAGACTTTCCAAAAACAAGTCCGTTGAAGAGATAGAAAAAAATGACGGCATCATGAAGGCTCTTTACAAAGGCTTGATTGCTGCTGGTGTCCTGACCGTTGTTGCTTTCTTTTTTGTCACCAAATATATGATGTCTGATTTAATCAGTACTGATTACCTAAATATATACTATGCTAGTTTGGTAGGATTGGTTGTAACTGCATTTATTGTTTGGATAACCGAATATTATACATCCACAAAATACAAACCTGTAAAATCAATTGCCAAAGCTTCTGAGACCGGACACGGCACCAATATTATTCAAGGTTTGGCCGTCAGTATGAAAGCCACCGCCTGGCCAGTACTGGTGATTGTAGCTGGTATTATAGCTGCTTATAGCTTTTCAGGCCTCTACGGCATTGCTGTTGCCGCTATGAGCATGCTATCACTAGCTGGTATTATAGTTACTATTGATGCTTATGGACCAATCACTGACAATGCCGGAGGTATTGCCGAAATGGCCGAATTACCAGAGGAAGTAAGGAATGTTACCGATCCTCTAGATGCCGTGGGTAATACTACCAAAGCTGTAACCAAGGGCTATGCCATTGCTTCCGCTGGTTTGGCTGCCTTGGTTTTGTTTGCTGCTTACACTGAAGATCTGGCTGCTTTAGGCAAAAATATATCATTTAACCTAGATGAGCCTTATGTTCTAGCTGGATTATTTATCGGCGGCTTGTTGCCTTATATCTTTGGCGCATTATCCATGGAAGCGGTTGGCAAAACTGCTGGCTATGTAGTCCAAGAAGTGCGCAGACAATTCAAAGAAATGCCAGGCATTATGGACCGAACTCAAAAACCAGACTACACCCGAGCTGTAGATATAGTAACCAAAGGAGCTCTAAAACAAATGATTATCCCAGCTCTTATCCCAGTGCTATCTCCAATACTTATCATGCTTATCTTTAGAGACAACGGCTGGCAAGTACTAGGTGGCACTCTGGTTGGCTCTATTATCACTGGAATATTTCTTGCTATTTCGATGACTTCTGGGGGAGGAGCTTGGGACAATGCCAAAAAATATATTGAAAGCGGTCACCACGGCGGCAAAGGATCTGATGCTCACAAAGCCGCTGTGACAGGTGATACTGTCGGCGATCCTTATAAAGATACTGCCGGTCCAGCTATTAACCCAATGATTAAAATTTTAAATGTGGTTGCACTTCTTCTCATTGCTGTGCTTCTCGCCTAAATAACTATGCAAATTACCAAAAAAGACTTAGAGAAAAACCAAGTCGAGCTTACTATCGAAGTATCAGTTGAAGAAATCAAGCCTCATCTGGAAAAAGCTGCCCAAAAAATTTCTGCCCAACATAAACTACCAGGCTTTCGTCCCGGTAAAGCACCCCTGGAAATGGTCAAAAATAAATTTGGCGAAATGATGCTACTTCAAGAGGCCTTAGATTTTGTAATATCTGATTCATACTTTAAAGCTATCACCCGCGAAAAACTAGAAGCTGTCGGACAGCCTCAAATCAATGTTGAAAAAATGGCTCCCAACAATCCGATAGTTTACAAAGCTATTGTCTCATTGCTACCAAAAGTAACTCTGGGCGAGTGGCAAAAAGAAGAGGTAAAAAGACAAGAAGCCAAAGCCACTCAAGAGGATATAGATAAGACCTTGGAGCAATTAGCTACTATGAATGTCAAAGAAACCGTAGCAGACAGAATTTCAAAAAAAGGTGACAAAGTAGAAGTGGATTTTGAAGTCCTGATAGATAAAGTAGTAATTGAGGGCGGTAAAAATCATAAATACCCAGTAGTCTTGGGGGAAAACAAAATGATTCCTGGCTTTGAAGATCACCTTGTTGGTCTAAAAGCCAAAGATAAAAAAGAATTTGAGTTAAAATTCCCAGACAAATATTTTGAAAAAAATCTAGCTGGAAAATTAGCTACTTTCAAAGTAGAGGTGGTGGCGGTTTATGAAAGAGAAATGCCAAAACTAGACGACACTTTTGCTAAAACTATTGGTTTTGAAAGCTTGACTAAGCTCAAGGAGCAACTTGAACAAAATATTACTCAAGACAAGGAACTCAAAGAACGCCAACGCTTAGAAGGCGAATTAATATCTGCCTTGGTAAAATCAGCGACTATTGGTGATGTACCTGAAAATCTGATTGAAAATGAAATCCATAAAATGTCTCATGAATTGGAGCACAATATCCGCAGCCAAGGTATGGATATGGCTGGATACTTAAAATCTATCAACAAAACTCAAGAGGATCTAAAAAAAGATTTTAAACCACAAGCTCTGGAAAGAATAAAAGCTGCTTTAGTTCTACGCCAACTATCAATAGAAGAAAAACTAAAAGTGGAAGAAAAAGAAATTGACCAAGAAATTGCCAAGCAAAAAGAAACATACAAAGGCAATCAGGAAGCTACCAAAAACATAGAAGCCACAAACTACCGTCAATACTTGGCCAATATGATGACCAACCAAAAAGTAATAGACTTTATTACTGACAAAATAGTTAAATAAATAAAAAAACAGCCCTGCATCGTAACGGTGCAGGGATGTTTTTTTATTTGATTAAAAATGCTATAATTTATATATAAATAAAATATGTATAAAAAAGAATTAAAAATTGCCAAGCAAGCAGCGAAGTCTGCCGGAAAATTTCTTAAAAAAGAATTTTTTAATTTTGACCAAAAAATAGATTATAAAACCGGCAATGAAAGAGTCACTCGCTACGACAAAGAGGCCAATAAAATAATTTTGAACAAGCTCCGTAAAAATTTCCCAGACTATGGAGTGTTGTCCGAAGAAAGCGGTCAGACTGATAAAGATAGCCCCTATACCTGGATAATAGATCCACTTGATGGCACTACCAATTTTACCATTCATCACACCCTGTTTGCTGTAACTATTGCCCTTCTTTATAAAAATAAGGTTGTCATGGGCGTGATATATAATCCAATACTTGATGAAATGTACTGGGCTACTGAAAATAATGGGTCTTATAAAAATGGCCAAAAGCTAAAAGTTTCCGCCAAAACAGACTTGAAAAAATCTATTATCACCTATTGCCACGGCTCAGGAAAAACAAACACAGAAAAAGCTTATCGTCTATATAGACACTTCCATGATATATCCCATCACTGCCGACATTTTGGCTGTACAAGTTTGGAGCTAGCTATGTTGGCAGCGGGTGACACTCAAGCACATATGATTAGTGGGGCTAAAATTTGGGATATATCCGCCGGGACAATTATTATCAAAGAGGCTGGTGGCAAAGTCACTGATTGGAAAAATAAAACTTGGAATAAAGAATCCAAAACAATCCTAGCCGCTAATAAAAAAATACACCCCTTGTGCCTAAAAGAGCTAAAGAAAGTAAGGCTTGCCTAAAATATAATTTTTTGCTAAATTAGACATCCGTGGCCACGTAGCCAAGTGGTAAGGCAGAGGTCTGCAAAACCTTTATTCGGCGGTTCGATTCCGCCCGTGGCCTCCACTCGACTCGCTACGCTCGCTCGTGGTCTCCGACCATGATTTAAAAGTTGAGTGTCCAAAGCTTGCCGAGAGACAAATGTGAGATAATTTATCTCATTTTTTGTTTACAAAAAAGCAGCTTACAAAAGCTGTTTTTTTAATCCTATGGTACCGGCGATCGGACTCGAACCGATACGCCCAATGGGCACAGGATTTTAAGTCCTGCGTGTCTACCAATTCCACCACGCCGGCCTGTAATATTAAAGTCTGGAGCGGGCGACCGGGCTCGAACCGGCGACCTTTTCCTTGGCAAGGAAATGTTCTAGCCAACTGAACTACGCCCGCTTAAAACACAAGTATTATACAATAAATAAGGAGAAAGTCAACCTTTAAAAAGCTTGGTTTTAGACCTTAAAAATGCTATCATTAAGAAAAGCAAAATCACTACAAAATGAGCAAAAAACAAGAAAAACTAGTGGTCATAGATAGCAACGCCCTTTTACATCGGGCCTGGCATGCTATACCCCCTCTAGAGACCAAGGAGGGTCTGGTAGTTAATGCTGTTTTTGGTTATACCTCACTTTTGTTAAAAATAATACAGGATCTCAAGCCCGATTACATCATAGCTTCTTTTGACTTGGCTGGTAAAACTTTTCGCCACGAACAATACAAAGAATATAAAGCTAAAAGAATAAAACAAGCCGATGAATTTTATAATCAATTTCCTCTAGCCAAAGAAGTCCTGTCAGCTTTTAATATCCCTATACTAGCCAAAGAAGGCTATGAGGCCGATGATGTCATTGGTACTATTAGCCAAGAAGTATATAAAAAATATCCCGACATCCAGACAACTATCGTGACCGGAGACCTAGATGCTCTGCAATTGGTCAATGACAGGGTCAAGGTATTTACTCTCAAGCGCGGTCTGAGTGATACTATTACCTATGATAAGCTGGCTGTCAAAGAAAGGTATGGCCTGGCGCCAGAACAAATCATAGATCTCAAGGCACTACAAGGAGATAGTTCTGATAATATACCAGGCGTCAAAGGAATTGGTACTAAAGGAGCTTCTGATCTTATCCAAAAATTTGGAACGCTGGAAAATCTATACAAAAATTTTGAAATATCGGATATTAAAGACCGCACTAAAAAGTTATTAAGGGAACAAAAGGATCAAGCCTATGAGAGTAAGGGATTGGTTACTATTGTTACTGATGTGCCCCTTGATTGGAAACTTGAACAAGCTAGGTTCTCAGATTTTGATCCAGAAAAAGTTTATAAAATTTTCCAAAAGTTGGAATTTAGATCACTCTTAAATAAAATCCCTCATCAAAAATCTGACATCAATGGCGACTCTGTCAAAAATAAAAAACAAGGCAGTGTCTATCACCTGATAGATAATGAAGAAAAATTTGAAAAATTTTATTCTCAGATAAAAAAACAAAAAATCTTTGCTTTTGATACCGAAACCACTGGCTTGGATGTGCTAAATGAAAAAGCCCTGGGCTTTTCTTTTGCTTGGCAAGCCCAAGAGGCATATTATATATCTTTTATCAGTAAAAAATTTACTGACTTTGTAATAAAAAAAATAAGCCCAATTTTGGAAAATGAAGAGATCAAAAAAATTGGACACAACATAAAATTTGATCACAAAGTTTTAAAAATTCTTGGTATAGACCTCAAAGGTCTTAGTTTTGATACTTTGATTGCTGCTTATCTTATCAACCCTAATAGAGGTTTACGTTTGGAAGAGCTATCTTTTAGCTATTTGGGGTACAAAAAACTCAAATTGGCCAACCTTTTGGATGTCGCTCCAAAAGGCAAAACCCAAATAAATATGGCCGAAATTGACCCTCAAAAACTAGCCTGGTATGCTGCTGAAGATGCTGATATCACCTACCGTCTTTACCAAAAACTTTTACCAATTATAAAAACCAACGAAAACTATGATCTGTTGATAAAGATGGAGTTGCCTTTAGTGCCAGTTTTAGCTGACATGGAGCTAACTGGTATCAGTCTAGATAGTCCATTTTTAAATAAAATGGCCAAAGAGTTTGATACTGAAATAAAAAAAATAAGCCAAAAAATATATAAGCTGGCTGGGACTGAATTTAACATATCCTCTCCTTTGCAGTTAAAAGAAATCCTATTTGAAAAATTAAAAATAAGCCAACAAGGCATCAAAAAAACTAAGACCGGATTATCTACTGCCGCTGCGGAGCTAGACAAAATGAAAAGTGCCCATCCTGTGATACCTCTTATTATAGACTACCGTGAGCTAACCAAACTCCAGTCAACTTATATCAAAGCCTTACCTGAACTGGTCAACAAAAGAACCAATAGAATCCATACCAGCTTCAATCAGACTGTAACTGCTACTGGTAGACTATCATCATCTGACCCAAATCTACAAAACATACCTATCCGTACTGAACTTGGCAAAAAAATAAGACAGGCTTTTGTAGCTCCCAAAAATTATAATCTTTTGTCAGCTGATTATTCTCAGATTGAACTCCGTTTGGTGGCTGCCTTTTCCAAAGATCCCAAAATGATGACCTCCTTTAAAAAAGGTGAAGACATTCATGCTCGTACAGCCGCCGAAATACACAAAATATCTCTGGAAAAAGTAAGTAAAGAAATAAGACGCACTGCCAAAGAAGTAAATTTTGGTATACTATACGGATTAGGCTCACGCGGACTGGCTCAAAGAACTGATCTCAACCAAACAGAAGCCAAAGAATTTATTGAACGTTATTTTTCCGTTTACAAAAATATAAAAACCTACATTGAAAAAACCAAAAATTTTGCCCATCAAAATGGCTATAGCCAAACTATCTTTGGACGCCGCCGCTATTTGCCTGATATAAAATCAAATATGCCAATGCTCATTGCCCAGGCTGAGCGTATGGCTATCAATATGCCTGTCCAAGGCACGGCGGCTGATCTGATAAAACTAGCGATGATAAATATGCATCAGGGCTTGCCAAAAATCAGTCCAAGCTCTAAAATAGTCCTACAAGTACACGATGAACTGGTCCTTGAAGTCCCCAAAAATGACTTAAAAAAGGTAGCCAAATACGTCAAAAATACCATGGAAAATGTATACAAATTACCTATACCGCTCACAGTTGACATAGAAGTAGGTCAAAACTGGGGCAAACTTGAAAATTACAAAATATAAATGCTTTTTTTCTACTACGGAAACAATTCATACCTGGCCAACCAGAAAATACAGGCTATTGTCGAAAAGTTCAAAAAACAAATAGACACAATCGGCCAAAATGTAGAATACCTTGATGGTGAAAATATGACCAACGAGGATTTTTTTCGCTCTGTCTCTATCATGGGTTTTTTGGCGGATAAAAAACTGATTATCATAAAAAATATTTTTGACAACAAAAAACTATCCGGCTGGCAAGATGCTTTGATAGATTATATAAAAAAACAAAAAAACACTCCCGATGAAAATTATATTATTTTTTTTCAAAGTGGTCAGCCTGATGCTAGGACCAAACTATATAAGACATTATCAAAAATAAAATTTTGTGAGGATTTCAAAGAATTAAATAATCGTCAGTTGATTATTTGGGTTAAAAATCAAGCCAAAAAATTTGATAAAGAAATATCTGATAAAGCTACCGACTTACTAATAAACTATGTAGGCAACGATCCTTGGCAATTGTCCAATGAAATAGCCAAGCTAGCCAACTACAGTCAGGGACAAATAAATGACCAGGCTGTCTCGGAAATTGTCCAGGCCAAAACTGACGAGAGTATTTTTTCTCTGATTGACGCCTTGGGACAAAAAGATAAGGCTCAGGCTCTCAAATTAATCGAAGAAAAAATAAATAAGGGTGTAAATCACCAATATATTCTAACTATGATTGTCCGCCAATTTAGGATACTTATTAAAACAAAATCTCTAGAAGATAAAATAATATCTCCTGGACATCTATCCAGTACCCTAAAAATTCACCCACTAGTAGCTAATAAGACCTTAGCCCAAAGCAAGCTATATGATATGGCTCAACTAAAGCTAATATATCAAAAACTTTTATATCTGGATGAAAAATTCAAAAGTAGCCAAAATCAAGAAAAAATACTTTTTGCCAAAATGATAAATGAACTATAAAATCTAGCCAATAGGCTGGATTTTTTTATTATATTTTGCTAAGCTAAAAATACCTAGGACTGGCTGCTGGCCAAACTAGTCCACGTGCTCAAGCGCACATAGGTCAGGCCGCCGCCGGAGATCGGGGTGACTATTGCGAAGTAGCAAAGTAGTGGCAAACGAAATGCCAAAAGCCCGAGCCTTGAGAGCTCTAGTCCTTGTATACATTGCCCGGACTTAGAGACGAAAGAGTCTTCTCCGGCGGCTCTTTCTTTTGCCAATTTTGTTGTGCCTGAACATAGTAGGCGCTTACAAAATTTAGCACCCTGAGAAGCTTTAGGCGTAGTGGATGATATTTATATAAAATCGCCTCGTAAAAATTTTTTGCGTTTACTCTCTTGCATTTTCTCTATGGCATAACGTAGCGTAGTGCGTGGTAAATTTTTATAATTAACTTGCAAAAATTTTTCTACTCTGACGCTATCTTTTTTCCAGGACTCTCTGAGCATCCAGCCGACCGCCTTGTACATCAAATCTTCTTTATCTTTCAAAAGTATTTTTGATAATCTAAAACAATCATCAAGTTTACCTTCTCTGATAAATATCCAGGTAGAAACTATAGACATCCGACGCTGCCAAAGATTTTCACTTTTGGCGTATTTGTACAATATTTGTTTTGACTCTAAACCATCTAATATTGCCTGACCCAAAATATAGTGGACCGACAAATCAACTAAGTCCCAATTATTTACATAATGGCTATACTGAAGATAAAAATCTAAAATCTTTTTTTGACTTTTACTGTCTTTGAATCTCCTAGCTTGTTTGCTTTTTTCAACCAAAATCAAAATAGCTACGAGTCTTATCTCGTGAATAGGAGATTTGATAAGCTTGGCAAGCTCTATAAAACTCAAATCCAAAAATTGCCTAGCTACTAACCTAGTATTTGGTACTGTGATACCTATAAATTTATCACCCTCACCATATTGCCCTTGGCCGGTTTTAAAAAACCATTGATTGGTTTTTTGCCGTTCAAGTGAAGAATATTTTTTTAGTTCTTTTATCAAATCATTGGCTCCTGCCCCCTTAGAAATTCTATTATTTTTCATAACTATATTATTTATTTTGTCCCCAAAAAATTTTGTAAATTTCTAACGGGGTTTATAAATTATAATTTATATATAGCCTACTATAAAAATATATAACTTTGGTAAATAAAAAACAAGCTATAATCCGGGCAACACACAAGTGGATTAGAGCTTGTTTTAAAAAGCAAAATTATTTTTTTTCTTCGTTTTTTTGGCTAACAGCGGGAGTTGGTTTTGCTCCAGACTTTTTGATCATCTTGGCAAATCTTACTTTTTTACGGTCAGCTGTGTTAGCTTTCAAGATGCCAGCTCTGACGGCCTTATCAACTGTTTTCTGCAGCTTGTGAGTAAGCTCACCAGCTTTTTTATCAATTTCACCGGCGGCAACTGCCTTTTGTCCGCTCTTGATAATTTCTTTGATACTTCTTTTAACCAAAGAATTACGCTCAGTGCGCTTCTTGGTCTGTTTCAAGTGTTTTTCCTGTGCTTTACGATTTGGCATAGCCCGTTAGAAATTAATTGTCTTTATTGTTGCCCCATCCGTAGAGAAATACTAGTATTTCTAAAGGGCATAAATATTTATCTTCTTAAGTTAAGACTTGTAAGATATTATCATAAAAATACTAGTCCGTCAAGTCTAAGAAATATCTATTTAAGCTGTCTATTACATACGGCGGTTCTATACGTTTTTTGGCTAATGTTGGCTTATCTATTTGGTCAAAAACAATAGCCTGGTCCACTGAAAAATCACCTATTTTATCTCTTCTGAGATCCGCTAAAAGAGCGCCTGTCTTCATAGCTTGGCCCAAATCATCAGCTAGACTACGGATATAAGTACCCACTGAGCAGCTTACTTCCAGCTTCAAATTTGGATATCTAAAACTTTTTATTTTCAAGTTATAAATTTCTATCTCCTTGGCGGGTCTAGCTACTTCCTTGCCTTGTCTAGCTAGCTTGTGTAATTTTTGTCCGCCTATTTTTTTGGCACTATAGATAGGGGCTAACTGAATTTGTCTGCCGACGAATTTTTGTAATACTTTTTCCAATTCATTTTGGGAAAAAGGTTTAGCTTTTTTATTTTGTGTTATTTTACCCTCCAAATCAAATGTATCTGATGTCTGACCAAATAAAATATCAGCTATATATATTTTTGGCCAAAAATGAAACCAATCAAGCAATCTAGTAGCAGAGCCAGTAGCTACTATCAAAAGACCAGAGGCAAGAGGATCAAGCGTGCCGGAAAATCCAACTTTTTTTATATTTAAAATTTTTCTAAAAATAGTCACCACATTAAAAGAATTGACGCCTTTCTTTTTATCAACCAGATAAATACCAGTATTTCTATCTTCCAAAACTGATCTTAATTTTGAACTTTTAAAAATCTCTGGGCTGACCAGGGGAATAATTTTTTTATTTTTAAAATCCGAAAAAATTTTATGGAGCATCAACTGATCCTGACCAAAAACTAAAATATCCGGTTTTAAATCAGTTAAAATTTCTCCAGCGTTTTGCTTGTTTCTAAGATATACTTCAAGACCCAACTTTTGTAGTTGATTTTTTCGCAAACTTTCTTTGTTGTAGGGTAAATAATTTCTAAACTTGCCAATAGCTTGGTCTGATTCTAATACTACTGTCACCTGCCCTAATTTCCTAGCAGACCTGATGAGTTCCATATGCCCAGGATGTAATATATCAAATTTACCAAAAATTATAACACGCTTGGCCATAGGTATTATTCTTCCAGATTAACTATTATACCAGGCGTGGTAATCAATCTGTCTGAAAGATCTTTGACCACCATAAACAATTTGTATATTCCTGGACCAAGATCTTTATCCCAAACAACTGACAAATTATTTTGATAAGGATTTTCAATATAGGTAAACCAATGAGATTGATTTTCCGGATCAAGATAATAAAAATCTATTTTCTTTACTTGAGTTGGTTGATCAATATTTAATTCCAAAGTATAGGGAGCATTAGATAGTTTGAGATTAGCCCCATTAGCTGGTGAAATCCAAACTAAATTAAATTGTCTATCAGCGGCATCCAGATTGATGTCTATATTCATAGAAGTTTCTTTGAAATTATCCAGATCATCAAAAGCAATGGCTTTTAGAGCATGCTGTCCGTTGCTAACAAAAGGATTAACTTGATAATTAAGATTATATGGGGAATCATAAACTTTGCCGACTAGATTGTCATCCAAGAAAAATTCAACTCTGGAGATGCCACGAGGTGCATCAGCATCTACCTGCATATTAAATACAGCCTCATTGATATTTTGATTTTGGCTTGGGCTAACCCAAGAAATTGACGGTCTAAGCTCTGGCCTATGAATATCATCATATACTGTAGGGGCTCTTTCTGACTCAAAGCCCTGCTCTTCTGCCCAAGCCAGAATAGGACCCTCCCATAGATTGAACTGAGGCTCGTTGTTTGGATCGTCAAGCGGGTCGCCCAAGGGATCATTTATATTTACATAATATAAAATACTATGAGTTTCTAAAAAATTCTTTTTTTCTCTGGTGGTATATGGCGTATATTCAGTGGCTAATTTACCACTCATGTTATCAATCTCTACTGGTTCTGCCCCAGACAGCTTACCGCAGACCATTGGTTTGGAGCAGCTATTAAGTTCTTGTTTTTTAAAATCTTTTACCTCCATACCAGCTGTGACTTCACGCATAAATTTGTTCCAAATTGGCGCAGCTACCACCGAACCGCTGGCTCCCTGTTTCATCTCAGTATTATTATTGTTGCCCACCCAAACACCCGTGGCAATCTGAGGAGTAAATCCAATAGTCCAAGCATCACGATAATCATTGGTAGTACCAGTCTTAGCGGCCACTGATCTATCAGGCAAAGTCAGATAATTACTCTCACCAAATACATAAGCTCTAGCAGCATTATCAGATAAAATATCATTGAGCATTCTGACATATTCTTTATCAATCACCCTGCGTCCTTTTTCTTCTCCGTTTTCTTCTATAATCTTGCCCTTGGAATCTTTTATTTCCAAAACTGCTATGGTATTTTTATAAACTCCTTCTCTGGCAAAAGTGGCATAACCATTGGTATGCTCCAGTAGTTTTACTTCAGCTCCTCCCAACACCAAAGATAAACCATAACGATCAGGATCGGTCAAAGTAGTATAGCCAAAATCAGCTGCTAAATCTGTTACATTTCTGACCCCGGCTAAATATAAAGCCTTTACTGCCGGGATATTAAGAGACCCCGCCAAGGCTTGTTTGATACTTACCGGGCCATGTTGTACCTGATCATAGTTACGCGGTTCATATTTGTCCCCTGAAGAGGCAAAATTGGTCAAAACATCATAAAGTATAGTATCAGGCCTATACCCCTTTTCAAAAGCTTTTAGATAAACTAAAGGTTTGAGCGAACTACCAGGCTGTCTATCTGAAACGACCACATTTACCTGACCATCTATCTCATCATCAAAATAGTTTTTGGAGCCTACCATAGCCAATATTTGAGCACTCTCTGTATCAAGAGAAACTAAGGCCGCATTGGAAGCATTATAATTTTCGCTGTTTCTAGGAGCAATTTCATTTATAGCTGCCTCCGCTTTTTGTTGGGCTGACCAATCAAGTGAAGTCTTTATCTCCCAGCCGCTTTGTTGCACCAAAGAGGCTCCATATTTTTGTTCCAAAAGTTCACGCACATACATCACAAAATGTGGTGCTTTTATTTGCTCAGCTCTTTTCTTAAATACTAATCCCTGGTTTTTGGCAGCCTCAGCCTCATCTTTTGTAATGTAACCCTGATCGACCATCAAATCCAAAATATATTGCTGACGACCAGTCAATAAATCACGATTATTTCCATAGGGTGAATAAAGAGTTGGCGCTTGTGGTAAAGCTGCTAGTATTGCCGCCTCAGCCAAAGTCAACTCTTGAACATGTTTATCAAAATAATATTGTGAAGCGGCTTCTACTCCATAAACTGCGCCGCCATAGGGTATTTCATTAAAATAAAATTCTAATATTTGGTCTTTGCTGAATTTTTGTTCAAGTCTATATGACAAAATCCATTCTTTTATTTTTCTGGATATTTTTCTTTCGTCCGTTAGGATGGCATTTTTGACAAACTGTTGGGTGAGAGTAGATCCTCCCTGAGAACGTCTGCCTTGTAAGCGAGGGACAATTTGTCCTCGTATAATGCCCCAAACAGAAATACCTTGGTGGTCATAAAAATTTTTGTCCTCCATGGCAATGGTGGCATTTTTGACATAGTCTGGAATCTCAGTAATAGATACCTGAGTTCTATTTTCAGCGCCATGTACTTCATAAAGTAAAACCTCGCCGGTCCTGTCATATATTTTAGTTGACAGTGCTACCGAACGATCAAGTAGCTTGCCCGGTTCTGGTAAATCTCGTGAGTACCAAGCCACCATTCCAATAAATACAATGCCTCCTAGGAAAATCAGACCCAGTATATGAGGCCAAAACCTCTTAAATAGCTTCCTAATCCAGCCTGAGCCATTAGATTTTTTAGGACCAGAACCCTTTTTATACAAAAAACGCCCAGAAAAAACCTTTTTTTTGGCTTTTATACCATCAGTTATAGGCTTGTGAGCAAACTGAGGGATATTGTCACCAATCTTTTTTTTGGTGAAATTTGACTGAAAATGTGGTATTGGCATATCCCGTTAGAAATTTAAATAATTTTTTAATCTATTTTTTATATATTTTTTACCCATTCCTGATTTTATAAATAACACTTGACCAGAGCTATTCTTCTTTATTCTAGCATTAATATCATTACTAAGACCAGTATACCATTTTTTATCTACTAGACTAGACCATATATTGTTTGACTTTATTTCTAACGGGACATAGTATTTCAATTATAGCAAAAATAAGCTATAATTTGAATACAAACCCCACACCTTTTTAGAGTTTAATACTCGTATAAAGTATATAATAAATCAAAAAAGGTGCTGGGTGAAAGTATTAAAAATGAGAGTAAAAGTATGTCTAAGATTAATACAGATACAGAAAAAATTCAAGAGCTATTGACCCGTGGGGTTGAGGAAGTGATTGATAAAAACAATTTAGAAAAAAAATTAAGGTCGGGCAAAATGCTCCGCGTTAAACTTGGTATTGATCCCACTAGCCCAAATTTGCATCTTGGCCGCGCTATACCATTACTCAAACTAAGAGATTTCCAAGAACTGGGGCATAAAATAGTTTTTATTATTGGTGACTTCACTGGTGTCATTGGTGATACCTCCGATAAAGAAAGCGAAAGACCAATGCTGGACGAAAAAACCATCCAGCAAAATATGAAAAATTATGTCAATCAAGTAAAAAAAATACTAGACATCAAAAAATGCGAAATCCGCTACAACAGCCAGTGGCTGAAAAAATTAAACTACCACAATATCGGTCAGCAAGCTGACATCTTTTCTCTCAATGAATTCATCTCCCGAGAAAACATTGCCAAAAGATTAAAAGCCGGCAAACGCATTTCTTTGCGCGAACTTCTTTATCCTCTAATGCAGGGCTATGATTCGGTAGCTATTAAAGCTGATGTGGAAATAGGCGGCACTGACCAAAGATTCAATCTTTTGGCTGGTAGAGAATTGCAAAGACACTACCAACAAATTCCCCAAGATATCATCACCAATCCCCTAATCGCTGGTTTGGACGGTCGCAAAATGAGCTCCAGCTGGGGCAATACCATAAACCTCTTGGACAATGCCAAAGATATGTACGGCAAAATCATGTCTTTGCGTGATGATTTAATTATTCAATATTTTACGCTATCCACTCGCCTGCCAATGGCTACTATTGATAAATACCAAAAAGAATTGACTGAGGGGAAAAATCCCCGCGACTATAAAATACAATTGGCCAAAGAAATTGTCGCCTTTTATCATTCCAGCTCAGAAGCGGAAAAAGCCAGTCAGGAATTTATTAAAATTTTTAGCAAAAAAGAAAAGCCAAGCGATATAGAAGAGTTTGCTATAAGCGCCAGCAAAATCAATCCGGCTGATTTGCTACTGCAAATGAAACTAACCAATTCCAAAAGCGATGCCAGGCGCCTGATAGATGGTGGTGGCTTGAAACTAAATGACCAAAAAATAATTTCCTGGAAAAACGATATTACCATAAAATCCGGAGATATAATTCAGGCCGGCAAAAGGAAATTCGGAAAAGTAAAATAAAAAAGTAATTTTAATATTAACTACATATTGATGACACTATTTAAAAAAAGAGCCGCTTGGCGCATTGGGCCATTCTGGTTTTTTTGGATAAATATGGGATACCTTTTTGGAAAAATTGAAATTTTAGAAGATAAAATAAAAATTATCATTCCTTTTAAAACCTACGAAATTAAAAAACAAAATATACTGGCAATAGAGCAAGTAAAAAGTATCAAAGAAAAAGGATTGTATTATCGCCAATTTGGTTACCCTATGTTTAGAGTGCAACACAATGACCCGAGATACAAAAATATCAAATTTTTCTTTTCCCTCGGCGGTAAAAAAAATACTCAAAAATCACTACTAATGGCCTTAAAAAAAGCAAAAATAAAATATACATAAAAATACAAAAAAAATGAAAAATGGGACAAGAAATAATACTCTTGCCCCACTTTGTTTTTTAGGGACCTCTTTCCCTTAAAAGGTTATACTACTATTTCAAATCTTTTCTATAAAACTCAGCAGCGTCATCAGGATCTATTGGATTGATGATAAGTCCAGATCCAATCTCCACTCCGGCCCAGACTGAACCGCGCGGTACTATTTTCATATAAAGATGTTGGTCATTGTCATTGATGACCTGATGAAAATAAAAATTATAAGGCAAATCAAGCTGACCAATTTTTATTAAAATATGTTTTAGGATTTTGGCAAATGAATTTCTCTCATCCTTTGTAAGCTCTGTGATATTGTCCCGATGAGCCAGAGGCATAATCCAAACTTCATAATTGAACATGGAGGCATACGGGGTAAAGGCTACTACATTTTTATCTCTATAAATAAGCCGCGGCCCTTTTGATTCTTTATGTATTACATCACAGTATACGCAGTGTCCGTGCTGAAGTTTATAAGCCTGCTGACGCTGACTTTTATCAAAAATATGTGGTGGTAAAAACTGAGTAGCAAATATCTGGCTATGAGAGTGCTGCAAACTAGCCCCAGCCACGCCACCATTATTTTTAAAAATCAAAATATATTCTATTTTTTTATCTTTGGAAATGGCTTTGGTCCTAGCCGCATAAGCTTCCAAAAGATCCGCTATCTGACTTACTGATAAATCCTCCAACTCTAGAGTATGATCAGATGTTTCTATCACTACTTCCTGATGACCGTAAGCTTTGGGGTTGTCTGTAGAGACTGCTGGATAAATATTTTTTATAATATTTATAGCCCAATCCTCTTTTCCGCCTTTGCGATATAAGCTCTTTACATCCTTTAGATTTGACGGACAAAAAATACAACTTGCTTCCAATTTTTTCTTGTGTTCACCTGGACGGACAGTATCATGTGGTCTTTTACCACGCTTGGGAGCAATAATTACATACTTTTCTTGGATATAGTCTTTCCTTATTTCTGGTTTGGTCATTTTTGACATAATTATATTGAATTTATTGAAATATTATTTTAACTTTTTATAAAGGCTTAGATATTTTTTGGCTGACATGTCCCAAGAAAAATCTTGTTTCATGCCATAAGTTATCATCTTTTTCATTTTAGCCTGATTCTGCCAAATACGCAAAGAAATTTCTATAGCTTTGGCAGCTTCTGTTGGATTATATTTTTTAAAAACAATACCTGACTTATTATTTATCACAGTGTCTTTGAGACCGCCCGTAGCCCTGACAATAGGCACGGTACCATATCTCATAGCTATCATCTGCCCCAAACCGCAAGGCTCAAAACGAGACGGCATTAAGAAAAAATCTGAACCGGCATATATCTTTTGAGCCAAGGGGAGTGAAAAACTAATATTACTACTTACTTTTTCCGGATATTTTTTGGCCAGTTTTTTAAAAGCGTTTTCTATTTTGGGATGACCAGTGCCAAGCACTACTACTTGGAAGTCGTATTTTTTTAGATTTTTTTCCAAAGCTGGCACCAAAATATCAATGCCTTTTTGGCTAACCAAACGAGACACCAATCCCAAAACTGGTGTATCCTTAATTGGTAATTTTAGCTTCTTTTGCAAATCCTTTTTATTTATTTGCTTGGCTGAAACAAAATTTTGCAGATTGTATTTCTTCTTCAAATTTTTGTCACGACTAGGATCAAACAATTTGGTATCAATCCCATTTAATATACCAAAAAGGTGTTTTTGACGCCGGCCGAGGTATTCTTCAAGACCTTCACCATATTCTTTAGAAAGAATTTCTTTAGCATAGGTAGGACTGACAGTACTTATATAATCAGCCGATAAAATACCCACTTTCATTGAGTCAATTTTTTGGCCATCTTTATCCAAATAATCCTCCATCAAAGCCGGAGTTAAGTGGGCATTTAAACCAGCGTAATCCAATATATCAAAACCGGTAATACCCTGATGAGCTAGATTGTGAATAGTCAGGATACTTTTTATATTTTCAAAGTCTTTGTCACTCAAAGAATACTCATCTATAAAAGTCGGGGCCAAGGCCGTATGCCAATCATGAGCATGGATAATATCCGGTTTCCATTTCATGACTTTTATAGTTTCAATCACCGCCTTAGAAAAGAAAGCAAAGCGTTCTACGTCGCCCACTTTTTTCTTGGCACTTTGCTTGCTATCAATATAAACTTGTTTGGCATCAAAAATCCTATTTTTAATCAAATAAACAGGTACTTTGGAACCAGGTAAAAGACATTTATATAAATCGAACTTGTGCTCACGTTCGTTTATTTTGAGAGCAATATCCTTTTTATATAACTTAATATTATATTTTCTTTTATTTATCAAACCATAAAAAGGTAAAAATGTTTTTACATCCACTGAAAGCTTAACTAACGCCTGTGGCAATGAACCAACCACATCAGCCAATCCTCCTACTTTTACAAATGGCGCCATTTCGGCGGCCATAAAAATAACTTGCATTTTATTTTTTGGCATTTTTATTTTTCTTTTAAAAATTTTAGTATTTTCTCCGTCAATTTATCATCAGGTAAGACTGAAGCATTTACAATCAGGTATTCCAATCGGCTTTTTTTGATTATTTCCATATAAGCCTGCTGTTGCCTAATATAATCTATTGGCTTTTGAGCAATTTTATTATAATGAGGATAAAGATTAAGTCTGTCGGTCAATCTCTTTTTTATCAAATCTTGATCTTCATCAAAAGTAACTAAAACAATCTTGGCCTTTATATTTTCTAATCTTTTTTCAATATCTGAAAAATCAAAATCCTGATTATTATATATTTTTTGATAGACCGCTTCTGTCAGATGGAATTTTTCTACCATTACATTGGTATTATTTATTTCTTCCAAAAGCTCTAGGTACTTAAGTATAACACTTTTACCAAAACGGGTACCATACAATCCGACATCACAATTAAACCAATGACAACCATCTAATATTTTACCGCCACTGTTATACTTTGGCTCCAAAAAATTGTAAACCCGGCTCATCAGATAGCTTTTGCCGGCCAATTCTGGTCCCTCAAATATTATATTATGTTTTGGTTTATCCATGGTGATACAAATTAATATTTCTATTGTTTTCTCTGGCCAGCTTCAAATGATTTATTGAATCCTCCAACAAATCATCAATCGGATTTTCAATATCTTTCATATAAAAAAGAAATACCGCCGTACGAAGAGCCGTCCAACTCTGATATAGATTGATACGATTTATAAATTGTATATCAATCTGCTCAAAATCCTGCTCAAAATAACTTTCTACAAAATATTTTTTATATTCATTCATTTCCTTACGGGACAAAAAATTATGCCCCATAAAATCCAGCTGCTGCAAAAAAGTACCCAAGTCCATCATTGGATCTCCCAAAGCAATATCAGTAAAATCTATCATCTCCAAATCCTTGGCCTCTAAACTCTTTATCACTACATTTTCTGGGTGGTAATCTCCATAAATAATTGTCTTTTTTATGGTTTTATCATAGGCTTTTTTTGTTTTGGCCATATCCTTTACCAGCTTATCAACCAGCTTGCCCTGACGCTTGTCAGTCAATAAAAAATCGCCCACAAAATGATTTGGTGATGGTACCATGTCATAAATATCAAAAATCGGCCATTTAAAATTTGCCTTAAATTCTGTCTGGTGGAGTTTTTTAGCCCAACCAGCAATGAGTTTGAGCGAATGAGATAAATCAGCTTTAGGATTTTCAGTAAAAAAATAAAAAAAACTTCTACCTGGTGATGACTCATAAAAAAATGCTTTTTGTTCTGACAAGAAAAACAAAGGTTTAGTCACTCGAAATTGGCCTTTATCAAACCCATGCTTGTACAAAGCCTTTGTTTTTTGGTAGGCTCCTTTTCTAGATCCGTCAGAATGCGCTGAGGCGAAAATATCTAAATTTTTCGTTTTGCCATGTTTATCCAAATATTTTATTTTGAACTCTACCACAAAAACTGCGCTAGTTACCCCCAGATGTCTTTTATAAGGATCTGAACTGATACTCAACATTGTTTTGAAATCAGGATAATATTTTGGTAAGTGCTGCCTAAATATTCCTTCGACAAAATCATGATCCACTAATCTGGCAATTTTTGCCTTGGATTTTTCTGATAATGCTCTTCTTTTCATATCTTTACTACTCTAAAGTATTATTTATGATACTTACGCCAGTGATCCAGCCAAGTATTCTTTTTTATATCAATATAAATTTTTTCTGCCCGTATCTTTTCCTGATAACTAGCCTTAGATAGGGATCTGACAGCCTTAATAAGCTCCTCTGATCCATTGTCTATCATATCTGGGTTCCAGGTCAGTGGAGAAAAATCAGACGGTCTCTGAGCTGATGCCCACCAAAAAGTACAAGATGATTGTCCTCTGTCTAAATGTCTTCTGGCCCAATTCCAATTTTTGTCTTTTTTATATTTATTTACCAGCTCAGTAGCCAAATCAACCAGACTCCACAATGACTTATGTATTTTATTTTTTGGACTATTCCACAAAGCATAAGGATTTTTCTTTTTCAACTCCTCCTCACTACTCTCCCAAGAGCCCGCTCTGAGCTCTATCCTTTTCTTTTCTTTTAATTTTTTTAAATACTGACCAACGGTTTCTACTCTCAAATTTTTGTTGGCCATTATTTTTTCAATATGTCCCTGCCAATCCTGATGAAAGTGCCCATATATTTCTCCATCTGTACCCGTAATAATAGTGCCTTTTTCTAGATTATTTAATTTATGAAAAATTATTTCAGCTGGGTAGCTTTTTGATATTTGCCTATCTCTAAAAACAACCTTTAAGCCTGTCTTATGATGTATATAAAGAAAATTATTATCTACTTTAGCTTTGTAGCAAATCGGATCCAAAATAATCCACTCAAATCCTTGTTTTTTTACTACTTTAGCCACCGTATCAGAGTAAGCCATTTCTGGCATATAAAAACCTTTAATCTTTTTTTTATCAAAATACTGAGAAAGTATTTGTTTGTTCAGTTCAATCTGTCTTCTTATTTCTTTTTCTGACAACATTGGCAAAAGAGCATGATATTTTGAACTACCAGTCAGCTCAATTTGATTATTTTTTACCAAAGCTTGCAGACGTTTTAAAATATCAGGATGGGCGTCTTCCAACTGCTCCACCAAATTACCAGAAATATTCAAACTAGCTTTGAATTTTGAATATTTTTCAAACAAAGAAAGCAAATACTCATAGCTTTCATTAGACACTTGCTCTAAAATACCTTTATCTTGCCAGGGTGGTTGATAAATATGGAGAAAATTTACCCAATTTATTTTACCCGGCAACTTTTTATTATTAATTTTATTCATAAATCCACTTCCCAACACCAAGAAGGCGTTGGATTTATTTGATATTTTTTTTCTTAAATTTTATTGCTTCTTTGTACAAATCCTCATAACGTCTAGCCGGCAAGTCCCAAGAAAAAGATGGTTTCATACCACGACAGACCAAATCTCGCCAGACTTTTTTGTACTTGTATGTTTCAAGAGCTCTAGTGATTGCCACCAAAAACTCATTGGCATTATAATTTTTGAAAGTAAAACCATTGCCAGTATTTGTCTCTGGTTCAAAATTATCCACTGTATCACTCAAACCGCCCGTAGACCTGACAATCGGCACACAACCATAACGAAAGCTCTTCATCTGATTAATACCGCATGGCTCATGATGAGATGGCAAAAGAAGCATGTCTGCTCCAGCGTAAACCTGTGTCTCGTATTTTTGATTCTTTTCATGAGAGGGAATTACAGCCAGCTTTTCCGGATATTTTTTGGCTACTTTTTTAAGCTCTTTGATAAAATCCTTATCGCCACTACCAATTACCACTAGTTGCATATCAAAATGCATCAACTGAGGTATTATTTTTATCAATAAATCAAAACCTTTTTGAAAAGCTACGCGTGAAGTAGTACACAGTAAAGGGATCTCTTCATTAATTGGCAACTTAAAAAGCTTTTGGACAAATTTTTTATTTTCTTTCTTTCTTTTTATATTGCGATGATCATAATTTTTAAAAATACTCTTGTCGTTTTTTGGATTGAATTCTTTATTATCAATGCCATTTACCACACCATATAGCTTGTGCTTTCGGTTGGTGAGAATCCTATGCAAATCTTGGCCAAAATTTTTATTTAATATTTCTTCTGCATAAGTTTCTGAAACCGTATTGATGACATCGGCGCTTAATATACCTCTTTTGGCAAAATTTATGTATTCAATATCAGGGTCATTAAACAAAGGCAAGGCTCCCTTGCCGTTATCTTTATGCTTTAGTGGTACTTCCCACCAATTCATACCAAGCTGAAATACCAAATTATGAATAGTATAGACTGTAGCGGCATTGACCAAAGTCTGACTTTTTTTGAATCTAGTATTTTTTAAAAGTGGGATCAGTCCTGTCTGCCAATCATGACAATGTATAATATCTGCTTTGAATTTTAAAAGAGAAATAAGCTTGAGGGCTGCAACTTGGAAAAGATAAAAACGAGTATTTTCATGATTGGATCCATAGACAGTGCTACGTCTGGAAAAATATTTGTCATTCCTGACAAAATAAACTTTCAAACCGGGCAAAAGCTCAGTACGATAATAGCTAACCTTTAGTTCATTTTCTTTATCAATATAAAGATTGACATCATTATATATTTTTTCCAGTTTATACTTTTCTCTATCTATTATCTTTTTATAAAATGGGGTAATTATAATAACATCATGACCCAAACGAAAAAGTGATTTGGGCAGTGACCTAGCAACATCGGCCAATCCACCTGTCTTGGAATATGGATCAACTTCTGAAGCAATTGATACAATTTTTAAGCTTTTAGACATTAGGCTAATTTTTTATTAAAAAATGAAGCGCAGATAGCAATAGCCAAAGCATCGGCAGCATCATCGGAACGCGGTACTGCACTTAAGCTTAAAATAGTTTTGACCATCAACCCTACTTGCTGTTTGCTGGCACTGCCATTTGAGCAAACGGCTTGTTTTACCTGCAAAGGGGTAAACTCCAATATTTCTCTTTTATTTTGATAAATAGCCAACATCAATACTCCTCTGGCCTGGCCAACATCTAACGCTGTCTTGGCATTTTTGGCAAAATATAATTTTTCTACGGCTATTATATCCGGCTTATACTTTTTTATTAATTTTGAGACTTCTTTATAAATATCATCCAAGCGTTCAGGTAATTTTTTTCTTTTATCTGTCTGGATGCTACCCGTAGTCAAAAATTTTAGCTGATTGCCATTTTTTGAAATCACCCCAAATCCCGTATCAGCAATTCCTGGATCAAGCCCTAAAATAATTTTTTCAACCTGAGCCATTAGATACTTGCGTTAGTATAAATATTGTTTACATCATCATCATCGTCTAAATCATCAAATAACTTGATGAGTTTTTCATCGTCTTCTGGGTCTATTTTTTCTTTGGCTAGATATACCATGTCTGACGACTGTATTGTAAAAAAATTCGTCTGGAGTTTATTTTTGACATTTTCCAAATCATCAATGGGACAAATAACCTTTACTTTATCCTCTACCACAATATCTTCTGCACCAGCTTCTATCACCTTGAGTTCTTCTTCCTCGCTCAACTTTTCTTTATCCAAAATTATTTCCCCTTTTATCTCAAACATCCATTGGACACTACCACTGCTACCCAAATTACCTCCGTGTTTGGATAAAATGTGCTTTATATTTGATACAGTCCTATTTTTATTGTCAGTTAATACTTCTATTATCAAGGCTACTCCTCCTGGTCCAAAACCTTCATACAACAAACTCTCAATCTGGGCACCCTCACCATCACCGCTGCCTTTTTTGACCGCTCTTTCTATATTTTCTTTTGGCATAGAATAAGCCTTGGCCTTATCAATGGCCATCCTTAGCTTAAAATTGCTGTCTGGGTCAGCACCAGCTCTAGCCGCTACGCTAATATTTTTGGAAAGCTTAGTAAAAAGATTACTCCTTTTGGCATCCTTAGTCTCCTTAGCTCTCTTAGTTGTCGCCCACTTGCTGTGTCCACTCATAAAAAATAAAAATTAGCCCTTTTTCTTGTATTATCTTACCAATTTTAAAGTAAAAAATCAATGGTAAATAACACAGACAAATTAAGTCATTTTTTCCACTTGACGGAAAAGCAAATAAATAATAAGCTACTAATATCACCATTGATCAAGAATCCCCGCGTCCGTGCCTGGCGGGGATTTTTGTTTTACATAATTACTACTACCCGCGTCATTTTTTGACGGAAAAAATGACGCGGGGTAAAATATAGCTATGACTAAATTAATGAAAAAAATAACCGCTTGGAAAATTGATTATCTATTTCTATTTATCCTAATGTCTGTCTATTACTCCTGGATACAATGGAATAATTTTATAGGGGATCCAGACGGATTTTATCACGCCAAACTGGCCATTTGGTTAAGACAGGGTCATTTTATACAATCCTTGCCTTGGATGCAATTTTCCACACTACGTGATTCATTTACTGACCATCATCTACTCTATCATATATTACTGGCTCCATTTACTTATATACCCAACCCCCTGGTGGGTGTAAAAATCGCCACGGTTGTTTTTGCCGTTTTGATGGTCATGACTTTTTATTGGCTACTAAAAAGAATGAAAATTATCTGGCCAATAGCTTTTGCTTTGGCCTTTCTTACTTTAAATGGACTTAACTTTAGGATATCTTTGGTCAAAGCAAATAGTCTATCGCTGCTCATAATATGGCTTTTAATCTATGCCCTGTTCAACAAAAAAATATGGTTGAGTATGCTTTTGAGTTGGCTCTTTGTCTGGTTATATGGTGGCTGGCCTTTGGCTATCTTGATATTAATTACTTATATAGTAAGTGAAAAAATATACACGCGCATTCATAGTAATAGAGTCAAAATATTTTGGGATAAAGCTATTCATTTTTTTGAAACAGACAGTAAGCACAAAACCCTAAAAATATCTACAGCTCTACTGACTGGATTAGCCTTGGGTGTAATCATTAATCCATATTGGCCACAGAACCTTTACTTCTATTATCAACAAGTCATCCAGATCGGATTGATAAATCAGGGACAAAATTTTGTCGTGGGCGGAGAGTGGTATGGTACCAGTATAATGAATATCATATCATCAGCTCCTCATGTTTTTGTCCTAGCCTGCCTATCTTTTCTGACCTTATTTTTTAATGTAAAGAAAGCCTCGCGACTTAGTTGGTTTAGTTTTATATTAGTTTTTGGTTTTATGATACTAACTATAAAATCTAGGCGATATGTAGAATATTATATGCCCTTTGCTTTACTATTTACCGCTAGCTCAATTACTGACTTAAAAGATTTTATAAAATTGGACAAAGTTATATCTATCTGGGAAAAACTTGGTCTTAACTTAAAAATATATTTATCAGTAGTTGCCATGGTCTTTTTTACTATGGTAATGCCCTCTATCTATGACCGTATTTTAAATGTAAAATTATCCGATAGCTGGACAATGGACAAATTTTTGCCTGCCACCAACTGGCTAGCTGAGAATACCCCACCTGATTCTATAGTTTTTCACAGTGATTGGGATGAATGGCCTGTTTTATTCTATCACAATGACCACAATTATTATTTGATAGGCCTAGACCCAACTTTTATGGAAAATTATAATAGCCAGCTACACAAAACATACCGAGATATTACAAACGGTGAAACTAAATTTTCTGTGGCCAAACAAATAAAAAATTATTTTGGTGCTAATTATATTTTTGTAGATAAAAACGGCCATCAGGCCTTTATTGATAATCTTTCCCGAGATAAAGATGTAGAGCTTATGTTCAACGATAACGATAGTTCAATCTATAAAATAAATCTATAAATCTAGGTATATTATTTTACTAAGTGCTTCGGTCTTCATATCAAAGAAGGACGACCTCTTTTTGTCTAGAACACTTACACCGTCAAAAGCAAATATCTGAAAAGATTTTATACGATCTTCTAGATAATAAAAAAATATCATCTCTCTGTCCTGCCATTGACTGTCCGGAAATAATCCATAGTCAATAGGCAGGTCATAGCTATCATCGTCTGTATAAAAACGTATTATATAATATTGTTTATTTAGATTTGTTGGTTTAAAAGTTAAGGCTAATTTCTTTCCCTTATCCTGAATAAATTCTGATTTTTTAAAAACTAATTGTCCCTGTGTTTTTGAGCTCTTTTGGCCTGTCTGATACAGTATTTTATTTTCTAGCTGAGGATTAATATCCCGTTTTTGCCACAATAATATATTGGCTTTTACTTCCACTAAATTATAATTTTCTAGCTTCTTTCGAAAAGGCTCTGGCAAATTTATCTCTACCTTATCTTTGGCCAATAGCCACTTGGAATCTTGCAAAATATCTATAGATTCTCCATAGTCAAGTATTATATAATCCACCAAGGGCCAGTCAAAGCTATTTATATAAAATTGACTACGGCCGATATAAGCGTAGCTAAATGGATAGACTACCTGTCTTTGGCTTAGTTGGGGTAAAAGATTTAAACTAGCAATCACACTACTATCACGACCAACAGTCTTTAACATATCATAACGTACATTATTGATATTTTTATCAAAATTTGCAGCTAGGACATCTTTGACGGGAGATAAAAATATGGAAAAATAGACTACGGCTACCAAAAACATACCTACAAAAATATCTTTATTTTTATAAATAAAATTGCTAGCCAAAAAAATTTTTTTTTCCAAAAGTAACCTGACTGAAAAAATAAAAGCAATAAAAATGGCCGGCAAAAAAACCAAAACATAGTGTAGAGAATAGACTATAGAATTAAAGCCTTGGGCTGCTAATACAAATTGAATCAGAGGCACAAAAGCCAACCAAAAATATTTTGGTTTTAAAATTGGAATAAAAAATAAGGTTATCAATAAAACGAAAATGCTTCCTATATTTTGTATAGTAAAAATATGAGCAAAAACTTCTAGCAGCCAGGTCCAGGGATTTTTCCAGGCTTCTATTATCCAACTATAATAAACTACAAACTTATACCCTTGGCCATCGGCTATATGACCAATAGCCAACATTGCTAAAATAAAATATAAAATTGGTACAAAAAATGCAGCCATTTTCCACTTGAGACTACGCTTATCTAAAATAGCCAAAGGCAAAAATCCCAAAAGCATCAAGGCAATATCTTCTCTTACTAATAAAGATAAAATCATAAACAATATAAACAGCCCAAAAAATTTCTTATAATAAAAATAAAAAGCAAAAAATATAAAAAATATTGCCAAAGGCAACATATGAAATTCAAAAAGATTAGCATTATGGACAAAAGGATTGATGAGCCAAAGCAAAGATATAAATAAAGCTAAATGTTTCTTTCCTATAGCCAATTCGGCAATCAAATAAATTGGCCAGGCGCAAAGGGCAAGAATAAAACTCTGAATGACCAGTAATATTTCCGGACCGGGGTGTATGGCATAAAAAGGAATTAAAAAAATAATAGCCAAAGCAAAATGATCTGCCAAGTAATTGTTTAGATTGATAGTCAGATCAAACCAACGCCCCTGTAAGGTATTAAAAAATACTTGGTTAAAAATCGCCAAATCAAAAACATTATAAGCAAAATTATAATATTTTTTTAAACTCAAAAAAGAGAATAATAAAATATATAAAATAATAAAACCAGTCAAAAAAATAGCTGCTTTGCTATCAATATATCTTTTTAAAACTTTATACATAAATATATTATATCATAAATAATCACATTTTTATCTTTATTAAGATTGACAAAATAGCTATATTATGATATAAAAATATGATGGTCAACAATGCCCTTACTAGGGCTTTAACCTTTGTTCCCTTTCGAAAGGACAAGTCATGAAAAAACTGCTGTTCTGCGCCATTTTGTTGGCGCTGGTGGCTGCCCTAGTCTCTGGCTGTACTACTCCCGGCAAAAAGTGGTACGGCTACGATCGCCAAAGCAAGGAATACATCCAGCTCGACAAGCAACCCTTTCAGCAGGCGGTTTACAACCTCTCCAGTTACACAATCTTCTTCACTCTGGAGGGCAAAGACGCCTGGTCTTGGACCGACCCCTACTACCAGATTGACCCTGGCTACTCTGGATCTCTGGAAATACACCAGAGCTACACCAGCGACAAATTTCGCGCCTACTTCTGGTGCAAGGGTTGTCAGGATGTCCTGGGCACTACCGAAGAGATGATCGAGTTCGAGCTGCCCGGTCTGGCCACCATGCCGACCGATACACTGATTGTCACCGATGCCATGCTTATGGGCGATGCCCTCCAAGAGATGGCTGTCAAGAACATGACGGGTGTTGACTTGCACTACTACGACAATCGCGGCAACGACTTCGTGATAAAACATGGGCAAGCCTGGAGGCTACTGGTACTCTCCGGACCCTACAACTTCTGGGTTGAGCCTGTCATCAGACTCAAGTACGAAGCAGCCGCACCGGTAAAGCTGGGACAAGTAAGTTCCGACAAGCCGTTGATTATTGACCGGCGACGCAATGCCTTGTGGACTGACCAGAACGGTCAACCCATTTATATCGGCGCCAAACGCATCATCGGTGCCGATGAAATTCCGCGCTTCTGGCGGGAAAGACGGCATTGGGCCGAGTACTAAAAACCCCCGCCTTGTTCTGCAACACAGAACAAGGCGGGGGAATTTTTTTATATAAATATTTTACACTAACCAGTAGCTTCACCACCACCGGTACCAGTACCAGCATTATCAGCTAGAGCTCTCAAAACAAAACTGGCAATTGCATAAGCCATGACAACTATTACTAGACCAATCACTGAGTTTTTTATAATGCTTTTAGCTTCATCAACTTGTTGGGAGTTTCCTTGGGAAGTCATCCACTTAAATCCTCCCCAAATAATCAAAACCGTAAAAAGCATGCCCAAAAGAGAAAGTAACGCGTTTATAATTCTGGCTATCATTTGTTGAGGGCTGACACCTTTTATAAGATTGCTGGCATTAGCCGCTTCTTCCAATCCGGTTTGAGCGGCATAATCAGAAGCTGATACTGCCAAAGGCAGTAATGCAACTAATAAGAAAATTGTATTTTTTATAGATTTCATATGCAATATAAGCTTTAGTAGGTCATCATGATAAATGACCCACTATAGTCTAGACTACATAGGTCGTTATATGGTCTCATTATAAAGTGACTGCAATACGAATCTAGATATCGCATAAGCGGTCAAAATTATAACCAAACCGACAATACCCGCACCGATAAGCTTTTTAGCTTCGTCAACTTTTTCAGTATTACCCTGAGAAGTCATCCATTTGAATCCACCCAACAAAATAATCAAAGTAGCTAAAATGCCCAAAAAACCTAGCACAATATTTACTACTCCACCAATAGTATCTCTTAAGGGTTTTGAACCCAAAGCAATATTGGTAGAGGTAAAATCATTAATACCCCATTGATCATCTGAAGCTGATGCCACTGCTGGGAAAAATGCTAGTAAAGAAATCAAGAATTTTTTCATTTTTTCACCCCCTTTCTATTTTAGAAAAATATTACTTAAAGTATATACTAAAATAGCTTTTTTTTCAACGATTTGTCAATACTTTTAAGTAGTGCCCCGTAAAATGTCAAACACAAAGTTTATGACAATATAACTTAAAAATATTACTACCAAACCTAATATGGCCCAAACAATACTATCCTTGCCTTTTTTTACTCTCTCAGAGTTACCAGATGAAGTCATCCACAAAATGCCACCCCAGACTAGAAAAAATAAAGCCAAAGCACCCGATATACCAAGTAGGCCTCTGATCATTTGTCCAGCTAATTCTGGAATACTGTCAGCACTTAATGGATTTGGTACTTCTACTGCTGCTTTAGCTGATAGTGGTAATAGTAACAACGAAAATAAAACTATTTTTTTCATATCTAATTTTTAATATTTGTTGAATATATAAAATACTAAGGTTAGTATATTTTAGAACCATCGGTAGCACAAACCTGTTCACCTGGACAGCATGACGTACAACCAGAGACAGCATAAGCACCATTATAATCTTGCGGATTATAATTTTCTGGCAAACAAGCTGTTTTATAATTATTTTTTAGACCAGCATAAACACATTGTGATATACAAATTTCATTATAAACTACTAACTCTGCTTGCGAAAACGTCCCCGAGCACACCATTAAACTCCCTGGCTCTCCACATGGAGATCCAGGCCCCTTTCCTTGGCAAGAAATTGTAGTGATACGATATGGTTCTTTAACATTTAAAACCTGATTAACAAAAAAATCCAAAATTAGATAGCCGCCAAAAGCAACAATAATAGCAAAAATAGTGTTTGTCATTATATCTTTGCCTTTTTTTACTCTCTCAGCATTACCGGATGATATCAACCATTGAACACCTCCATAAACAAAATAGACCAAAGCTACCGCTCCCATAGCCCCCAACATCAACTTGATCAACAAAAGAAAACCTGTAGCAATATCTTCAAGGCCACAATTTCCATATTCTATACATCCTAATCCATCCAAAAATCCCGCCCTGGCTATTAGAGGACTAGTTAAAAAAATTAAGCTAACAAAAAATTTTATCATTGCGGTTCTTTATATGTTTGATTTATCTGACCAACCAATAAACCTAGGCTTGCGTTTTTATCATCCAAAACATATTCTCCTGATAAAAGCTTGTCAATAAAATCTCCTAAGTATTGTTCAGCCAGATTAATATTGTAACCTCTATACCAAGTATCAGCAGTCAAAACCTGAGAAGCAAATATTGAAGTATCATAATTAGCAATCTGCTTGTCAATCAAAGAACGTAAAGCTGTTGGCTTTTTATTTTCAGTTAAATATTTTGATACCAAATCCTCTGAAGCTGTTGTCTGGACAAAATTCCAGGCTGCATCCTGATTTTTTGATTTTTTGGCAACCACATTAACCCAAAAATTAGCATAATATTTGGTAATTTCTGCGCCTCTAGTTTGAGGAAAGTTTGTAATACCCCAATCAAATTGAGTCTTTCTACGCCTTAATTCATCAGCATGATAACTATAGCCAAAAAAATAAGCTAGTTTGCCACCAGCAAACATCTCAAAGGCATTTTCCAAATCACTATTCCAGCTATAACTAGCTTTGCCCGGCTTGGCAAAATCTGTATAAAAAGCAAAGGCTTGAGCAAGTCTCTGTGCAGAGTCTTTATCGTCTAAAGGTGAAAAGGCCGTCTCTGATTTAGCGTTTACCCCATTTTGCATCATGATAGAAGAAAAAATATCAAAAAACCTAGGTATATTATCAGTACCACCAAGAGCAACTGCTGATTGAATTATTTGATTGCCCTCTGTTGCTTTAGTCAGCTTTGGAGTCTGATCCACTAAATCAAAAAAGTCAGTAATTGGTTCCGCTATACCTGCTTTGGTAATCATGTCTAGATTATAAAAAGTAACTAGCGTATCTAATGAATACGGCAAACCATATATTTTTTCATCAACTATTATATTGTCATAAACTGCTGGAACATACTTAATCTTTATATCTTGAGGAGACAAGCCGGCAAATTGTCGCATCACTATCACAGTTTCTGATTTTATAGAGCCCTGTATTTCATATATTGGAATTTTGTGAGCTGAGGGCATAACTACTATCCTATGTTGATAAGCTTTTATCCAATTGGCTGGAATCGCAAAAATATCCGGTCCTCTGTCATCAGCCCAAGCTTCCAAAAGCTCGCGTTCGTATTCTTCATAACGAAAACGTCTATAATTTACTTTTACAGTCGGATGGGTTTTTTCATAATCTGCAATCAATGTTTTCAATTGAGCCTCTGTATCCCAAACACCCCAGTATTCCAAAGTAACCGGCTGGTAAAGCTCCTTATCTGATCGAAAAGGATTCCACTTGCAACCAAAGCCACTGTTTAAAACAAGGGTAAATAATAATAAAATTGTAAAAATTCTAAACCTTCTCATTTTACTTTTTTAAAATAATCTTTCAAAAATTCTCTGAGCTCTTTTCTTTCCATGGCGTACTCCAGTGTGGCGCGCAATAAATTCAAAGGATCCCCAGTAGTCAGCCACTCTCCATCTTTTATTTCTTTGGCATAAAACTTTCCGCCGGATTTTATATAATTTCTGATAGCATCAACTATCCATAGTTCGTTGCCTTTTCCCAATCGTGTTTTTTGTAAAACATCGACTATGTCCTGATTCAAAATCATACGACCAAAATCAGCCAGATTAGAAGGAGCATCTTTGATAGATGGTTTTTCTATAATGTCATTTAGCTGCATTGTCTTTGTGTTTTTCAAACTGACAATACCATATCTATCCACCTGATCACGCGGCACTTCTTGAACCCCAATCATCAAATGTCCGGTTTTGTTGTAATCATCTACCATTTGCTTGGCAAAAGGTATTTTTGATTTTACTAAATCATCACCCCAGACGTACATAAAAGGCTCATCATCAACCAAGCTAGCTGCCGAAAGAACTGGTGTGCCATTACCATATGGCCCTTTTTGTCTTATATAAACAAAATTGGCCATTTCTGAGATTTTTTTAACTGCCGCTAGCTTATCTTTTTTTCCGGCTTTGGCCAGTTCATTTTCTAGAGCCCAAGAATGATCAAAATGATCCTCAAGAGGTTTTTTGTCCCACTTGGTCACAAGTATAATGTCCTCTATGCCAGCTGCCACCAATTCTTCAACTACTAGCTGAATAACCGGCTTATCTACTATTGGCAACATTTCCTTGGGCATGGTTTTGGTAGCCGGCAAAAGCCTAGTACCTGATCCAGCTACAGCAACTACAGCTTTTCGGATTTTTTGATTTTTTTTCATCCCGTTATTATTCTAAAATATTTACAACTATCTTATTTTTTTGTTCCCCGCAAAAAATCGTGAATTTCTGACGGGATTAATGCTTTTATTATACTAAAATTTGACCTAAATGTAAATTGTTTTTACTTTAAAATAAGGCCTTTGTGTTCAGTAATATGAGCGGAAAAATCCATAACTATCTTCAAAAATACCAAAATAATAACTGCTGACATACCAAAACCAAGCGCCGTGGCAAAAAATCCCCCAAAAATAATAGTCAAATGCATAGTTACTATTCTTTTATATGGGGCAAACATCTGTTTATTTATGGTGGTCTTTAGATATTCTTGTTTTTTTATAAAATTATAAATATAAGATATGGCGTGACTCAAAAATAAAAAAGATAAAGATATAAATAGAGTTTTTAAATAAGAAAATACCGTGATAAAAGCCACGTCTGTATATGTCGTCTTTGGCAAATCGGGCTTGAAGAAAGTAACAATAAAAAATAAATGCCCAAACATAAACATAGAATAATGAATAATAAAAAAAACAATAAAAAATATCTTAGTCGGCTCAGATATTTTATCTGTTTTACTCTGCCTATTTTTCTTGGTCAAACCAATATCTTTTATATGTTGCATTTTCAAAACATTAAAAAATCCTACGACTGTACTTTCTAGCCAATACAAAATCAATATTGTGAAAATATCCCAACCAAAAAACAAAACTCCAAAAATAGGAATTAAGTTTACTAAAAACAGAGACAAAACTGTCGGATAAGCCAAATAACTAAAATATTTTTTCAAATCCGCCATCTTTTTTATTTTTATAAACAAATAAACTAAAAGCTAATAGTATAAAAAATAAGATGCTTAAATCATTTTTAAAATAGGGTACATCTACCAAACCGTGTATGAACCAAGTAAGCCAGGCCAAGATTAGCGGCCAAGCAAAAATATTTTTATCAGCCAAAATCTTTTTTAAAATATAATATATATAAGCCAACAATCCTAAAAATCCAAATAAACCAAGGAGGCCCATTTCTGTCCAAAAATTTAAAAATATATTATGAGGATAAAGATATATTTCTATCCAATCTATACGGTGATAATTATTCATAGCCACTTGATAGCCATTTAGACCACTACCTAAAACAAAATTATCTTTTAGCATAGCTAGAGTCTCTCGCCATTGCCAGCTCCTGATTTCCAATGAGCTAATGTCCAGTCCTTTACCTGGTGAAAAAAGTTGATAAAAACTATTTGGTAAAAATAATATAATTACTGATAGAGCTAGACAAGCTAGTAAGATACCCCATTTTCTTGTTTTTTTGGCTAATATAAGCCATATAAATATAGCTGCTAGCATAGCCAGCATTGCCCCCTCGCTGACCGCAAAATAAGATAAACTAACTCCCAAAATTCCCAACAATAAATAATGCCAATTGCGCCCCTTATTTTTTATCATTAGCCAGAGAGATAAGAAGAATATTGAGATAGGAGCGCTAATAAGTGCTAAGGCATTAGGATAAGAAAAAACGGCGGTCAGTCTTTTTGCGTGTGGGAAATTATATGCGGCAATATAGTTCCAGTCTGTAAAATTTTGATACATAGCCACTACAAACAACCAAGCCAATAGTAAGCCTAGCCCATTTATAATAATTTTTATATCTTCTTTATCCTTGACAGTATAGATAAAAACCAAAAAAAACATAATTGGCTCCAAAAAATATGCCCGCCAGAGTCCAAGAGCACTATACGTAGGATTTACCAACCAAGCTAAGACGCTAGCTAAAATCCAAACAGATAAAAGTAGCCTAAGTTTATAAGGAACCTGATTTTCGGATTTCCTTTTTAAGAAAAAATTTATCTTTTTATATCTTTTCTCTTTTATCAACCAAATTATAAATAACAAAACAATCATTAATTCCAAAAAAGTAGTTGGCATTCCCAAAATATTGAAGCGCCACAAATAACTAGGTAAAAGAGTTATTATTGCTGCTATTGCCCAGATAGTTTTTTTATAAGCAGTGAAAATAAAAACCAAAAGCGAAGCAGTGAAAATAAAATTTAGTAGCAAATCAATGCTCATTTATTTTTTATTAAATATTTCTTTAATAAGCGACTGATTGATTGCTTTAGTAAAAAATAAAACCAAGATATAAATTAAACCGGCAAGGATTGTCACTAGTATAATATTTTTATCCTCTAGCAAGCTAGCTACAAAAGAAGCAATGACTGCTGCTATGATACTTTTTATTAATACTTTGAAATTTAAATTAAGCGAAACATTCTTTTTTACTACCACAAAAGCAAAGACGACTATCAAAATCTCCACCAACAAAGTCATATACGCTGCTCCCCAATAAGAAAAACGGGGGATAAGGGTAAAATAACCCAAAATTCCTATGCCAGCTGTAATCAAAAAATATTTGACCATCTGCTTTTGCAAATTAAGAGCTACTACTAAATAAGTAAATAATGTTCCAAAAAATATAGCAGCTGTCGCTATTATCAAAATATTTAATATTGGCCCAGATTTGACAAATTCTTGCCCCGCCAACAGAGTCATCAATGGGCTGCTAATAAGCCAGGTGACAAAAATCATAGCCACACTAATAATACTAAAAAAATCAAAACTATGTTGTAGACTATTTTTTAATTTTTCTTTATTCTGAGTCACCCAAGCGGCTGTAAAAATGGGCAATATAAGACTCATAAACATATGGGGAAAAGTAGATAAAACTTCCAAAACTCTATAAGGCGCTCCATATATAGCTACATCTTCTGGGCTGTGATAAGCTGATAAAATTAAAGTATCAGCCTTGAAATAAACCAAATTCAATACCACTGTAATAGCTAGTGGCCAAGTACGATGAAATACCTGCTTCCAATATACAAAATCCCAAGCCAGTTGTAGACTCACATATTTTTTCAAAAATACCAAAAGTAAAATAAAAGCCGTGCCTTGTGTAATCACATTAAAAAATAATATTTGATTGAGGTTGCCGGAAGTTTTAAAAAGATAAATCAAGGCTAAAGCGTATAGTGTTTTATTGACCAAATCTGTAATAGCTACTTTTGGCATAGCCAAATTTTTGGAAAAAACCGCGGTCAAAGTAGAAATTATACTTTGGAAAAAATAACAAAACATAAAAATAGTTACACCTATTTTTACTTCTTTAGTATAAGGGAAAAATTGAACAACCAAGGGTATCAAAATCAAAACCAGAACAGCCGAAACTATTCTGATAGTAAAAATATTATTTACAATTCTATTCTCATCTTTACGTTCTTTGGCTGCCGAAATTTCCCTGAGCAAAGTAAGGTAGAGTCCCAGATCCACCAAAATCATAAACATCTGAACAAAAGCAAAAGCAGTGGTATAATATCCAAAACCAGCTTGACCCAATATCCTAGTGATAAGTGCCAAGGACAAAACACCTATAAAAATATTTAAAGCCCTGATAATAACCTGCCACAGGGTATTTTGAAAAATCTTATTAGCAATCGACATGCTCCGTTAGAAATATTAAATAATCTATTATATCCCCGATAGAACAGCTTGATTTCTAACGAGGCATATATCAAATTATACTAATAAAAAGAGCCCCTAGCAAGCTACGAGACTCTTTTGTATAAACAAATTATAATTATTGTTCTGAGGAGCGGTATTCTTTCCAAACCTTATCTTTTATCTCCTTTATAAGTTTTGGGTTTGCCCTCAAATACGATTTAGCATTTTCACGCCCTACGCCCAATTTTTCTTCTCCATATGTATAAGAATTGCCTGATTTTGAAATAATACCAAAAGCTAAGGCCGTATCCAAAACATCTCCAGCTACCGATATTCCTTCATTATACATAATATCAAAAACTGTACTCTTAAATGGGGCCGCTACTTTATTTTTTACTACTTTGGCCTTGACTTGGTTACCAATTATCTTCTCACCCTGTTTTATTTGGGCACTGCGACGCACCTCAATCCTAAGAGATGAATAAAATTTTAGAGCATTACCGCCAGTAGTAGTTTCGGGATTGCCGAAAAATACACCAATCTTCATTCTTATTTGATTGATAAAAATGACAATGGTTTTGCTCTTGTGCACAATACCAGCCAATTTTCTCAAAGCCTGGCTCATCAATCTGGCCTGCAGTCCCATATGACTATCACCCATTTCTCCCTCTATTTCAGCTTTTGGGACTAAGGCAGCTACTGAGTCAATAACTATCACATCTATACCACCCGAGCGAACTAGTGTTTCTACAATTTCCAAAGCCTGTTCACCAGTGTCTGGCTGAGAAATGAGTAACTTATCAATATCAACGCCTATTTTTTTGGCATAATCAGGATCCAAAGCGTGCTCAGCATCAACAAAAGCCGCTACGCCTCCCAATCTTTGTACCTCAGCTACCACATGCTGAGCCAAAGTGGTTTTGCCTGATGCTTCAGGACCATAAATTTCAATAATCCTGCCGCGCGGCACTCCACCAACTCCCAAAGCAATGTCCAAAGACAAACAGCCCGTGCTAACCGCCTCTACATTCATAGCTTTGGCCTCTCCTAAATTCATTATGGAGCCCTCACCAAAACGCGATCTTATTTGATCAATAGCGTTTTTAGTAGCTTGATCTAGGCCTTCTTTTTCTTTTTTAGCCATATCACAATTCCTTTCTTAGTTTAGCAAACTAGCCTGTTTTGCTTGCTTTTCTTACTTATTAATCTTTAAACTAGTCTATAATATCCCTAAATATTATCAATTCTAAATTATTGATTTTACTATGTTTCTTTTTAGCATTTATTTGCAAATTATTCAAGCCGCTGACAAGATTTACTTCTTTGATAAAATTACCATCACTATCTAAAAGAACTGTTTCATTATTGATAGTTAGCTGAACTTCCGGCTTTGTCTGCCCCTTGATAAAGACGCTGCTTTCGCTGGTACGAAAATTGTTGTTTGGCTCGCTAATAATAACTTGCGGTGGTGATACAATATTATTTATCTCCCAAGCCAAATATCCCAAGAGAATTAATACCAAAAAACCAATAGATAAAATTTTCAAAAAATTTGGTTTCAAAATATTATAATTGGGGATGCTTTTTGAGTCATTTGGTTTAGAAACTTTTATTAATTTATCTCTGACTGATTTCTCTATTTTATAATCTGCCAAAAGCTCGCTAATATCTAAAGACAAAAAATCGGCATAAAGTTTTAGCCATGCTTTGGCATAAATATCGCCCGGCAACTTTTGGTAATCTCCTTCTTCTAAAATCTCCAAATACTTTATCTGTATTTTAGTTGCCTGACTCATTTCCTCCAAAGAAACCTCTTGGCTGATTCTAGCTTGTTTTAATTTGTCAGACAAAGTCTGACCTCGGCTTATTTTCTTTTGTCTAAAGCTGGCCATATAAATTTACAGGGTTTAATATCTGTCCCTTTCTTCATCTTCTTCCTCATCTGTCTCACCTTCAACCTCCTCATCAATATCTTCTTCATCAAGCGGTGATTCAAAATTCTCCTCCAGATCTTCTTGTGAGACCATAACCTCACGAGGCTTAGATCCTTCTGACGGCCCAACTACACCCATTTCTTCTAATATATCCAAGAGCCTAGCTGCTCTAGCATAGCCAATCCTTAATCTCCTCTGCAGCAAAGTAGCTGAAGCCTTGCCGGCTTTTATAACAACTTCTTTAGCCTCCAAAGATAAATCATCTTCATAGTCTCCGCCACCACCAAAACCAGCCACATGACCGCTTGGCTTTTCTGTCACATCATCATTATACTCTGGCTCAGCCTGATCTTTTAAGAAATCCACTACATCGTTTATTTCTTCATCGGATACATAGGCTCCCTGAATACGGCGAGGTTTGGAAAGCTCGGCTGTCATAAACAACATATCACCTTTGCCCAAAAGCTTTTCTGCTCCGGAAGTATCAATAATAGTACGGGAGTCCATGGCCGAGGCTACGGCAAAAGCAATACGGGAAGTAATATTGGCTTTGATAAGACCAGTAATAACATCTACTGACGGTCTTTGGGTGGCCAAAACCAGATGTATACCAACCGCCCTAGCCATCTGAGCCAAAGAAACAACGGCTGCTTCTATTTCTTTGGCTGCCAAAGACATCAGAGCCGCAAATTCATCAACAATCACCACTATATAAGGTAAACGATTAACAATAACGGCACTATTATAACTATCAATGTTCCTTTTGCCGGCGGCTTGAAGTAATTTGTACCTTTCATGCATCTCCTTTACTACCCAACGGAGAGCATTGATAGCTTTATCTGTTTCGTTGATAACTGGGGTCAGTAAATGTGGTATATTGTTGTATGATGAAAGTTCTACTCGTTTAGGATCAATTAAAATAAATTTTAATTCATCAGGAGAATTTTGATAGATCAAACTTAATATTATGTTATTAATACAAACTGACTTGCCACTACCAGTAGAGCCGGCTACCAAAAGATGGGGCATAGTAGCTAAGTTGGCCAAAATTGCACTACCAGCTACATCTTTACCCAAAGACAGCTGTAGACTGTTTTTTCTTTTTCTATAAGCGCTGCTTTCTAAAATTTCCCTGAGTTTAACTGTAGAGACAGTTTGATTTGGTACTTCTATACCCACCAAAGATTTGCCTGGAATAGGTGCTTCCATACGCAAAGGATGAGCCGCCAAAGACAAGGCCAAATCATTTTGCAAAGTAAGCATCTGAGAAAGCCTGACCCCTTCCGCCGGACGCAAAGTATATTGAGTGACTGTTGGTCCAACATTTACCTCTCCCATTGTCACGTCAATCCCAAAATTTTCCAAAGTCTTTTGAATCTTATTCATATTAGCGTTGATATCTCCGGAATCAGGCTTGGAATTTGATTTTGATAAAAGCTCAATTGGCACTACAATCTTGGGCCTAGCCTTTCTGACTTGAGGCTTTTCTTCCGTTTCTTCATCAACAAAATCTTCGGCCACCTCTTCTTTACTCTCTTCCATTTCTTCATCAGGAGAAAACTCTTCTTTGTTTTCTATCATGTCTTCATCAGGAGAAAACTCTTCTTTATCATCATTTTCTTCCTCTTCTTGCTCAGACAAATCTGCCTCGGGCAAAAATTTTTCTTTTATTATACCCAAGACTTTACCCTTCTCAATCATATCCTTAAAAGAAGTGTTGAAAGCCAAAAATATTCCAATAAATAAAAGTGCAAAAAGTATTACCATTGAACCCCAAAAACCTAAAAAGCTTTGAAGTGTCTGCCCTATAAAAAATCCCAAGGCCCCGCCGCCTTTACCAGCAGAAATTATTTCTTTTAGGCTAAATTCTGAAACAAAAAAATGAAATAAGCCGGAAAAAGCCAGCATCATCAAAACTAACCCAATATATCCCGATATTTTAATAGCATAACGACCACTTCTAACCAACAAATAGCCCAACCAGAGTAAAATCAAAATAAATATCCAATCAGCCCAACCAAAAGCATAAGATAGGCCAAAATTTAGATAGCGGCCAAAAGCGCCAGCTAAATCAAAAATTGATAAAATACTTAAAAAGGCTACTGTAAAAATAAGTATTGTAAAAATAGCCCCTTTAGTTTCTGGGTTTATACTAAAACCCTCTTCTTCATTTTGATAGACTCGTCTTTTTCTTCTAGCCATTTTTGGTGAAAATTATCAGTTTATAATACCTATATTTTACCATATATAAGAATAAAATAAAATCCCCCCAACAAATCAAAAACCCCCAAAAATAGGGGGCTTTTGCGAAAAAATATTCTTTTATTATTTTATAAAACCCGTGCCCGCTGGAATCTTGCGACCAATAATTACATTCTCCTTTAGACCCTTTAGATGATCTACTTTACCGGAAATTGCCGCATCAATGAGCACCCTAGCTGTTTCTTGGAAAGACGCTGCTGATAAGAATGAGTCTGAGGTAAGAGCGGCTTTGGTAATGCCCAAAAGTAGAGTGTCTCCAGTTGCTTTCTTACCCTTAGAATTAATATTGGCCTCTTGGAATTGAGTATAGGTTATCACCTCACCTGGCAATAGTTCAGTATCTCCCACATCTTTGACCAAGATTCTAGAAAACATCTGTCTGACAATAAGCTCAACGTGTTTATCATTTAGATTCTGGCCTTGTGAAGAATAAATATGTTTGATCTCACTAATAATATATTTTTGAACACTGAGCATATCTTTGAGATCATAGAGCTCTTGCAAGTCAATGCTTCCTTCGGTAATCTGCTGACCTTCTTCTACTAGATCCTTATTTTTAATCCAGAGATTATATCCAGCCGGTATTATGACTTCCTGCATACTTCCTTCTTTACTAATGACCTTAAGGGTTTTGTCTTTAATCTTTATAACACCATCTAGCTTAGTCCTGACTTTGTCTTTATTATCAAGCATGATGACCTGATCAACTTCTACTTCTTGACCATCTTTTACTTTAAGATCGGTATTATCTTTAATTTCATATTCTTCTACTCTGATTTCCTGTGGTTTGATTTTGATGATTCTCTGATCTTTGGAAATAAGTTTTTGATCATCCTCAATATATACTACACCTGAAAGTGGCGCCAAGATAGCTGATTTTTTAGGCGGCCTAGCTTCAAATAACTCCTCTACACGAGGCAAACCTTGAGTAATATCTCCTTCGGCTACACCGCCAGTATGAAAAGTTCTCATAGTAAGCTGTGTGCCGGGTTCACCAATACTTTGAGCAGCCACAATACCAACAGCTGTTCCTTGTTTGACTAACTCATTATAACCCAAATCAAAACCATAACATTTTTTACAAGCTCCGCGGATAGATTTACAAGTCAATATTGATCTTATTTTTATCTGATCGGGATTGGCTTTGGCTACTAATTCGGAAGCCTCTTTATCCACCAAAGTGCCTTTTTTGACAACTACTTTACCTTTAGCGTCTTTGATATCTTCTATTAGAACTCTACCTGTAGCTCTTTCGGCCAAGGTCTCGTTTATAGCATCACTTTCTTCTTTAGTAATCACCAAACCCTCTTTGTCTTTACAATCATCTTCCAAAATTACCATATCCTGAGAAACGTCCACCAAACGCCTAGTCAAATATCCGGCATTAGCCGTACGAAGAGCAGTATCTGATAGACCTTTTCTAGTACCATGAGTAGAGATAAAGTATTCCAGCACATCCAGACCCTCTTGAAAGTTGGCCTTGATAGGCAATTCGATAATATCACCAGCTGGATTAATCACCAAGCCTTTGATGCCCATGATCTGAATCATTTGTGACAAAGATCCTCTAGCGCCTGACTCAATAATAGACGCTACGGAATTTTTTGGATCCAAAACTTCTTGAACCCTATCATAAATACGATTTTTTATTTCATTCCAAACTTCAATGACCTTGATATATCTTTCATTATTAGTCAAAAGTCCTTGATTATATTGTTCCTTAATTTCTTCTACTCTTCTTTCTCCTTCTTCAATCAATTCTTTTTTGATTTTTAATTTTGGAATATCATCCATCCCCCAAGAAAGACCGGAAGCAGTAATATTTTTAAAGGCTACTTCTTTGATATCATCAAGTAGCTTGACTGTCTGGTCGTGGGGCAAAGTACGAAAAGCATCGGCTACAATATTTTTCATTCCTTTTTTATCGAGTGTCTTGTTCACATAACCCATCTTATCCGGCAGTATTCTATTAAATATAATCCTACCAACCGATGTTTCCAAAATCTGATTCTTTTCTTTGGCAATTCTAACTTTGATAACATCCTGAAGACCAATCACTCCCAAGGCAAAAGCTTTTTCTGCCTCATCTTCATCACCAAAAGCCTTGGTCAATTTTGACTCTGGATGAATATAAGTCAAATAATAACATCCCCAAACAATATCCTGACTTGGCACAGTTACTGGATCACCGGTAGCCGGCTTCAGTAGGTTGTTTGATGATAGCATAATAGTACTAGCTTCTTCTTTGGCTTCTTCAGTCAAAGGAACATGAACAGCCATTTGATCTCCATCAAAGTCAGCATTAAAAGCCGTACAAACTAAAGGATGAAGCTGGATAGCTTTACCTTCTATAAGAGTCGGCTGGAAAGCCTGAATACCCAAACGATGAAGGGTTGGAGCACGATTCAATAATACATGAGCATCTTTGATAATATCTTCCAGAATTGCCCATACCTCCTGGTGCCCAGCCTCAATATAACGATTGGCACTACGGACATTATGAACCAATTCTTGTTTTATAAGTTGAGAAATTACAAATGGTCTAAAAAGTTCCAAGGCCATAGTCTTTGGCAAACCACACTGATAAAGTTTTAAATGCGGACCAATGACAATAACACTACGTCCAGAATAATCAACACGTTTACCAAGCAAATTTTGTCTAAAACGTCCTTGCTTACCTTTTAGCATGTCCGCAATACTCTTGAGAGTTCTCTTTTGACCAGTAGAAGCAGTAACTGTCTTACCATGACGGGCATTATTATCAATCAAAGCATCCACTGCCTCCTGAAGCATTCTTTTTTCATTTCTTTGAATTACTTCTGGAGCATTGAGCTCTTTGAGTCTTTTTAGACGATTATTTCTATTGATGACACGACGATACAAGTCATTCAAATCAGATGAAGCAAAACGCCCACCATCAAGCTGAACCATTGGTCTCAAATCTGGAGGAATGACTGGAATAGTGGTCATAATCATCCACTCGGGTCTAATTTTATTTATAATCAAGTTCTTGACCAGTCGTGACCTTCTAATAAGTTTTTTTCTCTTAGACGCTATGGAGTCTTCTATTTCTTTTTCCAAAGAATTATAGAGTTCTTTTAGATCAATCCTCTTGAGTAATTCCCTGACAGCCTCAGCCCCAATACTGGCCTCAAACACATGACCATAACGCAAGGCTAACTCCTGATATTTAGTCTCAGAAATTATTTGCAATTCTCTTAACTCACGCAATTCCTTTAGAGCCACATCAGCGGCTTCTTCCAAGGTTTTAATTTTATCAATCTTAGCAACATTTAAATTCATCAAATCCTGCTCAATCTGTTTTTCTACTTTATCTTTTGGCTGGCCATCAGCGATGAGTTTGGTTTTACGATTATTGGCTTCCTGAGTTCTTTGATTAAATTCATTATCAATCTGCTTGCGCTTGTTTTTTAATTCACCCTTTATCTGTTCTATGGTTTCTTTACGAGCAACATCATCAACATTGGTAATAATAAAACTAGCAAAATAAATAACTTTTTCTAGAGACTGAATACTCAAATCCAAAACCAAACCGATCTTGGATGGAATACCACGTAAAAACCAAATATGAGATACAGGAGCGGCCAAATCAATGTGTCCCATTCTTTCACGACGAACAATAGCACGAGTCACTTCTACACCACACTTATCACAAACAATTCCTTTGTAACGAATTCTTTTATATTTACCACAATAACACTCCCAGTCTTTGGTTGGTCCAAAAATCTTTTCACAAAACAAACCGTCTTTTTCTGGTTTTTGCGTTCGGTAGTTTATAGTTTCTGGTTTCAAAACCTCACCGTGTGACCAGTTGTGTATGTCTTCAGGAGAAGCCAATCTTAGTTTGATAGCATCAAATTCTAAGACGGTATTTTTTTCCTGTGACATAAAGGTAGTTTTTGTTGATGATGGAGTAGGCATATTTTTAAATTTATAATTTACAAAAATTATTTTTCTGACTCAGACGCTACTTCTTCTGACAAACTCAAGTCAGCTACAACAGGAGCTTCTTCTTTGAGTATTTCTTGAGTTTCCCGGTCAACGTCTTCAATCTTGGCCTCTCTTTCTCCGACGAGCTCTACTTCCAATCCAAGGCCTTTTAGCTCTCGAACCAAAACATTGAATGATTCAGGTATATTTAAACGCTTGATAGGTTCACCTTTGATGATTGACTCATAAGCCTTGGATCTACCTGGCACATCATCAGATTTGATAGTTATCATTTCCTGCAAAGTGCTGGCAGCACCATAAGCTTCTAAAGCCCAGACTTCCATCTCACCAAAACGCTGACCACCAAACTGAGCCTTACCACCCAACGGTTGTTGAGTAACAAGAGAGTATGGTCCGATAGACCTCTGATGAATTTTGTCTTCTACCAAATGATTTAGTTTCAACATATAAGCCACGCCAACAGTTGTCTTGTTGTCAAATGGCTGACCAGTGCGGCCATCATATAATTGCAATTTACCATCTTCCGGCCAACCAGCTTTGGCTAGCTCCCCTCTGATGATTTCTTCGGACACTCCGTTTAGAGCCGGACTAGCCACTTTATAGCCAGCGGTTCTAGCCGCCAAACCTAAATGAGTTTCTAGTAGCTGCCCCAGGTTCATACGAGAAATAACACCCAGCGGATTCAAAATAATATCAACTGGTGTACCATCAGCCAAAAATGGCATATCTTCTATTGGTACTACACGGGATATTACACCTTTATTTCCATGTCGGCCGGCCATCTTGTCACCGACTTGCACTCTTCTGAGTTGAGCAATAGTAATCTGAATAGTCTTGATTACTCCGGCCGGTAGTTTATCACCCTTATCACGAGAAAATACCTTAACTCCGATTACCTTACCTCGTTCTCCATGCTTCAAATAAAGAGATGTGTCTCTGACGTCTTTGGCTTTTTCACCAAAGATAGCTCGCAAAAGTTTTTCTTCAGCTGACAATTCGGTTTCACCTTTAGGAGTAATTTTACCTACCAGAATATCTCCCGATGAGACATTGGCCCCAATTCTGACTACTCCTTCACGATCAAGGTCTTTTAATTTTTCTTCGCTGACATTTGGAATATCACGAGTGACCACTTCTGGACCAAGCTTGGTATCACGGATATCAATAGAGTAATCCTCAATACTAATAGAAGTATAATTATCATTTTTTACAACTCTTTCTGATATCAAAATAGCATCCTCATAATTTCCTCCATCCCAAGTCATATAAGCAACCAACATGTTTTGGCCTAGAGCCAACTCTCCTTGATCAGTAGCTGCTCCATCAGCAATTACCTCACCCTTTTTGACTTTTTGTCCTTTATCAACTATCGGGTGCTGATTCATACTAGTAGAAGTATTGGAACGAGAAAATTTATTTAAGTTATAAATTATTGTTTCTCCTTTTTTATTGCTTACTTCAATACGGCGACTATCAACATAAGTAACCTCACCGTCATCTTTGACTACAATCACCTGTCCAGAATCCATAGCTGCCTTAGCCTCAACACCAGTACCAACTACAGGAGCTTGCGGACGAATAACCGAAACTGCCTGACGTTGCATGTTTGTGCCCATAAGCGCTCTGACCGCATCGTCATGTTCCAAAAATGGAATTAAAGATGTAGCAATGGAAATAATTTGATTTGGAGCAACATCCAACAAATCAATTCTTTCTACTTTATCATAAGTAGGATTTCCCTTAACTCTAATTTCAGAATAATCATTTATAAAATAACCTTTTTCATCAATCGGTGTAGTGGCCGCGGCGGTGTTATATCTTTCCTCTTCAAAAGCATCAAAATAAACTATTTCATTGGTCACCAATGGTTTGATGGGGACTATTTCAATTTCTGTATGCTTGGCCAATTCTTTAGCTACGCTAGCGGTGATAGTTTGTCCAGCGCCAACAATTGTTTTTTTGCCATCTGGGGTTTTGATGTCTTCTCTGGCTATTTTATCAGTGGTTACCTTTGGATCATTATCTATATCATGAAGTACTCGCCTAAAAGGAGTTTCAATAAAACCAAAATCATTTACTTTGGCGTAAGATGCCAAATGCCCGACTAGTCCGATATTTGGACCTTCGGGAGTGGCAATCGGACAAATACGACCATAGTGAGTACGATGTACATCACGGACTTCAAAGCCCGCTCTTTCACGAGATAGACCACCTGGTCCCATAGCTGACAAACGACGTTTGTGCTCTAGCTCAGCCAAAGGATTTACCTGGTCCATGAATTGAGAAAGTTGTGAGCTCATAAAAAATTCTTTGATCACACCAATCACTGGACGGGCATTGATAAGCTGATTTGGAGTAATACTTGTCATGTCCAAAGTGCTCATCCTGTCTTTGACAATGCGCTCCATACGAGCCAAGCCAATCCTAAACCTGTTTTGGACAAGTTCTCCGATAGCTCTGACCCGCCTGTTGCCCAAGTGATCAATGTCATCAGCATCTTCTTGGCTAAGATTTAATTTGATAATTTCTTTGACCACCAAAATCAAATCTTCTTTTCGTAAGACTCTGGTATTTTTATTATTTGGAATGTCTAGTGCAAATCTAGAATTGATTTTGTATCTACCAACCCGACCAAAATCATAACGATCAAAATCAAAAAACATAGAATGAATAAGAGATCTGGCATTTTCAGTAGTAGCCAAATCGCCCGGCCTAATACGACGATAAATTTCTTTTAAGCCCTCGGCTTCGTTTGTAGAAATATCTTTGTTGATTGTAGCCTTGATAAATTTTACCTCTGGGTGAGTGTCAACATCTTTAAATAAATCTGTTATTTCTTCATCGGTAAAATACCCAAAGGCGCGCAAGAGTGCGGTGATAGGTACTTTTCTTTTTCTATCTATCTTTACGTAAATGACATTGTTGACATCAGTCTCAATTTCCAACCAAGCACCACGATTTGGTATAAGCTTGGCTCCATAGTATTTGCGACCACGCATGACCGAAGATGTAAAAAACACACCAGCACTTCTGATAAGCTGAGAAACAACTACACGTTCTACACCATTGATAATAAAAGTACCGCGATCAGTCATCAATGGAAAATCTCCCAAATATATTTCTTGTTCTTTGACTTCGCTGGTTCTTTTGTTGACCAGCCTTATGTTGACTCGCAGTGGAGCCTCAAAAGTAATATTTTTATCTTTGGCTTTGACTTCGTCAAATTTTGGCTCGTCCAAATAGTAGTCTTGAAAATAAAGCTCAAGATCACGACCAATAAAATCTTTGATTGGAGAGATTTCCTCAAAAAGTTCTTTTAGTCCTTCTCTAAAAAACCAGTCATAGGACTTTTTCTGAACCTCAATAAGGTCCGTCAAAGGAATGGCTTCACGCAGATCAGTAAAATACTTGCGCGAAGTAGAAGTTTTTACTTGGGGCATAAAGATAGTGCTAACTAGATTGTTTAATTAGCCTTATAGTATAAGGGCTTTATATTATAGAAAGTTTGCAGTCACAAAAAAGAACTCACCCGATTTTGGGTCAGTTATTTACATTAATTTTCATTTAAAATAGGCTTGGGGCCAAAAATTGCATAGCCCAATGGTATCAAATTTGACACCTATTGTCAAGGTCTTGTCCTCATCACTCAGAAACAACAGGCTATTTTTAAGTTTTTTTATCTAATATTAGATAAAAAGTTGCTATATATAAAAGAAAAAATTTGTCAAATTTTATATGTTTTACCAATAAATAAAGGCTATATATACACATATATAGTCATTTACCTACACTTTATCCACACCGTACAACCTCGCTACGCTCGGTCTACGGTGCAAGCGTCTTTATTTTTGACTGATTTTAGATAAATCCCGCACCATTTTTGAGTATTAAAAAATGGTGCGGGGTAAAAAAATAGGACGGGGGTCACACGATGCACGTGTGACTTCCCGTCCTTTCTCCTAGTACCTGCTGGTACTAGGAGCCACTGGTGAGCTCGACAATCTGCTGACTGTCAGCTCCGTAGCCGGTGATGACATATCCGATGTTGATGTTCCCTTGCTTGATGGGCTGGTAAAAGACCTGACCCGGACCGGGAACCTCGTCGGTCATGATCGCGTCACGCGGCTCGGTCACTTGGTTAGTGAAGGCGTTTTCCAGCAGTTGCTCAGCGGGCAGCAAATACAGGAAATAGACCACCTTCTCGGGGTAGCGACCGTCGTTTCTGACGACGTAGTCCTCGACGGCCAGCTGCACGGTGTGGCAGACGCCCTTGGTCTTGGCCTCCATGGCCCGGTTCTGCATGCTGATGAAGTTGGGGATGGCGATGGCCGCCAGGAGACCGAGGATGACCACAACGATCATCAGCTCGATGAGAGTAAAGCCCTTGCGATTGAACATTAGACATTCCTCCTAGAAAGGGTGAAACTGCCAAGAACAACGAAACAATCTATTTTTAGCCAATTTCGGCATTGTATATAGAACAAACGCTAAAAGCGAATCATATCATCTTATCACAAAATAAGTCTTTTGTCAAGACTTATTTACACAAAACTAGCTCTTTTATTAGTTATTTCAACAATTCTTTAAAAACTCGTCTATCATCCCAAGGAATTTTTTGACCATTTGCCACACATATAAATTGTTCTGAACCTTTACCAGTAATAAGTATTAGGTCGTTAACTTGAGCCAATTCTATTGATTTTTGAATAGCCTCACGTCTATCTTCTACTTTAAACAAATCTTTATCCAGTGTTTTGCCAACCTCAATAGCTCCACGGGCAACATTGTTTATAATTTCTATTGGATCATCATCATATGGGTCTTCGTTTGTTACAATTACTATATCAGCGTTCTCTCCCGCCATTTTACCAAGTACTGGTTGACGAGCTTTATCTCTTCCTCCACCGCATGATCCCAAGATATGAATCAATCTATTTTTTTTTATTTTTTTCAAAGTCTGATAAAGTTGGCCTAAACCCTCTGGCTCAGGAGCATAATCAACTAATACTTTAAAATCCTGTCCCTCATCAATCCATTCCTGACGACCTGGTACATTTTTTAATTTTGTTTGTACTAAATTTTTGAGATCAAAACCTAACTCTGCTATTGCTACCATAGCTGACAAAACATTATAAACATTAAATTTAGCAATAAATTTTGTATCTATCCTATTACCATGCACAGAAAATGACACTCCGTTTTCCAAATCAATATCCTGTGCCTGATAATCAGATTGTTTATCAATAGAGTAAGTGACAAATTTATCAACTTTTATTTTTTTGAGCCTCTCTGTTTCCATATCATCATTATTGGACACAACTATTTTGATTATTTTCTCACCATCTATTATTTTTATCTTGCTAGTTGATAGGTGTTTAAAAAGTTTTTCTTTATACATTCGATAATTTTCAAAACTACCATGAGCCTCGATATGCTCGGGTGTCAGATTGGTAAAAATAACTGTATCATAATTTATCCCCGCATGACGAAATTGTTCTACACCTTGAGACGATGTTTCAATCACCGCATATTTACAACCAGCTTTGACCATATCAGATAAAAGTCTTTGTGTTTGCATGCGCCCAAGCATTGTCATTTTTTTGTCATTGAGCCATTCTTTTTTAGCGACTTTAAAATTAGCAGTTGAAGCCAAACCAACTTTTTGATTTTGGGACTGCAAAAACTGAGCTACAAAATTAACAGTCGCTGTCTTACCATTGGTGCCGGTCACGCCTATCACAATCAATTTGTCACTAGGGTTTCCAAAAACAAAAGCCGCCAACTTGGCCAAAGTGTGATGATAAGCCAAGATGATTTTTTTGCCCAATATTTTTTTTATTAACTTTTTAAGCATCCTAATATGGTTGCTAATTATTATTTAAATAATCTTCTACTCTCTGGACATCTTCCGGCTTGCCAAAATCAAGCCAGACACCTTTGAGGTCAATTACTTTTACCTTGCCCTGTTTGGCTAAAAGATTTATGACATCTGTCAGCTCATATTCACCGCGAGGAGAAATATCTATCTTATCTAAATAATCAAAAACTTCTGGAGTAAATTTGTATAATCCAGTATTAATCAAATTACCAACTGGCTGAGCAGGTTTTTCTACTATTTGTTTCAAAAAACTATTTTTATCCACTGCTAGCACACCATAATTTTCTGGGTGCTGGTGGGCTAAGCCAGCTATATAATTGTAATCATCATCAATATTTAATCTTTTCAAATCTTCAACCGAATATAGATTATCTCCGTAGACTGCCAAAAAACTTTGACCTTTCAAAATATCTTTGACACACTCCAGAGGACAAGCTGTGCCATACTTCTCTTCACCGAGTATTTCAAATTGATTAACTAGCTGGATTTTAAATTCTGGATATTTGGTCAAAAATTCTTCCATAAATTCTTTTTTGTAACCAACGACCATTATAATTTCTTCAAAACCAGCGGCTTTTAGATTTGATAAAAGATAATAAAGAAAGGGACGACCATTAGCCTCTATGAGATGTTTTGGTTTGTCTTTGGACAACTCTAGCATCCTAGTACCGCGTCCAGCAGCTGAAATAAGTACTTTTCTAATCATATTTCAATAAATTTAATATAACTATTTTCTTAAAATAATTTTGGCAAGTTTATATATGCTATACCAGCTATTGTTATAAATCAAGTTGTAGGCCCCTGGTGAATATACCACCTGACCGCCAAAACCTTTTTTAAAACGACTAATACCAACCCATTTTGGTTTGGATCCGTCTTCTGGGGCAATACCCCAAAAATCATAAATCTCCGCGCCCAGAGTTTTGGCTTTTTTTATACTCTCCCACTGCAAAAGATGTGGTGCCATATAATTTCTGAATTCATAATCTGAAGCACCATGCAAATAGGTCATAGCTTGACCAAAATAAATCAAAATATTGGCCGCTACCGGCTGACCGTTTACTGTGGCTATAGCTAGATGAGCAACTTTATGATCAAGTAAGGTTTTAAAAAGTAAACGATAATAATCATCGTCATGAATTTTTATTTCTTTTCTATCGGCTGTTTTTCTATTCAACGCCAAAAAAATTTCTATATCTTTTTCGTCTTGAGAAAAAAATACTGACACTCCTTTTTTCTTGGCCAAAGCAATATTGTATCTGGTCTTAGTGTGCATATTGGCTAGTAATTTTTTTTCTTCATCTTTGATATCAAGAATCCAAGTATCACGCGGTTGGACATCTGGACACTTTTGTAGTTCTGGCAAAATCAAATTACTATTTTCTGGTTCTAACTTAAAAAATATTTCTTCCTTTTTTTTGGTTTCAATAGTAATCTCTCGTGCTTGTGACAAAATAAATCTTAAAACATCCTTTCTTTTTTCTTCGCTTATACCCTGACTAATGACCGGTCCCTTGGGACTATAAAGATAAGTCCTGTCAAAAGGTAATTTGTTTTCATACAAAAGACAAAGACCTATTAATTTATCCTCTTCTAAGACCGCTGCTTGCCAATATCTTTTGCCCTGTCTAGATAAAAAATTTCTCCAAACACTAGACTGTAAAAAATTACCAGAGACAAATCTGGTAGTTAAAAAATCATCATAATTTTCTTTATTACAAACTAACTTCATTTGTTTATATATTTAAGAGCTTCTTTGATACGCGTGGCCAGATCATCACTCTTGGGCAAAGTCTTTAATACTTCTTGAGCCTCACTTTGTTTGTAGCCCAGTGACATCAAAGCTTCGGCTACTTGCTTGTCGCTATCACTGGTCATAGATGGTTGGCTCAAGTCCACAATAAATTTTTCTTTGAGGTCTACCACTAGTCTCTCAGCAGTCTTCTTACCAATACCAGACACTTTTTGTAGCATAGTAGAATCTCCACTAGTAATAGCCCGCTTGAGATCATCAAGTGAGGCTAGAGCCAAGACATTTAAAGCACTCTTTGGTCCGACGCCTGACACAGAAATAAGTTTTTTGAAAAAATCCAACTCCTCTAAACTGGAAAAACCATAAAGATCAAAAGCATCCTCTTTGATATAAGAATGAATAAAAAAATCCACCTCATCCTGCTCACGGCATTTTTCTAGAGTTTTGGTTGGCAAAAAAACATCATAACCTATCCCACCAACCAAAACAATGGCGGATCTAGTAGCTTTTTTGATTATCTTACCTTTTAAATAGGCTATCATAATAATCTTATTCTACCAGACTTAGCCCTCTTTTTCAATTGACAAAAAATATCTTATATATTAAATTATTTTTGCAACTTGCTTTACTACTATACTTCTGCCCAGTGAGTCTGTACCCTCACAGAAAGGAAGGATCCATGATCCACTATGAACTACGCAACCCTCTACTTGGTCGCTGGTTTGTAACCACTCTTATCCTCGCCCTAGTCACCACCCTCATCCCAACACTGCATTTCCAACCAACAAGTAGCTATTCGCTGATTCTGCCCCAGATAACCCCCGACTGGCTCATCTGGCCACTCAATCTGGCGCTCTTTGTCGCCACGCTGGTCTGGCTGATCACCAACCGCTTCAGCGTCTGGATTGCCGGCGCCTACAACCACTGGCTCTACCATCTGCTCTGGCTGGCTATGGCCAAGGTTGTTTGGCTGCTCTTTGGCCCGGTGCTGTCGCTTAATACCCTGATGATCACTAGTTTTGTGGTCGTATTCACTCTCATCACCTACCTAGCTATCAGGAAAATCGGCCAAGACATCTACTGGCACTTGCCAACTGTCTTTGTCGTCTACCTGATGGCTCTGCGCCTGATGCATGATGTCAGTCTACTTGGCTGGGGCAAGCCGCTCACTCTGCTAAGCAAGCAGACCATCCTGCTTTGGACTTGCTTGAAGGTAGTCAGCCTCCCCATCCTCGGTCTCCTGGCCTTGGTCTACATTGCCAGCGGCCTTTACTTGTTCGGGCAAAAAATCAAAAACAGCTGGGACAACAATCTGGATGAAAGCGAGGAAATAATCGGCCTTTTCATGTTGCTGATTGGCATCATGATTTTCCTAATCATCTTTGAACTCCCTTACCAAATCAAAGAACACCTCATCAAGCCTACTTGGCATTGGCTCTTTCCCGACTACTCCTACTAGGAGACTGGTCTGCCCCCGCCCGATTCTGTAAAACAGAATCGGGCGGGGGAATTTTTTATTTTAAAAATCAAAATTTGCCTAAACCAAAAAACGCCCCATCGCGCAAGGGAGTTTTTCGGCTGTCCTATGTGACAGATACCTAGCAAAGACCCTCTCGACTAGGGCATCTGAAGGTATTGATATTATAGCAAATTTAAAAAAGCTTGAAAAGACCCCTGTGAATAAAATAGCTATTTATCCGCAAAAAATGGCTAAAACTAGAAAAATTTTAAAAGTTTTATATATACTCAATTGACAGCCGAAAAAGAATAATATAAAATCTTTGTGGGGCTGCGTGGCAAACGCCACACGCTACGCGATCAGCATCCATGCTGGGCAAGTCGGTTTAGGTGCACCATCAACGCGTCCTAAGAGTGCTTCTTCCAGCTGATAATGGAAGCCGTTGATAACCGACACTGCGTAGCGCAGCCCCACCAACTCGGGCAAAAGGCAAGGGAGATAAACCTCCTAACGTTTCAAACCGCGTCAGCGGTGGGAGGCGACCTCGCCAATTTGCCCGCGGAGGGGAGAGTGTGCCGGACACTAATAGTCCGACAAACCTCCCCTCCCTCTTTTTTTATAAAAATTTTAAACCATTTACCATAATGATGCAGGGTTATTTTTTTTATTTAATACAAAAAAGCCCCCTTGTCTGGTTATGAACCAGACAAGGGGGCGCGAAGTTCTCAAGCCGAAATCGGCTACTCGTCAAAGGTCTCTTCGGATTCGTAATTCCGCGCCTGCAGACTACGAACCCTTTTGTAGATAGCCCGACCGGGCCAGCTCAGTAGACTCACCAACCCAAGACCAATGGGTATGAGCAGGATGTAGGTGACGTAGAAAAACGCCACAACATAAGCAGCCCACTGAGCAGCTGCCTGAAAACTCGGCAAAAGACCGAGCCCCCACAGACCTACACAGGCCAACAGACAGACACCGTAAAAAAGCACCAAACTAACGACAAAGAGCACAAAGCGCATTACCACCTACCTCCTAAAAAGAGTGAATTGTTCGTACGTTTAACGCTGTAAGATAACATTATTAAAATATTTTGTCAATTCAAAAAACCCCGCTTCGGCGGGGCTTTTATCTTTTATAAATAACTAAAGTCTTTTCTTCTATCAATCAACTCATAAGCCTTCTTCATTTCTTCGGGTGTGTTTATATAAATAATTTTGTATTTTCCAGAGGTGGTATTTTTTTCATGATCATGGAAAATTTCCAAAATATGTATCAATCCCCAATACAACCATTTACCGTTTATATTCTGCACTAAAAAATTTCTAACAGGGGGTCTATGATATATTCTAATATCCTCTTTATCTTTAAAATCAAATATTTTTCCTTCAAAATCCTCGGCCTTGATCTTATTTTTCAGGTGTTCTTGATAATTCAGTTCCTTTGGAAAACCCTGTTCTGAAGTTATTTGTAAGGTATCATTTATTTTTATAAAACCACCCATAAATTTATTGCCTAATAGGCATTACCAAATAAATATATTTGTCATTACCAACTGGCTGAAGTAGCCCTGGTGATGAATTATTGTTTATCTTCATATTTACTTCACTGGTACCCAGCTGATTAAGGCCATCTAGTAAATAGCGGTAGTTAAAGACAATATCATTTTCTTCTCCTTTTATTTCTGCTGAGACATTGGCAATTGAAGTACCAGTATTTGATGAAGCAGTAGCGATAATTATTTTTTGAGACTTGGCATCAAAACTAAGTCTTATATCATTAATACCTTGTTTGCAAAACAGAGCCACTGATTTTATAGCTGGGACAAGCTTACTAATATTGCACTTGGCTTCAGTTTTGAATTCAGCTGGAATAATTTGACTATAATCTGGGTATTTACCATCTATTACACGCGATATGAGCTCTACTCCATCAAGCTCAAACATTATCTGATTTTCATTAAAAAATATTTTGAGTTTTTTGTCCTGCTGGTCATTTAGAATCCTAGCTAATTCTTGTAAAGTTTTGAGAGGAATTATTAGGTTTTTGTTTTCCCCGTTTTCTACTGGGATTTTCTTTTCAGCCAAACGGTAGCTATCAGTAGCTGCTAGAGTAAGTTCATTTTTTTGAAAGTTGAAGTTTACAGCATTTATTTCAATCCTTGAGACATCTAGTGACGCGGCTAGTAGCACTTGAGAAAGACTTTTTTTCAAGTCAGCGATTGAGATTTCTACCATGTTATGTTTTTCTATTTCTGGTATCAGAGGAAAGTCTTCAGCAAGCATGCCTTTGATAGAGGTTTCTTGGTTGGCACTTTTTATTTCTAGGTTATCTCCGTCCAAGTTGATTTCAATATTTTCTCTGGGAAGAAAAGAAACAAAGTTGTGAATCAATTTAGCATCTACTGTAAACTCGCCTGACTTTTCTATTTTTCCTCTAATTGATGCTTTGATACCAATTTCCAAATCAGTAGTGATCAAAGTGAGATCGTTTTTTTCTGCTTTCAATAATACATTATTCAAAATTGGCAAGTTGGAACTTTTGTTGGCAATGTTTGATACCAAAGATAATCCTTTATTCAAATTTTCCTGAGTGCAAACAATTTTCATATTATTATTGTTTAATTATTTATATATAAAATTTAGTAGTAGTTATAGGCACGGTGGATATGTTTATAAGTGGAGAAAAATTTTGGTAAAGCCTAGGAAAATTTGTTTTTATTTTGGATTTTAGCTGGTGGACAATCAGTTCACAAAAATGTTGATAAGAGGTTTTTTTGTGAATAAGTTTTGAGACTTTATTTTGATCGGTGGATAAGCTGGTGTTTATACACAGTTAGTTATAAAACTTTACACAAGGTTATAAAAAACTTATAAACAATTTATTCACGCAATTTTTGTGAATCTTTAATTGCGTTCATAGATTTTTGTCTTTAAAACTAAGATGTCATTTTTAATTCTATCATCAGATTCAATTAAGGTGGTTACTTTGACACAGGCGTGCATGGCAGTGGTGTGATCTCGTCCGCCTATTTCTTGCCCGATGTTTGGGTAAGAGGCTTTAAGCTCTTCTCTCATCAAAAACATAGCAATTTGTCGGGGCACTACCAATTCTTTTTTGCGGCTGGCGCCCAAGAGATTTTCCATGCTAATGTCGTAAAATTCTGAAATGACTGTCAAAAGTCTTTTGGGGGTCAGTCCCGCCTTTCTAGGATTGGCAGCAATACCTCCCAAAATGGATTTTACGCTCTCTAAACTAGGAGTGGTGTTGTTGAGTTGATGAAAAGCAATAATTCTATTTAGAGCGCCTTCTAACTCGCGGATATTTTCTTGAATAGTTTCAGCAATATATTGAACTATCTTTGGGTCAAGATTATATTTTTTTTCTTGGGCCTTAATTTCTAAAATAGCCACTCTAGTTTCTAGATCAGGAGAAGAAATATCGGCAATCATCCCCCACTCAAAACGGGAAATCAACCTGTTCTCTACTTCTTGGATAGCTTTTGGTGGTCTATCAGAAGATATAACTATTTGTTTATTGTTTTGGTGAAGGGCATTGAAAGTATGGAAAAATTCCTCTTGAGTTTGTTCTTTTCCGGCTATAAACTGGATATCATCAATCAAAAGCACGTCAATATTTCTATACATTTGCTTAAATTTGTCAGTTTGTCCCGATTTTATAGCAAAAATAAAGTCATTGGTAAATTTTTCGCTATTAATATAAAGGACCCTTTTACTAGGATCTTTGGCTAATATATAATTACCAACAGCTTGGACTAGGTGAGTTTTTCCCAAACCTACACCACCATATATAAATAAAGGATTGTAGATTTCACCAGGTTTTTGAGCAGCCGCATGAGCAGCCGCTTGGGCCAACTCATTGCCTGGTCCAACAACAAAGGTTTCAAACTTATAGTGAGGATTTAGGCCAAATTTACTGACACTTTGGCCATTAGAAGGATTGCTGGAGTTATGCACATAGGAGGTTTTTTCTTTATTAATATTTTCAACATTTTCGCTAATGTCAGCCATCTTTTCCTTTGTTATGACCCTGTAGATAACCTGTAGATTATTTTTTGATAACACATTTTCCAGAGCTGATATAATTTTGTCGTGGTACTTCTTTTCCAACCATACTTTGGTAAAGGCATTGGGCACTCCAACCACCACTTGGTCTGATTCAACACTGGCAATAAAGGTATTTTTAAACCAAGTAGTAAAGTTTGCTTTACTGATTAAAAGTTCTAATTCACCCAGGGTATTTTCCCAGATTTTATCGTAATTTTCCATATTTTTAGCTTTGTTTTAGCCCGAAAACTTAGTCTATATTACTATAGCACAAATAAAACTTTACCAAAATACAGACTTTAGTTGAAAAAATGTGAACAGCTTGTGGATAATTGTGGATAACTTTCAAGACTCTGTTAGTCTTGATAAATAGGGTGGAATATGTTATTGTTCAGACGTTATAATTATTAAAGATAGCTAGGTATTTTATATGACCAAAAGAACCTATCAGCCAAAAACCAGAAAAAGAGCCAAGACTCATGGTTTTCGTGCCCGCATGTCTAGCAAAAGCGGTCGCCAAGTATTGTCTAGCCGCAGAAAAAAAGGCAGAAAAAGCCTGGCTGTTTAATTTACCTAATATTAGGCAAAAACTATGTTGCCTAAAATTTTTAGACTTCATCAAGATAAGGAAATAAAAGACTTGGTTAAGAATGGCCAAAGCTTTTTTTTGCCGCAACTAGTGATTAAGTATAAAAAAAATCAAGAGGGGCCTAGTCGTTTTGCTTTTGTGGTTTCTACTAAGGTTGATAAGCGGGCAGTAATCAGAAATAGATTGCAAAGACAAATGCGTGAAATTGTCCGGATAGCGCTACCAAAGCTTAAGACAGGGTATGTTGTGCTAATAATAGCCAAAAAATCTGCCTTGGAGTTGGATTTTAGCACTTTGGGTCGGCAACTAGACTTTGCTTTTAAAAAAATAAGCCTTTATAATCAAGGTCAAAATGATAAAAAAACTAGTTTTAAAACTAATTAGGCTTTATCAAAAGACTTTATCTCCGGACACGGGCTGGTTTAAGGTGTTTTATCCTCATGGTTATTGCCGATTTTACCCGCATTGTAGCGAATATGGCTATCAGGCTATAGATAAATATGGACTTTTAAAAGGTGGATCAAAAGCTGTTTGGCGGGTTATAAGATGCAATCCCTTATCAAGCGGTGGCCATGATCCAGTAAAATAATTAAAATAACTTTCATGTGGATTTTTAACAAATTTTTCTACGAACCAATTTTCAATCTTTTGGTTTATATATACAATAGTATTCCTGGCCATGATTTGGGTCTGGCAATTATTATTTTGACTTTGATCATCAGACTGCTTCTTTATATCCCTTCCAAAAAATCTATCAAAGCTCAAAAAGAATTGGCCACCTTACAACCGGAGATAGAAGAGCTCAAAGAAAAATATAAAGCGGACAAAGAAAAGATGGGTCCGGAGCTGATGGCACTTTACAAAAAAAGAGGAGTCAATCCCCTTTCGTCTTGTCTGCCAATGGTCATTCAGTTGCCATTTCTTTTTGCCATCTATAGAGTTTTCTTCAATGGCCTGACTGATGAGCACGCCACAGATGTCTTGTATTCTTTTGTTACTAACCCCGGTGTACTCAATCCTTTAGCTTTTGGATTTTTTAATCTAGCAGAAAAAAGTATTTTGCTGGCAGTGTTGGCTGGTTTGGCTCAGTTTTGGCAATCTAAAATGATGATGGCCAAAAAAAGACCAGGCAGCAGCTCGGTCATGGCTGGTATGAGCGGACAGATGTTGTATATATTTCCTGTGATTACAATTTTTATTGGTTCTAGTTTTCCAGCTGGTTTGACATTTTATTGGTTACTGACAACTATATTTTCTATTGTTCAACAATACATTGTTTTGGGCACTCGTAAAGCTAAAACTAGTGATGAAAAAACAGTCGAAAATACTAGTGAAAAAAAAGAATAAAATATTTGTTCAATATTTTATAAATATATAAAAAACCCTTTATTTAAAGGGTTTTTTCTTATAGTAATATGATAGTTTTTAGGCAAAGGTTCGGTCGCTACCGACTATGATTTTTAATTTTTCCGGGATTACTTTTATCTCAGCTGGAGTTTTCATAATCACCTGATCATCAGTTACAATAGCAACTTGGTCTTCGGCTAGAGAGCCGATTTTTATTTTGGTAAATTGTAGCACTGTCTCCTCTATTTTCTTTTTACCAAACACTCCAGAGCGTATGGGAGTAATCACTGCTTCTAGTATTCCATCAATCGGAGAAGAATAAGAATTTTTTTCATCGGAAAAATTGTATAAAGTTATTTTGCTTTTTTCAGTGACGGGAGAGACTTTATAGTCATTGTACTCTATTGTGACATCACCGCTTTCAATTTGAGCAGTATTTACAAAATAATAATTATTTATTTTTCCTAGGTCTATTTTTTTTATAATGCGTGAAGCCAAAACGTCACAAGCCAAGATTTTGGGAGGTATACCCAGCGTCTTGGCAATAGGGTTGTCGTTATCAATTGGTATCAGTCCGAGTGTAACATCCAAATCAGCCACCACATTGATGACCTTGGCAAAAGTTTGAGCGTTTCCAATCGCTACGACAGTTTGTACTCCCTCTTTGACACCATCAGTAATCATCTCTTTCATATTTTTGAGAACTGACAACCTAGCAATCTTTCCTTTGATGCCTAGGTCAGTCAATCTCTTTTCAATTTTTACCAAAAGGTCGCTATATTTTTTGTCGCTCAGAAAGGAGTCATAAATATAAAGATACATAAAGCTTGGCTCCTAGAAATTTTTATTTCTCGTTTTCTTCTTTTCTAATTGGCTCGGCCTTTTTATTTTCTTTGGGCTCTTCAGTGGAAATATTGCCAATTGGCATATCCAGAGTGCCTTTGAGTAGTGCGCCACTTTCAATGGAAATAATTTGAGCCTTGATGTCGCCCAAAATCATGGCCGTACCGGTTATTTCCAGCTTTCCTTTAACATTAATATTTCCTCTAACCTTACCGGAAATAAAGGCATTGTTGGCCTTGATATTGGCATCAACTACAGCATTTTGGCCTATTTTTAGGTTATTTTTGGTTTGTAAGTTACCTACCAAAATACCTTCTATGACCAAATCCCCTTCGCCTTTAAAATCTCCCTCTACTTTGACTGAAGGGCCAATAATGGTTTCAATACTCTTTGAGTTTGGGGCAACTGATTGATTTTTAGAAAACATAGATTTTATATTATAATTAAATTTTAGGTAGTTTCTGTCCCTTAATAGTAGCCAATTCGAGCATTAATGTAAAGAGATAAAACCCCTGATCAAAGCCTTAGTATAGACATTTTATACCTTATATATTAGAATAACTACGTTTTTAAAAATATACTAGTTAAAATATGGGCTTAATAAAGGATGCTAGAAATTATGCTATTGAACAAATAAATCAATATGGTAGCCCAGCTATTGAGCTTTTTGAAATATCAGAGAAAAAAGCTCTAGAGTTAGCCAAAAAATTAAATCTTGAGATAGAGACTGTTTTAGTCGGTATAGCTCTTATGGACATAAGGCTCGGACAAGCCTTGTCAGAAGGAAGGATCAGCGAGCACGTTGCTATGAGTGTTGAGGCTAGCCGAGATTTTTTGGCTAATTATAATATTGATGAGAAAAAGAAAGAAAATATTATAAATTGTGTGGCTGCTCACCATAAAGACGTAGAATTCACTTGTCCGGAGGCTGAGCTCTGTGCTAATGCTGATAGTTATCGTTTTTTGACGCCAAGAGGCATATTTATATATTTTCATTTATTAGTCAGTGAAAGACAAGTTAGTTTTTTAGAAACACTGGCCGCTGTCGAGGCTAAAATGGATGAAAAATATAATATTTTGTCTTTAGAAATTTGTAAGAATGAGCTTGAAGAAAATTATAAAATGTTTAAAAAAATCTTTGCTCAAGTCAGAGAAAAGTAAAGGATAAAAATCGTATCACGACACATTTTATAAACTAAAATTAGACAAAAAGAAAAGAATAAGTAAAAAATAAGATTTTTATTTAGACCCCATAGTTTAATGGATAAAACAAGAACCTCCTAAGTTCTAGATCCAGGTTCGATTCCTGGTGGGGTCACCAGATAGTCAAGGCTTTAATTATTAGAAAAGATCTGCTATTATATAAATATGAAAAACTTGGACGAGCCCAGTCCTAATAAAATATCTAAAACAAGCTAATTTTTAAAAGCCTTTTTTGGGCTATTTTTAATATATGACATTTTTTGTACTATTAATCTTACTTATCTTATCTTCATGGTTTTCTGGTATGGAGATTGCTTTATTTTCTTTGTCTTCATCAAAGGTAAAAGAGTTGGTAATGGCGAAAAAACCAAATGCGAATTTATTGCAGAAATTATTGGAAAATAAAAATAGGTTGTTAGTAGTAGTTTTATTGGGTAATAATTTGGTAAATATTGGTGCGGCTTCTTTAGCTACTGTGGCAGCTGTTAAAGTTTTTGGTGATTTGGGGGTTGGTCTGGCAACTGGAGCTATGACAGTCCTTATTCTCGTTTTTGGAGAAATGTATCCCAAGGCTTATTTTCAAATTCACGCTACGCGAGTAGCCTTGTTTTTTGCGCCGGCCATATATACTCTGCAAATTATTTTGTATCCAATAGTGCTAATTTTAGAGAAAATGTTGCATTTTTTGACCAGAGGCAGGGGCAAAAAAATAGTTTCAGAAGGGGAGTTTAGGGCTTTTAGTCGTTTAGCAGTAGAACAAGGGGCACTTGATTTTGCTGAGCACGAGATGATTATGAATATTTTGGAGTTCAATGATATAAGTGCCAAAGAAATAATGACACCACGATATCGCATGGCTGTTTTAAATGATGATGCCGATGTTGATCAGGTAGCTTATTTTGTGGCCCAAGATGGACACAGCAGATATCCGGTTTATCATAATCAAAAGGATAATATTATTGGCTATGTGCACGTCAAAGAAATAATGAGAGTTTTAAATAGTGAGAAACGCGAAGAAACCTTGGAAAAATTTGTAAAACCAGTTATAAAAGTAAAAGAAAAGACCAAAATTAACATTATTTTTAATAAAATGAGACGCCGTAAAAGCCACATGGCCTTAGTTTTAAGAGGGGATGATTTGATTGGTTTGATTACTATGGAGGATATTTTGGAGCACATTGTGGGAGACATCTTTGATGAGGACGATGATTAGAAATAGCCGTTTCCAAGAGAAATAAAGTTAATACACAAATATTAGCCAAATTAAATAGGCCGCTACGGAGCTATTTGGCCTCTCAGACAATAAACAAACACTTGTGAGCTACACTGGGGCGTAGCTATTTTCTTGACAATCCTCATAAAAAGATATATAAGAAAAGGATTCTTTGAAATATCTTGGCCAATATGGCCCTAGCGTCTAGTTTGGATAAAAAGGATATCTGATTTGGCTGCTGTGGCTATAAAAGTCAAAGCCGTGAAAGCTAAAGCGTAATTTGACCTTATAGTCAGAATTTAGTTCTTTATGGTAATTTTTGAGTGAGAGAGCTAGGGTAAGGGGTTCGCGCCCAGCATCCTTTACGGAGGGTGTCCGAGGACATACTCGGAGGAACTTCTTCCCTGCTGGCCCCACTGACTTCGGTTGGTGGGGCTATTTTATTTGACCCCATAATCGACAGACCTCAATATCAAGTATTGGGTGAGGATAGTTTAGTTTTGAAGGGATAGTATCATATCAGGGCTGAAATAGAACAGTGGTCTGTCGCTACGGGGCGGGACGTGGTGTTTAGTTAACCTTAGACAATAAATAAGCTCCAGTGTTTGCCTGCCCGCCATAGCCGGCACGGCAGGCGGGGAACTGGGGCAGACTTATTTTCTTGACACATTTTGGACAATATGATAGTATACCCCCATAGGGTATATAAGTATTTAGCTAAATCAATGAAAAAAGCTTGTTGTCCAGAAAAAATAATTTCTCAACTTCATAGGATTGAAGGCCAGATTCGGTCGGTAGAAAAAATGTACAATGAAAAACGTGATATTGAAGAAATCATTCGAGTAGTAAAAGCAGCTAGGGCGTCTATGGATTCTCTAAGTAAGCTTTTGGTGGACGATAAAGTCAGTGGATGTTATGATGGTAAAAAGGTGATTGATAAAAAACAATTGTCCAAATTAATTAATATCTTATTTGATTTAAAATAATAATTTAATTGTAAAATAATTAATAATAAAAAATATGCCATTAGAACTTACAGATCAGACTTTTGAAAAAGAAGTCAAATCATTTTCAGGTGTAGTCTTAGTAGATTTTTGGGCGCCTTGGTGCGGACCATGCAAAATGCAGGGACCGATTATAGAAGAGGTAGCCAATGAGCTAAAAGATAAAGAAGGTGTAAAAGTAGCCAAATTAGATGTTGATCAAAATAGTGCTACTGCTCAGGCTTTTAGCGTGATGAGTATCCCGACTTTAAAAATTTTTAAAAACGGTGAAGTAGTAGAAAATATGGTTGGTCTTCAAAGCAAAGAAGTCCTTCTAGATCTTATAAAAAAACATTCATAAATAATTATGGCAGAACAAAATTATGATGTAATAATTGTCGGGGCTGGCCCAGCAGGACTGACAGCGGCAATTTATACTTCTCGTCGTGCTCTCAAGACCCTAGTCATTTCCAAAGATGTTGGCGGTCAGCTTGCTTTGACTGATGATGTAGAAAACTATCCTGGTTTTAATACAATTGGCGGTTTGGAATTGTCACAAAAATTTCAAGAGCAGGCGGCTAAGACCGGTGTAGAATTTTTGTTTGAAGGAGCAGAAAAAATAACCAAAGACGGCAATAATTTTTTGCTGGAAACTAGCACTGGTAAAAAGCTTGGCGCTAGAACAATTATTTTATGTTTTGGTCTTACACCGCGTACATTGGATGTGCCGGGTGAAAAAGAATTGACCGGCCGAGGTGTCAGCTACTGCGCTACTTGTGACGGGCCATTGTATAGAGGCAAAAATGTAGTGGTAGTAGGTGGGGGTAATTCAGCTCTTGATGCTGCGGAGTATTCTTCCAAGCTAGCCAAAAAGGTGTATATGTTGGTTCGCAAAGATGCTTTTCGCGGTGAGCAGGTTTTGATTGACCACGTCAACAATGCCGAAAATGTAGAAATTATTTTCAATGCCGCGGCCAAAGAAGTCAAAGGCACAGACAGGGTGGAGAAGTTGGTTTATGAGACCGCAGATGGTCAGCAAAAAGAAATAGAGGTAGAAGGTATTTTTGTAGAGATTGGTCATGTGGCCAAGACGGGTTGGTTGGACAATCTTGGTTTGGACATGACAAACAGAAAAGAAATTATTATTAGCCGTGACAATGAGACTAATATTAAAGGTATTTTTGCGGCTGGTGATATTACTGATATTACTTATAAACAAGCGGTGATTTCAGCCGGGGAAGGATCCAAAGCAGCCTTGCAAGCTTACAAATATTTGCAGGGTGATAAGCCGATAGTCCCTGACTGGACACCAAAGAAATAGCCAAGTCATCCTGAATTCCTGCCCGACATGCCTGATGGCAGTGTGGTGGCAGGTGGGCACTTCAGGATTTAGTCGATTATTTTAATCATTAAGTAGATCCCGGATCAAGTCCGGGATGACAATGTATAGTTATGAATGCTTATGATAATGCAATGAGGCAACTGGAAAAAGCCTCAAAGCTTATGAACCTCGACAAAGACGTGTTGTCGAGATTGTCTTCTCCAGAAAGGGTAGTAATGGCTTCTTTACCTGTCAAAATGGATGACGGAAGTCTTAGAATTTTTCAGGCCTATAGAGTACAGTACAATTCTGCTCGCGGACCATACAAAGGAGGAATTCGCTTTCATCCCCAAGTTGATTTGGACGAAGTAAAAGCATTGGCTTTTTGGATGACTATTAAGACTTCGGTAGTTGGCATCCCTATGGGCGGTGGCAAAGGGGGAGTGATAGTAGATCCAAAATCTTTGTCAGTTTCAGAAATTGAAAGATTATCTCGGGCTTGGATTAGAGCCTTTCGCTCAGTGATTGGGCCAGAAAAAGATGTGCCTGCTCCAGATGTTTATACCACTCCACAAATTATGGCTTGGATGGCTGATGAATTTTCTCAATTGGAAGGCAAGGCCAGTCTAGGCGTAGTAACTGGCAAGCCTCTAGAATATGGCGGCTCAAAAGGACGCGGTACTTCTACGGCTATGGGTGGATTCTATGTCCTGACGGAAGCAATAAAAGAACTTGGCTTGGAAGCAAAAAAAACTAAAGTAGCTATCCAGGGTTTTGGTAATGCCGGAGCAACTATGGCTCATCTTTTGCATGAGGCAGGATATAAGGTAGTAGCTTTGGCTGATTCCAAGTCCATTGTCTACAATGACAAAGGCATTGATATTGATGAAGCTGAAAATTATAAAAAAGACAAAGGTTCTTTGGCTGGATTAGCTGGTACCAAAGATATAAATATCAAAGAATTCTTTGCACTGGATGTTGATGTGATAGTGCCAGCTGCACTTGAAAACCAAATCAGCAAAGATAATGCCAACGACATCAAAGCCAAGATTGTGTTGGAATTGGCTAATGGTCCGACTACTCCTGAAGCTGATGAAATAATGTTTGAAAAAGGTATTATGTTGATTCCAGATGTACTAGCTAATGCTGGTGGGGTGACAGTATCTTATTTTGAATGGTTACAAAATATTTCTAACAACTACTGGAGCGAAGAAGAAGTAGATAGTGAACTCAAAGAAAGGATGATTCCGTCTTTTCAGACAATACTAGAGATGTCCAAAGAATATAAAACTGATTTAAGGACAGCCGCTTTTATTTCGGCTCTTCGTCGCATAGAAGCAGCTAGTAAAGTAAGAAATTAAATTTTTATATAAAAAGAAGAAGCACCCCAAGACATGGCAAGGGGTGCTTTTTTGTTGCGGCGCTTGTGGTGGCGCCTAGTTGTTGTCCGGTTCGGGCTCGGGATCCTGGCGGGGGCGGGGATCACGGGGATCCTGCTGCGGTGGGGCAGCCTCATAGAGAGGCTCTTTCTTCGACTGGAAACATCCGCAACTTTCGTTGCAACTTTCCTTGCCACACTGGCACCTGCTCATGGGGAGCCTCCTCGGGATTGGGTGATGAAGTCCATTAGATCCCATGATTGGAATGCCGGCGAGATCATCTCTGCCTTCGGTTTCGTACCAATCGCCGGTTCCAAAACAACCGCCCATAGGGCACCTCCTTAAAGATAATAGTGGTAGTCAGTTATAAGATTATAACCAGCCTTATATTTTTTGTCAAAAGTAAAACACCGAGCTTCCGTGGAGAGGTTCGGTGTTTTTATGATGGTAGGTCTTGCCGACAAGTGACAGCAAATGGATTGCTGGTCAGCACCTTATCTAGATCAAAACCTTGCAATAAGTGGAATCCGTTTTCACTGGTCTCCGGCAGATCGTCTAGACAGTGAAATATAAGGTAGCTTTTGAGGCAGACAACTTTGGGACAGTTGGCAAAGGCTTGGCCAAGGTCAAATTCGTAGAGAAAGTCTAGCTCGCTTGGGGGTTGGTATATTTCTAGCAAATAATCTCTGGCCATTATTTGAGCAGTCATTTCCGATTTTGTTTCGGGATCACTTATGGACTCTACAAACATTTCCAATACCTCATCCATACTGGGTTCTATAGCAATGAGGTCGTCTAGACCGTTTAGATTACGGTCATAAGTGTCTTCCGGAAAAATCGGTAGACCGCATTCTTCCAGGTCAAACCAGTCTGGCGGGCAGCTAGTATCTTGGGTAGTTTTTTCTTCATCAGAAAAAACAAGTGTTTCCTCCTGGTCTAGTTCTCTGAGGTGATCGTAACCGTCAGTCAGGGGCAAGATTATAAGGTAATTTTTGTCCAGTTGAGCCATCATTCCCTCCTTGGTGTCAATGTTCGCGACTTCCATCTTAATTATACCCAGCATTTCTTTTTTCTGTCAAAAATTATATAATTTTATTATGTCAAAATATATCATCGGAATAGACGAGGCTGGTCGCGGGCCACTGGCTGGACCAATAGTAGCGGCTGGTATAATCTTTCGTGGCTCAAAAAGGGAAAAGCAAATTTTGGATTTAGTAGATGATAGTAAAAAACTTAGCCTCAAGAGGCGAGAGGATTTATTTTTACCAATTATCAAAAATTTTATTTGGTCAGTCAGGATGTATGATAATAATTTTATAGATAAATATGGCATTCAAAGAGCCAATATACTTTTATTTCACGATATTGTAGAAGATTTAGGAAAATATTTTGGTAAAACAAATGATGTGGTGGCTGATTATGTGGGGGGAGGGGAAACAGTTTTGAAAAATATAAATTTTTTTAAGTCTGGTGAAAGTCAATTCAAAGAAATTGCTGCTGCTTCGATATTGGCTAAGGTATATCGTGATAGATTGATGATGGATATAGATAAAAATTATCCGCATTATGAATTTGGGCTGCACAAAGGCTATGGTACTCGAAGACATTTTGAAGCAATCTCTAGACATGGCTTGTCACCAATTCATAGAAAAAGCTTTCTAAAAAATTCAGCCCTTGCGTATTTTGATACTACAAGGGCTAAGATTTAGTTGGAGCCTGCTCCGTTGAGAGAGCGAGGTTCTACTACGCGACCTTCTTTGATTGCTCGGATGATACCTTGGATCATACCGTCGGAAATACCTCGATCAATATAGACTACAGTGGCTTGAGCTTGGTGTCCCCAAGCCAAGCCGGCTTCAATACCAAGTCTTCTTTGTTCGGGTACAGTATCGTCTAAGATGCCTTCTTGGGTATAGAGTAGGTGCGAGGCATAAGGAGCTTCACCGCGTTTGAGACAATCAAGGACACAAGCTCTAGCGTAGCGAATGTTGGCTTGTACTTCCTCGGGAGTGCCGGCAAAGGGGCTTTCTATTATTACTAGACGGTGCATGTTTTTCTCCTGTCTGAAAGTTTGTTGTACGAAGTGGGCAGGACACTAATATTTATTAACATAGAAAAAATATTTGAGCAAGTTCTTGACAGACAAAATAAATTTGTTGTAAGATAGAAGAACAAATAAAGCCGTCTATTTTTTGAGAGACGGCTATACATACAAAAGCCCCCACATTGTGGGGGCTTTTGCGAAGAAAAGCGATTTTGAGAGCTAACTAGGTTAGTCTCAACAGAATCATACGACAAATTGAGAGATTTGTCAATATTTATTAGTAATTCCACAATATGTGGATAGGAAAGGAAAAGTGATTATGGACTTAAACAAAGTAAGTCTAATCGGCAATTTAGTAGCCGATCCAGAGGCCAGGACATTGCCCTCCGGGCAAAATCTAGCAGTATTTAAGATTGCGACCAATTATGTTTGGCGTGATCAGCAAAGCAAAGAAAAAAAGACCAGGGCTGATTTTCACCGGGCTGTGGCTTGGGGGCACTTGGCAGATATTATCAATACCTACCTAAAAAAAGGCTCCAAGGTTTTTTTGGAAGGGCGTTTGCAAAATCGTTCTTGGGAAGATAAAAATAAAAACAAAAGATATACCACAGAGATTGTGGCTAGTGATTTGATAATGCTAGGTGGCAGCAACAAAAAAACTGTTACTGGTGACGAAACAGCTAGAGAGGATGTTGATGTACAGACTATAGAGCTAGACGATAATTAATTGTCTTTTCAAGGTCTGAAGTTTGCCTGTATCTTCAGGCCTTCAATAAGACAATTAGAAGAAAGCGATTTTTCTGTCTCAGGGAGCATCTTTTTGGTGGGAGAGCTAAATTGTCCTAGGTTAGTTTTTTGTGTTCGTGCAAAAAGCTAACCACGATGTTCATTGACAAAACCAAAGGAGGAAAACAGCACTAGTCCATTCTAGTTTTTGGTCACCGGTTCCCACAAAACAAAAGGAGAGGGTCATGAAAGGTAAAGTGTGTTGGCTCAGCTTGTTGATTATGGCCATGGTCACTTTTTGGCTTATTGGCTGTGATCGCGAGGAAGCGGGAGTGGTGTCTCCCGTTGAGGTGGAGCAAGTCGTTGCCAGCCCAAGTGAGCAGGCGGAGAAAGCTTATCCACCCTATTCATTCTCGCTCAGGGTTCCGTTTCTCACGCAGGTTCCGCCTGGAGATTGGCTCAACACCAAAAACTGTGGGCAGACTTGTGCTGTCATGTTGGGTGGCTATTTTAATAATAGCCCAGTCAACTCAAGTCAAATTACAGCTCAGAATGTCTGGTTGGCAAACTATACTGGCAATTCTTGCTATAATCGGGCCAATGGTTGCGATACCTCAATTTATCGATTGAAAACGCTACTGGAACAGAAACATAAATTGCGCACTTCATATCCCGCTTGCAGTACGCTAGAGCAACTGATCAATATAGTTGCTAGCGGTAAACCTTGTGTAGTCGGGGTGATGATCAAGAGCGGCAACTTGGTTTCAAGCGGTGGGTATCCTCATTGGGCCATTGTAGTTGGCTGGAATGGCAACGTGATCATCAATGATCCGGGCTCTTCCCGTGGCAATCATCGCAGCTATTCCATAGCCGCTTTTGATGCCTCTTGGGCAACTCAAGGCAGAACATATTTTTCTGTCTCGCGTTAGCCTAGTGGGGCGAGTCAAATTTTTAACTCGCCCCCCATATCTTTATTATGATATAATTATTTATAGTTTAAATATATTTTATGAGTAGAAAAAAAGCACTAAAAATTTTAATAATTTTTTTGATAATAATTATTTTAGTTATTATTTATTTTTTGTTAGTCAAGAAAAAGAAAAACAATACAATAGAGATGGTAGAAAATTTTACTTTGTATCAAGAAATAATTGATCCAAATGAAAAATCATTTGACAAATCTTGTCCCAATGAAGAATTTAATAAATTTCTTTTACTGACGGAGCAGGGTAGTATAAAGAGTTTGAAGTTGCCGGGCGGACTACTGACAATAATAACACCAAATTATTATAATTGGAGTAACAAAAAATTTTTGAGTTTTAATACTATTGAGCCAGAGGCATTTTGTAATGCTGGCGGGACTTATCCACTTCACGCTTATAAAGATAAGCTATTGTGGAAGCAAGGTTGTAGCACTGGCGCGATGCCCGAGCCAGACGCCCCAAATTATCAGGAGTTTATGAAGTGTATAGAAACAGAAGAAACAATTATAAATTTTTTTAAATAGAAATAGCATAGTGAAGAAAATAGAGAAATTCTTAATAATATGTTAGTGACTTTAAAATTTGTGTAATAATTATAATTAAAAACTAAATATGCAAAGAAAAGTGATTTTCCCGTTTATCGGGGCCGTCCTTTGGACGATTCTAATTTGTTTTTTCACGCTGACTTTAAAAGTTGAAGCCAGTGAAAGCGATTTGCTATTTTCAGAGATAATGTATGACGCCTCTGGTGCTGATAGTGGTCATGAGTGGATTGAAATTTTTAATTCTGGACAGGAAGATGTGGTAGCTAGCAGTACCTGGAGATTTTTTGATGGGGCTAATCATAATATTAATCTATATCAAGGCACCACTACTATTGCTTCTCAAGAATATTTTGTTTTGGCCGACAACGCTGAGAATTTTTTAGTTGATTATCCAGATTTTAATGGTACTGTTTTTGATACAGTGATGAGTTTGCCAAATAGTAGTTCTACTATTGGGCTGAGTTTTGACAATGGTCAGTCGTATTTAATAGAAAGTTTTTATGATGCTAGTTGGGGAGGGGGCGATGGCTTTTCTCTGGAGAAAATTTTAGAGACATGGCAACAATCCTGTTTGTTAGGAGGTAGTCCTGGTGTTGCCAACCAAGAATGTGAAACAGATGAGCCTAGTCAGGATAGTGAACCAGAAATAAATTATTGGTCGCAGATTGTAATTTCAGAATTTTTACCTAATCCAGAAGGTAGCGACGACAATGAATGGATTGAATTGTATAATCTAGGCCCAGAAATAATTGACCTATCTGGCTTTGTACTAGGCGATGATTCTAGCCGGCGCTTTACATTAGATCAAGACGCGGGTATTGATTTAGGGCTGTTACCAAATAGCTATTTAGTGGTTTATAAAAATATAAGTGGCATATCTTTGAATAATTCTGGTACAGACTCGGTCAGGCTATATACGCCAGAAGAAATACTACAAGAAAGAGTAGAGTATAATGGTCCGGCTTTGGAAAATAGAAGCTATGCCAGAAGTGATAGTGGTTTTGTCTGGACCAAAAATCCTACTCCTGGCCAAGCCAATCAAATAGTAGAAAATCAGGCTCCAATTGCCCAGATTTTGGCAGAAGGAACTTTTAATATTAGCCAAAAGATTAGTTTTTCGGGGGAAAACTCTAGTGACCCAGAAGGGGAAGATTTGGACTATTTCTGGGATTTTGGGGATGGTCAGACCAGCTCCAAGGCCAGCTTGACTCACAAATTTGAACAAGCTGGACATTATACAATAGTATTGACCGTAACTGATCCTGAGGGACTTGGTGATAGGGCAGAATTTGTCATAGATATTTATCCTATAAATGAGACAAGTCAGGATATTACGGAAGTAGAGAAGGTACAAAGTGAAGAAAAAATTTTTGAAACAAATTTGGTTGAGGATGATTTGATAATTTCAGAAATAATGCCCAATCCCAAAGGCAGTGATGATAATGAATGGATTGAGCTGTACAATGCTACGGATAATGATATAAATTTGTTTGACTGGAGCATAGACGATGCAGAGGGAGGGTCCAAGCCATATCAATTTGCTACCACAACCATAAAGGCTAATAGCTTTTTAATTGTTTACAGACAAGATAGTAAAATAACTTTGAACAATTCTTCGGACTCTGTCCGTTTGATAAGGCCGGACGGAAAAATTTGGCAGGAAGTAATGTATGAAAAAATACCGGAAGATAAAACTTATGCCTGGGACATGGAAAACAGCGAATGGTTTGTAGCTAGCCCCACACCAGCTAGTCCAAACTTAAATATCCCAGAACCGGAAATAATGTACCAGGTTTTGGAAATAAAAAATTTGGAAAAAAATAATGATGTTTTGATACAGGGTGTGGTATTAAATAAGGCGGATAAAAATACGCGCAGTGTTTATCTGGCAGATTTTGACGGAGAAAAAATTAATTTTGCTGAGCTTGTAGAAATTTATAATTATTATAAAGACTGGCCAGCCTTATCAGCTGGTCAAGTGGCTACACTAAGAGGACAAATATCCAATCTTGATGATTTGCCACGGATAAAAATAAAATCAGCTGATCAGATCTGGTCCAATGATCAAAAAATAAACTTTAAAAAACCAGAGCCAATTAGTACAGATGATTTGGACAGTGATTTTTTGGGTAGTTTTGTCAGCGTCAAAGGAATAGTGGTCAAAAAAAGTGGTAAAAATATTTATTTGTCAACAGAAGAAGGTGGCGAGTCAAACATCAGAGTATATACTACTTTTTCTCTAGCGGATTTGGAAATAAAAAAAGGCAGTGAAGTAATAGCCTCGGGGATATTGTCAGAAACAGACAGTGGTTTTAAGATGACGCCTTTTACTATTGACGATATTTTGGTATCGCAAGAGGTCTTGGGAGAAAAAATATCCGAGAGTGTAGACGAAGAAATGAGAATTGTCAGCTCGACAAATCAGGCGGTAGTTGATAATAGAGGCAAGAGTGTAAAAAATATTTTATTTTTATTAATAGTAGCTATTTTTATTTTGGGTTTGATAGCTTTTGTCAAAAAGAAAAGAGCGTCCGGTCTGACCGAACGCTCTCACACGTAGCCTTTGAATTTGGAAAAGACAAAGGCTAGAGTGTCCCAGAAAAGAAAGAGCCAGAAATTGTCCAGCCTTTTTTGTGATCCGTTTCCATAGGCGGATCGGGCTTTGACAACAGCGAAACTGTAGTCGCTGTTTTTCCAACGTTTCTTGAAAGTGGCTTTGACACGACGGGCGTGCCAGGGGTGGGCAACAACCACGGCTGTTTGCCAGTCGTGAGCTTGCATGTGCTTGAGAGATTCTGAAGCGTTGAACCAAGTACGGTCAGCAATTTCATCTAGGAAAACGTTACCAGTAGGCACACCTTTTTCCAGAATGACGGCTATAGCTCTGGCTTCACTGAGCCCCTTGAAGTGGTAGCCTCCTGAAACAAGGATGTTGCGGCCGTAGCCTTGGGAAAAAAGTTCACGACCTTTGTAGGCCACTTCTCTGGATGAGGGGCTGGCACTGTAGCCGTCTTTGAATACATCGATTCCGATGCAGATGATTACATCGGCCGGTGTAGGGGGTAGTACGTCGTCGGTAACAGCAAAACGTCTTTCAAACCACTTCCAGAATTTCATGTCTTTCACCTCCTTTCGAGGTCTGGGAAAATATCAAATAGCGAACTGCTTATACTAAATCAAAATATTTAATAAGTCAACTAGTTTGACAAAAAAGCCAATAACTTTTAATATGAAAATATGAGTAATTATTTAATGCACAATTTAGCTTGGTGGAAAGATTTTAGAAGCTGGCGTATCAGTTGATTTTTTGTGTATTTAAAAAGTTTTTGATATCGTCGGTTTCACAGGCGATTTTTTTATTAATTTAAATTATAATAATATGAATAAAAAATATGATATTAATCCCGATAAAAATGGGTATTTTGGCGAGTATGGTGGTCAGATAATTCCTCCAGAGCTTAAGCCAATTTTTGATGAAATAGCTGATTTTTATTTAAAGATAAAAGATGAAAAAGATTTTCAGGATGAATTAAAATATCTTTTAAAAAATTATGTGGGTCGTCCTAGCCCAATTTACTATGCTAAAAATCTGACTAAAAAAATAGGTGGCGCCCAAATTTACTTTAAAAGAGAAGATCTCAATCACACTGGTGCGCACAAGATAAATCATACTTTGGGAGAGGCGCTCATTGCCAAACGCATGGGCAAGAAAAAACTATTAGCCGAGACTGGAGCTGGCCAGCATGGAGTGGCACTAGCCACTGCCGCGGCAGTGCTTGGTATTCCTTGTGAAATACATATGGGGGAAATTGATATTGCCAAACAAGCTCCCAATGTAATCCGAATGAAAATTTTGGGAGCAAAAGTTGTGCCAGTTAAGATGGGCACCAAGACACTCAAAGATGCAGTAGACAGCGCTTTTAATGAATTTGTTAAAGATCCACAAAATACATTTTTTGGTATTGGTTCGGTAGTAGGTCCTCATCCTTTTCCAATGATGGTCAGAGATTTTCAGAGAATAGTAGGAGAGGAAGCCAAAGAACAATTTCAAGATTTAGTCGGCAAGGATCCCGATGCTCTGGTTGCTTGCGTGGGAGGAGGTAGTAATGCTATTGGTCTTTTTTCGGCCTATCTAGAAGATGAAAAAATTGATATTTATGGAGTAGAGCCAAGCGGTCGCTCTCTCAATCCTGGCGATCATGCTGCTACCTTGACTCTGGGCAAGCCGGGAAATATCCATGGCATGTATACTTATTTGCTTCAAGATAAAAAAAGACAACCAGAGCCAGTTTACTCAATTGCTTCGGGACTTGATTATCCCGGTGTTGGTCCACAACATAGTTTTTTGAAAGATATCAAAAGGATAAAATATGAATTGGCTAGTGATAAAGAATGTCTAGATTCTTTTATGGAGCTGTCAAAATTAGAAGGAATTATTCCGGCTCTAGAAAGCGCTCACGCCGTGGCTTTTGCCAGGAAGCTGTCCAAGCAGCTAGGTAAAGGAAAAAATATTTTGGTTAATCTTTCTGGTCGGGGAGATAAAGATATAGATTTTGTAGTTAAAAAGTTGGGCATTTAATTTTTGAATAAAAAATATAGGATAGTAGAATTGCTATTGAGCAACTCTACTATCCTAGCAGCTTGGCTACTGGTAGTAGCCGACGACGGTCATGTTGTTGATGAAGTTGGTGTTCTCGACCATCTTGGCGATGGTCAAGCCTAGACTGACGTGCATGTAGTGGTAATTTTTCGAACGAGCCTCGTCAGCATCGTTTAGCATCCAACAGTTGCTGGTGCTAATCCAGCAGTTGTTTTCTCCGAAGCAAATAGTTTCCCATTTGCGTCCCAAGTCGTCGATAATGCTACGCAGCTCCCTGGCCACCGCCTGGTTGATGTTGCAGTTCACGTAGAACTGCAGGTAGGCGTCGGTGTTGGTGAAGGCAAACCAGGTGAAGGAGTGTTGCTCTCCGCCGGGGTCGGTCAGTGTACCAGTGCCGTAGCCGAAGCGGGCGGCAAAGGCCTGCGAGAAGTCCTCGCCGTAACGGCCGAGGAACCAGTCTTCGCATTCGCTGATGAAATTTTCATCGGGCAGGTTGCTCAGCTTGGGCTGGCCAGGTTGTCCTGACTGAGCTAGGGTCGGCAGGGCGGTCAGCAGTAAGCAGACGACAGTGATGAAAAAGAGCGACTTCATTGGACATTTCCTCCTGAGAGAGTGGACAGTGACACGGGGGAAATCAGAAAAATATATCATAGTATTATATCACAAAATAACTAAATTATCAATATTATAATGATATAAAATTATTGACTAAATAGATATATTATTGTAAAATCAGCTTTGTTATTATTATATAATTTATTTTTTGTGCCGGGGTGGTGGAATTGGTAGACACGCTAGCCTTAGGAGCTAGTATCCGAAAGGGTGTGGAGGTTCGAGTCCTCTCCCCGGTACCATATTGAAATATTGGGTGTGTAGCTCAGCTGGTTAGAGCGCTACATTGACATTGTAGAGGTCAGAGGTTCGAGTCCTCTCATACCCACCATTCGACTCCGTTCTACTTTGCAGAACTTCGCTTATGGTCTTCGACCATAATAATGCATAGAAAAAGCCAAGGTCAAATGCTCCGATCGTAGTTGGGGGATTATATATAGCAGATATTAGGCAGTCTGTTTTTTGTTTACAAAAAGAAAAGCTCCAGCCAGTAAATGACATTCCCTGGCTAGAGCTCTTTGTCTCGAAGAGATTTGCTATTTCCCTGTTAGGTCACCCCTTCATCTGATACCCCGCTCCTTTTTTATAATCAAGCGCACCATTGCGCTTTGAATCTATATTTTGGATTGGTGTTGTGGATTGTACGCTTATATTTTTAGTATAGCATAATATATAATTATTTTGTTATTTTGTAAAGGGCTCTTTCTTTACAAACATCCTTATAAATCATATAATATAAGTACTTTTAATAGCTTAAAAATAAAAAGATGCTAAAAAAGAAAAATAAAAAAGAAGTGGAAATTTTGGAAAACCAGGAGCTTGAAGAGGACGATGCTGATTTTGAAGATGTGGAAGATGTTTATGATGATGAGTTGGAGGAAGAAGGACAGCTTTCAGTAGATGTCTATCAAGATAGAAATAATATTTACATCAAATCTACAATTGCTGGTGTGGAGCCAGAAGACATAGATATTTCTTTTGACAGTGATATGATCACTATCCGTGGGCAAAGGAGAAAGGATAAGACTATTCACGAGCAGGACTATTTTTATCAAGAATGTTATTGGGGTAATTTTTCTCGTTCTATTATATTGCCAGTTGATGTTCAGGAAGACAAGATAGAAGCTACAATTAGAAACGGTGTACTGACTATCACCTTACCTAAAACCAAAGGTAAAGATATAAACATAAAAGTAAAAGACGAAAATTAAAATGTTGGACAATAAAAAAGTATTTTTTGATCATCAGGATAAGGGCAAAAATTTTTTTAGGACAGAATCTGGTCAGGAGATATCTATTGATGCCGCACTTTTTTTCAAAGACTTAAAACAAGGTCAGGAATATTTTTTGTCTTTTAGTGAAAATAATTTAGCAGATCAAGAAAGTAAAAAGATTTTGAATGATCTTTTAAATGAAGATGAATAATTATTATGGAAAAAAAATTTTTTGATAAACAATCCATCGTCGCAAAAAAATGGTTATGGATTCCCGTAGCTATTTTTATAATTCTAGTTGGTGGAACTTTTGGAGCCTATGCTTATGTGGAAAATAGCTACCAAGGCAAGATATTAAAAGGTATATCAGTGGCCGGAGTAGATATTGGTGGTATTACTGTAGATGAAGCCAGAGCCAAGCTGGATAAAAGAATTGATTTTGTAAATAGCCGTGGCTTTGTTTATAAAGCAAATAATAAAGAAGTGACCATATATCCAAATATTGCAGCTATAGATGGAGCCGACAGTTTAGCTTGGCTGGTATCTTGGGATGTAGAAAAAACTCTCTTGGAAGTGACTAGTTTCCAAAATGATAAAAGCTTTGGTAACTTTTTTAATAAATTGGCAACCTTGACCAAGGGGCGAGACTTTCCTATTTATTACAAATGGGATAAGGAGCAAAATCAACAGATACTAGAAAATAGTTTTAAAGAATTACTTTTAGAAAAGAAAGAAGCCAGTTATTTTTTTGAGGAAGATGGTAGTTTAGGTATTACTCAAGAAAGCATTGGACAAACTTTTGATTATCAGCTAGCTCTAGCAGAGACCAAGGATCAGATACAACAGCTGATGAGTAGTCAGATAGACCTTTTGGTGATAGCCGATAAGCCAGCTATTAGCAAAGAGGTGCTTGAAAGATACAAGGATAAAGTAGCCAGCACTTCTAAACGAGGAGATTTTTATTTGACTTATGAAGAAAGAGATTGGAATATACCAAATGATATTTGGCGCCAGTGGTTAAGATTAAAACAAGGAGCTAATGATTTTTATGTTGGACTGGATAATAATCTTTTTGCTGAATATATAAAAGAAGTTGGTATGAAGGATGAAATAGAAATACCGGTGCAAGATGCAAAGTTTAAGTTGGTAGATGGTAAGGTAGCAGAGTTTGTCAGCAGTCAAGATGGTCTGACCATAAACTTAGAGGATACTCTAAAATCAATGGAAGGGACTTTGAATAATCCGGGAGAACTAGAGGTGCCATTTGTGGTAGAGGTAGCCGAATCAAAAGTGGATAATCAAGATGTTAATGATTTGGGAATCGTAGAGATTATCGGCATTGGCGAATCTGATTTTAGTGGTAGTCCTGTCAATCGTATTCATAATATTAGAGTAGGAGCTGATACTTTGAACGGTATGCTTATAAAACCAGATGAGGAGTTTTCTCTCATTACTGCTTTGGGAGAAATTGATGGTGAACATGGTTATAGGCAGGAGCTAGTTATAAAAGGTAATCAAACTATTCCTGAATACGGTGGAGGTCTTTGTCAAATTGGGACAACCGTTTTTCGAGCAGCTTTAGGTACTGGTTTGCCAATCACCGAAAGAAGAAATCATTCATATCGGGTTTCTTATTATGAGCCAGCAGGAACTGACGCTACTATCTATAGTCCTTGGCCTGACTTTAAATTTAAAAATGATACAGGCAAACATATTTTAATTCAAACTAGGATAGAGGGTACTAAACTTTATTTTGATTTTTGGGGAACAGAAGATGGTCGTGTAGCTATTGCTACCGAGCCGGAGATATACAATATAGTAGCTCCACCAGAAAAGAAAATAATAAAAACTACTGACCTGGAGCCGGGGCAGACAAAGTGTACAGAAAGGGCTCATTATGGCGCTGACGCCAAATTTAATTATAGTGTCCAGTATCCAGAGCAACCAGAGCCGGTAGAAACTACTTTTTATAGTCACTATATACCTTGGCAAGAAGTCTGTTTACTCGGGGTGACTGAAGAAGAGCTTTTGGCCGAGCAGCAAGAAAATCAGACAGCTACCAGTACTCCAGCTGAATAACAATTTTGAAATTATTGCAAACTAAAACCCTGCACCGTATGGTGCAGGGTTAATTTTCTTTATATTTTTATGATCTTTATTTCCAGACAACTGTGCCCAAGAAAATCATCTCTGGAAAAAATTGAGCCAGAGCCAAATTTAATCTTAGAGATGATCCCCATGCTTGTCGTGGACACAGTTGCCTGAAAACACAGATTTTTACTGACCAAAATAATTTACTGACTCTGTAACATGGAATAATAGCACATTTATTTATCTTTGTCAAGCCGGTTAAAATATGCTATAATAAAAGCAGTTTTTTGAAATTTGCCCTGATATTTATTTCTTGACTAGAGTAGATTTTTGGGCTATTATCATAGACATTAATTTTTATAAAACATTTATGAGTACACCAACAAAGAAAAGGACAAAATCTCAAGGCGGACAAAGAGCATCACATTTCGCACTAACCAAAAAAATTACTACAAAGTGTAGCAACTGTGGTCAAAGCATTATGCCTCACCGTGCTTGCCCCAAATGCGGATATTATAAAGGAACAAAAAAAGTAGCTGCCAAAGGCAGAGGAAACAAACAAAAATAAAATGGCTAATAGACACTTAGCTCGAACAATTGCTCTTCAAACGCTCTTTCAGTGGGATTTTCTAAAAGGAAAAAAAGACCAGAAAGAGATTTTGGAGTATATAAAAAAAGAATTCGCTCCTGATTTTGATGATCAGGGCTTTTCTTTTGAATTGGTAAATGGCATTGTCAAAAATCAAAAAAAGATTGATGGCCTAATAGCCCAATTTGCTCCTGAATGGCCAATAGATCAAATCACAATGACAGACAGAAATGTTTTGCGTATTGGTGTTTTTGAATTAAAACTCAAAGAAGATATACCACCTAAAGTAGCAATCAATGAAGCAATTGAGCTGGCCAAAGCTTTTGGCGGTGACTCAAGTGGTAAATTCGTAAACGGAGTTTTGGGCAGTATTTACAAAGAAATGGTCAAAAATGGGGAAAAGCAAGATTTGCCCAGCCAAGGTATAAAAGAAGTATCAGCCGGCGGTATGATTTATCGTCAGACAGACGATGGTTATTATTTTGTGCTTATCATGGATGCCTATGGCAAATGGACATTCCCCAAAGGCGGTATTGAGCCAGGGGAAAATGAAGAAGAGGCAGCACTACGTGAATTGTCTGAAGAAACAGGCTTACAAAATCTAGATAGTAATGGCTATTTGGGTGAAACAGAAGTAAAAGTGCATAAGCCAAATGAAAAACCATATCGCAAACTCATTAAATATTATTTAGTTGAGACCAAAGACACAGAAATTGTCGTGCCTAAAGTAAGCGAGCTCAAAGATGTAAAATGGTTCCCTTTGTCAGAAGCATTAGATAGGATAGACTATGAAAATGCCAAAGATATTTTTAATAAAGGTTTGGAAAAAATCGGTTTAAAGTAAAAACATGGAAAAAAATTTATCCGTTTTGGAAACAAAATTAGACGTAAAATTTAAAGATATTAATTTTTTGAAATCAGCCCTGGTACACAGGTCTTATTTAAATGAGCACAAAAATTTTGGACTTGATCACAATGAAAGGTTAGAATTCTTGGGAGATGCGGTTTTGGAGTTGGTAGTAACTGATTATTTATACAACAATTATAGTGAGGCAGAAGGCATATTGACCAACTGGCGTTCCTCTTTGGTAAATGGTGATAGGTTGTCTAGTATTTCTGAAGAGCTTGGCGTCCATAGATTTATGTATCTCTCCAAAGGCGAGTCTCAGGATACCAATAAAAAAGCTAGGCAATATATATTGGCCAATGCCTTTGAGGCTATAGTAGGGGCTATATATTTGGATCGGGGGTATAAAACAGCTGATAAATTTATAAAAAAATATTTATTATCACAACTGTCAAAAATTATAAAAGATAAAGAATATATTGATCCCAAAACTAGATTTCAGGAAAAGGCTCAGGAGCAGCAGGGCGTCACTCCGCATTATCGTGTTATTTCAGAATCCGGACCAGATCATAATAAAAAGTTTGTAGTAGGAGTATATCTAGAAAAAACACTGGTTGCCAAGGGCGAGGGTTATAGTAAACAAGAGGCTCAAACCACCGCCGCTACAGCGGCCATAAAAAAGAAAAAATGGTAGAAACAGAGCCCCTGAGCACAGGGGCTTTTTAATATTTCTATTTTTTGCTATTATTAATATATAATAGATCTTCTCCACAACCGTTGTCAGGATAGGCCTGCAAAACTGAGTCGCTTTGCGGCCTAAGGACACCTCCAATCTCACAATCCCCCCCCATCGTCCTACAACGGTTTCTGGTCCTCGGACCTCTCTCGACTGGGTGTTTTTGGCGAAAACATCTAATAATCGGGAGAGGTCGGGGACCTTTCTTTTTTCTTACATCAAATAGCAATAATATTGTTTCCACTTTGCGCTATTTGACGGGGCGAATTTAAAAAAAACAAAATATATGCTAAAATAATAGCGCTAATTCAAGCGTTTTTATTTTATTGTATGTATTTAGAAAAACTGGAAATTCAAGGCTTTAAGTCATTTGCTAATCCGACCACTTTAATTTTTAATCGGGACATGACAGCAATTGTCGGTCCAAATGGAAGTGGTAAGTCAAATATTGCTGATGCAGTCCGTTGGGTACTAGGTGAACAAAGTATCAAAACTCTTCGGGGTAAAAAATCAGAGGATGTCATATTTGCCGGATCTGATAAGAAAAATAAACTCGGATATGCCGAGGTTAGTTTATATCTTAATAATTCTGATCGCCAGGCAGAACTTGATTATGAACAGATTGTTATTACCAGAAAGATAGAGCGAAGTGGCGAGAGTGAATATTTGATAAACAACAATAAAGTTCGTTTGTTTGACGTCCAATTACTTTTGGCTAAGGCTAACTTTGGTCAAAAAACATATAGCGTGATTGGTCAAGGCATGATTGATTCCATATTGGTGTCATCTGGTCAGGAGAGAAAAGAATTTTTTGATGAAGCAACGGGTGTCAAACAATTTCAAATCAAAAAAAATCAGGCTATCAATAAATTGGAAGGCTCCAAAGAAAATCTTGAACAAAGTGCCAAGATTTTGGCTGAGCTTGATCCACGACTGCGTAGTTTGACTCGTCAGGTAAAGAGGTTGGAAAAAAGAGAAAAGTTGGAAGAGGAACTCAAAGAAATACAAACAAGCTATTATAGTTTTCTGACCAACAATATCAATGATGACTTAAAAGTTAAAAAAGAAGAATTTGATAAATTACAAAAAGAAGTAGCAGATTTGAATCAAGAATTAATAGACCTTCAGACCCAGTTGGACAAAGAAGAAAAATCCTCATCTCGTCAGGATAATTTTGAAATATTACAAAAAAAATTGGCCCAATCTCAAAGTGAGTTATCTATACTGATAAAAGAAAAAACAATTTTGGAAGGTCAGGCCGATTTAAAATTAATGTCATCTGGTAAATCCGACATTGTCTGGCTAAAAGCGAGGATAGAGGAGCTAAAAAATCAGATCAATAATGACAAACTAATTTTGTCAGAAAAACAAACTAGTCTAAAGATTGCCAAAGACAATCTCCAGCAGTTAGAAGAGAAGCGGCAAGGAATAATGGAAGAGTTTTCCAAGCTGGAAAATAAGCTTTTGAATAATGGTGAGCTTTCTCCTGAAGAAATGCGTGAAAAATTAGAAGGTATTTTGAGAAAACAGATTAGTTTTCAGGAGCTTTTGGAAAGAATGGAGACTATTGATATTTTGCCAGATTTGAAAAAGGCCTGCTATCAGGTGACGGAAGCAGTCAACGCTTTATTTAGTAAAATAAAAGTATCCAAAGAAGATAGCCGCAAGATTTGGCAAAACGAGTTCAATAAAATGCTTTCCAGTAAGGATAATTTGGTAGCGGAAATAAGTGAAGCTCGCACTAGGCTAGCAGTCCTAGAAAGCGAAGATAATAAAATAAAAGAAGCAATAGAGCGTGCTGAGCAAGAACTAAAAAAATTAGAGTCCGATGCTAAACGATTGGCTGGAGATAAGTCTGATACTTCTAAACAACTGGAAGAAACTGTCACCAAGATAGAAGATAAAAATAAACAACTCTCAGAAATAGAAAAACAAATCCAAGAGTTTAATAAAATTGAGGAAGACAAAAGGCAATCTTTGGTGCAAGCCCAAAAAGGATTTCGTGAAGTACAAGCAAACTTTAATGAAAAAAATTCTAAGCTCAATGAAATAAAAGTAGAATTGGCTCGTTTGGAAACCAGACAAGAAGAGCTTGAGCGTGAGATACGAGAAGAATTCAGTGTTTTTGAACTCAAAAAAACAAACTCAATCAATGTAGAAGAAAGCCGAGAAAAAATAAATAGTTTAAAAAATCAATTGAGCATTATCGGAGGAATTGATGAAATGGTTTTGGAGGAATATAATGAAGTATCAGAGCGTTATAATTTTTTGAAAGAGCAGAGCGATGATTTGCTTCAAGCTATAGATCATTTGGAAAAAGTAATTAAGGATTTGGAAGAGGCTATTTCCAAGCAGTTTGACAAGAGTTTTAGAAATATAAATAATTTATTTAATCAGTATTTCAAAAAATTATTTAATGGTGGTAAGTCAGAACTTATTTTGGACATCCAAGATGTCAGAGTAAATAAAGCTGGTGAATCAGAAAATTCCGAGGAAGAAAATGAGGAAGAAGTAGAAACTAAAAGACAGTATGGTATTGAGATAAAAGCCACGCCGCCAGGTAAAAGATTGGCCAGTATCAATATGCTTTCAGGTGGAGAAAAGGCACTGACCTCTATTGCTCTTATTTGTGCTATTATTGCCAATAGTCCTTCGCCATTTGTGGTTTTAGATGAGGTAGATGCAGCCTTAGATGAAGCCAACTCTATGCGTTTTGCAGAAATCTTAGAAGAATTATCGGCCAAAACTCAATTTGTAGCCATTACTCACAATCGAGCCACAATGCACAAATCAAAAATTATCTATGGGGTGACTATGGGAGATGATGGAGTATCAAAGTTATTGTCTATGAGTTTTGATCAGGCTGATGAAATAGCTCAATAATATATAGATTTTTTAGCCCGCCGCGTTTTACGCGGCGGGCTTTATAATTGACAAAAATTATATTATATGGTTATTATTAAAATTGATTCTGTACATATCTCAGCTTTTATACTAGAAGCATAAAAACACTCGCCACGATAGGACCCAAAAAAAGAAAGGAAAGTTTTTAACATGAAAGACAAAGCGGTTGCTAGGGTGATGGACGGAGACCTAGTGTTTCTGAGCTTGGAGGATCTGGGTGAAGACTTGTTGGTCCGGCTGGGAAGCAACGGTCAGCTCGACCACATCATGACTTCTGACGGGGTCAAACTACATATCTTCGATGTCTACTGTGTGGACGGTTTCTCCGTTCAACTCCACAGTGACAGTGATCGTCACAACGCCTTGCTCAAGTCGAGTATCGGCCACATCGCCGTTTCCCGCTCTTTCCTGCCGCCGGATTTCGCCGGCTAAGTCCCATACATGCGAGAACCCCCGCCGAACGTAGTTTGGCGGGGGTCTTTTTTTGGTTTAGATTATTTTCCGTAAACTCCGCGGACAAGATCAGGATTTTTGCCAGAGTCAGTCAGATACTTTAGATTGATATCGCGGACTGCTTCACACACTTGTTTTTGTTGATCAAGATCTACACTATCAAGCATTTCTATAAAAGCTTCAAAGTCTTTTATAAAACAATGACCGCCAGCACCACGGCCACCTTGGTGTATGACGTCAAGGTGTGTTGGGCCAATACGCAAATCGTGCTTCATTCCTTCTTTGATAGTTTCAAAATCAAGACCCTTTTTTTCAGCCAGATCATAAAACATATTCATAAATACCACCTTGAAATAAAACCAACAGTTACCACCGTATTTGATCATTTCAGCGTTTTCTACTTGCATGACTTTGTTGTAGGGTGCTTTGGCCAGTACGCTCAAAACTAATTCACCTTTTTGCTTTAATGTTTCATTTTTGATATCAGTGACACCAACAATATTTCTATAAGGATGTTTAGCATCATGGGCAGCTGTTTTTTCGGTCAAAAACTCTGGACTATGCATTACAATTATATTGGGGTGTTGTGTTTGCATTTTTTTGGTGGTGCCGACTTGGACAGTAGATTTGATAACGGCAACTTTACCATCACCTATGAGATTTAAAACTTCATCCACTATAGAATCATCAAAACCTTCTGGAGTGGTGGGAGTAGGCACAGCAATAAGCACTATGTCACAATTTTTTATCTTATCTTTGTTTTCGGCATAGGTATCTATGTCATAGCGGACAATATTAAAACCGCGATTTTGGAAATCATCGGCATAATTTTTGCCTATCCATCCCTGGCCAATAAAGCCAATTAGCAATTTTTTTTCCATTTTTATTTGATAAAATTTTAAAACTGATTTTTATTATAACAATTTTAAAAATAAAGTCCAGCTTATTTTTTAATATATGTATTGACATAAGTCCTTAATTATAGTAATATTGACCCCGTTAAATAACCCCGTCAAAACGGGGTTCCCGCTAAGCGGGATTTAACGGGTAGAGCCCTTCTACTTCAGTAATAATTAACAAGCGAAATATTAAATGTTAGCCATTAGATTGCAAAGAGTCGGACGAAAAAAACAGCCACTTTATAGAGTGGTAGTTTCAGAAAAATCCAAGGATACCTATGGAAATCACCTAGAAATCCTAGGCAACTACAATCCTCATAAAAAAGAGGCCGTTTTGAAGGAAGACAGAATAAAACATTGGCTTTCTGTAGGTGCCCAAGCTTCTAATACCGTCAACAATCTTTTTATCAAAGAAGGCGTTATAGAAGGTAAAAAGGCCAAATCTGTAAGAATTACTAAAACCAGACAAGCCAAACAGAACGAAAAGAACAAGGCAGACACTGAAGCTAAGGCTAAAGAGGCTGAACCAAAAGTTGAAGAGCAGCCAGTTGTTGAAGAAAAAAACGAAGAAGTTAAAGAAGAGCAAATTAAAGAATAGTTTTTTGCTTCTTGACCTTATTTGAAAGCAATTATATAATATAAAAAGTTATTCTTGCTCATTAAAAGGGTATAACCCGATTTAGAAGATAATTAACCAAAAAGACATGGAAGATAAAGTATTTTTAGAAACAGTTGTTAAAGCTTTAGTCGAAAAACCAGAAGACGTTGTTGTCGAAAGGAATATCGACGAAAGAGGCGTACTTTTGACTTTAAAAGTCAACCCAGAAGAAATGGGAAAAATTATCGGTAAGCAGGGTCAAACAGCCCGTGCTCTAAGGACTCTTCTGCGTATCATTGGCAACAAGAATAATTCTTATGTCAATTTGAAGGTTTACGAACCAGAAAAAGAAGGTAGAGCTCCAAGAGAAGAAGCTCCAAGAGAAGAAGTTTCTAGCTCAGACGCCGATGTAGATGATTTGAAATTATAATTTTTGAACATTTATATTATAAAACATTAGACCGCAAACGCGGTCTTTTGTTTTTGTGGAATTTATAATATTATTAGATTATGAAAAAGGGGATTGATTATACAGGTATAAGTGTTGTCTATTTTTGTCATGATGGAAATGGCAATTTTATGATGGCCAAAAGATCTAAAGAGTGTCGTGATGAACATGGTCGATGGGATATTGGTGGAGGCGGACTAGAATTTGGGCATACTGTGATAGACACTTTACGGAAAGAAATTAAAGAGGAGTATTGTAGTGACGTAATTGAATATGAGTTTTTAGGTTATAGAGATGTGCACAGAGAGCATGATGGCCAAAAGACGCATTGGTTAGCCCTAGATTTTAAAGTTTTAATAGACAGATCTATTGTAAAAAATGGTGAGCCACACAAGTTTGACGAAATAAAATGGTATCAATTGAGTAATATACCACAAAATACCCATTCACAGTTTCCTAACTTTTTGAATCTGTACAAAGATAAATTATGAAGTTATGAATATTGGCCATGAAGCCGGTAATTTTAAATGGTGATTTAAGTAAAATAATATGTAATTGCGAACGCAGTGAAGCAAGCTAAAATTTTAGATTGCCACGCCCTTCGACTTGGTTCGAGTTCGCTCACCACAAGTCGTTCAGGGCTCGCAATGACAATAAAAATTAGAAATGAAGTTCGACATACTTACAATTTTTCCTGATAGTTTAGACAGTTATTTTAATAGCTCTATTTTGGATAAAGCCCAAAAGAAAAAACTAATAGAAATAAATACTCACGACATCAGAAAACAATCGACTGATAAACATCACAAAGTAGATGATACGCCCTATGGCGGCGGACCAGGCATGGTCATACAGATTGAGCCGGTTTATAAAACTTTGAAAAAAATCTATCCGCGCAAAAATAAATCTACCAGAGTGATATTGATGTCACCCCAGGGTAAAACTTTTGACCAAAATGAGGTCAAGCGTCTGACCAAATATAAAAGGCTGATTTTGATAGCGGGGCATTATGAAGCAATTGATTCCAGAGTTGATAATTTTATTGATGAAAAAATATCTTTGGGCAATTTTGTACTTACCGGCGGAGAGCTGGTCGCTGCCTGTATTATAGATAGTGTGGCTAGATTAGTGCCAGGAGTAGTGGGTAAAGAGGAGTCTATTCAAGAAGAGTCATTTTCTCAATATGATAAAAAAACTGAAAAGTTTAATATTGAATATCCTCAATATACCAGACCAGAGGTTTTTAGGGGGTTTAAAGTTCCAGAAATTTTACTTTCAGGGCACCATGGTAAAATAGCTAAATGGAGGCAGGAACAGACAAAGTATAGGAAATAACTTAGTTTTTGGGATTTTTATTAGACTATAAGCTAGTTTATTAAATTCTTATATATTATACTTGACAAATTCCTTTTTTTGCACTATCATGATGGAGCATTAATTTTAAGGTATAAAACTTTCGTAGCTGATTGAAAACAACCTGAGTTGCAAATAAAGATAAGACAGTAGTGTCTGAATGTTTCGGACCTTGCTGTTTTTTCTTAATATTGAAAGGTTATTTGACAAGAGAATACCACAAAAATTTAATGACTTGGAAGTGACGAGCTTTTAGTCAATTCAATTTTTTATTTTCAATTATTGAGTCAATATGACTCAAATTCTATAGTTTTTACTAAGAGTTTGATCCTGGCTCAGGGTGAACGCTGGCGGCATGTCTAAGGCATGCAAGTCGAAAGCCTAGCTTGCTAGGCTTGGCAAACGGGAGAGTAACACGTTGGTAATCTACCTCTATCTCGGGGATAACCCGGAGAAATCTGGAATAATACCCGATAGACATGGGGGGACATATGTCATTCCCATGTAAAGATCCGTCGGATAGAGAGGAGCCTACGGCACATCAGCTTGTTGGTGAGGTAAAAGCTCACCAAGGCTACGACGTGTAGCGGGTGTGAGAGCATGACCCGTCCCACTGGGACTGAGACACTGCCCAGACTCCTACGGGAGGCTGCAGTCAAGAATCTTCCTCAATGGACGAAAGTCTGAAGGAGCAATGCCGCGTGATCGATGAAGCTTTTCGGAGTGTAAAGATCTTTTATCAGGGACGAATTCGTGACGGTACCTGATGAATAAGTCACTGCTAACTACGTGCCAGCAGCAGCGGTAATACGTAGGTGGCGAGCGTTACCCGGATTGATTGGGCGTAAAGGGTCCGCAGGTGGCTCTAAAAGTCCTTGGTCAAATCTTGAGGCTCAACTTCAAGACTGCCAAAGATACTCTAGAGCTAGAGGCCGGGAGAGGCAAGCAGAATTGTCGGTGTAGTAGTAAAATGCGTTGATATCGATAGGAATACCAAAAGCGAAGGCAGCTTGCTAGAACGGTTCTGACACTCAGGGACGAAAGCGTGGGTAGCGAATGGGATTAGATACCCCAGTAGTCCACGCCGTAAACAATGGGTACTAAGCATTGGGAGTATCGACCCTCTCAGTGCTGTCTAACTAAGCTAACGCCTTAAGTACCCCGCCTGGGAAGTACGGTCGCAAGACTAAAACTCAAAGGAATTGACGGGAGCCCGCACAAGCGGTGGAGCATGTGGTTTAATTCGACGATAAGCGAGGAACCTTACCCAGACTTGACATCTAGCTGCAAACTCTAGGAAACTAGAGCTTCTTCGAGAGTGCTAGACAGGTGCTGCATGGTTGTCGTCAGCTCGTGTCGTGAGATGTTGGGTTAAGTCCCTTAACGAGCGCAACCCTTATCCTATGTTAAATGTTCATAGGAGACTGCCCCGGTTTAACGGGGAGGAAGGCGAGGATGACGTCAAATCAGCATGGCTCTTACGTCTGGGGCAACACACGTGCTACAATGGCCGGTACAATGGGTCGCAAAACCGCAAGGTGAAGCCAATCCCATCAAAGCCGGTCCCAGTTCGGATTGAGGTCTGCAACTCGACCTCATGAAGTTGGAATCGCTAGTAAACGCCGATCAGCTACGCGGCGTTGAATACGTTCTCGGGCTTTGTACACACCGCCCGTCACACCAAGAGAGTCGGTAGCACCCGAAGGCTGACATTAGTTGGACGAAGGTGAGACCGGTGATAGGGGTGAAGTCGTAACAAGGCATCCGTAGCGGAAGCTGTGGATGGATCACCTCCTTTCTAAGGAGTATAATCAGAACAACTCATCTCACAATCAGTTGTTCATAGTCGAACTCCTCCCATATTATGGGATGAGATAGTTGGCTAAAAGTAGTCACTTCTAAGTTATTAAAATAAAAAATCCCTTGCTTGATGCAGGGCTTTTTTTGTAAGAAGCTGGTTTGACAAAGGCTTGTCAAAAAATCATTTTTCTGGTATTATCTGACCTGTTGTACTATAAAAGCGTTTGAGTTGATGGGCATGTAGCTCAGTTGGTTAGAGCACCACACTGATAATGTGGGGGTCGGAGATTCGAGTTCTCCCATGCCCACCAGTTTAAGCGTTTTTAAAAGTTTGGCCACGGTAGCTCAGTGGTAGAGCAGAGGACTGAAAATCCTTGTGTCGGTGGTTCGATCCCGCCCCGTGGCACCACGATTAATTGTATAATAGTATAATTGTTTAATTGAAGAACACTATTAGTCTATTAACCTATTAATCAATTACACTATTATTTACGGGGTGTGGCGCAGTTGGCTAGCGCGCGTCGTTTGGGACGATGAGGCCGGAGGTTCGAGTCCTCTCACCCCGACCATTTAAAATTTACCTTCGCAGTGGCGGGCCTGCCTCGCCGAAGCGAAGCGTAGGCGGGTGTCGTATAGTGGTTTATTATGTCAGCCTTCCAAGCTGAAGAGGGCGGTTCGATTCCGCTCACCCGCTCCATCCTTCGCTAAAGCTTCTGATGGCACAGCCAGACACAGGGTTTTATAACCTAAATAAAATTCGCCAATTATGGCGTTTTTTTGCTATACTTAAAATATTATTAAAATAATCCAATGATAAAAAATAGCCTAGGCCTTAGTAAATCAACTTTAGATGCTATAATCAATCAATCAGTAGCTATACTTTGTGATGGCAATAACATAGAAAGAAGTATTCACGATATTTCCAAAAATCAAAATACTATGATTGATTTTGATAAAGTAATTCCGCGTTTGTTGAACGGTAGAGGACTCAATAGACTACTATATTTTAGAGAAGGCAAATCTATATCTTCTAAGTTTGCCGAAAGACTGCACGAAAATTATTATGGTTCAGTCATAGCTTGTCATAAATCAGCCGACATTCCATTGACTATCAAAGCCACTCAACTGGCTTCCAAGGTAGATACTATTATCATCATGTCTGGTGATTCAGATTATATAGATTTAGTGGATCATCTCAAAGGGGAAGGAGTTAGAGTAGAAATAGCCGCTGTCAAAAAAACAGCTGCCCAAGCTTTGATTGACGAGGCGGATTATTTTTATGAAATCACCAAAGAAGATTGGTTTGTGTACAAAGCTCCTCGCACATATCCCAGAAAAAAATAATTAGTGATTAGAAATTTTGTTATCATAAATTTATGAGTTTTGAAGATAGTTTTCAGGAAAATTTATCAGAAAAAGAATTAAACATAAGAAAATTAAGGGCAGAAGTTGAAAAAATTACCGATAGTCTTGGTTTTGGTATTGATGAAAATATCAAAGACAGCATAGTTGCTGTTAAGGCTCATGATTTTTCTACCAGTGCTTCTTGTGAGGGTCATTTGACGGATAAAGAAAACGATAGGTCATTTTTGTATCCCAGTATTGATATAGAAGAGCCAGAACCAGAGGGTTGGAGAGATGATGAAGAATTGCAAAGGCAATGGAGTGAGGCCAACGCCTTACAAAGAGAGAAAATGCAAAAGCTATTGGATGAATTTTATGCAGACAGAGATGTTGACGAAGTTTATAAACTAACAATAAACCCAAGAGGTATTTTTAATGCTTTTGTATTGGCCAGTGCTAAGTATAAAGAAAAGTATTTAAAACCCGATGAAAGTGAAGAGAAAGTTTTGCTTCGGGCACAAGCAGAAATGCAGGAGTTTACAAAATTTTTAATGAACAAGTATTATGATTAAAATAAAAATATCCGGCGGTGTGGTTCACGCTGTACCTGCAGACTTAAAAAAAGCACTAAGCGCTTCTATAAAAATAGCAACTGCTTGGAACGACCTTACACCATTGGCGCGCAACGAATGGATTTGCTGGACTACATCAGTTAAGAAGTTGGAAACAAGAAAACAACACATAGAGCGAGTGTGCGCTGATATGCTCAAAGGTAAACGAAGACCATGTTGTTGGCCTGGTTGTCCGCATAGATAATATAGTTTTAAAAACAGGCTTTTGTGGCTTGTTTTTTATTTTTTCTTTATAAAGAAGGGGGTTTGTCTTTTTTATAGGCTCTTGCTAAGATTTCTATATGGCGATTAAAAATCAGACACCCTTAGCTGACAGAATGAGACCCAAAAAATTGGAGCATTTTTTTGGTCAGGATAGTATTGTGGGTACTGGGAAAATGCTTCGTCAAGCGATTGAGAGCGACAATGTGCCACCAATGATTTTTTGGGGACCACCGGGTTCGGGCAAAACCACTCTAGCTCATATAGTAGCTCACTCTACTCATTCTGATTTTGTGCAGATTTCAGCAGTAACTAGCGGCGTAGCAGAATTGAGACAATTTATCACCAGAGCGGAGCAAAACAAAAGACTAGGTCAACAGACTATCTTGTTTATTGATGAAATCCATCGTTGGAATAAAGCTCAGCAAGACGCACTCCTGCCTCACGTGGAAAAAGGCACCATAATTCTCATTGGCGCCACTACAGAAAATCCCAGCTTTGAAGTGCGTGGTGCTTTGCTTTCTCGTTGTCGGGTCTTTGTTTTAGAAAGATTGGACAAAGAGCACATCAAAAAAATAATAGACAATACTTTGAAAGACAAAGAAAATGGTTTGGGCAATTTGAAGCTAAAAATATCTGACAAAGTCAAAAATTTGATAGCTGATTTTAGTAACGGCGATGCCAGGGCAGCCTTAAATGTTTTGGAATATGCAGCTTCTCTTTCTAAAACTATCAGTCAAGAAACAGTTAAAGAAGCATACCAGAAATCACACTTACTTTATGACAAGGATGGCGAAGAGCATTACAATATTATTTCTGCTTTGCATAAATCTATGCGCGGCTCAGATGCTAACGCTGCTTTGTATTGGCTAGCTAGGATGCTCGAAGCTGGTGAGGATCCAATATATATTGCTCGTCGTTTGGTCAGATTTGCTTCTGAAGATATTGGCTTGGCCAATTCCCGTGCTCTAGAACAAGCAGTATCTGCTTATCAAGCTTGTTCGTTTATTGGCATGCCAGAGTGTAATGTAATCTTGGCTCAGGCTGTGGTTTATATGGCCAAGTGTAAAAAATCCAATGATTTGTATGTGGCTTATAATAAGGCAAAAGCGGACGTCCAAAAGCACGGCAACTTATCAGTGCCACTGCACATTAGAAATGCTCCGACGGATTTGATGAAAGATTTGGGCTATGGTAAGGGTTATAAGTATAGTCCAGATTTTGATTATCAGGAAGAGCAGGAGTATTTGCCAAAAGAATTAAAAAATAAAAAATATTTAAAAGATTAATATTTATGCTCAGCAATAAAGATAAATTTAATTTATTTATTCAAATAACTAAGCGATTAAATAAAGAACTGTTGGTGAATCCGATTTTATTTGGTTCACTAGGTCTTAGTTTATTATTAGTACAAGAGATTAAAGTTAATGATATTGATATTTTAATACCGAAAAAGTTATTAGAAAACAAATGGCAACAGATAATTAAAATAATGGAAGATTTTGGTTTTTATTTAAACAATGAAAATGAGCATCAGTTTTTGAAAGACGAGTATGAAGTTGCTTTTGCCCAAGAAGATGATTTGGCAAAATTTATCGGTGATGGTGTCAGAGATTTTAAATTAGTCAAACAGGCGGGAGTAAATTATAGGGCACTTAGCTTGGAACAATATTTATTGACTTATCAAACTTTACTTAGAGATAATTATCGGCAAGAAAAAAGAGGCACAGCCGATAAGGATAAAATAAAAATGATAAAGAAAGCTCTTAATAGTTGATTTCTTTTACGTTGTTTTTTTGCTATAATAGAAAAATGCAAAAAATAAAGGCAATAATATTGCCCCTTATCATATATACTCTTATATTTAATCCATTTTCTGTCCGAGCTCAAGAAACTCGAGACATTGTTTTTCCGATTGAAAGCGGCTGGGATTATAATTTTAATGATAGTTATGGTGATCCTCGCAGCGGTGGTCGCACTCATGAAGGAATAGATATTATGGTAGATCAGATGACACCACTGGTAGCCGCAGTAAATGGTAGAGTGTCATATATAGTAGAGAGCGATAAAGGTTGGGGATTGGCAATATATATTGAGGATAGTGAAGGCTATTCATATAGATACTTACATATCAACAATGACACTCCTGGCACAGATGACGGCAAAGAAATTAGAGTTTATGCTTTTCCAAGTAATATAGTCAGAGGAGCGCAGGTGGCGGCTGGTCAGGTCATTGCTTTTGCCGGAGATAGTGGCAATGCTGAGTATGCTGGACACCATCTTCATTTTGAAATATGGACACCTAGTAGACAATCTATAAACTCATATCAATCCTTGATGGCGGCTCTTGGTCAGTCAGTAGCTACAGATGAAACGGAGGTATCTACGCCTACATATCAGTTTTCCAGAGATTTAGAATTGGGTGATGAAGGATTAGATGTCAAAGAACTGCAAAAATATTTGAATAGCCACGGCTTTGTGGTATCAACATCAGGAGCAGGCTCACCGGGCAATGAAACTATTTATTTTGGTCCGGCCACTCAAGCGGCTCTTATAAATTTTCAAAAGGACAATGGTATTAGTCCAGCGGTCGGGTATTTTGGCCCACTGACTAGAAATGTGATAAATAGCAGTCAAGCAATCAGTAATAATACAGTTACAGAAAATATTGGCACAATCAGCAATCCAGTAAACAATCAGTATTTGCAGGCTGGTTGGCTGGTCAGAGATAAAATATTGCCAAAAGTATTTTATGTAGCTAATAATCTAGAACTACAGTGGATAGTCAGTGAAGAAGTAGCTGTCAGAGAGTTTGGTCCAAACTGGTATCTGACTATAAAATATTTTGATGATTTGGAGGGTCAAGGCTTTAGTTTTGGTGATTACTTACAATAAAACAGCCGCTAGCGGTTGTTTTATTGTTTTGTCTTTACATTGACTAATTCCTTTTTTTGGGGCAAAATATAGGATATGCGCTTAGTTAGAAATTCTAATATTCTTTCTAATGAGGTGTATAAATTTGTAAATATTAATCTCTAATGAGGTGCAAAAGACAGTTTTAATCACCGGTGGAGCTGGTTTTATAGGCTCTCATTTATGCGACTATTTTATAAATCAAGGGCACCAAGTAATTTGTGTTGATTCTTTTTTTTCTGGCAAAAAAGAAAATATTGTTCATCTTTTAGCTAACAAAAATTTTAAACTTATTAGACATAATATTATAGAAGCTATAAGAGAAAAATTTGATAGTCTTGATGAGGTCTATAATCTAGCTTGTCCAGCTAGCCCGGTGCAATATCAGTTTGACCCAATTCTTACTATGCGTACTTCAGTTGATGGAACACGCAATATGCTGGATCTGGCTAGAAAGTATAATGCCAAGTTTTTACAATTTTCTACTTCAGAAGTTTATGGTGATCCACTAGAGCATCCACAAAAAGAAGAATATTTTGGTAACGTTGATCCACTTGGTAAGCGCTCCTGCTATGATGAAGGTAAACGGGCTGCCGAGTCGCTTTGTAAAGATTATCACGAACAATATGGAGTGGATGCTAGGATTATCAGGCTCTTTAATGTTTATGGTCCACGTATGATGTTTAATGACGGCAGAGTCATATCAAATTTTATTTTGCAGGCGGCACTTGGTGAAGATATCACTGTACATGGTACTGGTCATCAGTCCAGAAGTTTTATGTATATTGATGATCTGATAGTAGCGGTTGACAGGCTTATGGTGTTGCCACAAGAGAGACTGGGTTTTATGCCAATCAATCTTGGTAATCCAGATGAAAGGACGATTGAAAGTTTGGCACAAAGTGTCAAAGATGCGGCTGGTAGTATTAGTAATATTGTTTATATAAATTATGATAGTATTCCGGAGCGTTGGGGTGACCCCCAAAAAAGATGTCCGGACATCAGTCGGGCTAAAAAATTGCTTGATTGGGAACCGCAAATTGATTTTGATGAGGGTCTTAGTAAAACCATAGTAGATTTTAAGAGCCGCTTGGGCAATCAGACAAAAGTAGTGGCTTTTGCAACTAGTTATTATCCGGTAGAAGGACCGGTTGAAAAAGCTGTAAAAAATATTACGGATGACCTTTTGGGTTATGAGGTAGATATGCTCGTTGCCAAAATGAAACCGGGTATAAAAAATGAAGAAAAGATAGGCAATGTAAATGTCTACAGAATTGGACTGGGTAATAATTTTGATAAATATCTTTTTCCTTTTATTGCGCCATTTCGAGCAATAAAATTACATAAAAAAAGAGACTACCAAGCGGCTTGGGGTATTATGGCCAGCTATGGATCATTGGCGGCTGTAATATTTTCTATTTTATCAAATCGAGCTCTTTTGGTGAGTCTGTATGAAGGAACAATAAAAGATGAACGGGCTTTAAAAAGAAGGGTACTAAAGCCTTTTTACCGTTTGATATTTAAGAGGGCTCATTATATGCAGGTAGTTGGCGAGCTTAGTCAACAACAGCTGGCCTGGCTGGAGGATGATAGTACTACTGAGGGAGTGGATATGGAAAAAGGTTGGGAGTACGTTGCCAAAAAAACTAAGGAAAAATTTCAGGAACTTGAAATACTCAGTTCCCGTTTATAATAAAATAAAAAAACAAAAACAAAATGCCATTTAGACACGCTTGGAACTTTGCCAAAGAAAACAATAAACAAATCGCCAAGTATGCCACAGTTGGTTTGACAGCGGGCGTAGTTGATTTTTCAATTTTATTTATTTTGACTGATTTGGCAGGCTGGCATTATCTTGTTTCCGCCACATTTTCTTTTATATTGTCAGCTTTGGTAAATTATACTCTCAATCGTATTTGGACTTTTCGATCCAATGGAAAACGCCGCAAGCAATTGCCGGTATTTTTTATTATTGCTACTTTAGGACTGCTCATAAACAACAATATGATGTATATATCAGTTGAGCATTGGGGGTTTCATTATTTAGTTGCCAAAATTTTAGCTTCAGCTCTGGTTACTTTTTGGAATTTTTTTGGTAATAAATATTTTACTTTCAGGATAAAATAGTTACTAGATTATGTTTGGGTTAAAAAAGAGACCCGCGGTCGAGCTAAGCTCGACCGCGGGCTTTTTGGGCCTTTCAGTCTGGGTGTTGCCAGTCTAGGCTGTGTATGTAGGTGGCCAGTTGGAGAGAAAATTCTTCCAACTTGGCCTGGAAAAGGTCGCCATTGGGTGGCAACTGTTCGCTCTGGTGGAAGAACTCGACCAAAAGCGGTATAGAAAATTCGAAGAGCAGCTGCTTGGCCGTAGGATTGGGGGAAATCTGGCTAATCTTCTCGGCGCTATCGCCAAGAACCTTACCGAAGATTGATAAATCCGAAAGGCTGGTAGCTTCATGAAAAAAGATCAAGAGCTTTTCCTCTATGGATAAGCTCAGCCCATGTAGGCTAGCCTTTTTCTCGGAGCTGGACAACTCCAGCTTGCCTGGCCCGTATTGGTAATAGATGCGGCAGTAGCTGTAGTAGCTCGTGTCCTCGGCACAGTAGTATCCGTAGAAGGCAAAAGTCTGGGTGGAATCCATCTGGGTGGGTATGGGGTAGTAGGGCTTATCCAGCAACCAGACAGCGTAGCTCTGGTCGTGGTAGCGGTTGTGGGCTGATAGTCCAGTCAATTGAGCTAGGCGGGCGGCATCTGGCCACTCGTTTTTTTCCTGGTGTTCTGCGATTGCTTGCTGGCAGATCGTCCTGGCAATAGAGCCGGTCAAAGCCCCAGCGCTTTCTGCTTTGCCGAGAGTGATCTTGCTGCTAGTGGCACAGCCAGTCAGCAGGCAGGCCATTATGATGATAAGGAACAGTTTAACACGATTCATCGGATTCTCCTTCGTTTGTGGTGTTACAGGGTGAATGGCGATGGGGGAGGAAAACACTTTATATTATACATTAATTATGTTTTTGTCAAAAATAATAAACCCGGCCGCGCTTGGCGCGGCCGGGTTTATTATTTATTTTATCTATATCATTTTTTTGAATTCTTCAGCCCTTCGCTACGCTCAGGATTTCGCCAATATTTTTTTAAAGTCCTCAACCATAGGGACCTGTTCGGATTCTAATCCATATCCTTGTGAAGTATAGTAGGCGGCCCAATCAGCTGTCAGGGCACTGGCAAATATTTGAAACCATTTATTTTTGCCAGATAGTTTTAGGTTGGTGACAGGTAGTTTCCTTTTTTTGTATAGCTTGTCCATGACCTGCATTCTTTTTTGAATCTGTTTATGGTCATTGTCATCATGAATAAATATAAAAGAAAAATTTTTGGAAAGACTTTTGGTAGTAGTTGCCACATCAAATCCGGTCATTTCATTGTGGTTCATTTCCGGCAGGACATTATAAAAAGCAGGAATTTTTCCGGTTTCATTAAATTTTATTTTCCATAAATAGGCTAATATTTCATTATTGGTAGAGGCATATATCACAGGAACTTTATTTTTTAATGATTTAGCCAATTTTTTGCCGCGAGTTTCGTAGCTTTTACCTTTCAAAGTCGTGGCCAAAGTACTGAGCTCTTTATATAATTTGTTTTGGTTCATAGCTTTGAGCATGGCTAGAGTATTAAAACCCAAGGCGCATCGAGGCTGGATACCAAAATTTGGCATTTGGATATATGGCAAATTATTTTTTTTGGCAAAAGATATTAATTTACCGCCAGTGGCAATGACTATAATATTTAATTTTTTTTGCTGAGCTTTTTTTAGGCCATCTAAAGACTCCTCGGTATTGCCAGAGTATGAATTGGCAATTATTAAGTATTGTTTGAGCTCTTTGTCAGACATTGCCGGCAATCCATAGTCTTTGTGAGTAATAATATGTATATTAGGAGCGACACTGTTTATAATACCTTGGGCTTGAGCTGAACCACCCATGCCAAGGACGATAAAACGGTCAGATTTTTTGTAAGTTTTTTTATTTTCTATAATGGGTTGATATTCAAATTGTTTTTGAAAATCTAAAAATACTTGGCGCATATAGTTATTTTTTTAATATTTTTAAGGCAGCGTTTACTATATTTGGATAACTGAGTCCATATTTATCCCAAAGATCTTTTGGCTCACCAGATTCACCAAAGCTATCACGAACACCTATCATCATAGTGGGTACTGGAAAATTTTCGGCCAACATTTCTACTATTGCTGAGCCCATGCCGCCGGCTACTTGGTGATCTTCCACAGTGATCAAATGTTTGGTTTTTTTGACACTACGCAATATAGTGGCTTTATCCAGTGGCTTGATAGTGTGGCAATTTATTATTTCTACAGAAATATTTTTTTTCTTTAACTCTTTTTCGGCTAAGAGCGCTTCTTCTAAAATTGGTCCACAGCCAACAATGGTTAAATCCTTACCAGTTTTAAGTATATTAGCCCGGCCTATTTTAAAAGGAGGATTATTTGAAGTTATCTCAGCACTAGCTTGCCTAGCAAAACGAATATAAACTGGCCCTTTTATTTTGGCCGCCATAATGGTTGCTTTTTTAGTTTCATTGTAATCAGCTGGGGCAAGTACTGTTATATTTGGCAAAACTCTCATCAAAGCTATATCTTCTAAAGCCTGATGACTAGCGCCATCTTCACCGACTGAAAGTCCGGTGTGAGAGGCAATTATTTTTACATTGGCCTTTGAATAAGCAACACTTACTCTTATTTGATCCCAGTTTCTTCCCGGATTAAAAACGCCAAAGCTAGTGGCATAGACTATTTTATCGGAAAAAGATAGCCCAGCGGCTACACCCATCATATTTTGTTCGGCTACACCCACTTCTACAAAGCGATTAGGATATTTTTTGGCGAATTTATCTACCCTAGTTGATTCAGCTAAGTCAGCTGACACTACTATTACATCTTTATTTTTTTTACCTAGTTCTAAAATACCGTCGCCAAAACCGTCGCGAGTGGATTTTTGTTTGATATTTTTTTCTATATATTTGTTTGGCATAATTATTTTGTTTGGCACTTTCGAGCTAGACCAGATCCCGAGCTCTGAGTGTAGCCTAAGGGTTGGGGGGATTAGATGGCGTTTTTTAATTCTTTTAAGGCTTTTTGGGCTTCATCTTCCTTAGGTGCTTTACCATGCCACTCATATTTATTTTCCATAAATTTTACACCTTTGCCCAAAGTAGTATGAGCAACAATAGCTACCGGCCCTTTGGCTTGCTTAGCTTTTTTTAGAGCGGTTATTATTTGTTTTATATTGTGCCCGTTTATTTCTATTACTTGCCAGCCAAAGGCTTGGTATTTTTTCTTGAGAGAGCCAAGTGGCATTATATTTTTGGTATAGCCGTCAATTTGTATACCATTATTGTCAATTATAGTGATTAGATTATCTAGCCTGTATTTATTGGCACTCATTACCGCTTCCCAAAGCTGGCCTTCATTGTGCTCACCGTCAGAAGTGACACAATATATTTGATATTTCAGTTTACCCATTTTAGCTGCCAGAGCCATACCGACTGCTTGAGATATTCCTTGGCCCAATGGTCCAGAACTTGTCTCTATTCCAGCCAGACTACCATAGTGTGGGTGTCCTTGTAATTGTGAATTAATTTTTCTTAGACTTTTTAATTTTACCAGAGGGAAGTAACCGCTCCTAGCTAAACTAGAATAAAGAACTGGCGCTATATGTCCATTGGATAATATCAGTCTGTCACGATATGGATAGTCTGGCTGTTCTGGAATATGGTTTAAGATATAAAAATATAATACTGTAAAAATATCAGCCATACCCAAGGATCCGCCCGGATGACCTGATCCAGCACGATATGTCATCTCTATAATATCCTGACGAATTTGATTAGCTAGAGTTTGTAATTGTTTTATAGTTAGCTTAGCCATATTTACCCTGTTAAATAATTTTTAAACAAAGTTTAAAAATTAAATTCAAATTTTTGTAGATTATATTTTATTATAAATTTAGTATATCAAAATTTGAATTTATTTAACAGGGTAAATTTTATCATATTTGCGTTATTAAATAAATAAAAAAGCCCCGCATTGCGGGGCTTTTTTATTTATTTTTTAATGAATCTCTTATTTCTCTGAGAAGCAGTATATCTTCTGGAGTTTCTTTGGGTTTGGCCTCTTCTTTTTTCTTTAATTTATTGATTTGTTTGACAGCTATAAATATAGAAAAAGCAATGATAATAAAATTTACAACTGTATTTATAAACAATCCGTAGTTGAGCGTAATAGCGTTAGAAGTTTCAGTGGCCTTTTTCAAAGTAATAGCCAATTTGGAAAAATTGACTCCTCCAGTCAGCACACCAATTGGTGGCATGATAATATCATTTACAAAACTAGTGACAATTTTGCCAAAGGCTCCGCCAATAATTACACCAACCGCCATATCCATAACATTGCCTCGCATGGCAAATTTTTTGAATTCTTGAAACATAGATATTAGTTTAATTCTATTTTTTTGTTTTTTAGTAAAAATAGTCCGGATATAAATATAAGGGTAGAGGTAAGTGCTGATAGCATACAATACTGGCAAATAGCGTGTATTACAAATATCTGCAAGTAAACTAAATATAGAGAAAATACAAAAGCTATAATTGGCAGATAACCCAATACTTTAAAAGCTAATATATGTTTAGTATCCAAGTAAAATACGGCTGTCAAAAAAATAAAAAGATAATAAGCCGCTCCAAACAGAGCAATAGGCAGACCAAAAATTTCACTGTACGGGCTAACTAGCACTTCCTGGCAGCCGGAAATAACCGAACAGGCAATATCTCCAGTATAATGCGATACTGTTAGATACAAGGCGTCAGCAAAGCCAATTAGGCCAAGCGTCAAAAAACCGTAGATTAGTTTATTGTTGTTTTTCAAGCTCATTGTTTATTATTTGTCTAAATTTATCATAGCTCAGGGGATTTGCGATTTTTTGTCCATTTAAGAAAAAAGTGGGTGTGCCTTCTACGAGCGCCTGATTGCCGCTGATTTCATCATCGCGGATAGCATTTTTTATTTCTCGGCTATCCATGTCATTTTTAAATTTTTCTATGTCTAGACCAAGTTGGTTGGCATAATCTACAAAAATTTGTTCTGGTTGTTGGGAGTTTGACCAAGTGGATTGATTTTCAAAAAGCAGGTCATGCATTTGCCAAAATTGTCCTTGTTGGCCAGCAGCTTCTGCTGCTTGAGCAGACAAATTGGCATAAGGATGAATTTGCTCCAATGGATAATGTCGGTAGATTATTTTTATTCTATCGCCAAATTCTTCGGCTAAAGATTTGACATGACTATAGTATACTCCACAAGCGGGGCATTGAAAGTCACTATATTCTATCAAACTGACACTAGCGCTCTCATTACCTTTTATCCATTCTTGATCAGTTAGTATTGTTGAACCTTCGTTGTTTGGTTTGGCAATTTGAATGATTATTAAGGTCAAAAAAGTTAATACTACAACAATCCCTGACCAAAAAAAGGCTCTTTGTTTTCCTTTCATATATATAAATAATTTTAATAATAATTAATAAGTATATTTTACCTCGCACTACTTTCTTAGTCAATAAAACGGTACGAGGTAGCTATAATTTTTTGATAATAAAAAACTCCCCGTCCTTCTATTGTGTTTGGGACGGGGGAGTTTTGAAAAATTAATTTAATTTATTTTAATATAGAATCAAGTGAAGCTTTTACACTATCAATTGGCAAAGCGCCAGGGATAGGTACTTTTTGGTCACCTGATATTATGATGCTATATGGAGTACCACGACCACCGGCGGCTTGAGCCTGACGAGATTGGTCTTGTACTTTAGCGGCATATTTTCCAGAATCCAGACAGCTTTGAAAGTCATTAGCATTCAATCCCATGTTGGATACTACAACTCCCAAATCAGCAACCTTGGTTCCAGCTGCAAATACTTTATCCAAGAATTCCCAGAATTTATCATTACCACCTTGTTCACCTACGCACTCGGACGCTTCAGCTTTTTTGGCAGCTTCAGGATGAAGACTGGTTAGTGGGAAATGTCTATAGACCCAATTAACATCATTGCCGTATTCTTTCATTATTTCATTCATAGTGTCATGAAATCTTTGACAGAATGGGCAATCTATATCGGAAAATTCAATGATAGAGACCTTGGCATTTTTGTTGCCACGTATCCAGTCTTTGTCTTTATCAACTGGCTGAATAGTTATAGCAGCGGCAGCAGCATTATCATTGGTGTTGGCATTTGCTATCTGATTGTTATTATTAGAGTTGGTATTTTTTCCTAAAGAAAAATCTTTACCGTTGAGCATCATGCCCAATAAAACAAAGAACCCGATAGCAAACATTACTCCCAAGCCTGAAAGCAAGCCAGCTTTAAAAGCAGCCTTTGGCTTTAAGTTGTCTATTGGACCCTTGTTACTGTGATGTTGTTCCATATTTTTGATTTTAGTTAATTATAAAGGTTTGTATATTATATCAACTTTTATTTTGTATTACAAATATATTTTTTAGTTTGGGTTTATAAGGATTGACAAAAATCAAAATTTGTGCTATCATACTGCAATATCCCACAAAGGGATGTTTTAATTTAGCCAAATTTTATGACAACAAAACAGCTAAAGAAAACAATTTATAAGTTGGGAAAAAAGTTAAAAAGCTTATTTTTACTGGTATTTTTACTGGTATTTGGTTTTCCAGAGTTAGCTTTTTCTGAAGATTTTATAAATAATCAACCAGTTGGGCCAATTCCTAATCAAAGCATCAGAGCCTATTATAATGGTCCTACTTTGCCAGAAATTCCGCTAAGGTCAGCCAGAAAGACTATGTATATCGTAGTTACAGCTTATAATTCTGAACCTGGCCAGACTGACGATACTCCTTTTATTACTGCTTTTGGTACTCATGTTAGAGACGGTATTGTAGCCACCAATTTCTTGCCAAAAGGCACAATTGTTCGTTTTCCTGATAAATATGGTGATAAAGAATTTGTAGTAGAAGACCGCATGAATTCCCGATATTATTATCATATGGATATTTGGATGGCCGAAAAATCTGAAGCTATTAATTTTGGTGCCAAATTCTTAAAAATGGAGATTTTATAATTTTACCTAAAATTAGAGAAATATTACCATCCTTGCTTCTCCCCCTGATTTAGGGGGAGAAGTGCCTAGGAGACAGGGGCCTGGTATTTGACAAGTATTTATTTTTAGTATATAATACGCGTGCTGTAAAAAATTAAACGAAATTATTAGCAAAATAGTAAATGATAGTTAAACTTAAATTCAATAGATAAAAGGATTTTGGGCAATCAATTTACGTTTGCGTAAAGTCCGCTAACTGCGGATTTTTTAGCACCTTAAAATTAATCGATAGTAAGTAGTTTTTTAAATAAGTAGGCTTACGCGACTTTTTTAAAAAGCTACTTATTGCCGGTTAAGGCAATTGGACATTGAAAATTGAATAAACAATATCATAAATATCAACAAATGTTTATGAGCATCTTTATAAGAAAATATATCTCGTATCCATAAAAAGAGAAAAAATCCATCAAAAGTTTTCAAAATTTTTGATGGTTGCTAAATAAGGGTATATGGTGGATGCCTAGACATCAAAAGACGATGAAGGACGTAGCAATCTGCGATAAGCTTCGGGGAGGTGATAAGCAACTTCTGATCCGGAGATTTCCGAATGGGGAAACCCTTCTGTGAAAAGCACAGAAACCACTAGCTGAATACATAGGCTAGTAGGAGAAGACCCAGCGAATTGAAACATCTTAGTAGCTGGAGGAATAGAAAGAATTAATGTACTGATAGAAATCGTTGACAACTCGTTTGTCACTGATTTCTATTAGTATCTCGATTCCCTGAGTAGTGGCGAGCGAAACGGGAAAAGCCTAAACCATAGATTAGATAAGTTATTTTGAGTTTATGCCTTCGGGTATAGATGAGAGATAGTGAAATAGTCGTAAGCTTAATGCTAGCTATGGGGTTGCAAGAAGTTATTATTCTGAGACTTACGGACTCAGAGCATAATTATTTATGTTTAGTCGAACAGTTTGGAAAGACTGGCCAAAGAAGGTGATAGCCCTGTAGACGAAAAGCAAAAAATAGTATGCCAATAATTTTCTTAAGTACCACGAGGCCGGTGAAACCTTGTGGGAATCTAGCGTCACTATGCGCTAAGGCTAAATACTTTTGATGATCGATAGTGAACTAGTACCGTGAGGGAAAGGTGAAAAGCACCCCGGAAGGGGGATGAAATAGTATCTGAAACCATATACTTACAAGGAGTCGAAGCCCTATGCATATCTTCGGGTATGAACGGGTAACGGCGTGCCTATTGAAGAATGAGCCAACGAGTTAGTTACATGTAGCTTATTTAACTCCTTTGGGAGGAAGGTAAAGTGAAAGCGAGGATTAATAGTCCGTAACAAATTTTATATTTTCCGCCTTAGGGCGGAGGGTATAAAATTTGTAGGCTGCATGTACTAGACCCGAAACCGAGTGAGCTTACCATGGCCAGGGTGAAGCGAAGGTAACACTTCGTGGAGGCCCGAACCCACTAGCCGTGCAACACTAGGGGATGAGCTGTGGTAAGAGGAGAAATTCCAATCGAACTCGGCAATAGCTGGTTCTCCTCGAAATAGTTTTTGGACTAGCCTTGTAGTTTAAGTTTTGGTGGTAGAGCACTGGATGGAGTGGGGTGGCATTGCGTCCATACCCATTCCAATCAAACTCCGAATGCCATTACGTATACTATGGGAGTCAGACCATGGGGGCTAAGCTTCATTGGTCAAAAGGGAAACAGCCCAGACCCATAACTAAGGTCCCTAAATCCAAGTTAAGTGTAAAAGGTGGTGTTGTAACTTATACAACTAGGAGGTTGGCTTAGAAGCAGCCATCCTTTAAAGATAGCGTAATAGCTCACTAGTCAAGTTACTTCGCGCCGAAAATTTAACGGGGCTAAACTTGGTACCGAAGTTTGGGATGTGTCCGCCTTTGGCGAGACACGTGGTAGAGGAGCGTTCTATGGGTGTTGAAGCAGTACCGAAAGGAGCTGTGGAGCGCATAGAAGTGAGAATGTTGGCATGAGTAGCAAAAATCGGGGCGAGAATCCCCGACACCGCAAACCCGAGGTTTCCTGGGCAACGTGAATCGACCCAGGGTTAGGCAATCCTAAGGCGAGGCCGAAAGGCGTAGTCGATGGAAGAGCAGGTTAATATTCCTGCCCTACTGCTGTATTTCGATGGGGGGACGTGATTTGGATACTCAGGCGCTATTCGGTTATGAGCGTCGGCTGTAAAGACTTGTGCTTCAGGCAAATCCGGGCACATAAAAGTTTGATCAGTTGGAAGACTACGGTCACCCGACCAAAGTCAATCTGAGTTAAAAGGTCACCAAGAAAAGCCTCTAGAGCTAAGACAGTAGTATCTGTACCGTAAACCGACACAGGTGGGTGAGGAGAGTATCCTCAGGTGTACGAGAGAACCTTCCTTTAGGAACTCGGCAAAATAGCGGCCGTAACCTAGGGATAAGGCCTGCCCAGCGCAAGCTGGGCCGCAGCGAAAGACTCCAAGCGACTGTTTACCAAAAACACAGGTCCCTGCTAAAGCGCAAGCTGATGTATAGGGGCTGATGCCTGGCCAGTGTCCGAACGTTAAGGGGATCCCTTCCCGGGGAGAACTGAAGCGCGGATGAACGCCGGCCGTAACTATAACGGTCCTAAGGTAGCGAAATTCCTTGTCGGGTAAGTTCCGACCTGCACGAATGGCATAACGATTTGGAGACTGTCTCAAGGAAGGACTCGGCGAAATTGCAAGACGAGTAAAGATGCTCGTTACCCGTAGCTGGACGAAAAGACCCCGTGAAGCTTTACTACAATTTGGTATTGGTTTAGGGCTATACTTATTCAGTATAGGTGGGAGACTTTGAAGCTAGGACATCAGTTCTAGTGGAGTCGCCGGTGAGATACCACCTTTGTGTAATTCTAAATCTAACTTAGCTCCGTGAATCCGGAGCAAGGACAGTATCTGATGGGTAGTTTAACTGGGGCGGTTGCCTCCCAAAATGTAACGGAGGCGTTTACAAAGGTTGGCTAGCTCCTGATGGAAATAGGAGTCGTCGTGCAAACGCATAAGCCAGCTTTACTGCAAGAGCTACAACTCGAGCAGTTGCGAAAGCAGAAGTTAGTGATCCGACCGTACGATATAGGACGGCGGAAGCTCAACGGATAAAAGTTACTCCGGGGATAACAGGCTGATCAGGTCCAAGAGTCCATATCGACGACCTGGTTTGGCACCTCGATGTCGGCTCATCGCATCCTGGGGCTGGAGAAGGTCCCAAGGGTTTGGCTGTTCGCCAATTAAAGCGGTACGCGAGCTGGGTTCAGAACGTCGTGAGACAGTTCGGTCTCCTATCCGCTATGGGCGTTGAATTTTGAAGGGTCTCATCTCTAGTACGAGAGGACCGAGATGAACGAACCTCTAGTGTACCAGTTGTCCTACCAAGGTCATCGCTGGGTAGCTACGTTCGGTTTGGATAAGCGCTGAAAGCATATAAGCGCGAAGCCGTCCCTAAGATTAGAATTCACTATAGATTCCTGATAGACGATCAGGTTGATAGGCTCTATGTGTAATTACAGTAATGTATTTAGCAGAGGAGTACTAATAAATCGATAGCAACCATTAAAAATTTTGGAAGTTTTTGTGGCTTAAGATATATAAAGCTCATGAACATTGATAAACATGCTCGCCTCGCTAAAGCGAGTGCGCAGCGGGCAGGAATGATCAAGATAATCTTGATGTTCCTGATCCTGATATTGTTTTTGGGACTGGTAATTTTTATCACTCCCTTAAAACAGTTTGCATAAAACAATACCTAAGAAGAGAGTATAGTTCTCGTGGCATTAGCGGATTGGTTACACCTGATCCCATCCCGAACTCAGTAGTTAAGCAATCCAGCGCTGATGGTAGTAGGACTTGACTCCTGCGAGAGTAGGCAGTCGCGAGAACTATGCTCTTTTCTATAAAATAGGTGTTGTTTTTTGTTTGTTCAAGTTTTTTTATAAAAAAGCGGGGCGACAACGGTGTCGCCCCAGTGTAGACTGGGATTCTTTAGGTTCCCTTTTCCCGAGCTAGTCTACATAGCTGAATTGACCTGCGAGGTCAACTCTTGTTGTTAACCCCTTAAAGGGGTGGCTCGAGTCTTCTCAAAGCAGGGTGAACAACAACGAAAGCCCTGTTGCCGGAAGGCTGAGATACCCGCTTGGATCTGCCTTGTTTGCCGACTATCTCGCATTTACACGAGAAGAGAAGCACCCCTACGGAAGACGGGATTTAGGTGGCCATATCACACATGAGTTTTTTCATTCGTACCCCCTTTCATTAGCTGCATGGCCTTTTTTAGTTTATTATTTATTTGTGTGGACGTCAACTTATAATTTTGCTAAGATAACTTCATGCAAAAAATAATTGATTTTCATATACATTCCAAATATGCTAGGGCTACTTCCAAGACTTTTGATCTGGAGGAGATGGTCAAATGGTCAGAAATAAAAGGCGTAGATATTATATCTTGCGCTGATTTTACTCATCCTCAATGGTTTAAAAATTTGCAAAACAATCTAGAGGAGGATAATAATAGTGGGTTATATAAATTAAAGAATTCAACCTCGAAGGTTAGGTTTATAATATCTACTGAAGTTTCATGTATATATAGCCAAGGTGGCAAAACTAGGCGGGTTCATCTCTGTATTTTGATGCCTAGCTTGGCCTCAGCCAAAAAATTTAATAAATCTTTGGCAGACAGAGGTGCAAAATTGGCTTCTGATGGTCGGCCAATACTGGGCATGAGCGCCAAAGAGATTTTGCAGATAATGTTGGATACAGATAAAAGAGCGATGATGATACCGGCTCACGTTTGGACTCCTTGGTTTGCGGTCTTTGGTTCTAAAAGTGGTTTTGATAATTTGAAGGAATGTTTTGAAGAATTAACACCGCACATTAGAGCTATTGAAACAGGCCTGTCATCAGATCCGATTATGAATTGGCGTTTATCGGAGCTTGATAATATAACTTTAGTTTCCAACTCGGATGCTCATAGCGGACCGCAAATTGGGCGTGAAGCTAATGTCATGAATCTCACATATAATACTTATGATGAAATAATAGACATCATTGCTACTAAAGACAAAAAAAGATTTCTCTATACTATAGAATTTTTCCCAGAAGAGGGTATGTATCATTATGATGGGCATCGTGAGTGTGGTTTTGTTTCTTCGCCTGAGGCAACAAAAAAATTAAAAGGTATTTGTCCAAAGTGTAAAAAATCTTTGACTATCGGTGTAGTCAGTCAGATTGAAGATTTGTCAGATATAGCAAAGGACAAAATAAATAAATCAAAACATATACCTTATAAAAGTATTGTGCCATTACCAAGTCTTATAGCAGATTATTTTGGTATGGGTAGATCCAGTAAAAGGGTGCAAAATTTATTTTTAGATATTATTGGTCAGGCCGGCAATGAATTTAAAGTTTTACTTGATTTGGATTTTAGTGAGTTAAAAAAAATAATGCCGGAAAATTTGGCGCAAGGTATAATCAGAATGCGACAAAACAAAATAAAACTTAATCCAGGATTTGATGGGCAGTATGGCACTATAGAAGTTTTTTCTGAAGAAGAAAAACAGTCAGCTAAAAATAATAAACAGACGGCGCTATTTTGATTGTCATTGCGAGGAGAAGCAATCTAAAATGTTTTAGATTTCCGTGCTTTGCTCGTAATGAATAGTAATACAAAAACCCCCATACTCCACTGGATGTAAAGGGGTTTTCATTTTTGTTTTATGGAAAAACTATTTTTTTCTTCTAGCAGTTTTTCTCTTTTTAGTAGTCTTTTTGGCTACTTTTTTCTTAGTAGTTTTCTTAGCTACTCTCTTTTTAGTAGTCTTTTTGGCTACTTTTTTCTTAGTAGTTTTCTTAGCTACTCTCTTTTTAGTAGTCTTTTTGGCTACTTTTTTCTTAGTAGTTTTCTTTTTCACTTTACTTCACCTCCTTTCTTTTTTTATATTTTTGTTTTAACGACTTTTATTTTGATTTTATGTATCTAACTGAGCGCCAAAAATAGCGGTGGCTACCCAACGGACAAATATGCCAGTTAGATCTGTGGCCCACATAAAGCCTGTGATAATGATTATTGCTCCAATAATTTTGTAGAACAATCGTGATCCTCCTTCGGTGCCCAAGTGTTGTTCTGCCCAGCCAATTCTTCCAAAATTTATCATCAACCAATTAGATTGCCAGACAATTATAAATCCTACAACAGCAATCAATAATCCTAAAATAAAATTTCCAAATGTCATAAATAACTTTTTAAATTTTTTACATCTTTTATTATACCACATTTTTAAAAAACTGAGAATAGTTTTTACACAATTTTTTATTTTTTTTAATTAATCGAATTTTTTAAAAATAAAAAAGAGGCCAGCGGAAAAATTTTACGCCAGCCAAGGTAAAAGATGCAAGCACCTAGAATTGTCAATGTGACATTTATGTTTAAAATAATATTATTTTTAAAGCCATCAACACTACGGCAGTTATAAATATTCTTTTTACCCAAAGATTACCAGCTTTTATGCCTAAATCAGCTCCTACCCAACCACCTAGTAAGCTAGCGATTAGAACAGCTATGGCAATCGGCCAATTGATTAAATTGGCAAAGATAAGCATTACGACCGAAACACTAGCAATGATGGTACCTAAAAATTTTCTAGTACCAGCTGTTTGTAGCATTGTTAGACCAAAAAATAAAAAAAGATAAGTAAACCATAAACCAGAAGAAGCAAATACACCGCCCATAAAACTAGCCACTACTGTTAATAAAATTCCAATTCTTTTCCTAGTTTTAGATATTTCAAATTCTTTTAGACCGATATTTTTTTTATAAAATACAAAAGGCAGAGATAAGATTATTACTAGACCTATTATTTTTTGGTATAAATTTTGATCAATATTTATTACTACGATGGTTCCTAAAATTGTACCTATCAAGGTAGGTATAATTAGCAATTTTCCTAAAGACCATTTTACTTGTTTATCTTGATGAAATCTTATTATAGATAATACATTTCCTGTGGCACCAAATCTATTGGTGGCGATAGCTACAGAGGGTGTCAAACCTAGAGATATCAAAGTAGGTATTAAAATAAGACCAGCGCCGCCTGTAGTAGCGCTGATTATTCTCACAAAAAAAGTTATCGTAAAGGCTATAATTATTTCACTGGACATAGCTTTATTATAACAGAACAAAAAAGTTTCTGCACTAACAAAATTTTATAAACAAAAAAGCCTAAATTTTATTATAGGTTTTTTGATGGTGGGTGGCAAAGGATTCGAACCTATGACCCCTTCGGTGTAAACGAAGTGCTCTAACCAACTGAGCTAGCCACCCGTATTTATAATTTATCTAGCCAACTGCTTGCCCGTCCGAAGTCCGGAGGACGAAGGTGGGAGCTAAGCGCCCTAAACTAATTGTATAATAGCATAATTGACTAATAGATTAATTGAATTGATGCAATTACCCTATTATACTATTAATCTATTATTCTATCAGTATGGTGGACCCAAGGAGAGTCGAACTCCTGACCTCCTGCGTGCAAAGCAGGCGCTCTAGCCAACTGAGCTATGGGCCCGCGCTATATGATGGTGCGGGCGAGAGGATTTGAACCTCCACCCCGAAAAAGCCAGGACAAGGCCCTCAACCTTGCGTGTCTACCAATTCCACCACGCCCGCTAATTTATCAAAGACAACACAACTATTAAATCTGTAAATAACTACAGTAGCTTTATTTATAATTAAGTCTCGCCACGAGGCAGACTCGCTTATTACAACTTATTTTCTTTGAGCCTTTTCTTTTGTGTCCTCAGATATCCCAATTTGGCACGTTTTACTCGGGCTTGTTTGATGGGTTCTATGTTGGTAATTAGTGGTGAATTTACAGGAAATATTTTTTCTACACCAATTCCACCAGAAGCCTTGCGGACAGTAATAGTAGCTCCGAGTTCTTTATTGTGTTTTTTGGCTATTATAATGCCTTCAAAGACTTGAACTCTCTCTTTTTCTTCACCTTTGGCATTTTTTTCGCGGATAGTCTCGTGTACTTTGACAGTCATGCCAGGTTTGATTTCTAGAGATTCTTTGCTTTCTTTGACTTTATTTTCTGATTTTTTCCCCTCAGCCTTGTCTTTGCTCGGGGTCTTTGATTGTTCTTCGGCCATAAAATTTAATATATATTACTTATTGAGCCCCATATCAAACCAAAATTATTTTAGTTAATATCCTTCTTTGTTTAAAGTTAGGGGGCGAAATCCTCCGGAGCCCATAAAAATAGCAATTTAGCTTAAAAAATATCGGCAAAGGAGGATAAAAAAAGTCATTATTGTTTAAATGACTAGTCTATTCTAGCTAAAAATACCTATTTTGTCAACCCTTGGGTTGATGGGTTCATTTAACTGTTTTATTGATAAAATCAGCTACTTTTTGGGCAGCTTGGTCAATAGATAATTTGGTGGTATCCAGTACAAAATCGTAGTTTTTCTCGTCAGTATAGTCTATTTTGTATACTTTTTTATATCTCTTAATATCCTGGGCTTTTCGATGTTTTTGTTTGGTTATCATCTCCTCTAGAGATTTTATATGAGATTCGTTTTGTCTTTCTTTATGTTTATCATTTTTTAGCTGTTGCCAAACTCTTTTGGCAGTTTCATTGATGTCCGCTTTGATAAATAATTTTATAGATTCAGGTAAAAATATAAATTGAGTTCGGCCTTCTACTATGACCATAGATTTTTTGGCTAGTTCCCTGGCTTTTTTCGATGCTCTCTTGTCCATTTCAATATCAGCTTTGGGGTGATTGATTACATATTCGTTTAGCTCTTCTAAAGTCATATTTTTTTCGGTGGCTATTTCACGCCAAAGACCGCCTACATAAACACGCTCAGCTTTGTATTTTTTGAGTAAATTTTTGGCGACAGTACTTTTGCCACTGCCCGGAGTGCCAGAGATGGTGATAATAGGGTTTACCCCGTTAGAAATTTTAGTAGTTCGCATAATAATATTTTTTCTTGTGGGACCCGTATAAAATTGTGAATTTCTAACGGGGTGAATTATTTTAACTTATTTAAAAATTGATCAAGTAGATGTGGCAGGGGAGATTTGTATTCATGCCAGTTACCTTCTAGGTCTTTGAATTTTAAAAAAGTACAATGAAGAAATATCCTCTGATCCAAAACTTTTTTCTTTTTTCGGATGTCTTTGGTTTGATACAATTTGTCACCGACTATAGAATGGCCGATGCTATAAAAATGAGCACGGATTTGATGCATGCGGCCGGTTTTTATCTGGACTTTTACCAGAGTATAATTTACAAATCTTTTTATAATTTGATATGTGGTTAGGGCTATCTTTCCAGCTTCTTTGCCGGACTGGACTTTCATAAGGCCGGTTTTTTTATCGCGCTCTAGGGGTTGATTGATTTCTCCTTGGTCATTTATAAGCTGGCCGTGAACTAAAGCAGTGTATTCTTTTCTGACTGTGCGATCGGCAAATTGTCTTTTTAGGCTATCAAAACTATCCTGAGTCAGAGGGATAACCATCAATCCGGATACTTCTCTATCTAGACGATGGACAATACTTGGCCTGTTTGGGTCTTCACCTATTTTTTGTGCCTGAGGAAATTTTTGCATGACCCAGTCAGCCATAGTGTTTATTTCTCCTTTGTCTGTGGGGTGGGAGAGCATATTACTTGGTTTTTCCAAAACAATAAATTCATTATTTTCGTCAACTATTTTTGGCTCAGCCGGAAACTCTGCATTTTTTTCTTCTACTTCTTTGGGCTGATAAAATATTTTGTCTCCAGGTTTGAGCCAGTGATGGACAGTAGGAGCTTTGTCATTTACTAAAATTTGACCAGATAAAATGAGTTTCTTTATCTGGCTACGAGTGATATCTAGTTTGTCTGGCAAATATTTGTCTAGACGTTGTTTGTCTTCTTCTTGATATATAAATTCCATAGCTATAATTTAACAAAATTTTGATTAAAAAGAAAGGGGCGGCGCGCAAGTTGCGAGCCGCCCTCGACACTTCCGTTGTAAGAAGGTGGGTGGCCATTAGGCCAGCTGGAGAATCTGGGCTTCGACGACGACGACGTCGCCCGGACCTTCGGAGAGCTGGATGCAGACCAGCTGTCCTTGGTCGTTTTCCCCCTTGGGGTGTGTTCCCCTGACCAGGAAGGGCCCGGTCAACCGCGGATGGCGGCTGATGAAACCTCTGGCAGCTTCGGCTGCCATGTTGATTTTGACCCGATGGCCAGCTTTGAATTTACTCATGTTTTCTCCTCGCGGGTAAAGGGTGGACAGTTGGAGGGAATCAATGATATTAACAATATTAGCAAAATTTGTCAATAACGACAATATAAAAAAACAATCCCCAACAAGGGATTATTTTAATGGTGCCCCCACCAGGACTCGAACCTGGGACCGTTTGCTTAAGAGGCAACTGCTCTACCAACTGAGCTATAAGGGCTTATTTATAATTAAATTTTTAATAAACTTTCTTCCGCGTGCACTTTTTAATTCTCTTTCTCTACTAATAGCTTGCTTTCTTTCTGTAAAAAATTCTTTATGAACTAATAACCATTGGCCTTTATTTTTTGCAGTAAAGGAGCTTGTTTTATTTGGCAATTTACCATTATGCCTATCCAATCTTTGTTTTAAATTTGCGGTTTGGCCAATGTATATTTTGTTTTTATCCTTATTATATATTACGTAAGTAGTGAACATATAATATCAAGCTTTTTGCTTAAGAGTCCGCCAGTTGGCGGATCTACCAACTGAGCTATAAGGGCAAAAATATAATATGGCATGCCACGTGATGAGCGTAGCGAATTTTACGTGGCGCGGCTGGTAGGAGTCGAACCCACAACCCCTTGGTCCGAAGCCAAGTGCTCTATCCATTGAGCTACAGCCGCCGACATTTTAAAAAGTAGCTTATTTAAGCTACTGCAGACAGTACAATAACATAATATTCAAAAAAAATCAATACTTGTTAAAAGGATCAATATATACTTCTTTTACCTGTTTTTGGGCGGATTTTATCTTTTCCAAAGATATTTCTTCAATTGCCGGAGCTACTTGAGTGGCGATAGCTTCTAGTAGTATTTTATTGTTGTCACTAAAATCTCGACCGTTTTTTTTGTTTCCCAATATGATAAAACCACAGACTCTTTTTTTAATATGAATTGGTGTGATAATAACCCGCTGGCATTTATAAATTGAGTTTTCTGATCCTTTGGGCCAGGTGTTGTGATAAAATATGGCAGTATCAGGTTCATTGATAAGTTGTTTTAATATGTTGTCAGAGTTTATATCAAAATATAAATCATTTTTTATATTTGTATAACCAATGTTTTTTCTAACATGGGCTTTGGTAATGTCAGGGGAGTAGGTGATAAATAATGCTTTGTCAGAAGGGATTACTCTCAGAATAATTTTTAAAAGATAGTCAGATATATTTTCTAAATTGTCATAGTCACCGATTATCTTGCCGCTGGCAAATAAAGTAACCAACTTGTTGTTGGAATGATTAAGTTTATTTTTTAGATCAAGGGCGATGTTTTTATAAATTTTGGTAGCAATTTGTGGGGATTTTTTAATAATACTAGGCCAGCTTTGGGCTAGTAGCTCCATGGTTTCTAGCTCTTCACTGACTACTCTCAAGTTGTATTGATGGACGCCCTCTTTTTCAATAATAGTCATTTCACTCATTACATCGCCTTCTTTAAAAAGGGCGATTGTTTGGTGACCCTCTACTTCAGCTTGTAGAGCTACCAAGCCGCTGGTAATAATAAATATTTTATCTCTGATTTCGCCTTTTTTTAAAAGGATTGCATTTTCTTGGTATTTTTTGCTTACCAAAAAGTTATTGACCAAAGAAAGCTCATTTTTGTCTAAATCTTTAAAAAGAGGAGCGCTGGCTAAATCAAATTTGGCCATTTTAATTTATGTTATTTAGATAAGCTAAGGCGGTAGCTTCTTCTATCAAATTTTGAGAAAGTATATCTTTTATATTTTGCTCCATAGAAAACATGCCCTCTTCCGCACTGGTTTGAATGACGCTTTTTATCTGCGGTATTTTGTTTTCGCGGATGATGTTGGCAACAGCCGGAGTATTGACCAATATTTCACGAGCAGCTACTCGACCACCACCTACGCGAGGCAATAGTTGTTGAGATATAATACAGGATAAAGATATAGATAATTGAAGTCTGACCTGAGCTTGTTGATGAGGTGGAAAGACATCAATAATACGGTCAATAGTTTGGGCGGCATTGTGAGTGTGTAATGTGGCTAGCACCAAATGTCCGGTTTCAGCCAAAGTAATAGTAGCGCTCATTGTCTCTAGATCTCTGACCTCACCAACCATAATAACATTTGGGTCTTGTCTGAGGACATGGCGCAAGGCATCTTGGAAAGTAATCATATCATTGCCCAATTGTCTTTGTTTGATAATACTTTTTTTTGGTTTATGAATAAATTCAATTGGGTCTTCCAAGGTAATTATGTTGGCAAAGCGAAGTTGATTTATTTTTTCTACCATAGCAGCTAGGGTAGTGGATTTACCACAACCAGTCGGACCAGTGACTAGTACTAAGCCGCTACTTTTTTCTATCATTTCGTTGACAATTGGCGGCATACCTAGATCTTCAAGCACTGGTATATCATTGGAAATGACACGAGCCACCAAACCGACGTTGTCTTTTTCCCAGTGCAGGTTGACACGATAGCGAGAGAATTTGGCAATTTCGTAAGAAATATCAAGTTCGCGCTCATCAATAAATTTTTTCTTTTGTCTTTCTGTCAAAATAGAAAAAACCATAGCCTCGGCAGCGTCTCGAGTGATGTCTGCTTTTTCGGGGATCATTTTTAACTCCCCGTCAATTCTGAGTATTGGCGGTTTGCCGACTATAATATGCAAATCAGAAGCTCCTTTTTGAGTGGCTATTTTAAATAGTTCGTTGATGTTCATCTCGTTAGAAATTAATTTTAATTTATACTTATCTTGTTAGTGTAAGAGTATTCAAATTTTTAATGGGGCTTATTTTATCTTTTTAAATAATTTGCTTTTGTTTTGTTATGATGATGAATTTCTAAATCCGTTGAAGCTAAGCTTCTAAACAGGTTTAACTGGGTTTATTATAGCACAAAATAAACCCCGCACCAATTTTAAAAATAAGATTGGTGCGGGGTAACAAAAGCGCCGAGCTAAGCTCGACACTTTTGTTAATATAATAAATTATTGATTGTTTAGTAGTTTTTTATTTTTTGTCAGTTGTAGTGAAGCTTCATAAACTCCAAATAGTAATCCGCTATAGAGTAAATTGCTGGCTAGAGTGCTTTTGAAAAAAGGAATAGCCAGATTCAGACATAGTGCCAGGCCAGCCAGATCATGGCTATACCAAGAGCCAAAATACCAAACAGCCACATTGGTCATTAAGAAGAATAGTAAGGCTGAGGCTAGTGATCCGCTTAGTAAATTGAGGGTGTTTTTATATTTTTTTATAAATATGCCAATAAAGCCGGTCAGTAGCATAGAAAGATAGACAGAAGCCATAACACCTATTTCATAAAAACCAATAAATATATCGGAGATAAATAAAGCAATTAACGGTAAAAATAAAAGTTTTTTGTCTCGACCGTATACACCGGCAAATAAAGCAGCGCTGGCCAGTGGTGAAAAATTTGGTATATGCGGAATAAACCTAGCTCCTAAGGCTATTAAGCTGACTATGGCGATGAGAATAAAGTTTGATTTTGTCATATTTCGGCTTTGCTCAATGTAATTTGTTTAAAGTCTAGATTTTTCAAATTTCCATTCTATAAGTTGACCTGGCTGGGGGAAGAATTTGTCGGCAGATATGAGTGGCTGCTCAAAGTCTACAAAGTATTGCCAGTATTTTTGGTCAATGCCGTTTTCATGATCTCTTATTTTGGTGACCAAATAGCCCATCTCGCCGTAATCTTCAAAAGAAAAATCCCAGTTCTGCTCAGCGGATATGTTAGAGGCGATATCTAGGAGACTTTCAGAGGGGTTTCGGTGTGGATATTGTAACTGAACAACATCTTCATTGTCAAATTCAAATTTGACTACTATGATTCTGGTGTTTGGTGTTTCTTTTGGCTCAGCAAAATATTGAGGGCCTTGTTTTTGCCACAAAACAATAATAACAAAAACAAATATTAGAGGTATAAGGATTTGTAAAATTTTTTTCGGATTTTTTTCGGTCATAATATTAAATGTCTATTAATTATTTTATATTATTTATTCTTTTATCTGTTAAAATAAATTATTAATATTCTATTCCCTGACGAGCATCCAAGCCTTTTTCAGAGTAATGTCGGACAGCTCTTATCTCACTAACCAAGTCAGCTAGTTCAATGATTTCATTTGGAGCATAGCGTCCAGTCAAAATAAGCTCCAAGTGTTTAGGTTTTTGTTTTACTAGATTTAGTAGGTCATTTAATTCTAGAAGCTCAGTTTTTACTGTAGTGTTTATTTCGTCTAGTATGAGCATATCTAAATTAATAGTCATCCACTCTTTGGCACATTGTATAGCTTCTTTGGCTTGATTTATATCTTCGGGTATATTATCAAAACGAAATCGGCTGCCCATCATACGAGGTAGGCCAAAAGCTTGGTATTTTAGACCATATGGTTCCAATTTGTCCAATATTTTTCTTTCGCTGTAATATTCTCCGCCTTTATCAAAATAGATAATGCCGACTTTTAAGCCATTGCCAATAGCTCGTATAGCCAGCCCCAGAGAAGCGGTGGTTTTTCCCTTGCCATCGCCAGTATATATATGTATTTTTCCTATATTTTTAGCCATTTTGTTGACAATATATGAAGTAGCGGTATAAGATAAAAATAAAGCTACTCAGTTAGCTTAAGTACATCAATTTTACCCTGAAATGAAAGGGAATGCAATGCAAGATAATCAGCAACAAACTGACACTGATGATAGTCCTTAATCCCCGATATACCAACACATCCCCCGAGAAAGGCTGGTGAAAATGAATAGGGTCTTAAAAAGCCCCGTTGCTTGGTCACTCTTGGTCATAGTTTTGGAGATAAGCGTCTTGCTCTTGGTCCCTGACCACTTTCTGAAGAGGCTCATCTCTTTGCTCTTGGCTGCCCCAGCCTTGCTTATTTGGAGGCTGGAAAAATACCAGAGAGAGATTCCTTTCAATCGTTATTCCCTGCTAGTGTCCTTGTTGACTGTCTTTATGGTCTTGGCCATTTTTTTGGCCTACAAGAACCTGTGCCAGTGGAATCCGGCTCATTTTCAGTAAAGGAGGATGCAGACAGTGTCTTCCCCCGACAAAAAACCCACCTGATCATGCCAACGAGGCATAGGTGGGTTTTCTTTTTACAAAAATTTAGGCAGGGATATTTATCCAAGTGCTCAACATTATAAATAATAGGTTGAGCAGAGTCATAAAAGACATAAAAGACGCCAGCCAAAACATATAACGCTGGTATTTTTGGTTGGCGGAATTATTTTTTTCAATACTTTGGTTGAGCCGCACCATATTTTCATACAGCCTATAATTGAGGATCCATTTAGCTAGGTCAGCATTGGGAGTGTCAAATTGATCATAGATAATTTCTAAGAGGTCAGTATCAGGGCTGTTTAAATAATCTTTTATTTTTTTGCGTTCATTATTATCCATTTTTTTTTAATTAATTTTATATGTTTATATTAGCTTATTTATAATTTTCTGGCAAAATTGACAGAATATTAAAGCATTAGGATTTTATTTTTTATAGCCTCCTCATAAATATAAAATCTTTTGAGTAGCAGATAAATAGGCCATTTGGTAAAAAATATTTTTAAGTCTCTTTTGCCGTGAGCCAGATATCTAATAAATAAAATTGGTATAATAATAGGAAAAATTAAAATATGAAAATATTCTACATAATTTACAAACAGTCCAAATTTTATAGGGGGTTTAAAAATTAAATAATCTTTAGGGTATTTTTTCTTTAGGATTGGCCAGACCGAGCCGTTGTGTGCAGATTTTAGAAGTGATCTGGTGGTCCAATTATCTGCCTGATGACAGACGACAGCCGTGGGTTGTTTTTTAAAATCAAAACCATAACTGACAGTACGAATAGCCATTTCCGAATCTTCATTATTATATTTGAAAAATTGAGGATCAAAATATCCGCAAGTATCAAAAACTTTTTTATGATAAGCAACGTTGGCACCCATCGGCCAGTGGGCCTTGATATTTTGAACCAGGCGCTCAGGAAAATATCCCTTGTAATTTTTGTCAATATAAAAAACTTGTCCTATGACCAGGCCGACATTTTCACTGTCAAATCCAGCGACCAATTGGCTCAACCAATTTTTTTCCGGTAGGCAGTCATCATCAGTAAAGGCTATTATGTCATAATAGGTGTTTTTGATACCAGTATTTCTGGCTACACTTAAACCCAAGTTTTTTTTATGATGAATTATTTTTATTTTAGGATCAGATAAGCTGTCCAAAAATTCTTTGGTGTCGTCAGTAGATCCGTCATTAACTATGACAATTTCATATTCGGAAAAGTCTTGAGCCAACAAAGCCTCTAGACATTTTTTGAGATAGGCCAGTCGGTTGAAAGTAGATAGCACTATTGAGCAGTTTTTCATATAGTATAATATTATCTTATATATAGTAAGATGTAAATTTTGACATATTTTCTGAATATGTTAATATAAAAAGACAGTAAAATTTATGAAACATTTTGCCTTCACAATACAACCGACCCCGAAGTTAACTATGATGGTTAGCTTCTTCTGCCGTTTTTAAATTTGCTAGACAAAAAAGACACAACAAGCTGATCGTCATGGTGATGGTCAGTTTTTTTGTTCTTTCAATTTGTGGAGGAAGACCAATGGCAGTCAAACGTCTTTTTGTGGTAGCTGATAGCCATGATTTGGGAGCTTTGGCCAAAGCTCTTATCTCGGTGGGGGTAGCTGCCGAACAGATTCATATCTCCAAGGATCAGCTGAACTCAGAACTTACCAGCCTGGGCGTCCGGGCCGATGTGCCCTCCGGTGAGCTGGAAGTCAGTTCTCGCTACAAGATTGATACGGCCTCGCAAATGGGCGTGCCCTAGGCTTGGCGCTGGTCAATCAAAAGGGCGTTCGAATTTTTCGAACGCCTTTGTTTTTTCATTAGCCAAGGAAAAAGCTATGTGTTATTATATAAATAATAAAACAATATATATGGGAAAAATACAAGATTTACCAACAGGTCAGGGCTTTAGTTCCAAGCGTTGGGACAAAGGATTTAAATCCAGCACCAGATTTGGGGACTTAAGTTCTTTGCGTGACAATCAAGAGGCTCTTAGTGAGGTTGCCAAAAAAAGGCAGTCGGCTATAAGGCGTGGTAGTTATGACAGTAGTAGTCGAAGATCGGATTATCAAGAGATACTCAAAATGGATCAAAGTCTTACTAGTCGGGATAAAAAATATGTAAGGGATATTTTGGATCACTGGTCCAATCCTCCTAAACCGGAAAACAAAACTCCTGAAGTAAAAAAAACTATTTCCAAAAAAATTAGCCCCAGAAGAAAGTATGAAAGAGAATTACCCAGTTTCTTGCAGACAGGAAATAAGCCAGGTTCTTTTGGTAAGAATGATACTAAAAATAGTAGTCCCTATGGATCACCAAGTTTCAATACTTTAAGCCCAGGGCAGGGCAAAAATGCTAATGTCTCTAGTAGCCCATATAAAGGTGGATCGTCTTCTTTACCAAGCTCTTCCGGATCATTAGGTGGATCATCTGGGGCATTTCGTCGGCCAAAATTATTTTAAAACAGATATTTTAAAACCCGTATGATTACGGGTTTTAAATTTATTTTATTATAGTTATGTCTTTTGGCAGACCTTGAATGATTATGTCTAGATCATGTTGAGAATAATTATTACCAGATAAATTGAGTGCTTTTAGATTTTTTAAATTTGCCAATTCATTAGGTAGGCCAGTCAGTTGATTGTTGGATAAATCTAATATTTCTAGTTTGGATAGTTGACCAATCTCGGCCGGTACGCCAGTCATCTGATTGTTGCTGGCATTGAGGACACGTAGATTTTGCAAATGCCTTATCTCAGCCTGGATAGAGCCGGTCAAATTATTGCCGGAAACATTAAGGCTTTCCAACTTTGTCTGAGAAAAAACATATTCTGGTATTTTGTCTAATCCCTGATTACTTAGATTTAGATTGTTGTTGCCAATGTCAACTTCATTAGTATCGGAGTTTACTTCGCTGTTTGTGTTGGTATTTTCATTAGTATTGTTGGTATTGGTAGCTGGTTTTGTGATAGTGCATCCTGTGACCAAAAAAGCAGTTACAAGCACTATAAAAGCTATATTTTTCATATATTTGTTGTTTACTTATAATACCTGTAGTGTAGCCTATATAGTTAACTGTGTAAATGAAAGAGCCCTCGTCGCTTTTGGCGACGAGGGCTGCCCCTGGCTAGTAATGGCGAGAGCCAGTTCGTTTGCGCAGAGTGATCTCGGCTACTTTTTATCGGTCGGCAAGTTGCCGGCCTTGATGGCCTCGTAGATCTCGTGCCGATGCACGGGGATGGAGCGAGGGGCGTCGATGCCGACTTGGACTTGGTCGCCACGGATGTCGACAATAATAATGGCGATGTCATCGCCGATCATGATTCTCTCGCTTCTTTTGCGACTGATGATAAGCATGTCTTCCTCCCTGAAGAGTGAGTCATCCTTGAGTAGTCTGTCTAGCTATAGAGCTAGGGTGAAAATGAACCGCAATTATTTTAGGGTTTTTAGGGGTTTTTGTCAATAATAAAACCCCGCTCAAAAAGCGGGGTAAGATATTTATGAGACTAGTGGAAAAAATATAGCATGGAGCATTATATCAGCACAGAAGTGGGCAATTATGGCTGACTCCAAACCTTTTTTCCAATATAGCCAGCCAAAGATTATTCCACCTACACCATTTAAGACTAGAGCCCGAATTAGTACCAGAGGAGTGATAGCTGTGACAGCCGCTGTGACTGGCAGGTGGCCTAGACCAAACAAAATAGAAGAAAGTATAATTGCTGTCCAAACAAGCCAATTTTTTTCCAGTATTTTGTCTTGGCTTTTGCTAATCTTGGCAAGCAGCCAGATTATAAAAGTCATAAAAAACAATCTCATCACAATCTCTTCGCTAATGCCGCCATAAAAAGAGGCCAAAACACCTTGCCAGACTGGGGCAGATATCTGCTCGCCGACACGGACACCTAGTTTGATAAACAAAAATTCCAAAATTATGATAGCTAGGGCGGCTACTATACCAAGTAGAATAGATATTTTGATAGTATCTTTGATATTTATTTCTATTTTTTGTTTAGCAAGATAGTTTTCAATAATAGGTATTTGTAGGCCGATTTTTTTTGAGAGTATTAATCCAATAAATAGCAAAACACCTATCAAGACAGTACTTTGAATTATAGCTAAAGATATTACTAGAGGTAGTGGTAGAGGAGATTGTTTCAAAATATCACCCTGCACCGACATTATATAGGGCATGATAAGGATGATAGAAAAAAGGCTAGCTAGCAATAGGACAAAATATAGTTTCCAGTTGATTAAATTTTTTAGTTTCATATTTTTATTATAAAGCTTTATATTTTTTCAAAAAAAGCCCCCTAGTCCATGCACTTGGGGACTCCGACACGGACGGGGCAGCCAATCCCTTTTCAGTTCTTCCTTATTTCTGATAGTAAGTTTATACCTGCGTGTCTACTTATGGAACGACCAGCTTGGCTGATGTGGTCGTGATGCAGCTAGTTTTTATTTCTAGCGGCCTTATTCTAATTGAGTTTGAAGCTATTATAAAATTTATCAAATAAATCGCTTTTGATAGCGCCGTTATTTATTAAATAACTGTAATTACCATTTTCTAATACGATTACTTCATAAATCCAACTCGGAGTAGATGGCGTAGTGATTGTGACCTTGACTGCAGAAACACCATTGACTGTTATGTTTTCCCTTTTCTCTTGTCTATCACTAAATTGTGTACCTACATTTTTTATTGGCGTCTCAGTGTCAGCTGTTTTTTTGTCATATACGGAAATAAATAATTCCCCGTCATATCCATTGCCTCTGGTTCCATCACCAAAAGAAACATTTAATAATACTGCCGATGGACGATTGAGATCTTTGGCATTGACTTCATTGACGATTTCCCAATTCTGCGGATATTTAATTTCAAAGCCGTAATCACCTTGGTATATTTGCCAAGATAAAGTCTCATCAGTTGCTGGTGCTGGTTGTTTTGCAACAGCTGAAGTTTCTGCCTGATTGGTGTTTTTGTTGATTTCGGTCGTTATTTGATTAGCATTTTCGTTTGTAGTGGCCGTTTGTTGCGTAGTACACCCTGCTATAAATATGACTCCTATTGACAAGACACTCAATGTAATTATTTTTTTCATAAGTTTTATTTATTAATAAATTATATTGTCTAAATGAATATTTGTAATAATTATATCATCATGGTCATGAGGAAGCAATGCAGGTAAATTGTAAATGTGGTGTCGTATGATGTTGAATTTTTTAGTTAAAATCTATTATTTAAGGGAATTTTTTGGGTATTTTTTAACCTTGACATAATGTAGTATTCATGATATAATATAGCATTAACCAAAAATAGGTCAATTCTGGCCACTGGTTGTGTACCTGTCATCAGAAGAGAGGTGTGTAATGAGTGTTTGGAGATATGTCGCAAAAGTCCTCAACATCTGGTCTGCCGCATTGGGATTGATCGGATTGATTGTAATCCGCAAAGATCCCACGAGTAGTTACTATCTGCTCGGTGTGGTAGCCTTGTCCCTGTTGGTTGCCATCAACTGCAAACTCAACTCCCCGAAGTAGTGTGGAAACCCATTGAGACCCGGGTTAGAATAGGGTCTCTTTTTTTGTTATTTTTGCTATTGACAAAATAGTAAAAATATGATATAATTGTCAGTTAACGATAGGGCTTTACCCTATAAACAGTTCTTAAACAAAGGGGTTTCCCATGTACGGAATTAGTGTCTTAGTTGCCACTGTGCTCTTGATTGTTTCAGGTCTGGACTATGTTCGTCGGGCCTGGATTGGTCAGACTAGCCCTGTTCCAGCCACCTGGATTCTGATTCAGGTCACTCTGACATTGTCCTTCTGGATGTATTGGAATAGCCCAGAGAAATCTTGGACTGCCAACATCGCTGTTACCGCTGGTCTTGTCAATGCCAGTATTATCTTCTTCGGGGTGATGGCTTCTCATATCCGTCACCGTACCTTGAGGGTAGCTTTCAACAAATTGCAGGCCTGGTGTTTGGTTGGCGGTGGCGTGATCGTCATCTTCTGGCTGATCAGTCGTCGGCCGTTGACTTCCTACATATTGGTTCAGTGCATCGCTTTGGTGGCCTACATTGGTACGGTCAAGAAGCTTTGGACGGCCAAGGGAAGTAGTGAACCGCTGTTCCTTTGGGCTGCCGTGTTGTCGGCAAGTGTCATTGCGATTTACCCTGCTTGGGTAAAACACGACATCTTTTCATGGGTTTACATAATCAGGGCTGTGCCTTCCACAAGTTTTGTGATCTACTTGATCAGCAGAGCCAAAGCTAGGAATGTACACACTTGATTCGAACCGCCAATATACCGAAAGGTTGAGGCGGTTCTTCTTTTTTCTCCAAAAAATTCTCCAAACAAAAAACAATCTCAAATTTCTTTCTTGCGAAACCAGATACGCGGCGCTGTGAATAAAAATTATATATTTATTTTAACTTCTTTAATATTGGAAGCAAGCCCGCCGATTTTAATTTCGATAATGCTGTTATTTTTGATTTTTAGATTGGCCAATATTTTAGAAGGTCTTTTCATTGAATATCCTTGTTCAAAAGTCAAATTGTTTATTTGTTTTTTTAAGATTTTTCCATATTTAAATAAATAACAAGCCAGAGCACCAGTAGCGGTTCCAGTGGCTGATTCTTCAGAAATACCATATAGTGGAGCAAAATTTCTACAGTAGGCGTTTGAATTATATTTTGTCTCCAAAGTAAATAAATGATAGCCAATAGCTTTATGTTTTTTAGCAATATTAGAAATGGAGTTGATATTTGGTTTTATTTTATCTAAAGCGTCAATAGATTTGATAGGTATAAGAATGTCCTTTAAACCAGTTGATACAATTTGAATAGGTAAATCATTGGGAATTATTTTCTCTGGGATGTTCAATGATTTCGCTATTTCTTTTTTTTCGAGTTTATTTAAAAACTTTGGTAAGTTTTGGTTCATGAAAATGGCCTTATCTTTCTTAATTTCAATATTAAGAATCCCAGATTTTGATTCCAAAGTATAATGACCTGGCTTTAAAAGCTTTTTTTTAGCCAATAAATAAAAAGTAGCAATCGTTGCATGGCCACATAAATTGATTTCCTTATTTGGAGTAAAGAATCTTATTTTGAGAGTAGCTTTGTTTGATTTTTGAACAAAAGCGGTTTCAGAAAAAGCCACTTTTTTTGCGATTAATGACATCTGTTTTGTGGAAAGATTGTCTGAATTCAAAACTACTCCGGCAGGGTTACCACCATTGGTTATTTTAGAAAATGCATTGAGTGTAAAGACTTTGATGTTCATATTTGGCACGACCCGTTCCAACTGGTCAAAGCTATTTTAGTCATCATTGGCCACACATTGGCCATTTTGGCACTTTACTGTTAATCCGACATTATAGCAATCAAATTCTACCGGCGGGCAATTCTTATAATTGTAGTCTTTTGTTAGTTGTTTTATAGGCGCCTCATCGGCATCTTTATTTGCTAAATAGTAGCAACCAAAAAGATAGTCCTCTACAATCAGACAATCAGAATCAGATTCACAATAATTCATAGCTGCTGTTATTTTATAGGATTTCTTGAATAAATCATTGCAACTTAATTCGTTATTATTTATGGTAGGAACCTGCTCAGAATTTTCTTTATTGATACTAGAACAGCCTGTTAATAAAAGCACAAAAATAATTAAAAAAATGTTAATGTTTTTTTTCATAGTTTTATATTATTCATTAAATTTTTATATATTTTTGTAATATCTCTTTCAGTTAATAGGTCAGTATATGCGAAGTCGTGATTGAGCGAATATGATATAACAGTGAGTTTGTTGCACCGGCATATTTGAGAAAGAACGTTTTGCCTTAGCGGACGTGAAAAATAAAATTATTGTTCAGTAGGAGGACAATAGTGATATTGATTTGCTTCGCACTTGTAAGTCCCATCAGCATAACCAACTAATAAACTATCTAGATTGGATCCATTCCATTTGTGACCATCAAATGTTCGAGTATTTTTTTTAATGCAAGCAAATCCTTTTAGGCATATTGGGTCGTCTTTTAAAAATTCGCCAGCCTGACAAATTCCTCCTTTTTTAGCATAATCAATAGAAAGATTTATGCATCCTTGTAAGTCACCAGTTTTTTCATTTACTGTGTTTGCGCAACGGTCTATATAATATGTCATGTCGGCGCATTCTTTATAAGAGTTGGCATTTTTAGATAACTCGTATTCTTGTTTTTTTAATCTATTTATTGAAATTTCACTTCTAACGTCTATTAATACGTATAATGCAAAATTAAATAAAATTAATTCAGCAATAATTGCCATTATCGAAATAATAAAGAACCCTTTTTTATCTTTACTTTTTCCGCCTTTTATTATAATCATTAATATAGTTATAAATATTGGGAAAATAATAAATAGCCAAAGAGGTATCACAAAAGCATCAAATCCTTCGAGTACACCTTCCTTTAATCCAATATATAGTAGATATATGGTAAGAATATAGAAGGCGACACCTAGTGATGAATAAATAATAAGAATTGTCCTAAACATTTTTTTATTAATTTTTTGGTTATTAATTTTCATGACTTTATGTTTGTTAAAAATAATTTTGTTCTTAGATCACGAACCGCATATGGGGTGTTGCTCGCCTGCCAAAGCCCCGTCTGCCATGACTGGCATGTCGGGCAGGTACACTTGGCGTAGCGGACGAGTGCTATGTATCGTTCACTTTAACAAATATTTTTAGGAATAGGGGATTGTCTCGTAAGATCAATCCCCGAAAGAGGCTGGTTTTAGTTGTGTTGGGCTCGTTATTTAGAGCCTTCTTTTGCCTGGCGAAGCATAGTATCAGCCGTCATTCGAAGTGCGTGTCTGTAATCTTCGATGTAGGTGGGTAGGAATCTAGTGTGGTGTTCACCGGGCTTTGTTGGTCTTGATATAGACTTACCTTTCAATAGTTCTCTTGCGTCGATGCATCTCATATCCACCTCCTTTCAGCCTCCTAAAAGTATTTGTTAAAGAAACATTAATATATAATCTTAGTTATTAAATATTCTCTTGTCAATTTAGAGCGATATTTCATCTAACAGGACAGCGTATGCGAAGTCGTGATTGAGCCTATGTGGTAAGATTCGCGTAGCGACCACATAGGTGAAAGAACGATTTGGCCGAGCGGACTGCAAAATTAATAATTTTTATTACACAGAAATATATTTAAGGCAGCTACACTAATGCCGCAGTTTATTTCACCTTTTTCAGTCATATTTTTTACTTTGGCTATTTTTATGTTTTTTATTTCAGAAATATCTTCATCACCCCCTTTAAAGTCTAGGCCTATTTTTGACTTGTCTAAGTTGGTGGCTAAAAGTACATGAACAAAAGTGTCTTCATGACCAGGAGCAATGAAAAAGCCACCTATTTTTTTTATGTTTTTTGCTTTTAGTCCTGTTTCTTCAAATAATTCTTTTTTGCCCTCTTTTAAGATATTTTTCCCTTCCATTGAGCCGGCTGGTAATTGCCACACTTTTTTATTTATTGGGTATCTGTATTCTTTGGTAAAAAATATAGATTTGTCATCATCTAAAGCTATTATTACTACACCAGAAGATTTTTTCAAAAAACTGTATATCCCTTTTTTACCATTTGGCCTTATTACAGTATGGTCTTCTATTTTAAACCAGGGGTTTTTATAGGATATTTTTGATTTTATTTTTTTATATCTCATATTTTTATATAAATAGTGCTCGGTATACCATTTGTAGATGTACCGAGCACAGAATAGTTTTATTACACATGTAATTCTTCATCACAATTTATGCAGCGCAATTTTTTCTTACCAGCCTTTTCATCAACTACAGCGTAGAGATGATTACATTGTATACCTCTACGCAAGTGAAAGTGGCTGATCATTGCTCCCATCAGAGCGTAGTTAGCGATATCTAGAAAGTCTTCTACTATACTTTCATCAGCGATGGTTTCATCATCTGAAAAAAGTCTAGCTAGTTTGTCACGTATCCTTACGAATATTCCTACAACTCCATACTCTACAAAAACACTTTTATAGGCGTTATTTTTTTCTATGAAAAGACCCAGTGCTTCTCTCAAAATGGCCTGATACCTTTTGGTCATGGGAGGATCTTCAGGCTTGGGCAATTCTTTGTCAGCGAACTTCAAGGTGTAGCTGCCTTTTTTCCTAGTCATTTTTGACTCCCCTTAGCTTGATGGTGGTAGATTATTTAAGGAACTATTTCTAGTAAAGTTATACCATTATGCTTAGTGTATGTCAATTTTTCAGTCCGCGAATCAGATACGCGGTGTTGGGCGATGTAAAAATAAATTCCTTTTTTATTTAATTTGTTGCAATTCCAAAGTATAAAAATTTTACATCCAAATCAAATGGATTAGTTTGAAAATGTTTTTCATTTGGTTCAATTGTAATGCAGTCGCCCTCACTTACTTCTGTTTCATTATTATTGATATTAAAGATAGCCTTACCTGATATAATAAAAAATACCTCATACATTGTATCATGCGCATGACTTTGAGAAGATTGGCCTGGTTTTAAAATAGCCTTGCTAAATGTCATTAGTTGTGGAATTTCTCCTTTGGCTATTAAAATTTTCTTTTTTATTTCTGGATTATGGGAAACACTATCTCCAGGAATATTTTTTATACTTACTATTTTCATAATATAGGAATTTATTTTTATTTCATCTAACGTTCATGACTATGCGACGTTTGCCAGTGGTAAAATGCGCTGAAAGCGTACCACTGGCAAATGTGGGAGAATGACTGAGCGAAGCGAAGGAATGAACCGCGTAGTCATTGTTAGGCGATGTTACTTAAAAATTTTACTTTATGCACTTAATAAGTAATCTTGCTTTAAAGAATTTTCCAATTATTGGTAAATAACTTATAAAATGAAAAACAGATAAGAGTTTTATATAATGGGGCAAATAATAGATTACTATATTTTTGAATCCAACTTTCTCCAATAAATTGATATGTTTTTTTACATTTCTTATCCCAATATGTCCTACCGACTGTTTTAGAATTCCATTTTTTTTGCATAACTCAAGAAAATAATCCCCATTTGGAGTATGGAGATAGAGCTTCCCGTTTGGCTTTAATGTATTTCGAATGGCTGTAAAAATAGAAATGAAATCATCGTCATAAACATGTTCACTGAAGTCCATAGAAAAAGCTTGATCGAATTCATTATCGTGTTCTTCTGAAAATTTGATTATATCATTACAGTTGAACCGAGTATTTCTAATATTAAGTGCTTTATGTCTTCTTTTTGCAAGATTTATGAATTGTTCTGAAAAATCTACACCAGTATAGGATTTTACTCTATTGTGAATCAGCTCACCCCAAAGACCATTTCCGCAACCGTATTCGACAACACGAAAATCTGAATTGAATTTAATGGGCTTTAGTAAATTTTCAAGTCGCTTTTTTTGTCGAAGATAAGTTTTAAAATAGGGATTATTTTCTTCTCCACTATTAATTAACTCCATCCATTTATGGGGTGCATCTAGCTGGTAAATATCTTTTAATTGTTTTTTTGATAATTTGTTTTTCATTTTAATTGGTTAAAATTTTTAAGTAATTTCATCTATCAGACAAGCGTATGAAAAGTCGTGAACGAGTAGCGTGCTACAATTTCTGCGAAGCAGAGCACGCTAGGAGTCGAAGGGTTTGGGTGAGCGGACAAATAAAATTATTCTAAGACATACTCCCAGCCAGGTTGCCAAGATTTGGTATTTCTCCAATCTTCATCAATAGCTTCTTGCCAAGTTTTCCCTTTAGTTAACACCTCTAAGGCTAATTGAGGAGCTTTGTGTGCCATGATGGCTATATGTTTATTATTATAGTTTTCTTTCAAAAAGTCCAGAAAGTCTTTTATTCTATCTTCTACATTTTTTAGACTCTCGCCATTAGGAAATGGAGTGTCTACATATTTTTTGTAATCAACATTTTTTTCATTAGATTGATTGAAATCTCCATAGTTGCATTCTCGTAATCTTTTATCTTGAGCAATTTCATATTTACCTTCAAATCCTAAATTAGCAGAGTCTACCGCTCTTTTTAGGTCTGAACAAAACATAATATCAAATTTTTTATTGGCAACCTGGCTTCCTAAGTCTTTGGCTTGCTGTATTCCTAATGCTGACAACTCTCCTGGCGCCCAACCAGTGCTGAGATTTTTTTCATTGTCGGCTGTTGTTCCATGAACAAAATATGTTATTTTTACACTCATATAATTTTATTTAGTCCGCGAACCGCATACGTGGTGATAGGTGATGTACATTTTTTCTTAAACTTTGGAGAATTTTATTTCTTAAAAGTAGAATTTGATTTTTATCAATTTTGGCGAGGGCGCAGAGGGGGTTAGGGGGTGAATGCGCCCGAGCCGAAAAAGATTATTTTAATAAGTCGTCTAATCCACAGGAAAGAAGAGCAGCTTTGTTTAGTAATATTTGTTCTTTTTGATTTAAATTATCAGCAGTCATTCGAATTACTTTAGTAGTTATGATTTCGCCTAACATTATATGGTTGGTTTTTTTAAAATATTCTTCAATTTTTTTATAGAATAATTCTGCATATTGCATTAATTTTTCCTGTGAAGGAGGATTACTAGTCCAGCCATTGCTATTAAATTTAAATAGTTTTTTTATTTTTTCACTAGTTTCAATTAATAAATTTCCTTCGCCGAAATCAATCCAGTAATCACTAATGCGAAGTATAATCTTAACTTGTTTATTTTCAGTGGTGTTATACTGATACATAAAAGAGAATATATCTGTATGAAAATCTTGGTATACATTTATTTTTTCGAGAGTAGTTACCGTGTAGATTTTATATTCTTCTAGTGATCGTAAATAGCTAGTTCGCCAATTAGCAAGCCAATTGTTTATGAATGTTTGATCTATAAATAGAGGTGTTAAATCTTGTTTCAAGTTATCGTCAGTTTTTTCATTATTTAATATCTTGATAGTTATTTTATTAAAGAGTTCTTTAGGATCAGCAAACTTAATATCTTTCGCTGCCAGATAGTCTAAATCTGGTATAATTTTTTTTGACATGTACCATAGTAAATCATAAATATCACGTCCTTTTTCTTCATATATACTTTTGTCAACTCCACGTTGCCCACGTAAAAAAATAGCGGCAATTTTGCTGGCCATAAGAGCCGATAGATTATATGTTTTTATGGCAAAAGAGAATTGGTCTTTATTTTTTGGTATGTTTTCGGTGACTACTGTTTTAGGAGGAACAAAATGGTTTAAATCAATTTTAATGTGTACTTGTTTAGAGGAGAAATCCAACCCTAACTCTTCACCTATATGAAATTTTAGTGTGAGGCCTCTATTGTTAGTAACCCCAATTGTTAGAAAATCAGTGTCAATATTATAAACGTTTTTAAAATGAGCTACGATTTCTTCCTTTAATTTATCTAAGAAGTCATTTGTGATTGCATGGTCTACTTCGAAATCTAAATCGACCGACATTCTGTTTAGTTCATGACATATGCGAAGTGCAGAGCCACCATACATAATCCAATCGCTATATTTTGGGTGATGATATATAAAATTTAGTACATAAAATTGTAGCTCTTCTTTTATAGCATTACGTTGCGTCTCCGCAGTGGCGCCTCCATATGCAGATATTTCTTCTAGCTTTTTTTTAAGCGCTATAATAATTTGATTATTCATGACGTATATAATTATTTATCATTAAGTAGAATTTATTTTTTTCCTCTTCATCCATTTCATTTATGTCAATACGTAGATCATTAATTATTGAGTCAACATCTTTAATCTTTATGCCTCGGAATTGTTTAGTTTTGAAGTAAAGTAGATCAAATAGAGCTTTAGATGGAGGGGCAATAAAAAATTCAAACTTATCTTTTATTAAAGAAAAATTTGAGAATAAATCTTTTTTTAAAGATCGATATGAAAAAGTACCTATCTTAGTTTTGTAGTTTCTAGTGACCTTTGGTGTGACTGATATTGTGGTGTGTATTATTTCAGTAGAAAGATTATAATACTGGAGTGCTGTCCACGAGCTTATATAAGATGGTTTTTTAATGATATTAGCAAGGAAGAAAGAATAGGATAGATTATTTTTATTACTATTATAAAAATGCGTTGATACATATAAGCCCCTTTTGAGAGGAATAATTTCTTTATCTTTTAAGAAGCGACTTATATATGTGTTAAGAGTGCTATCTTTTAGATTGTAGCTTTTTTCATTTTTGCCTAATTGGTAAATACGCTCTTTACTGAAATATGGTAAAGATTTTAATTCTTCAAGTAGATTGTTTTTTGATTTACGTTTCATATGTATGACATAATTGTATTATATCTGAAATACCATGTCAATAGATATATATTAATTTGTCTAATATTAGGTAAAATACCATAAACCCCCTAACTAAAATAAATAAAAATCAAATTCGTATCGTTATCAAAAAAGCTGGTCTAAAACCAGCAAGGAAAAATGTATTTCATCTATCAGACGTGCGTATGCGAAGTCGTGATTGAGCAAATATGATAAAATTATTTGAAATCATATTTGCGAAAGAACGATTTGGGTGAGCGGACTAAATTATTTGCCAAGTATTATTAAATGGATGAGAGGACGACGGGATGCCGTCCTCTCTAGATTCTTGAGGTACACGATGTCTATTTTCCGGAAGACTTAGTAGGCCGATTGGGTATTCGTGATATCTGCCAGAGGCAGAATGCGGTGCCAAGTACCACCACTGCTACCAACACAGGCAGTACTTTGATACTTTCCAGCAAGTAGGAAAGTACTTGTCCTCGCTGTTCGGCACCCATGATTGCCAGTAGCACGATCGTCAAGACGATCAGCGTGCCAAGAAACAGCCAGAAAGGACGGCTACTTTTCTTCTCGGTTTTCACCTCGTTACCTCCTAGTTGAAGAACAGTGACTTTAGCTCACTTTTAAAGTATATTTCAAATTTATTTATAGGGCAAATAATTTAGTCCGCGAACCGCATACGCGGTGTTGTGCGATCGTGTGATTTGTGTTATTTTAGTAATATTATGGCTTTATTTAAAGGGAAGAAAAAATCCGAATTATCAGTAAAATCTACAAAAATTGCAGTTTTTATAGATGCAGGAAATTTATGGGAAGTCTATAAAAAAATTGGGAAAATGATTGAAGTTAATAAACTTGAATCTTTTTTCAAAGAAAAATTTTCAGGGGATATTTTCAAGATTTTTTATTATGTTGCCTATCCAGAAGACGGGACTAGACCTCAGGTGCAGATTGATAAAATTCATAAATTTTTAACATATTTGAAAAAAGGATTGGAATTTGAAGTTATAAAAAAACCATTAAAAACAATCAACCTGAGGGATAAAAAAGGAGAGCTTATTTATGATCAAGATACCGGAGAAATAAAAACAAAAGAAAAGGGTAATCTTGATGTAGAGTTTACGATAGATGTAATTAAATATTCCACAGCATATGATATAGCGGTATTTGTTACTGGTGATTCGGATTTTTTGCCATTGATTAGTTATTTAAGAAATCTGGGTGGTAAGGCTAAAAAAGTATATATATTTTCTACAGAAGGATGCATATCAAACGAACTCAGGACTGGTGGTGATGGGTATTTTGATCTTAAAAATTGTGTAGAGATACATGGTTGTGATCTTAAGAATCAAGAGGATAGATAATAAAGTAAAAAGATAATATAGATATACAAAACACCCTCGTGCAGAGCACGAGGGTGTTTCTATGGTGTTTTAACCCCTTAAGTTTTATGGCTAAAACCCAAGGACATTATTAGTTTATATAATATGCCAAAATTTGTCAATACTTATGAAAAATGGCATAATTTTTAGTCACAAATCACATGTCGTACAACAGGCCAGCATTTGCGACGTTGCCGACGAAATAGCCGTGATAAAATTATTATATCATCACGGATATTAGGAGGCAATGTAGGTGAAGCGACGAGGCACGAGGAGTGGAACCGCAAATGCGGTGTTGTGTGATATTAAATTTTTCTTGATTTGATAGGAGCTTGTGTTGACGGAATAAGCGAAATATTATATATTATTATGAAAACCAAAAATTGAGCAATTCAGCTCATTGGTTGTTCTTACAGAAGGGAGAGCGAGATGATTAAGAATTGGATGCTTTACAGTCTGTGGCTGTTATTGGCCACAACCAACGTCGTGATGATTTCCTATCACACCATTCCTTCGGCCATGATAGTGGGTCTGTGTGTCGGCGTATTACTAGCCGCAGCTATGGAAGCAGAAAGTCCCACCGAAGCTGGTGATCTTTACCTGGGTTTTGTGGTGAGCTTCATTTTTGGAGCTTTCGTTTTCCTGAACTTTCTGCTCGGCTGGAACCTGGTCGAAAAGGTGAGTGGCGAATACGCCAAAGAGTTGCACATGGGGATATTGATCCCCTTGAGCTATTTCAGCACCTTGTTGACGGCATCAATTAACAAGTTTTCATCTCTGCATCGTCAGGTGTCTGTCGGATGATCTTCCGACATAGTGAATGTACATTTCCATCGTTTGGGGACGGAGTTTCAGAAAGCTTCGTCCCTTTTCATTTTGTATAAAATAAAAAAATCTCATTGGAGATTATGTGAGTAAAGAAAAATTTAATTTCATACAACAGGACAGCATTTGCGACGTTGCCGACGAAAAAGCCGTGATAAAATTATTATATCATCACGGCTATGAGGAGGCAATGTAGGTGAAGCGACGAAAGAATAGAGGAGCGGAACCGCAAATGCGGTGTTGTGTGATGTCGAATTTTTTTTAGGTATTCATTATTATTTAGGGGAATTTTTTGAAGGATTTTTAGATTGACAGGATAGAGTATTTATGCTATACTATATTATTCACCAAAAATAGGCCAATTTCAGGCTATTGGTTGTGTTCCTCAAACTTGGAAGGAGTAACTTTATGAGTACCGCCGTTGTTTCTCAGGCCAGATTGTTCTGGCGTAAGCTTGGTTGGTGGCAAGCGTTGACCATCGTCGTGGTGCTGGCCGCCTTCTTCATCGCCTTGCACTTGACGGGTCAGAAGGAATTGGCCGGACTGATCGCCGCTCTTGTTGTGGCCTTCATCATGTTTGTCAGTGGAGCTTATGCCGCCTTCACAAATTCTCCGGCTCCGCTCATTCCCACCGCTGTCCTCGCTATTGGTGTTTTTACTGTCATGATCACTCAAGTCGCCATCCTCTTAGTTGGTGTTGTAGGATTAGTTTTTATCATGCTTAACCTTGAAGTGAGACAGTATGGTATCAAGAAGAGAGTTGTCTGGCTCTCATCTACAGTGGAGTTCGTCGCCATTCTCCTTCCCATTTTACTGGCCTAGGCCAGCCCCTGCCACGAGACCCGGGTTAGAATAGGGTCTCTTCTTTTTTTCTCAAAAAATTCCCAAACAAAAAACAATCTCTAAAAGATTGTTTTATAATATGAATAGAAAATTCGATTTCATACAACAGACAAGCGTATGCGAAGTCGTGATTGAGCCTATGTGGTAAAATTCGCGTAGCGACCACATAGGCGAAAGAACGATTTGGGTGAGCGGACTAAATATCTTCCATAATCATTTCTTCTACCGCACGTTGTAATTTAAATAAATCTATATTGTTTGTTTTAAAAGCAGGTGCAGGTTGATATACGGGATTTTTGAAATTAATTTTTTCTATATTTCCTTGCTCATCAAATTTAATATACCCTTCTGTTAATGTGCTATCGGGGTCAACTCCATAATTATCTGATAAACCTTTGTGAAACTTAGAGGTTATAAATATAGTAAAATTTTCAGTAACAGAAAATACCCAAGTCCGCTGTTCTCTATCAATATCTACTTTACGTAATTTTAATAGAGCCTTATAGTCTATTTTTTCTGGTGATGATGGATTTTCAAAATGTTCATTCATAGTATTTTATTTAGTCCGCGAACCGCATACGCGGTGTTGGGTGATGTACGACGAATTCCCAGAATTTTATTTATTAAAAGTTTGTTTTATTCTTTTTGCTATTTCTTCAGGATATAATAGAATATTATCTAAATTATCTAATTTTATCCATTCCAAATTATATTGGTTATTTGGATTATTTCTTCCAGTTTCAGGCCAACCTAATTTAATTTTTCCTTCAAATGTTTTAGCTAAGAAATAATATCCGTAATGGTGCTCATCTTTATATTCCCAAAGTAATTTATCCAAAACTATGTCTAAATTAGTTTCTTCTTTTATTTCTCTAATAGCGGTTTCTTCAGATTTTTCGTTTTTTTCTATTGTTCCTCCAGGAAATGCATAATACTCGTTATCATTTTTAATTCTATGTATTAAAAGAATTTTTTCATCTTTGATTATAATTACTGCTGATCTTTTATGATATTGCATAGTTTTAAAAAATTCTGGGAATGAGGAGTATTTCGCCTAACAGACAAGCGTATGAGAAGTCACGAGTGACTGGAGGTGATAGAATCGCACGGAGTGCTATCACCGAAAGGAACGAGTGATTTGCGCGAAGAGAAATAAAGTTTTTGCTTAATTATTGACTAATTACTATATAAATGATAGGGTATTTTATTAGTTCTGGCTAGGCCAGAGTAGTTCATTACTCTAAACCTCTGAAAGGAGGTGAAAAATATGTCTTCCAATTTGGTTGGTTTGAAACTCGATGGCTACACTGTCCAGAAGGTGTTCGAAGTCTTCAGGGTCGACGAAGACGGCATGAAGGTCAAGTCAGTCGACTTCTTCATGGACGGTGGTGTAGCCACAGCTTGGACTCAAGGTCTGGCTGACCGCCACTTCCACAAGACCGTCGAAGTGCTCGTCATCAGCAACGGTGAAAGCCATTTCCTTTTCGGAGGAGAGGAAGTCAACATCCACGATGACACGAGTGCCCTTCTTCAGGTTCGACAGAAGGCTCTGTCCAAGCTGACTTCGGAAGAACGGGCTGTACTCGGCCTGTGATCATTTGCCGCCTGGCCTGAAAACTGGGCGGCTCTTTTATTTTTTAAAAAACTTTATTTCTCTTCGCCTCATACGCGGTGATAGATGATGACCAATTCCATGGCGTTATAAATTATTAATTTTTTTATAGGTAGCTATACCCGTACAATGAAGTTGTTGTCCATCTAAGACATGGTCATACTTTATATTATTATTAGATATATATTCTATTAGCCAATTTTTGATGTCAGTATTTATAAATTTTAATAAATATTTAGTTTGGTTGTTTATGAAATTTATTATCTGTAGTGTCTCAACTTTTTTGCGACCTCTTTCATCAATATATGTTTTTTCTGGTCCATTACTATTTATCATAGCAAATGACAATGGTTTCGTTCCAAATATGACTATTTGAGATTTGTAATGAATTATTTTTTCTCTTTGTTCTTTTAATTTGAAAATCCATTTTTTATTTTTGTCTAATATTTTTTTTAATGCAATGTCTATAGTAGGTTTTTTTTCTAACGATTTATATAAATCATGTATACTCATTTCTTGGTCTTGCGGATGAGCAGGGCCTGTGGGGGTTTTTAGATTTCTGGTATTTTTTGGCAATGTCTGCCATATTATATAAGCTATATCGTTTAGTAATATTCTTTGTCTTATTATAAAACTTTCTAGATCAGCTGCTATATTATAGTGGTTTGGTTCGTTTTTGTTAGTTTCAGAAATTATTCGATCGTAGTATAAAAAAAGTCTAGATAGTGACCAAAAAATAGCATTTGTATTGAAATAATAATGTTTTTTGAAGTGTTGAAAGCCAAAATTGGTAAGCACATCAAAAATTGGCAATTCTAAATATTCATTTTTTCTTATCATATATAATGGAATTGGTTTTCATCTATCAGGCTAGTGTATGCGAAGTTCTGCTTGAATTTTATGCTAAAATAGCACGGAGTGCAAGCATAAAATGAAAAGTAGAATTTGGGTGGAGCAGTGTTAGTTTAGTTTAAACTATATAAAAACAGATAAATATTACTTTACCTGTTCTTTGATATTGCTTCGCGAAACCGCATACGCGGTGTTGGCTGATGTTTTAATTAAATTTTGTCTTTAATTCTTCCAAAGTTTTTCGCATTAATTCATCTGCTTTTTTGCTTTTTTCTTGTATTTCTTCAATGGAGTTTGTTTTGTATAAATCTTCGATTTCCTGAACAACTTCTGGTGGCAAATCAACTGACGCATGTTTAAGACCTATGTTTGGCCACTGCGGAGAATAAAGAAGCCTCAATGCTTCAATAAGTTTGTCTAAAATTAGATCGTGATATATTTTGAGCGCATCAAGATAGTTTTCTCGTTTTAATTCTCGTTCTAGACACATGTTACGAAGAGAAACTCGGGCTTCAATATTTTCGATTTGAGCTATAATATTTTTGCGTTCATTTTCTTCGCTTCCTGATTCAGTTTCTAAAATACCTTTTTTGTCGAACAATGTGGTTTTACCCTGTGCTTTTAATTTCGTAGAGTCAGAGTATGTTTGCAGAGTAATATCGATAATTAAAAATTTTGATGTGCCCTGCACATGATAAAGCATTTTGGGCCAATCATATCCAGGTCGTGTATGTTCAAGTTTAAAATCAATATTCGACAATGCGGCTTCTATCGTTTGAATAACGCTTTCTATATTTTCGTCTTCTATGACAAGACGTACATCGATATCAGAATATTCGTCCACGGTACCATGTACATCTGCTCCTTCAAGAAAAAAAGCAAAAACAGATGAATTGCCTTCAAGAGCGCTATGAAGCTGATCAATAATTTCTTTTCTCTTCTCTATTGTATTTTCTGGTTTTTGTTCGTTTTCTTGCCCTATGTTTATAGGTAACTCGTTCTTATTCATATTTAAAATTTAATTAATATTTCAGCTAACAGACGTGCGTATGCGAAGTCGTGACTGAGCGAATATGATAAAATTATTTGAAATCATATTTGCGAAAGAATGATTTGGGTGAGCGAGCCCTTTTTATTATTTGTCTTTTTCTTCAGTAGGTGGCACATAAATAACATCTTTTTTATTATTAGGATTTATGCCTTCGCTAATTAGGTAATCCTCGTGCTCTTTGTTAAGTTCAGAAACCTCTCTTGTAAAAATACGAAATCCGATATATGCCAGAGCAGGTACTATAGGTATAAGTAATTTCCAATCCATATTTTTTTGTTAATTATTTAGCTCGCGAACCGCATACGCGGTGATAGGTGATGTGATAAAAATTTTAATATTTTATTACCAATAACCGTTTTGATTATTTTGCCTAGCATTCCTTTTTTTGAATTCTCTTTCTTCAATAGAATTATACAGCGCAGTTTTTAGGATTTTAATATCATTATTGTCTAGATAATTTAGAAAATCATCAATGGTCTTTTTTGATACAACATCAATTAGAAAATATTCTGGCTTGTCTTTATATGTGTATTCAACTTCAATTTCAAAATTATTTTTAATATCTTCATATTTATTACCATCACTAGCCGCTCGTTTAAATTTAGTGAAGTCAGGGACTAATATTAGTGGATAATTTACAGTGTTGTAGTTTCCACCTCTTTTATTGGAGTAAAAGAGACTTGCATGCATGACTTCGTTTTTTGCTTTATCCAAGATCTTGTTATCATTTTCTGTACTAAATTCCTTTACGGCTTCATTATCTTTTAAATAATGGTGCATCTTATTTTCGTAATTTAGGTAAAAATCTTCTTGATTTTGAAGGATGGGATTATTTTTTGCTAATTGTTTAGACTTTATTGGATCTTTATCTAAAAACCAAAATACTATATGTGGTTTAATATACTTACACTCTATTATTAATCTTATCGTTAATGTCTCTGTAGAATTACTGAACATACCACCGCCAACTTGAATATTTTTTTCAGCAATTATATCAATTTCTCTAGGTTTATTTTCAACAGGATCATTATAGTGTGGGCTATTTGTCACTGTCCATTCTTTTTCTTCTAATAATTTTGAAATTGTTAAGTGAAAGTCATGTCCACTGTCTCCCATTATTTTTTCTATGATTTTACCAGTATCTTTTTCCATAAAATTTTTATTATTTCATCTATCAGGACAGGGTATCCGAAGTTCCGAAGCGAATAGCGTGCTAAACTTTCTGCGAAGCAGAGCACGCAAATGAGCGAGGAATTTGGATGAGCGGGTAAGAAAAATTATCCTTATTAATTCCTAACAAATGAGCCTATTAAAGTAAGGATAGCCGTTATTGCATATAGAATAGAAAAGATTGTTCCGTGGGCATTTTTGATTTTCTTTTTTAAAATCAAATAAGGTATTATTTCAAGTATGAGTGTCATAAAAAGTATGCCAATAATGCCACCAAGTAATTGGAAGATATCCGAACCATTTATTGCCAGCGAAGCAATAACGGATATAATTAAGCCACTATATGCAAGGATTTTTACATACATAGGTGACTCTTTGAGGTTTAAATTTAGTCCCACTTTCATAATTTTATATTAATTATTTTATTTGTAAAATTTTTCTTACCTGCGAATCGGATACCCGATGTTGGGCGATGTACAGATTTTCCTTTAAATACCCCATTCTGATATTAGTTTTAAAATGGATGGCCATTGAGAAGTGAAGACCATAGCAATGATCACAATTATCACACCTATAATGATTAAGCCGACGGGTCGTTCAAACCACGTTTTCATAGCATTCAAGTCCGACATAACCTTAGATGTTTTTATGTAGAGCGCAGGATTGCTTCCAGAATTATTGATATATCCATTTGCTTTTAGAAACTCGTAGTAGATTTTTTGCGCATCACTACTACTTACATTTAAGCCATTTTGAAGGTCTTGAAAATTAAATCCAGCATCAGGTGTTTTTGAAACCCATTTAAGAATCTTTTTTATTGGAATATTTGCTATTTTCATAAATTACACAATAAGGAAAATCTGTATTTCGCCTAACAGACGTGGATTGCCGAAGTTGTGAGAGAGTGAAGTGGCTAAACTTTCGGCGGAGCCGAGCCACGAAACGAACGAGCAATTTGGATGAGCAAATTAATAAAAATATTTATTTAATACAAATAAACATTCAGGATGAAATTTTCCACCGTTGCTAATCATTTTTTTTATTTCCTCTTTTGTGAAAAATTGTACTTTTGTAACTTCATTAGGGTCAATATTAAATTCCCCATTATATTTTCCTTTAAAGAAAGTGCTAAAATGTTTGCGCCCATCATCAAGTTCAATGTAATGTTTGCCCAATAATTCTAATTCAGTTTTGACACCAATTTCTTCAAAAAGCTCTCTTTTAGCACATCCAAAATAGTCTTCCCCAGAATCTACATGACCACCGCCACTACAGTCCCAATAGGAAGGGTAGTTATAACTATTTTCCGAACGTAATTGGAGAAGAATTTCATCTTCATCATTTATAATCATAATATTAGACACTCTCAAAATATCTGATTTTTTAGCAGACTTTCTATCGATTATTTTTAGTACTTTATCATTTTTGTCTACTACTTCTACTAGTTCTAATTTCATATTAAATAATTAAGAGTTTTTTAATAAATATTTTTATAAATTTGCGAATCGGCAATCCTGTGTTGGGCGACCCGATAGGGCGGAGCGAAGCGGAGAGTAAGTATTAATTTATAATTTTATATTTTCTTTTATATCGCCAAGCGCTTTTTTGTGTTCTTCATATTTATTCTCCCAAAAATCAATATTGCTTAAAGCAAGTTGTTTAATTGGCTCTTGTTTTATCCCGTCTTTCATAATGTTTTCTTTATTCCATTTAACTTGATTATTAAGATAATTTTCTGCAGTTAGGGAAAAATCGGAAAAAAAGTTTTTGAGTTTTGTAATATTTTCATGTTTGAGGAATTTATATACACTTCCGTCTTGTAACATGGAGTCTATTGAATAATTAAGAATTTTAGATAATTGATAATATCCAAAATATCTAAATAGTATATCACCATTGACATGATTTCTATATACTTTAAATTCCTCAAGTATTTTTTCGACGTGTGTAATATTGTAGTCTATTTCAAACCGGAAATTTTTTTTTCGATTTTTTTCACTAACTTTGTTTTTTATTACATCCAATAAGATATTTATTATACTGCCTGCAATTACACCGGCTAATACCCCAAGGAACATATTCCAAAAAGTTTCCATATTTTTTTATTAATAAAATTTAAATTAATACTTATTTCGCCTAACAGACAAGCGTATCTGATGTTTGTCCGCCACTGAATCTAAGCTGTGTGCTTTTTATATGATTGCTCTATAAGGGTCAATATATAAGAAGTTTCATCTTTAGGAGTTATTACAATTTCATAATCACCATTTCCCCAATGGCCAATATTTGATACATCTTTAGCAATGCCCTTTGGATCATTTAGTTGTCCCTTTTTTAGATTTATCCAAATTTTAATCTTTGATTTTTTTAGTTCAAAATCTACAAAATTTGTATCAGCAATAAATCCTATATAATATTTTCTTGGTCTTACAGTTATATTGTCAGATATGTTTAAAATTTTTTCCTTTATTTCTTCATATTTATTTTTTACCTCTTCCGGCAGACTTTCTAAATGTTTTTCTTCCGAGTAAATTTTTATTTCTCTGCTAACTTTTTCTACGACATCACTTTTAGAGCTTATTTTGTTTATTGATTCGCTAGATTCAGGGGATTGTAGTTGATTATATAATATTGTATTATTTTCAAATTTTGATATCTCCCATAATTCAATTGGTAGATCCTTAAAATTTATTGCTTGTTTTTGGTATTTTGTAAATTCAGGGGAAATAAAAATTACACGAGATTGAGACCAGTCTACATCTTCTCGTTTTAAGCTCTGATTTTTACTTTCGTTATATTCAAGTATAAAATCAGCCTTGTTATTGAGTAATAAAGAAAGATAAGCATAACCTTGATCTATTACGCTAAAATTTCTATCCTTTTTGTATTCTATTATAACAAAAGCCTTTAGTTCATTATCAAAGGCCAGCGAATCTATTCTCAATCCATTTAGAGCAACTTCTGACTTGATAAAATCTAAGGAAAAAATTTCATTAAGATTTTTTTCAGTTGTTGACTGTATTTCCCGCTCGTTTTTAAAAGCGGATTCTTTTATTTTTTTGAGATTTGTATGAGATGTATCAAATATTGGCATAGAAATATATTATTATATTATTAGCGGACAAATATGGGCGAAGCGTAGCGTAGCCAGATACGCGGTGTTAGACGCTGTTGTCCTCGTTTTCTTTATATGGTTTTTCCAACTTATTCATTTCGTCTATTAATTGTTCTTTACTAAAATTTGATACCTCTTTGTGTTTTCTTTGAATTAACAAACTAAATATTCCCATAATTAAGAACAACAAAAAAAGCCAATAACATAAAGTTTTATTTGGGTGGTCTTTTTCCAAAATTGTTAGCCCTCCTATTAGAGCGGATAAGGCTATACCAAAAAAAGCCGGCCCTAGAACTTGCCAAAGGCTTGTTGGTGATTTTATTTTATCTGCCATGTTTTTTAATCTATTCCAATCAGGCCAAAACATAGGAAAGCCGCGCCTTGGTTCAGGTGATTTTATCTGACAAGATTCAGAAAATTCTAAATCGCTATCATTATTATTTTTTATCTGGCTCTTCGGCATTCTTTTCAATTAAATCAAGTTTTAAGGCATTAAAAAATAGGGTATTACCACAATTTCGGCACGTTGCATAGACTACAGGAGTTATGTTTGATTTTCCTCCTATAACCATGTTGCCTCCATGGAATTCTCTTAACTCAAATATTATATCTGATATATCCCATTCATTGTGTTTGCAAACAGAACAGGCCTTTGGCGCTGGCCAAGATTCTTGCAGTTTTTCCAACAATTTTTTTTGTTGTTCTTTGTTTAATTTCATATTTATATTTTATCATTAGAGGACAATTGCGTCTAACAGACAAGCGTATCTGAAGTTTTCTGCGAAACGAAGCTGTTATAATTATTGCGCGAAGTGGAGCGTAGCGCAAGAGCAGCGGAGTTGAGTAGAAAATTTGGGTGAAGTAGGAGAGAAAAAGCCTATTTTAAAGATATTGACATATTATAGATATTCTGGTATTTTATATTGTTCGTTCCCTGCATTATTCACCACCAACCTAGTGAGGAGGACAGCTCATGTCAGTATCAGAGGAGAGGAAATTGCTCGAGAAGATCATCCGAGCGAAGGTTCGCTTGGAAGACATGAAGGTCGAGCACAAGGAGGCTTGCCCTGCCGAAGATCCATTGATGGCAGGACAGTGCACCTGTGGTGCCGATACCCTGAACGGCCAGATCAACGCCGTTCTCCGCGAACTCTCTCTCGACTAGTGGGACAGACTCAGTCCTGTCTCGGCGCTCTGCAACTGCGGGGCGCTTTTTTTTATTTTTCTCTCCTACTTCACCAGATACGCGGTGTTAGCTGATGTATTCCTTTTCTAGAATTTACTTTTTAAATATTTAAATTTCTTTTTTCAATTTGGGCGAAGGGCAGAGGGGATTAAGGGGTGAATGCCCGAGCCCAAAAAAGTTATCTATTTTCAGAAAAACGTATATCTCTTGCATGCAACATTGTTTTTAGGCTTTCAGTAAATTTTAAGGATTCTTTTAGTGCTTCCTTCTTTGTATCTCCTTTTGGAATTGGAATTAAGAAGTATTCATTCCAAGCGTCTGTTTTTAATTCAGGTTGACTGGCTGTCTGAGCTAAATAATATCCTTGTTTTTTGCATAAATCGCTTCTTAACGAATACCATAACAGCATACTTTCTTCTAAATTTTTTGTTTTAAATACCCAAAAGCCAGATGTACAAATAAAATTTTCCATTTCTTTTGGTACCAGCATAACAGTTCCTCGTGAACTAATGTTTATCGCCATTAGAACATCATTTTCTTGAATTTTGTATTGTCCACGCGATGGTAGGTTTTCAAAATTGTCAGTTAAGTAGTTTATTGGCAAGCCATAGTCAGTTACGTCACTAATTTCAATATAATGAAATTGTTTGTTTTTAAATTCATTTTTTTGCAGGCCATTAATTTTAGCTCTTTTTTTTACGTCTATACCTTTTTTAATTTCAATTTTATCTTTGTCGGCGAGCTCTAAAATTTTATTCCAGGTATTTTTTAACTCAGGCGCATAGAAAAAAGCATCTAATCTATCAATTATTAATTCTTCTGGTGGAGTAATCCAAATTTGTTCCGGACATTCTAAGTTTTCATTTTTGTTTTGATTTTCTTTAATTGTTGGTTTCAGTATCCCTGTTCGTTTCCATTCTAAATAAGATACTAAAATATCAGTTAAATTATTACGCTCTAAGGTGTCTCTGAGGGAGTTGTCGTGTCCAATATTATTACTTATAGACATAAAAATGTGACTTTGTCGTTCATCATCATTTTGTTTTTTCCGTAGATGTAAAATTGACGTTTTTATATTTGCCTTTGCCTTGAAGAATGCGTTAAATGGTAAAGAATGAACTCCTAAAATTATAAATTTATCTACTATCCAGTTTCGAACATTTTGTTGATTTTTCCCGTTTAATACTGTGTCGTCAAGAACCAGTAATATTTCGCCACCTGATTTCAGTAATTTCCAATATCGATCCAAAAATAAAATATTTGATTTTGCACTTTTCATCCCGTCTGCAATATGGCGCTGGTCTAATATATCTGTTTCATCTTCATTATTTCTGTCATACACCATGCTAAACGGAGGGTTTGTTAGTACCAAGTCAAAGCTATTTTCCATGATTTTTGTTTGCATTGCTTCAATTTCAGATTTTCTTTCATCTTTCATGTCTTCTGCAATTTTTGGAAAATCGTCCAATCCATCGCCGTGAAATATGTGACTACCACCATCGCCGTGTAAATACATATTAATTCTAGCAATTCTTGCAACACGTTCATTTGCTTCAATGCCAAATAATTGTTCATTACAGATCTTGTTTTTAATTATTTCTTTTTCTGTATTACTAAAGCGTGTATCATCTCTCAATCCAGATAATAAATAAGCCATAACTTCAATGAGAAAACCAGCTGTTCCTGCACATGCATCCATAACTTTTGGCGGATTTTTAATATCCACATTACATAAGGCAATTCGGGTCATAAAGTCAACAACTGGTCGGGGTGTAAAATATTGCCCCAATGCTCGTCCTCTTACGGCAGCGTTTAAGAACACTTCAAACATTCGTCCGTTAAGGTCTTCATCAATTGAGCTAAGATTAATTTTTTCAAATATTTTTATTAGATCTTGGCAGGTGGAGGCACTCAATTTAAAAGTTTCATTTTCTTCAAAAATTCTACGTTTTTTGTCTCTATGTATTGCAGCTTCTAAATCGTCTCGTAATTTATTAAAAAGAATGTCTCGCACAGGATGTTTTGATGTTGATTTTTGAGCATCTAACCACTCGCTGGTAAGTGGAATTTTATATGTTGGGATGTCTTCATTATTTTGTCCTCTTTTTTTATCCTCATTAATCTTAATGAATATAAATTTACAAAATTCAAAAAAAGCATCAGTAGGGCTAAGTTTTTCCCTCTTCCAAATTAAATCATGCGTTTGCTGAAAGATTTTATTCAATTCGTCAGGCGAAACGATTTCAAATTTTAATCCATCACCGTGCACTACTTCATCAGCAGTTTTATACTTGATATAACTTCTTAGATTGGTATAGGCTGGTGAACCACTGGCAAAATCTGATAACTGTAATGTTACGATTGGTGTACTGCTGTCCCATTTGAATAACGAAGTTATAAAACCATTACTGATTAATAACCACTTGACCTTTTCTTTGTCTAATTTATCTCGGTTATAACTAAGAGCATAGCTTGCAGCTTGTCCCCATGCTTCGTTTATGGATTTATTTGGATCCTTAGCCTCTACTACTACTTTTGCATTTCCATTGCTACCAAGTAATAAAAAATCTATTTCAATTTTTATTTTTTTGGATCCATCATTAGCCATCAAATTAAGGAGTCTTTTTTTGGGGATAACAGATTGATCTGTATAGCCGAGATCATTAAATAATTTTGCCAAGAGCCTAGTTTCTACCTCGGCTTCGGTTTTTAAGTCTTTTAAATTAAGTTGAAATAGAGTACTTTGGCTCATATTGGTTTAATTTAGTTTTTATACTATTTATAATACAAGTATAATTCATTTAAAATAAAAACACAATTCTGAGATATAAATAAATCGTTTCCGAAGCGTAGCGGAGGAAACATCTGCTCCTGCCGACAGGCAGGTTCCCCTCCTAAAAAAAGAAAAAGAAATTTGTAATTTTTAAAAATAATTGTTTGTTAAATGCCGAAAAAGAAAAGGAATATTTCAGCTAACAGACGTGCGTATCTGAAGTTCCGAAGCGAGTGGCGTGGTAAAATTGCGCGGAGCGCACCACGCAAACGAGCGAGGAATTTGGGTGAGTAAGTTAAATAAAATCTTTATACTGCTCTTCAATAGGAGGATTGGAAAAATAAGCCAATACACTATTACCAGATTCCATTAATTCTATCATTTCAAAACCGTCTCTAGGTATTAATTTAAAATTATTTTTGCCCAAATTTTCTTTTTTAAAATTTTCGTAATTTTTCACTGTAAAATCTGCATCGCCCCTTTCTTTTTTATTAGGATCAAATTCTCTAATTTTTAATACTCTAATAGTTCTTCCTATAGGCTCATTTAATATGAATATAGGGCCACTGTATGTGTCTTTCAATTTTTCACCAAATTTTTTTACTTCTTCAATCAATTCCTTATATTCTTCTTCAGTTTGGGCAAAAATACAAGCCCAAGTCGCTATAGCACCATGTTCTTTGGTATATTTATCTTTAAGAGCAATAGCTCTCATTAGTATTTCTTGAACGATAATTTTTTTTAAATCTACCATAGTTTTATAAAGATTTTATTTAACTTACGAACCAGATACGCGGTGATAGGTGATGTACATTTTTTCTTAAACTTTAAAGAGTTTTATTTCTTAAAAGTAGAATTTGATTTTTATCAATTTTGGCGAGGGCGCAGAGGGGGTTAGGGGGTGAATGCGCCCGAGCCAAAGGCGCTTTGTCTAATTTATAATTTTATTTTGCTTCTACACTTTTTATTATTTGTTTAGTTAACTCATTAAAGATTACAAAAAACATTTGAGAGTCCTGTGGTTCTAAAAAGATTTTTAATCTTAATTGTTTTTCGGGGTGTATTAGATTTCTATATTCCATTATAGTAGTGCCTATGTCTTTTGCTGGTTTTCTCACCCAGCCCATAGAGAATGATACATCAATAAAATTACTTAGTGTCCACTCCGATAAATTACGAGGTTTTTTAGTTTTTGGGTCTATTGGGGTTGTTTTTTGTTTAAAAATAGTACTTTTATCTGTTAATTTATTTATGCGCGCAAGAAAAAATGCTTCCAGTAATCCACCCATCATTACTGTGGCAGCAAGAGGTGCTACATTGATGCAGTTTTGGATTTCATCGAAACGACTATATATGATTTGTTGCATGTAGTCATCTTGTACAAGATTTTCTAATGAAGTAATATTTTTATTTTCTACTTTTGGTTTTTGGTTTGTTATTGTTTCGGATTGCAATTTTATTAGTTTACCTCTTAATCCCTTAATAAGGGATAGGTATTTATTTTTACTAGTAGCTGAATGCGACCATTCATTTATTAGTAGATAGTCATCATTAATTTTAGTATATAGTTCAGAATCTACGCATAAAGGAGAAAAAATATTTTTATATTTTTCGAACCACGCTAAAGAAATTGTTCTTATAAACTCACGTGTAGATTTTGAACGTATTTGATCTCCGCTTTCTTTTCGCAATATTTTTTTAAGACGTTCAGCTTCATCTAGTAAGGTAATTAAAATATTTGAAATATTGCTGTCGTTAATTGCCATAGCTAGAGTGATTATTTTTTCTTTTTAGTATTTCTTACAATTTTTTTTCTTTTCTTTGATGTAGTTGCAGTACTTTCTGTATTTGGAAGAACCATTGCAACAAGATTTTCTCCAACACTGTTTAATCTGTATGCACCTCTTGAAATATTGTCTAAATACCCAGCTTTAGTTGCATTTACTAAAGTTTGATCTGGACGTTTTATCCTAGTTCTCCCCACAAGTCTTGTGGCCTCTATTAAATCATTCATTGATATGGTGTCCTTTTTTTCACTTGCTTCAAATTGATAATAGTAGGCAACAGCGGCAGCAAAATGATTATCGGAAGATGGTTTTTTTCCATCAATAAAAGTTTTTATATCTCTAGATGTTGTATGTTGAGTCGATGCATTTTGAGTTATGTTATTAAGGATATCAGGCTTTATCTCTTGTGTAATTCCGGGTATATTAATATTTAATTTTTCGCATGCCCATCGCATGGTTTGTAGTTGTTCGTCTTCTGGAAGTGTTTGTATTAAGTTGACGATTTCACGCAATACGTCATAGGAATCTTTTTTTTGATCACTCATATTGTTTAGTTGTTAGTTAATATTATATTTATTTATTTCAACCCCCTAACTAAAATAGATAAAAATCAAATTTGTATAATTTAAATTTTAGCTTATCTTAGCCAAAAAGGAAAAATGTATGTCATCTATCAGACGTGCGTATGCGAAGTTCTACTTGAATTTTATGCTAAAATAGCACGGAGTGCAAGCATAAAATGAAAAGTAGAATTTGGGTGGAGCTGTTTTAGTTTAGTCTAAACTATATAAAAACAGATAAATTTTACTTTACCTGTTCTTAAATAATGCTTCGCGAAACCGTATACGTAGTGTTGTCTGATGTCGAATTTTCTTAGACATTTACTATTATTTAGGGGAATTTTTGGGTTTTTAAGGTTGACAAGATATAGTGTTTATGATATATTATTTTGTTAACTAAAATCGGTCAATTCAGGCCATTGGTTGTGTTCCTCAAACTTGGAAGGAGTAATTTCATGACTACCACCGTTGTTTCCCAGGGTAGCTTGTTCTGGAACAAGCTCGGCAAGTGGCAGATGCTGGCAGTTCTGTTAACTTTGGTGGTTTTCTTCGTTGCCCTAGGAATGGGTAATAAGGAGACTGCCGGCACCATCTCTGCTCTCACGCTTGCTGCCGTCACTCTGACTGTTCTCACTGTCGCCGCCCTCGTTCTCGCTGTCCCTTCCGCCGTTCCCTTCGTATTCCTTTTCGCTGCTGCTACTGCCAGCATCGCCTTCGCTTTCGTTAAAGGTGTTGCCATTATTCCCGGCATCGCCTTCGCCGTCGCTGAAGGAATTGCTGTCACCCTTGCCGTCGCTGAGGTGAAGAAGTACGGCATCAGGAAGAGGATTGTTTGGTTTTCCTTCGCGGCGGAGTTTGCGTGTATCGTCCTTCCCATGTCACTGGCTTAGGCCAGCACCCTCCACGAGACCCGGGTTAGAATAGGGTCTCTTTTTTTCCAAAAAATTCCCAAACAAAAAACAATCTCTAAAAGATTGTTTTATTATATGAATAGAAAATTCGATTTCATACAACAGACCGCCATATGCGAAGTTGCGCAGGCCGCCTACCTTTAACTTAGGCACTTAGTTAATTATAATAGCAATGAATTGTAAACAAAATCCTATACTATATAGAGTGAAGGCTAATAATCCAACCATTTTATCTTTTAGATGTTTAATTTGTGTATAATTTCCTTTATCGTCCATTTTTATAATATAATCATCATTAACATTTCTAGTAATGTTAAGATAGGAAATTAACAATATTAAAGAAGCTCCAGTATTTATTATTAAGCCAATTAGGTTTAGTATATTTGAAGAATTAGTCATATTTTATTAGTTAGTTAAAGAATTAGGCCAAGCAATTTTGGTGAAGCGCCTGACAAGGCGCTGAACCGCATATGGGGTGTTAGCTGATGTAAATAAATTCAACGAGCATAGCGAGTTGTTTAAATGAATTTTATTTTTTTGGTTTTATTGACCCTAAAACAATATAATAAAAAATTCTTTGTATAAATACGAATATTAGGATTATTATAATATTAGTCAGTAAAAAAGATTTTAAGAAATTTTCAGAAGAATATACTGGAGTTATATCGAATAGATGGTTGGTGTAACTTATTGGTGAGTTAATAGATTTTTCCTGGTCAATTCTATTTTGCCACTTTTGATCATCATTACTTGCATCAAATAATGGCTCATCATTTTTTATGTCAAAGTATCTTTGTAAATCGTAGATACTAATGTTTGCTGTAAATTTAGAATTACATTTTTTTAATATATTTTCTATGGCATATTCATTACTTGGTTCCGAATAAAAAGTTTTATAATTGTAGTTTTTTAAACTATTTTCTAGGCCATAATATATTGACAGTTCATTTAATTTATAAGTTACTTTACCAGTGCTTCTATTGCATGTCAGAGTAGATTTTTCTAAGTCTAATTTATTATATTTATTCTGAAAGACTTCATAATTACCGATGCTAATTGTTATGACAAAAACAATAATAAATATTACTTTTATAAGTCTATACCAAGCCTTATTATTTAGGTTTAAAATGGTTTTTTCCATATTTATTAAGGTTAAAAAATAAAATTCATTTAAATATTCGGCGTTAGCCGAATAAAGTTATTTATTTCAGCTAACAGTGTGTTTGTGCACCTATTGACATCGTAGCTCAAATTAGCCAATATGTAAATATTAAGCATTAATCACAAAGTATTATGAAAAGCGATGAAAAGGGGCTACAAAAGTCCCAGTTTTTAGCCAATAGTCATCCTCTGGCTAGCCTGGCTCAGGAGCTCATTATCAGGGGGTTTTCTGGGCGCACCATCAAGAGCTATTTGTCTCACAACCAGCGATTTTTGGACTGGACTGGCAAGTCGGCTAGAGATATTAGTAGTCAGGACGTCAAAGATTATCTCCTGTATCTCAAAAGCCAAAATTATTCCAATACCTCCTTAAATAGTGTTATCTCATCTCTCAAGTTTTATTATGGACAGATTCTGCATCGGAAGCTGTTTTTTAGTATTCGTCGGCCGAAAAAAGAAAAATTTTTGCCGATTGTTTTGACGCGTCAGGAAATCATCAAAATTATCAACTGCGCGCACAATCTAAAACACAAATTATTATTGTCACTTCTCTATGGTTCTGGTCTGAGAGTGTCAGAAGTAGTCAAAATAAAAATAAGTCATTTAGATTTGCAGAGCAGGAGTCTCTTGGTCAAAGATAGCAAAGGTGCCAAAGACAGATATACATTGCTAAGTGGCATAAGCATAAAATTTTTAAATATTTATTTACCAAAATTACCAGCCAACCAAAAATATCTATTTAGTGGACAGTCTGGTCAAAGTCATTTGAGTCAAAGAAGCGCTCAAAAAGTATTTGATCAGGCCCTTGAAAAATCAGGTCTAAAAAAAGACGCCAGTTGCCACAGCCTGCGTCATTCCTTTGCTACTCATCTTTTGGAAGCGGGGACAGATATCAGGTATATCCAAAAATTACTTGGTCATCAAAATATCAAAACAACTGAAATCTATACTCAGGTGGCTCGTGATTTTTTTCGGGGCATCAAAAGTCCACTTGATTAAACAAAAACCCGACAGCTATGTCGGGTTTTATTATTTACTTTAATACAGTCAAAAACTTATTTCATATCACAGCTGCCTTTGAAGCCACATTGTTTGGAGCATTCAGTGCAGCCACCAAATTTGACCATCACCCCTTGGTGGCACTGCGGGCAAATCTTGCCTACTTCTGGACCGTATTTACTTGGATCCAACTCGGCTTCACCTGGCTCTGGGATTTCCAAATCAGCGTGTTTGCGAGCATTTTGCATTTCTGGGATTTCCGCTTTGACGGCTTCTTTAAATGTTGGGATTTGTTCTTGGATTTTTGGTTTTCTTTCACCATTGTAGGCTAGATTTTTTTCTTCAGTATTAGCATCAGTAGTCAGTACTTGCTCATCACGACTAGAGTCACGATAAATAGTCACTCCTTTACAGCCTAGCTCATAGGCTTTTTCATAGAGCTGAGCAGTTTGCTCTACTGTGAAGTCAGCTGGAGCATTGGCCGTTTTACTGATAGAGGAGTCAGTCCATTTCTGTACTGCAGCTTGGACTTTGATATGCTCGAGTGGTGTCAGCTCCATAGCCGAGGTAAAAAATTCCGGCAAAGAGCCATTGTGGCGGTATTCTTCAGCTATTGGAATATATACTTCATGAAAGCCTAATCTAGATTGGCGATAAAATTTGAAGGCATAGTATGGCTCTATTCCAGTTGAAGTTGAGAGCATTGAGCCGACAGTGCCAGTTGGAGCTTGGGTAGTCAAAGTGACATTTCGGATGCCATTTTCTCTTATCATCTGGCGGACATCTTCAGGCATTGTTTTCATAAAGCCTGAGTCTAGGAATTTGTCAGCGTCAAATTTTGGAAAAGCACCTTTTTCTTTGGCAATGCGCGATGATTCTTTATACATTTCTACGGCGATGGTCTTGTAGAGCTGCTCAATAAAGTCCAGCGACTGGTCAGAGCCGTAGCGCATACGCAATTTGATAAGCAGTTCGCCTAGTCCTAGAGTACCACCACCGACTCGGCGTTCATTTTTTTGATTATCTTCATTTTCTTGAAAGTGATATGGAGTCAAATCTATGACATTGTCCAAAAATCTGGTCAGAGTACGGGCCGCTTTTTTCAGTTCGTCCCAATTGACTTCATACAAAGGTCCCAAGTCATCTTGGCCAATCTGACTGGTAAAGCTGGCTAGATAAAGATGGCCTAGATTGCAGACTCCCCAGCCTGGTAGGCCCTGTTCACCGCAAGGATTGGTACAGATTACTTGGTTGAAATAATATGAATTGGATAGTTTATTGTATCTTTCCATAAAGACCACGCCCGGCTCAGCACTACTATGGGCGCTAGCTACTAGCTTGTTCCACAAATCACGAGCCTTGAGTGTTTTGTAGACTTTGGTTGGGTAGCCAGCGGCTTTCCAAGCATGGAGATCGCCTTTCCAAGTCTTGTCGTAGATATCGGCATAGGCTGGATTTTCATAATCAGGGAATTCTAGATTCCAGTTTTCGTCATTTTTGACGGCTTTCATAAAAGAGTCAGAGACCATGACCGAGATATTAGCATTTTCTATTTGGCCGGCTACTGTTTTGGAAGATATAAATTCTATCACATCTGGATGCCAGTCCCATTGCATTAGCATTAGAGCACCGCGGCGGCTGCCACCTTGCTCAATCAGTCCAGTGGCATAGCTAAACAATCCAGCCCAAGATACAGAGCCTGAGGATTTGCCATGTACACCTTTGACATAAGCATAGCGGGGTCGTAGAGCCGAGAGGCTCATACCTACTCCGCCGCCACGACTCATTACTTCTACCATTTGATGCAAGCTGTCTTTGACTATGGCTTTACGGCTGTCCAAGGGGCTTGGTAGGACATAGCAGTTAAACAAAGTCAAGTTGGAAGTATAGTTGCCGTGTTGGTCTACATTGGCACCAGTCATGATACGACCGCCTGGCTGAATATATTTATTTTGTAGAGCTTCAAAAAATTCTTCAAAGTATTTTGTCCTATTTTCTTCTTCAGTTTCTACTGAGGCTACTGCCTTGGCAATTCTTCTATGAGCATCGTTGATTGATTCGCGTGGTTTGTCACATTTGAAAATATCTTGGACAAATTCAAAATTATTTTCGCGGTCAGCGTATACTCCAGTTAGCATATAGAGTCTGGCTTTTTCATCAGCTAGCATTTCTTGGATAATACCCAAATCTTTTTTTGGATATTTGCGATCCTCTTTGGTAATGACAATGACCAAATCGCCGGTGGTAATATCGGCTCTTTTATCTTTGATAGAATAGCGATCCAAAAAAATAATTCTGCCTAATTCATCAAAGTTGGTAGAATTATTCAAAATATGTTTGGCTTGCTTGCTCAGTAGTATGCCTTTTTCCTGAAGAGATTTTACTTCTTTACTGGTAATGTCTTTGCCTTGTTCTAGACGGATTTTTTTTCTTTGTTCGCGGTAGAGGATAAAGTGCTTGGCAGTTTTGGCCCAGTTGGATTGGATAAGGATGATTTCAATGATATCCTGAATCTGCTCTACAGTTGGTATTAAGCGTTGGTTGAATTTGTGTTCCAAAATAGCGGTCACTACATCAGCTAGACGGCGGGCTTCTTCACGACCAAATTCATTACTGGCTTCACCAGCTTTAAAAACGGCGTTGAGGACTTTATTTTTATCAAAATCTACAATGGAGCCGTCTCTTTTTTTGATTTGTTTGAGTCCGGGACTGATATTGGTCTGGGTATTTAGCTTTTTGCCCCTCATTTTAAAGTAAACCTTGGCCACTTCCGGATAGTCGTTTTCCAAAAGCACTATATTGACTGCACTTCTGATATCGTCAGTCGTAATCTGATCAAAATTATGATAAGTTTCTTCCAAATAATCAGTAACTTGCTTGGTAATTTTGTTGGAAATAGGATTGTCTTTCAATCCAACAGAGATAATGGATTGAGAAACGGATTTTCTTATTTTATCTTGGTCAAATTTTTCTAGGCGACCATCTCTTTTTTTGATTTTGTTGGCTGGCATGGGGTTTTATATTAACTAAAATTTTGTTAGTTAGATAAAAAAAGGACAAAAATTGTATGTTTTGGCACAACATCTTGTGTCCCAAATCATTATAGCACACAAGATTGCGCTTTGCCAAATTTTTGTCTTTTTATGTTTGTTTTAAGCTTATCTATTATAAGACCTATTCAAAAAATTGTCCAATTTATGTATTTTATCCAAAAATATTGGCCTATTGTCAGCCAAAAAACTATCTGCTATGATACTTTCATGGGAAAATTCTTCAAAAGAAACAAAAAATCAGCTCTACGTAGCGACAAAGTGCATCCGCCCAAGCCACGCAAAGTGGATGAGCGTGATTTGGTAGACCCGATTTATTATATTGGTGATTTGGACGGTCAAAAATATCCGTCTTTGCCTTTGGAAAATGAAAAAAAGCCCGAAGAGGATGTAGAAAATCCATTGAACAAAAGATAGAATTAAAAAATCAACCCCTAGGGTTGATTTTTGTTTTAGAGCAGTTCTATAGGGCTGTTATTTTTTATTATTTCAGTTTTTAGCTGGAGTTTGTCTTGTATTTCTTTGGCAAAATGCTCCATCACTGTTTTGTCACCATGACTGAGGATAATTTTTTTTGTTTTTCCTGCCTTGCCGGTAGGCAGGTTGAAATTACTTAGCCATTTGATCAGGGATTTTTGGTCAGCATGAGCAGAAAAGCCGTCTATTTGATCAGTCTGGCATTTGATGGGTATTTTTTGGCCGTAGTAGTCAAAGTCAAAAGTGCCCTGGAGTATTTTGTGCCCTAGCGTACCAGGCACCTGAAAGCCCATAAAGAGCATGGTGTTTTTTGTTTCCGGTGCGTAGCGAGCCAGGTGGTGAATCATACGGCCGCCTTCCATCATACCCGAGCCGGCTAGAATTATTTTGGGCGGACTGGCTAGATTGATTTGTTTGGACTGGCGGATATTGTTGGTTATTTTTAGATGGGGAAAGTTAAAAATATTATTATCATGACTAAGATCATCTTGAGCAGCTTTGTTGAGATACTCTAGATGCTTTTGGTATATCTGGGTAGCTTGAGCGGCCATGGGGCTGTCCAGATAAACCGGTACGGTAAAGTCCAGATGCTTTTCATAGTAGTCATTGAGGACCTTCAAGATGTCCTGAGTACGCTCTAGGGCAAAGATAGCTATCAAGAGGGTAGAATGATTGATGGTGACTCTTTTGACTGCCTCTAGTAGTTTTTTGTCGCGGGTTTTGGTGTCTTCGTGTACGCGATCACCATAAGTACTTTCACAAATTACATAATCTGCCCCTTGGATTGTATCTATATCTTTGACCAAAGGCATGTTTTGCCCGCCGATATCACCGGAAAAGACAATAGTCTGGTGGCCAGCTTGTATTTCTACAAAAGCCGAGCCCAATATATGAGCGGCATTGTGTAGTTTGAAAGATATATTTTCGCTGAGTTTGGTTTTTTGGTCGTATTTTATAGGGACAAAGTTTTTGTAAGTTTTGTTGAGATCTTCCAGGCTATTGAGTTTGGGTAGTTTTTTCTTAAAGGCTTTTTCATTCATGATATAGAAACTGTCGTCCAAGACAATTTTGGTCAAATCAATAGTGGCGTCAGTGGCATATATTTTGCCTTTGTAGCCGGCTTTGACGAGCTTGGGTAGGCGTCCGCAGTGATCAAGGTGAGCGTGAGTGAGAATCACCGCATCAAGGTCTTTGGCGTCAAACAAAAAATCATCCCAATTTTTGAGATAATTTTCCCAACTACCCTGAAACATACCGCAGTCAATCAAAATACGATAGCCATTAATATTGAGAAGATGACAGGAGCCGGTCACTTGTTCGGCCGCTCCATAGGATGTAAGTTTGATATTCACCCAGTTAGAAATTAATTATTAAATAATTTCTCCAATTAGAAAAATCATATAATGATTCATTATGCTTTATTACTTTAGTTTTGTTGAGGGAATTTCTAATTGGGCACATTTTTGTTTTACTATTTTTGTTTGATATAAAAAGTATAACATTTTTTTGCCAATAAAAAAACCGCTATTATTTTTAAGTCATTGCGAGGAGCCGAAGGCAACGAAGCAATCCACAAGCTAGGAGATTGCTAGGCAATGACAATGACCTGCGAGGTTGGTTTAAGCAAAAACCGCTGATTTCAGCGGTTTTTTGACTTTAACCTGCGAGGTTGGTTTATATTTTCCCGACCAAATCCATACCAGGTTTTAGAGTATCTTTACCAGGTTCCCAGTTGGCTGGGCAGACCTGATCACCATATTTGGCGACAAATTGAGCGGCTTGCAATTTGCGAAGTAGCTCATTACCACTTCGTCCTACACCGTCGCCGTGGATTTCAATGGTCTTTATTTCACCGTCTGGTGAGATGATATAAGTGCCTCGCAAAGCTATGCCCTCTTCTTCTATCAAGACGCCATACTTGCGGCAAATCTCATGAGTAGGATCAGCTACCATGGGAAATTTTATTTTTTGGATAGTTTCTGAAGCATCAAACCAAGCTTTGTGTACGGGGATAGTATCGGTTGAGACAGAAAGTACTTCGGTATTTAGTTTTTTTAGCTCTTCGTATCTATCAGCCAAATCTCCCAATTCAGTTGGGCAAACAAAGGTAAAATCTTTGGGATAGAAAAATAAGATTAGCCACTTACCTTTATAGTCTGATAAGCTAATTTTTTTTTCTTCATTTTGATAGTAGGCTTGAGCTGTAAACTCGGGGGCTTTATGATCTATTTTTGGGGCACAGTTGCCGCAACAGCAAGACTCTTCTTGACAACAGCCGTCACCGTCGCCACAACATTCATTAACGGGGTTAGAAATATTTGATTTTGGCATGTTCGTAAAATTTAATTATTAATATTTGATATGGTTTAATTTTTTCAAAACATTTTCACCTTGTCGGATGCCGTGTTCATATGATTTGATAATTCTTTCTCGGCTTCTTTCACGCTTACTGGTATTGACTGTGTCATAGAGTACATGGACGTGTTTGTATTTTTTCAAAGTTACTACATAAGGGTAGTTGAAGATACTAAATAAGTGTTTGATGCCATATCTAATGCCCAAATACCTAGTCTTAAATAAAACATCCAAAAGATCCCAAGGTAGATACTGCAAAACTCTTTTGACAGTTTTTTTGTCGTTGAAAATATAGATGATTGTCTTGTCTGGAAATTTTTTGACGACATTTTTGATAAAATCTCTGGTCGGCATTATGCCACCATCAAGATATTTGTCATTTTTTATTTTGGTAAAGGCATAAGGGGGGACTTTGGCCGATTGTATCAATCGGCTGATAGTGTCCACTTTGCCGTCCAGATATTCCAGTTTTAGTGTTTTAGGATTAAAGACCCGGACATAAAAATTAATAGGGGAATTTTTTATTTTTTCAACATCTAAGGGGATTTCTTTACGTTCTATATTTTCTACATAATCTAGATCAACGATATCAAAGCTTTTATTATGGATAAAAAGATCCCAAAATTTTCTACAGATTATTTTAAAAGATAAGTCTTTTAAAAAACTGTGTTTTTTGTAGAGTCGATCATAATAGACACTGGCAGCCTCATGTGATTTTTTACTTAGAAAATAGGCGGCATTATGAGCGCCGGAAGACACAGCATAGATAGAGTGGATGCGCGGATAGAGATTGTGTCTTTGAAAAGCGACCATAACTCCGGAGCCAAAAACTCCTTGTATAGTCCCACCTTTTATTATTAATACTATGTCTCTATCTGGTTGCATCTGTATTTATTTATTTTCGCTGTATTTTTTTGAAACTGCCTTCCAGTTTATGACTTGCCAAAAGTTTTGGACAAATTCTAGACGTCTGTTTTGATATTTTAGATAATATGAATGTTCCCAGACATCAATACCCATGATAGGTGTGTGTCCCAGAGAAAGAGGACTATCTTGGTTGGATGTTTTTTCAATAATTAGTTTTTTGTTTTCATCAAGGGACAACCAGGCCCAGCCGGCTCCAAACACAGTCATAGCGGCCTGTTCAAATTGGGTTTTGAATTCATCAAAAGAACCAAAGGTTTCATCTATTATTTCCAAGAGTTCGCCTTCTAGCTGGCCATTTTGTTCAACTGGTCCCATTATTTCCCAAAATAGACTGTGGTGGACATGTCCGCCACCGTGGTTTTTGACTGCCATCTTAATATCATCTGGTACTGAGGCTAAGTCTCTGAGTATTTCTTCGGCTGATTTGGCAAAAAGCTCAGGATGAGATTCTAGGGCTTTGTTAAAATTGGTAGTATAAGCAACTTGGTGCTTATCATGATGAATTTTCATTGTTTCCTCGTCAATGTATGGTTCAAGTGCATTGTAAGGATATTGTAAGTCGGGGGTTTTAAATTCGGTCACCCCGTTAGAAATATTTGGATTTTGCATATAGTGTAAATTTAATGTTTAAATAGTATATATTTTACCTCGTTAGATTATTGTAATATTTCTAACGGGGTGAATATAATTAATATATTAATTGTTAGCGTATGTTAGGCTACCCAAAATATTTTTCGGTGTAAAATCTAATCAGTTGTTCTACTTCGGGAATGACAGCTGGATTGCCGACGCCGACTTTGGTTTTTTTCTGGACATCTTCCAAAGTATGGGCGCCTTCAAGCACTGCTTCTTCTATATCATGGTCAGTTACCTTGGCAATTTTATCTATGATACGGATCTGCTCTTTGATAATCCTATCTTTTTGATTTGATTTTATAAAGTAATTGTTGACAGCACTCAACAAGGCCTTGTCACCTAGGACTGAGCAGTGAATTTTTCTAGTTGGTAGGTCACCTAATCTTTGGGTAATATGTTGAGGTTTTATTTCCAAGGCGTCGTCTATTTTCATACCACCATTTTCGGTGACCATGACCGAAAGCATAGAGGTAGCAGCAATTGCTGATCCGCAACCAAAGGTCTGCCATTTCATTTTTTTTATTTTATCATTTTTTTTGTCGACCCAAATCCATATTTTCATCATGTCGCCGCAGGCTGGACTTCCGACCATGCCCAGACCATCATAATCTTTTACTTTGGAAGCATCCATTATTAGGTTTTTGGGATGGAAGAAGTGCTCTTTGACAATATCTGTATATACCCAGACGTCATTGGTGCCTTTGGGTACGACATCTACGCCAGCTGCGGCGCTGGGCTTGCTATGGGTTTTTGCTTCTCTCGACTTCGCTCGAGATCTTTGATTTGGCATATATATAATTTAGTTAAATTTATTATTTTTTCTCCCAATGACGGGCTTTTTATAATTCCTTGATTTCTCGGACAGCATTTTTTACAGAGTTGGCTACTTCTTTCATATCAATTATTACCGGAGAGGCGTGGCGTAAATGGTCTACTATTTTTGGCAACTGACTCATCAAATATTTGAGGTCTTCTAGCTTGGTATATTTACCTAGAGTAAAACGCATAGAACCGTGGGCGGCTTCATAGGGACAGCCTAGCGCGGTAATGACATGGCTGGGATCCAAGGTAGTAGAAGTACAAGCTGAGCCAGTTGAAGCTTGTATACCGACTTCATCAAGATAGAGGAGCATAGCTTCGCCTTCTATATCCATAATAGAAATATTGATGTTGTTTGGCAGTCTTTTGCTGGGATGTCCATTCAATCTAGTTTTTGGTATTTTGGTCAGTATTTCTTTGATCAACCAATCTCGTAGTTTTGTCAGACGGGCATTTTCTTTTTTCTTTTCCTGATGAGCTAGCACGACGGCTTTAGCAAAACCAACAATACCGGGGACATTTTCAGTGCCACTTCTTAGGTTTTTTTCTTGTCCACCACCATCAACCAGGGCTTTTAGTTTGGTACCATTTCTGATATACAATGCCCCGACTCCTTTGGGACCGTATATTTTGCTGGCGTTTATAGTCAGAAGATCCAAATGCATTTTTTGGACATCGATATCTATTGCTCCTGTTGCCTGACAGGCATCAGAGTGAAAATATATTTGCGGTAGGTCTTTAGCTACTCTTTCTTTGTTAATTTTGCTAATTAACGCCCCGATTTCTTGAATGGGCTCAATAGTGCCGACTTCGTTGTTGGCCATCATGATAGATATTATGACTGTATTGTCTTTGATGGCTTTTTTGACGTCGTCTAGTCTGACTAGACCAAATTCATCAACTGGCAAAATAGACACTTCATGCCCAAATGAGCGATTGAGCTTTTCAGCAGAGTGGAGTACGGCGTGGTGCTCAATAGCGGAAGTGATAATATGACCTTTTTCAATATTGGTCAGCACACCTTTGAGTGCCAAATTGATACTTTCTGTACCGCCGCCAGTAAAAATTATTTCATCAGCCTGACAATTTATGATTTTGCTGATATTGTAGCGGGCTTCATTGATGGCCAATTTATTTTTGAGGCCCAATTTGTAGAGACTAGAGGGGTTACCAAAATTTTTGGTAAAATACGGTTCCATAGCCGAAAAAACTCGCGGGTCAACCGGAGTGGTTGAGGCGTAGTCTAAATATACATTTCTTTTCATAGACTATTTCTTAGGAGGATAAAGCTGATTACCATCATCATCATAGATAATAATGGCATTTACCGGGCAGCTTTGGGCAGCCTGCATAATAGTCTTTTCGTCATCTCCTTTTGGGTTTTTGACAATGGCAATGCCCTCGTCATCAAGCTCAAAGGTACCAGGAGCCACATCAATGCAAGTGGCCACGCTAGTACAAGCTTCTCTGTCTACTTCTATTTTCATATATATAAGTGATTAATTTATTATATTTTAGATACTTATTATAACATACAAGATATAGATAAAAAAGTAAATAAATTGGTATTGAAAGTTGACAAAAGCGTTTTTTTGTGCTATCCTTAAGACATGTAAGTTGAAATTGGCGTTGATCCGCAAAGGCGGTCAGCCAATTTTTTTGTTTTATAGCTAAAGATAAAGGTTATAAAGCTCCAATAAGTCCCCAAACTTACATTTTTAAAAAAGCTTCCACAAAATTTAATTTTTAATTAGTAAAGTGGTGGGAAAGGATGGTTATGCTTAACAATAATGTCGAATCATTCAAACTGGTTATAAAACCAGGCGACAAAGAATTGCGTTCAAGTGACTATTGGGCAGTATTTGTTCTTTGCGCAGTAGGCGCATTTGTTCTACTTGTGGTCGTAGGCAAAGCTGTTTAATTATTAATAATCATTTTTATGAAAAAGATAAAATCTTTTAGGCTCTCGCCGTGGCGATGCAATCCTACAGTCGAGAGTCATGAGAACTGGGCAACTCTTTGTCTATTTCTCTTAGGGCTTGTCTATTTGACCTATTCATTTAGTGTTTGATCTCTATCAAACAAAAGTTAGCTCAAAAAATATCTCTCGACTCTTGGAGTTTACTCAGGGCTCGAGATAAAACAAAAATAAAAACAAAAAAATGCATCAAACCTATTATGTATTGCTCGTGTTTTCATGGGCACCGCTTACCTTGTACTGCTAGCCAAGTAGTATAAGAATCTCTGGCTTTTGTTCAGAGATAGAAAAACAAAAATAAAAAGTAAAAATTGAGTTATGTCATTTTGGAAAAACTTATTTGGTTCTTCGGGCAATAATAAGAATTTGCCAATGCAAGAACCTGAGCATGAGATAATGCAGGCGCCACCTGATGATCTAATGGTGACTGATGATAAACAATCAGATCAAAATATAACAAAAGAAGACTCATTAAATAATAAAGATTCTCCCTGAGAGAAATAAAAAATATACTTTTTTGTAGTGAGTGTATTTTACCCAGCCGGACTCTTTCGGCTGGTTTTTTATTTTAAGCTAAAAAATGTTATAATAAAAGTAAAGTTTTTTAATACTAAAAAATGGGGTGTATCAAAATAAAAAGTAAAATTATTCTATAAGGTTATATTATGTTAAAAAAACAAAAGAAAATTATTACTAGGGTGAAAACAAAAAATAAGCTTAGTTGGAAAATTTGTGGTGAGGCTGGATTTGGCATCAAGTCAGCCGGTATGATGCTGGGCAAAGTTATGATGAGGGCAGGTTATGAATTATTTGATTATACAGAGTATCCTTCACTTATTCGTGGTGGACACAATGTTTTTCAGTTAATGGCTGATACTAGACCAGTCAACAGTGTGACCAAACAGGCAGATATTTTGGTAGCCCTAAACCAAAATACAATCAGCAAGAATTTTGCTGATTTATATCACGGCGGGATTTTGATATATGATCAGGAAAAAGTAAAAATATCTCCTGCTAAGTTGCAAAAAAATAATATTCACGGCTTGCCCATGCCACTGACCAGTATGGCCAAGTCAGCGGGCAGTGATTTGATGAGGAATGTGGTTTCTATCGGAGCAAGTCTTTATTTGATAGGACAAAATCTTACTATTGCCAATGCTGTAGTCAGACAAAATTTTGCCAACAAGGGCAAAAAAATAATTGATGGTAATCTCAAGGCTTTAAAAGACGGCTATGATTTTGCGGCCAAAAATTTTAAAGGAGATTTGATCTGTCATTTACCAAAACTGGAAAGTAAAAACAATATTTTAATCTCAGCCAATGAGTCTTTAGCTTTGGGAGCACTAGCTGGGGGGCTCAATTTTTATGTGGCCTATCCTATGACTCCGTCTTCTTCAATTCTTCATTATCTAGCCGAAGTAGCGGAAAAAACTGGTATTGTAGTCAAGCACGCTGAAGATGAAATAGCCGTAGCCAATATGGCACTGGGAGCATCACATGTCGGAGCTAGAGCAATGGTCGGCACTTCAGGCGGGGGATTTTCTTTAATGACCGAGACACTGGGCTTGGTTTCTTTGACCGAAACGCCGCTAGTGATGATAGATGTCCAGAGATCAGGGCCAGCTACTGGGCTGCCTACTTGGACAGAGCAAGGTGATTTGCAATTTATGCTCCACGCTGCTCAAGGGGATTTTCCTAGGATTATTTTGGCACCAGGTGATGCTCAGGAGGCTTATGATTTGGCTCATCAGGCTCTCAATCTAGCTGATATTTATCAGTTGCCAGTAATTATTTTGTCAGACAAATTTATTGCCGAAGGAAATACCACTGTGCCTGCCTTTGATACAAAAAATGTCAAAGTAGACAGAGGAAAATTGTTGACTCAAGCTCAACTAAATAAAATAAAAAAATATTTGCGCTATATGGTGACCAAAGACGGTATTTCGCCACGTGCTTTGCCGGGTATGAAAGGTGGTCTTTATATTGCCAACAGCGATGAGCACAATCCGTATGGTTTTTCTTGGGAAGAGGCTGATAATCGTATTGAGCAAGTCAATAAGCGCCAGAGAAAACTAGATACCTTTCAAAGTATTATGCCACAGCCTTTGGTCTACGGCAATCCTAAGGCCAAAAAGACAGTGGTTATTTGGGGTTCTACCAAGGGTGTGGTGCTTGATTCTTATGTATCATTGCCGGACAAGATAAAATCCAAAATAAAAATAATGCAGTATCAATATCTATGGCCTTTGGCTGATAAATTCAGCAAGCATATTTTGGGCAGGTCAAAAGATATTTTACTTATTGAAAATAATAGTAATGGTCAATTAGGAAATTTGATTGCTCAAGAGACTGGTATAAAAATAAAAAATAGACTACTCAAATATGACGGCCGACCTTTTTTCAGAGAGGAAATAATTAGTGCTTTAAAGAAATTTTAATATTTTTATTTACCATTTTTGCGTACGCGGTAATTATATAGTTTAATTTGAAAAAGTAATTTAGATTCCGGATCGAGTCCGGAATGACAAAAACATATGAAACAAAAAGATTGGGATACAAGCTACAAAAATACTTGGTGCCCTGGTTGTGGAAATTTTGGCATTATTATTGCTCTTAAAAATGCTTTAATAGAATTGGGTCTAAAGCCGGAAAATGTGCTTTTGGTGGCTGGTATAGGCTGTAGTGGTAATGGGGTAAATTTTTTGAAAGCTTATGGCTGGCATTCTTTACACGGCCGGGCGCTGCCTACGGCAGTTGGTGCTAAATTGGCCAACAAAGATTTGACAGTAATTGTCATGGCCGGAGACGGTGATGGTTATGGCGAGGGTATGGGTCATTTTATTCATGCTGTCAGGGGTAATGCCAATATTACTTATATTACTCATGACAACAAGCTCTATAGTCTGACAACAGGCCAAGCTGCTCCAACAACTGACAAAGGCACTAAGACAAAATCCACTCCGGAAGGATTGATAGAGGTCTCAGCCAATCCAATAAGCTTGGCTTTGTCAGCTGGCGGTACATTTGTGTCTCGTGGTTTTGCCGGCAATGCTGATCATCTTAAAGAACTTTTGAAGCAAGCTATCAATCATCCAGGATTTTCTTTGGTGGATGTTTATCAGCCTTGTGTGACTTTCAATAAAATCAACACATTTAAATTTTATTTTGATAGGCTTTACAATCTGGATGAAAACAAAGAATATAATCCAGCTAATATTGAAATGGCTTTCAAAGAATCATTGATCTGGGGAGACAAAATTCCTTATGGTTTGTTTTACAAATCAAGTCGTCCCAGCTATGACAATTTTTTGCCTCAGTTAAATGGCAAAGCTTTGGTCAAGCGCCCAATGGGAGTTAGAAATATTAGTAGTTTGGTAAAATCTTTTGCTTAGTTGTATGAAAAAAATCTCTTCCCAAGGAATTAGTATGATACAACTGATAATTACAGTAGCAGTTATTTTGATAATAGGTGCATCAGTTTTTGTCTGGATTGATCCAACTGCTAGGATAAATGTCGCCAAAGATAAAAAAAGGCAAGAGGCGGTTATGGTTTTGTCAGCCGCTATATCAGACTACACAAAAAATAATGGCGGGGCTTTGCCAGTTTTGGGGGTAATCACTACCGGCAAAAAAGTATTGTGTACTGTCCAAGGCGGGGGCAATTTGAGCTGTGACGGCAGCAGCTTACCGTGTTTGCGTATTGCGGATCAGGATTTTTATAATGATTATTTGCCACAGTTACCAATAGATCCTGACAAGACCGCAAATACCGATACTGGCTATTATGTAAAAAAAACCAGTGATAATAAATTGGTAGTGGGAGCTTGCACCAATGGTGGCTCAACCGCTATTGCCAATACTTCCACTATTGATATAAATTGTAGCGCCTATGCCGGCGGACACTGTTGGATCTTGGACGATGCCTTAAATCAAAATTGTAATACAGCTTGTGCTGATGTGGGCCTAAGGTGTGTGTCAGGCGTAAGTTATGGACCAGATGTTGACTCGGGAGGTAGCGCTTATTGTGCTTTGGCCAAGAATTTGTCAAGTGGTTGTAGTTCTAGTTGCTCCGAGGCAACTAGCGGCTATCCACCTTATACTAGTGACGACTGGGCTGATTGTTGGACTCAAGACACAGTAGTTTTGTGTAATCAAGCGCCCGGAGCCAGTCGTTTTGCAATTTGCCCTTGTCAGTAATAGATGTTTTTTAACCCGCCGCGGCCTTTGGCCGCGGCGGGTTATTTATGTTATAATAATAAAAGTTAAATTACTTATAAAAACAAATGACACTTGAGAAAATACAAAATCATTTAGCTCTACTTTTTTTTAGTATTTTGGTAGTTTTGCAAGCTTTGGTTTTTGTGGCCGTCAGAGCCAATGATAACAGTCAAGATTTGCAGGCAGTATTTGTCAATCCATCTATTGGTCAGTCTCTGGAAGCTGGCGAGGCTTTTTATATCCAAGCTCAATTGAGTTCTGATAAATACCAGGACTTGGTTGGCGCTTATTTTGTTTGGTACGACTTAGCTACTAATCAGAGATTAAATTTTGAAGCAGACAAACAAAGCGACGGCACCTGGAAAGCTCAGGCTATACTTGATGTCAGTCAGTTTGTACCGGGCACTTATTATCTGCAAGCTGTAGTGCCTATTTTTGACAAGGGAATTTTTGTAGAAAACGAAGTATCAATACCACAGGTAGTAAATATTGTTGGTGAGCTTGCGGCTTCGCTTGAGGGTGTAAATTCAACAGATATTTTTCAGGTTGCTTTTATCTCTCCAATGGAGGGTAAATATTATCCAAATAATATCAATCTAGATATAGATGTTCAGTTGACGGGTAATGAGATGGTTTATGAAGATTTTGATATGGATGTTGCCAGGTTTACAGTTAGAAGCTTTGAGGAAGCTAATAAGGTCATTGCTACAGCCAGTGCCAATTATACGGCGGCTTCCTATACAGGTACAGGTGTATTGGATTTGTCTCCTTTGCTTGCTGGCACTTATTATTTAGCGTTGGAAGTCCAAGCAATTAGTACTAGGCAATATATAACTGTAGCCAGTATAATTTTTAATATAATTGAACCATCATTGGTAGATCAAGAAGATATATTAAATTTGCAAATTAATGTTTTGTCTCCTCGAAATAATTCCACTGTGTCAGGCGACTTACAAATTGATGTAGTGCCAAGCTATCAACTCCAGCTACCATCGGAGCGTGTGGCTGTGATTATAAACAACAATGCTAGAATACTATTAGAATTGGCTGCAGATGGGCACTTGAAAAAAACAATAGATACTACAGCCCAGCTTAATGGTGAGCCGGTTTATCCAAATGGTGATTATACCCTGAGCTTTATGTATTATTTAGAAGATCAAACTGTGATTGATCCTATTGAATTGGCTACTACAACAATAATCATAAACAATATTAATGAGCCTGAGGAAAAAGATCCAGTATTTTTGTTTAATGCACCTCAAGACGGGCAGGTCATTAGCCAAAATTCTTTTACATTAAATGTTCAGACAAATTTTGAGACAGAAGCGGTAAAATATGAAATCTATGATAGCCAAAATCCTTCCATTACTATCGGAGAAACAACTGTACCAAAAACAGATGGTCTTAATTGGGTAAGAGAAGTTATTTTGGATGATTATTTACCAGACGGAGAAAATTATGTTTTACATGTGGAAGCTCTTTATCAAGGCGAGACAATCGCTAGTGATCTTTCTATTGTTTTAGATAGGATAGAAGAACAGGCACCAATCCCAGCGGAAACAAATTTATATTTACACGGCATATCTACCAATTTGGAACCACAGAGTGTATTGATAGGTAGTGGTAATATTTTAGGAGACTTATCATTTGTTTTTCATAATACAGCTACCGAAGAAGAAATCATTTCTCCGGCTCAGCTAATTAACTGTGATCAAAGTGTAATAAATAATACTATTAGGCAGGAAATTCAAAATTTGGGTAGTACATACTGTTTTTACAAAGTTGTAGCCGGTGATTTGCAGGATGATTTGGAAAATGGCAATTATGAAATAAGTCTTAGTTATAATGGTGATACTATTATAAATAGTCAGACCAAACTAATTTCATATTTTAATTCGGAAAATCAATCGACAGAAGAAGTAGAAGAAGAGGAAGTAATAGTAAAAATTTTTGGACCCATACCTATAGTTGAAGCTCAAAATCAACGTCTATTATTTTATGTGGCTACTAGTATTAATCCTATTGATTATGATCAAATTTTAAGTTTTTGGATAAAAGATAGTCAGGATAGAGAAGTACTTAGTGGGGCACTATCCAGATCAAACTGGGATAATGCCGCTGTCAGGGGAATATTTTTGGGAGACAATCCAGAGACACCTTATCTTTTTGATACTTTCAGAGATACATCTGGCAATTCAATTTTGTCTCAAGATGGTACTTATAAAGCTTATGTAGAGTTGGCTTTAAATGATAGTACTATTATCAAGAGTAATGAGCTTACTTTTGAAATAATAAATAGTTATTTAGCTGGTTATGCTCCAACAGATCAAGAAGAATTAGAAGATCAAGTAGAAGAAAATAAACAACCACAACAGATTAGATCCGGTGGTGGATCAGATGTGGCCATTGGTCTGTATACTAGTTGTTTAGAAGCGGGTATTATTGATGAAAATACTTGTCTGCGCTTTAGAGCAGTGATGGATTCTTTGGATAACAGATGTATTAATCAGGATATTTATGAAGAAGTGGCTTGTGAGGATTATCTAAATAGGATAGAAGTGGACAAGGAATGTCAGGATCAAAGTATAATAGACAAAGAACAATGCAAAGATTATCTTTTGGAAAAATACGGCAGTCAGGTTGATTGTCAGTTGGTAGATACTGGCCTTTGTACTGATATTTTGAGAAATAGCTATCTCAATCGTTTGGTAGTAGCTCAAAAAAGAAGTATTATGATAAATGAAGCTATTGCACCTTTGATTGGTAAAAATTTAGAAATTTTGGAAGTCAGTAATGAGCTAGAAAATAAAGGAATTAGCTTGGAAGATTTGTTGCCAATTAAAAAAGAAGATAGTTATAAAGTTTTGGTTGCACCATCAACTAAGGAAACCGTGCTAGAAGACACCAATAAACTGACCGTTATCAATCAAGCAGTTATGATAGCAGATAGTGATGGAGATGGGTTGGTTGATGATTTAGAAGGATATTATGGAACTGATCCAAACAATAGTGATAGTGATGGTGACGGCTATTCGGATGGTATGGAGATAAATAATGGTTACGATCCTTTGGGTCCGGGAGCTTTAGTCAGAGAAAGGACTAATTTGGACAAGATTATTTTGTCAAAAATCAATCTGGAACAACCCAAAGAAAAATCAAAAAAGATAGACAAAAGTTTCAAAGTAGCTTCTGTTAATTCTCAAGAGAAAGAAGTGGAATTAAATGGTCAGGCTGACCCCAATACTTGGGTAAACATTTATTTGTATAGTTCTTTGCCACTAGTTATGACTACCAAAACAGACGCCAGTGGTAACTGGTCATATGATATAAAACATTCATTGGCTGAAGGACACCATAGGGTATATGTGACAGTCAATGATGACACTGGTAAAATAGTCAAACAATCTCAGCCTATTTCCTTTTTAATCAAAGAAGCTCAGGCTGTGACAGCAGATAGCTATTTTGATGAAAGTGAAGTGCCTGATAGTGTCAACAATTTACTCGTTTATTATATTTTGGGAGCAGCATTCTTAATATTTTTTGCGCTGGGTATTATACTATTTCTTCATAGAGGCAAGAGGCCTGATCTAGAGGCATAAAAATGGCAAAAATAAAAACCACTTTTTTTCTAAAACAATATCAGCAGGTGATATATGCTATTATCCTGATTATTTTAATTCCTTTGGCTATTATTTTAAATACAATTTGGTCGGTCAAATCTTTTCAGAGAAATATTGATATTAGTTTGCAGAGACAGGCGCTGCTTATTGGACAGGTGTTTGATGCTACTGTATATCAAGACATAGCTGATACCAATGAATTGCAAGCCAAAGTAGAATCACTAGCTCAATCCAATATAGGGCTGACTACTTTTGATGTGTTGGCCAAAGAGGGAGAAAATTTTAAGACAATAGCCAGTTTGCAAGCGGAAAAAGTCGGGAATTCAGCTAATGATCTAAATTATATAATAGCTTGGCATCAGGATGAGGCAATTGCTACATTAGTATCTGGTTTGGCTGAGACCGGTAGAGCTGACGAACGTTTTTGGGAATTGGCTATGCCTCTTCATTCCAAAACAGGTGATAAGGAAGCGATACTCAGCTTACGTCTGTCGCTCAAATTGATTGATGACTTGGTCAAAGGAACGCTGACCAATTCTTATATTATCCTAGCTATTACCATAATGATTGTAATTTTGCTCTTGGCTTTGAATACTCGTCTGTTTGAGCACGCGATACTTTTTAAAAAACTCAAAGAGGTAGATCAGATGAAAGATGAATTTATTTCTATTGCTTCTCATGAGCTTAGAACTCCTATCACAACACTCAAAGGTTTTGTGTCTATGGCTTTGGAAGGTGACTATGGCAATTTGAATGAACAGGGTACCAAAGGTTTTAAAATCATGGAAGCGTCTATCAATCGTCTAGGTAGCCTGGTGGAGGATCTTTTAAATGTCAGTCGGATTGAACAAAACAGGTTGATTATCAAAAGGCTACCATTAGACACTAAAGCAATCCTAAATAGCTTGGCTGATGAATTTGAATTTAGAATAAAAGAAAAAGGACTGATTTTTAAAAAAGATCTAGCTGATGATTTGCCTCGTATTTGGGCTGATGAAGACAGGTTTAGGCAGGTGGTCATAAACTTAATGGGTAATGCGGTCAAATATACCAAGCAGGGTGAGATAGAGCTTACTGCTAAGGCCAGTGATAAAAAATTTGTCACTATTACTGTCAAAGATAGCGGTATTGGTATGACAGCTCAAGAAAGACAAAGTCTTTTTGAAAAATTTTATAGAATACAAAGTGATGATACCAAAGGTATTGTGGGCACTGGTCTGGGTTTATGGATTACCAAGCAAATTGTAGAAATACTAGGTGGTCAGATATTTGTAGATAGTATCAAACATGTGGGCAGTCAATTTTATTTTACAATACCAATATATAATCCATTGACTCATAAACAAGAGGAAAATAAAAAATAAATTTTATGTATTTTAGAAGTATAGTCAGATCAATTGGTCATTACAAAATAAATATTATAATCAAAATACTTATAGCTTCTGATTTTATATTTTGGTCTTCTTATCAACTTTTTGCTCCTTTTTTTGCTATTTTTGTGACTGATAAAATTGCCGGTGGTGGTATAGAAACAATCGGTATTGCCGCCGCCCTTTATTTGATTTGTAAATCTTTATTTGAGATACCAGTCGGCATGTATATTGATCGGTCAAAATCTGAGAAGGATGATTTATTTAGTGCTTTTTTGGGCACTTTTTTAATAGGAATTTTATATTTAGGCTATTTGTTTATTACTAGTGTTTGGGAGCTTTATTTACTTCAGGTGTTGATGGGAATAGCGGCGGCCATTTCTTATCCGGGCTGGTGTGCTATTTTTACTCGTCATATAGACAAGGGTAAAGAAGGTTTTGAGTGGAGTTTATACGACATCTTGTCAGGGATTGGTATGGCTGGAGCGGCGGCTTTGGGCGGGTTTATTATAGAAAGTTTTGGTTTTAATTCGTTGTTTGTTTTGATTTCTATTATTTCTATTTTCAGTAGCTTTTTGTTGTTACTTATCAAAAATCAGTTATATAAAAAATAGCCTTTAGGCTATTTTTTTGAGGGATTCTTTTATATTTTTAGACTTTTGAAAGTATGATCCGGGGCAAACTATATTGGCACCGGCATATTTAATTGCCGGGAAAGTTTGCTCATTTACGGCGCCATCTACTTCTATATTTAATTTGGGATATTTACTGCGCAGGGCTTTGATTTTTTTTAATGATTTGGGCTGGAATCTTTGACCTTGCTTGCCAGGGGTGACACCCATGACTTGGATAGTATCAAAATATTTTATTAGGTCTTTTATTTTATAGAGCGGTGTATTGGGGTTGATAGCTAGCCCTGTTTTTATTTTTTTTGCCTTTAGGAATTTATTGATAGCCAGGATTCGGTCATGGTCAGTATTGGCCTCATAGTGCCAAATTATTTTTTTGACATTTTTGAGTTTGACCCAACGAGTGACATATTTACTAACGCCATCTACCATTAGATGAATTTCTAAATTATGTTTTTTAGTTAGATATTGGACTACATCAGGAGTGATAGAGTTTTTTTCTTTTACAAATTGACCATCCATAATATCAATTTGAACATAGTTAAAATAGGGGCTGATTTTTTTGAAGTGTTTGGTGAATTCAGCTTTATTTTTTGATAATATAGAGGGGATTATTTTGATTTTTTTAGACATTTATTTTTTTAATTCGTCTTTTGTAGCGCGTTAAATTACCAAAGTCTGTAGCGAGCCAGGCTCTGACTACTTGTAGAGATTTTTCATTGTTTAGTCTCCAAGCGGGCAGACAAATAATGTTGGCATCATCATCGTGGCGAGCTCGACGAGCCGCAGCAGATGACCAGCCTAGAGCGGCTCGGATGTTTTTGAATTTGTTGGCAGTCATACACATGCCTTGTCCAGAGCCACAGAGCAAAATGCCAGTAGCATTTTTATCTTTTTGGATTTTTTTGGCCACAGCTTTGGCAAAGCCTGGATAATCATCGGAGGCTTGAAATTTTTTGTTTCCCAGATCGGTATAGGTAATATTTTTTTTATCAAAATATTCTTTTAAATATTCTTTACTTTTAAAGCCATTGTGGTCGGCCGCGATGTAGATGATTTTAGTCATAATTTTGTAACCCTAGGGGTTATTTATTTTTTAAACTTTTTGACTTAAGTGATATAGCAAATACGCCTAGGATAGAAAGATAAGTAGCGGTAAATTGGGAGTATAGCTGATATCTTTTATCAATAGCACTAATGACAATAAATATAAGCATCAGTATTGTCCAGGTCACTATAAATATCTCACCGTTGTAGCGGGAAAAGAAATCTTTGTTTTTCCAACGGCTGTATTCTTTGACGCCGGTAAAAATAGAGAGGATAGATAGGTAGATGATAGTGATGTCAGTCAGCAGATAGCTCATATCCCAAATTTTGAAAAAAGTGAGCAAAAAGATAAGGGAAGTAATAATACCCCAAAAGTTGGTTAGTCCCTTCCAGAACACTAGTTCGGCTTTTGTTTTTTTATGGTTTTTCACTTAGTTAGAAGTTAATATTATAATATTTTGCTCAGTTAGACCCGTTAAAAACTCACTATTAATTTTTAATGGGCTTAGCTGGACTGGTAGCTTTATTTTACCATATTTTGTAATTGATATAAAATTATATTGATGTTAAGATTAGTTTCTAAAATATATTTTATATGAAATTATTATTTAGATATATAAAAGATTACAAAAAAATGCTCACCGGAGTCTTGATTTTGGCCGCTATAAATCAGATTTTTTCTCTGTTGGATCCGCAGATTTTTCGACTATTGATAGATAATTATGCCTCCAAGGTAGACCAGCTGACCAAGCAGGAATTTTTTCGTGGCTCTGGTCTTTTACTTTTGGCCTTTGTCGGCGTGGCTTTGGTGTCTAGGATAGCCAAAAATTTTCAGGACTATTATGTCAATGTGATTACCCATCGTCTGGGCACCAAGCTTTATGCTAGGAGCGTGGAACATTCTTTTTATTTGCCTTATTCTGTCTTTGCCGATCAAAGTTCGGGTGAGATACTACAAAAAATGCAAAAAGCCAGAGATGATTTACAAAGATTGATTACGGGCTTGGTCAATTTACTCTTTGTTTATTTACTAGGTATTATTTTTGTACTTATTTATGCTTTTTTTGTTCATTGGATAATAGGAGCTAGCATTGCTCTTATTGTACCGACATTGGCTATTACTATATTTTTTATATCTCGCCGTATCAAGCTGGTCCAAAATCAAGTAGTCAAAGAGCAGTCTGCTTTGGCCGGAGCTACTACCGAGACTTTGAGAAATGTAGAGCTGGTCAAAAGCTTGGGTCTAGAAGACCAAGAGATAAAAAGACTCAATGATGTCAATGAACATATTCTTTCTTTGGAACTAAAAAGAGTCAAACTAGTCAGGACGCTGAGTTTTATCCAAGGTACTTTGCTCAATGGTCTACGAGCCTTGATCATGTTTATTATGTTATATTTGATGTTTGATCACCTTATCAGTTTGGGACAATTTTTTACATTGTTGTTTTATTCATTCTTTTTATTTAGTCCTTTGGCTGAGCTGGGCAACTTGGCTGAGCAATATCAGCAAGCCAAAAGCAGCAGCGAGGCTTTAGAAAAAGTCTTGGCTATGGAACCGGAAAAGCAGATAGACAATCCCATAGTAGTAGACAATGTGGAGTCTATCTCTTTTGAGGATGTGGTCTTTACCTATCAGGGTAGTCCCAAACACGCTCTCAATAGCATCAGTTTGGACATCAAGGCTGGGCAAAGCGTAGCTTTGGTCGGACCGTCTGGAAGCGGCAAAAGTACAATCGTCAAGCTGCTACTCAAATTGTATCAGCCACAATTTGGTAAAATAAAAATAAATAAAAAAATAGATATAGCGGATACAGAAAATAAAAGTTTTAGACAAAAAATTGGTCTGGTTTCTCAGGATACTCAGCTTTTTTCTGGTACCATTCGTGAAAACCTTTTATTTGTCAGTCCTGGTGCCACAGAAGATGATTGCTATAGGGTGATGCAGATGGCCGCAGCCAGCAGTGTTTTGCAAAGAGCAGAGAGCGGATTGGACACCAAGATAGGCGAGGGAGGTATCAAGCTTTCGGGTGGAGAAAAACAAAGGCTAGCTATTGCCAGAGCACTATTACGTAATCCAAGTATTTTGATATTTGACGAGGCGACCTCCAGTCTTGATTCATTGACAGAGTTGGAAATTACTAAGACTATAAAAAATATTGCCAAAGAGCGTCCTAGTCTTATCACAGTTTTAGTCGCTCATAGGTTGTCTACTATATCGCACGTCAAAAATATTTATGTTTTGGAAAAAGGCAAAGTAGTAGAAGAGGGTAGTCATGAAGAGCTAGTCAAACAAGGTGGACTTTATAGTGCTTTATGGAAACAGCAGTCAGCTAGCATAGATTAGTGTTGACTAATTGAGTAATTATTGTTATACTTTGGCGTGCCTAATTAATCGTATAATAGTTTAATTGCATATTAGATTAATAGGGTAAATTATTTGAAGAAGAAGAGCGATTTATGAAGTATAGCGAACATCAAAGTTACAAAATTGGCTTTGAATTATCCAATATTGTTTGGAAAATAGTAAAAGGTTGGTATAGGTATTATAAGAAAGATAAAATAGTATTTTTCAATTATGCCAAAGCTTCTTTTTATGAATCAGTTGATTGGATAAATAAAGCCATACAAAGGGGTCTTATAAAAAAGACAGAGGCGGATAGATTAAGGACTTTGATAATAAAATTTCCTAAAGAGATAAACGGCTTAATAAAAGGCACAAGGATAAATTTGAAAAAATAATCAATTAACCTATTGACCAATTAGTCTATTAAGCTATTATTTTATGCCCCGGTAGTTCAACGGATAGAATAGAAGCCTTCTAAGCTTTAGATTCAGGTTCGATTCCTGGCCGGGGTACCAGATTAATTGTATAATTGTTCAATTGAATAATAGTTTAATTGAATCAAACAATTAGACAAATAGGCAATTAGTCTATTAAGCAATTATTTCCGTGGTGCCCATAGTGTAATGGTTAACACAGAAGCTTGTGGAGCTTTTAATGAGGGTTCAATTCCCTCTGGGCACCCCATGAAAATATCGCTAATTTTAGCGGTGTTTTTGTTTAACCAAAGAAGGGAATAGAACTAAAATGAAAGAGCCTCCAAGTCCGTAGACTTGAAGGCTCACTTTTACAACCCCCAGTTTTTGGTTTCTTTGGCGACCATCATACAGTCGCCGTTGACTTCTTGCATCCATTGGAATCGAAGCTTGGTTAGCTCCTCAGGAGTCAAACCACCTACAGGGAATGCCGCTCGTTCGTGGCTCGTTCGGAGATCAAGATCAGGGAACAAAGACTGAAATTTGTTGTAGGCCATGGTACCAGGAATGGCTGTAACGATGAAAATCATCGCATAAGCCAACCCAACTTGCTTCAATTTTATGGCGTATTCTACCGTCCTTTCCATGTCTTGCAGAGACTCGTTTTGAAAGCCAACCATGAAGCCACCGACTACTTCAATACCAGAATTGGTAGCGTAGCGGACAATTTCTTCAGCTGGTTCTACTCTGGTGTTGATGTGGGGCTTATGACTTTCTATCAAGGATTGAGGATTTGCCGACTCAATAGCTAAGTAGAAGCGGTAGCAACCAGACTCGGCAAGCTTGTTTAAGACTTGCTTATAAGTCAGGTTATGTCCCGGCTTCATAAACTTGAACATTGAGAGGCCACCCTCTTCAAACCAGCTCATGCTGTGTTTTTTCAGGATGTCACAGATAGCCATTGCTCTCTGCATGTCAGCAAAGAACATGTCGTCTTCGACAACTAGCTCAGTGACACCAGCTGCTTTTAGAAGCACGACTTCTTGTTCAAATCTAGCTAGGCTGTAGTAGCGAATGTTTCCCGCCATAATATGAATATGGCAGAAGTCACATTTCAGCGGACAACCTTGGCTAGACATGATGTAAGCAAGTCTTCCTTCTTTCTGGTGGCGACTCCCACCTGTATGCTCGGGCGTGTCATACATTGGGTGAAGTGGGATTTCCAAACGGCGCGGTGCCAGAAGGTCCAGATCGGGTAGTAATCCACGACCAGGATTGTCTACTGGCTTACCAATCGAATCTTTATAACTTACTCCGAGAACGGGAGTGAAGTTACGTGATGATTGGTTGGATTCCAGGGAGTAGCAGAGCTCAGGAAAGCTCACAACTCCTTCTTTTCGAATTACCATGTCAACGTTTGGATCCTCTAATACCCTTTCTATATCACCAGTGGCATTGGAGCCACCTTCGGTGATAATTGCTTTGGGGTAGGCCTCTTTGGTTAGGGCAGCGACTCGGGCGACATTGTTTGCTTGGTTGCTAAACAAGCTAGTAATGCCGACAATGTCAGGATTGAATTGACTTAGCAGTTTTCTTAGCTGCTGGTCAGTTAATCCATAGCGGATACTGCCGTCATCTTGTGGGGTGAATTGGTTATAGGCAGCCATGCAGGCATCAATGAAAATTACATTGAAACCTTTGGCAACCAATTCAACAGCAATGAGCTCTAATCCTAGGGGGCAACCAGCTCTACGAGTTTCATATTTTTCAAAGAAACTATAGAATGGCACTAGAAGAAGTACAGTCAAACGACTTTCTTCTTCGTTGTTGTAAATAACACCCTCGGGGATTATTTTTACCGACATTTTCGGATTCATCATGGGCTCCCTTCGGGGGGGATTGTTGATTGTTAAAGGACTGGTGATCTAAAACATAAAATTATAACAATTTTTGCCTATTATGTCAACGATACTCGACAGTTTTGTCGAGTAAATTCAGCCTATTATTAAAAGGGCTATTGACTAAAGGGGAATTATGTATTATAATGATGACGAAAGATTCGACATAATTTAAAAATATGGAAAGTATATTAAAACAACTAGGTTTTTCTGATAATGAAGCTAAGGTCTATTTAGCTGCTTTAGGCTTAGGAAAAGCTTCAGCACAGGACATTGCTAAACAAGCTAGTCTAAAGAGAACTACAGTTTATTCAGTTTTAGACTATTTAATAGAGCGAGGTGTGATTGGTAAAAGCACTGAACGTGGTAAAACTCGTTTTGTAGCTGAGGCACCAGACAAACTATTAGCAATGACTGATCAATTACGGGAAAAAATAAAAAAAGCCCTACCAGAATTGGAGGCTGTATATAATAAAAGCGAGTCAAAACCAAAAATTGTGTTTTATGAAGGCAAAGAGGCTATTCAAAACATTTATGATGACACTTTGCGAGAAAAACCAGATGCTATTTTAGAATGGAATACCAATGCTTACTTTGAACGTTTTCCTAAAGACCACGCTTATATTGATAAAAGAGTAAAACTCAACATTCAAGCAAGGCGTATTGCTGGTGAAGGATCAGTTTGGCACACTAAACATAAAGGATATGATAAATCAGAGCTCTCTGAGACTATTGTTGTACCAAAAGATAAGTTTTGGCCAATGATTGAAGTTAATATTTATAATAATAAAGTTGCTTTTATGAATTACGCCGATGAGATGTCAGTTGTTATTGAAAACAAGGCTATTGCCGAAGCAATGAAACAGATTTATGAACTTTCTTGGCAAGGTGCTAAGAAGATTGAAGTAAATTAGGAATATAAACATCATTTTTTGCAATTATTTATAGCTAGTATATTCTCTCTAACATTAGCCATGTATTCTTTATCTGAGAGAATAGTTATAATATCGTTCTGAGACTGACCCCATAGAAGAAATCGCTCTAAAAGCGGTTTTTTGATATAATGATAATGTTATTAAAATAAAAATATGGAAGAGAAAAAAATAAAACAAGAAAATATAACTATTCCTAAAAAGGCAATGTACGGTATTGCGCCAGTTATTGCTATATCTGCAGTATTAATTTCTAAAGATCAACCTGGGCCATTGCTTTTATTTTTTATTGGCATTAGCGCAGGAGTATTTATTGGTAAAGGATTTTTTGAAAATAAGAAATAAATAATATGAAAATACAAGACACATTAGGAGCTGGCTTGGTTGTAGTAGGGATTATCTTTTTAAATAGTAATCCAACCATTGGAATGCTGTTTGTTGGATTTGGGTTAGGTTATAATGTGCGTCCTCATCTACAAAAAATGTTTAAAAAGAAATAATTAGAATACAGGAATGTAAATATTTTCTTTTTGTTGTTGTATTTGAGTTCTAACTTTCTGTATTGTGCCACAATCATTTTTAGGGGTAGTAGCGAGAAGATATTAGAAATAAAATAATAAAAAAAGCAGGCCCAGATCACTGAATGTGATCTGGGCCTTTTCCGTCTATGCAGATTATCTTGCCTGGTAGTTGGGGAGACCAACTACGCAAGGCAAAGCGGTGTCTGCGACGTGAAGCATTTCCGAAGTGATGTCTTGACCTCCGCCGATGGTGGCATTGAACACCTTCACTTCCTGCTGGACGTCTACCTGGAGTGTCAGTCGTTGGTAGTGTTCAGCAAGGTGAAGAAGCGTGTGCAATATGTTGCCTGCCATCTTGCCGAGTGAAGGGACATCCTGCAGTGGATGAACTCGCTCGTCGAGAAATACTTGGGTGATTCGCTCTGATCCATATTCGAGTACTGCTTGGAGCAGTATAGCGACCTCTACGCTGTAACCAGAATAGAAGGTTGCTTTCTCGAGGAACTTGCGAGTCCCAGCATATTCTCCAGCCAGGGGCTGTATGAAATCGGCGGTTTCGGGAAATAGCATATTGAGGAAAGGTCGAGCTAGAAGCTCGGTTACCCTAGCGTCACCTTTGGGTCGCTTGTAGTATCCCTTGGTAAAGACTACCTCAGGATCCATCAGGAAGGGAGCGATAATTCCCAAGATGAAACGGGGGTGGATGTTCTCTATGTCGGTGTCAATCCAGGCGACGACATCGCCAGTGGTATAGTACACACTACTCCATAGATTCCAGCCTTTTCCTCTTGCTAAGGGGATAGATATGGCCTTGGCAGTATGCTCATCTTGAATTGCTTTGAAGCCAAGCTGAGAACACATATCCAAGGTGTTGTCGGTTGATCCGCTGTCGAGCACGATGATCTCATCGACCAATGGCTGACATGACATAGCACACTCGATGACACGAACAACTGTTGTCTCCTCATTTTTGACGGGGAGAGCCAAGCTGATCGTTATTTGGCGCTCTTGTTTGAGAGCCAAGAGGTGCGCCATGTCAGCGGCGTCTAAGTACGACATATATTTCATGATTCACCTCCTATCATAGCACTACAGACCTTGCGGACAGCAGTGCAGCAGACGTCAACGAAATGACTGGTCACGTCGGGGTTGGTGTATAGGTTAAACAGCGATGTTGTCACCCGGTGTGAAACTACAGGCTGGTTGGAACCAGCAAATACCGCAGTTCTAGAAAGTGCTACTGGGTAAAGACAATTGACCATGGCTCCTTCAGCCCTTACAGCCTTAAGAAACCATTCTCGATGTGCTGATAGTTTGGTCATAAGGACTGCAGTCAGGCAGTGATTGACGTGACCATCTGCATCATCTTGGAACTGTAGGTGAAGTTCGTTCAGACCGTCACGATAGAGCGCAGCGTTATAACAGCGCGAGCGATTGAGGTCCGGCAGCTTACGCAGTTGGACAAGCCCAATAGCCGCCTGTAACTCTGTCATTGCGTAGTTGTAGCCGAGTTTATCGTAGTCGTATACGGCCAGGTTATCACTGGTCAATCCGTGTCGGGTCAGCGATCTACACCGCCGAGCCAACTCTTCATTTCTAGTGACAACCATTCCACCCTCTCCGCAGCTCATGTTCTTCGTTTGGTAGAAACTATAGCAGGCAATGTCTCCGAAGGTACCTACTATTTGCCCACTAATAGTAGCTCCATGAGCTTGGGCGCAGTCTTCTATCAGACGGATTCCACGTTCTTTCACCAGGGACACGATTTGATCCATATCGGCAGGCATGCCGTATAGATGGACCACGATCACCGCCTTGGTGCGATTGGTTATTTTGGAACGCAGATCACGGACTGACAGGTTGAAGGTGTGGGGGTCAATGTCGCAAAACACGACTTTCGCCCCGGTTTGTAGAACTACCGAAGCGGTGGAAACGAAGGTCAAGTCAGGGACAATTACTTCGTCTCCATGGCCTATCTGCAAAGCATCGACAGCCGTATGAAGGGCAGTGGTGCCAGACGTAGTTGCAATCGCATAGGGCAAGTCGTGGTACGCAGCGAACGCTTGTTCAAACTGTTGTACCATTTCGCCCATGCCTGCTCTTGAAACTACACCTCTTCCCATTACCTCCCAGACAGCTTGCCGCTCTTCTTCGCCGAAGACCCGACCTCGTTTGAGACCTGCTGGATAAACGGCTTGACCACCGTTTATTGCCAGTGAAGGTTCTTCGAACATAATCACTCCTTGATGTTGTCGGCGAAACTTTCGCCAAGAGGAATAGGATTGGCTCCTATTAGGTGACAGACGGTCTGTCCTAGATCGGCGAAGCTCGCTCGGGTTCCCAAGTTTGAGCCTGGTCGATCGCCACCGTTCAGTGCCAGAAGAGGTACGTACTCTCGCGTATGTCCCCGGATCGCTATGACTGGATCGCAGCCATGGTCGGCTACAATCAGCAGAAGATCGTCACGACCGATCATCGGCAGAACTTCGCCAAGTCTTTGGTCGAAGTACATAAGATCACGGGCATATTGACGTGGCTTACGCGCGTGGCCGGACATATCGAAGTCCGGCACAACGAACATGGCCGCGCCATCACCACCGGTTCCTAAGTGTCTAAGGACAGCGTCCATGACACCAGCCGAGTCCATGACACCGGGAATTGTCTCGGTGACGAACTCATCGCCTATCACTGAAGCGAGGTGTTCGGTAACCGTGAAAGGCATTCCGACTTCTCGTATTCGGCGGAAGAGGTGTTCACGGTTCTTATCAAGTGGCACGACAATATCAGCTCGGTTCTCGGTGCGGACAAAGTCGCCTTTTTCACCGATGAAGGCTCGAGCGATGATTCTCGTGACATTTTTCCCGATGAAGAAACGAGACATCTTCCAGGCAACGTCATGTAGCCTGGCGGGCGGAACAACACTTTCGTGAGCCGCCACCAAGACTACACCGTCATCGCAGGTGTAGACGATTGGCTGGCCTGTTGCGAAATGTTGGTCAGCGCATTCGTCAAACACCTTGAAACCGGAAACGTAGGCATTACACAGTGTTAGGGTGCCTATGGCCTGTTGCATTTGCCGCACCAGGTCAGCTGACATCCTAGGGTAGAACGACGCGAATCGTTCTGCGAAGGTAACGCCTGCCATTTCCCAGACACCAGCAAAGGTGTCGTTTCCTGAGGTTATCTCGGTCATGCGTCCGTAGTGAGCCAGGGGATAATCAACCGTCGGTACATTATTGACGCCGACGATATTACCAAAGCCTAGCCTCTCCAAGTTGGGAACTCGGAAGTCCGGGAGCGATTCAGCTGCGTGATGGAATGTGTTAGCGCCAACGCTCTTGTAGTCTGCTGCGTCAGGCTGAGCGCCGATGCCGACGCTATCCATCACTAGGATAATTATGCGTCGAAACATCGTTCTTTCCTTTCCGACTTTTCAGTCGAGCGCCACTGGTTGCCCAGTTTTCGCCGAAAGATAGATGGCATCAACGATGCTCATCAGTCTGCAGGCCTCCAGAGGGCTAGTCAGTGGTTCATCCTCTCCTTGTAGTGATCTAACGAAGTTGATTGCAGCAGCTACGCGTCCCATCGTATTATCGAAGGGGACAGAGATGTTCTGGTTATTCGGCTGACCATCTTCCTGTGAGTATACCTCACAGGTGCCGGTAATTGTATCACCGGCGTTATCTTGGAACAGTCTAGAAACCATAGCCCCAGCTTTCTGCCCTTGCAGGGTCACAAAGCATTTTTCTTCTCGAACCATTTCGGCCCAAGAAATGTGGAGCGTGAGCACTTGCCCAGTTTCGAAGGTGATGGTGGCGTGAGCACTTGATTCAACATCCGTGACACCGTCTCCGTTTGGTACTCCGTAGGGACCTCTGCGCGAGGGGTCATCCATGAAGTCGTTGAAGGTTTGACCCAGCACATGTTTCGGTTTGGGGTAGCCCATAAAGTATAGGGCTAAGTCTAGCATGTGCATCAGATCCATTAGCGCTCCGCCACCGGCTATTTTCTGGTTGGTGAACCAGTTTCCGTATCCCGGAATACCTGATCTACGAACCCAAACAGCTTGGGCAGAATTGATCCGGCCAAAGAATCCACTGTTGATACGTTGGATGATCTCCAGTGATTCTGGCCGTGCTCGATTGTTGAAGTCAAACAGGAGTTGCCTGCCGGATGCGCGAGAAGCCGAGAACATCTCTTGAGCTTCATACGCGTTCATTGCCGGGGGCTTTTCACAGAACACGTGCTTCCCAGCTCTCAGAGCCTGAATAGTAAGTGTTTTGTGGTGTGCTGGAGGTGTGAGAATGCTGACAGCGTCAACATCCGAAGATGCTAGAGTCAGCATTTCCTCAAGTGAAGTGAAAACTCGTGGTATCTTCCACTCAGTTGCGGCTTTTTGGGCCGCGACTGGATTCGTGTCGGCAACGCAGGTTATCTCAGCACCAGCTGAACGGAATCCGTTAGCTTGGTACTTGAGCATTACGCCTGCACCGACGATGCCGATTTTTAGAGACATCGTTTTCTCCTTCTAGGTTTTGGTGCAGACGAAAGTTCCGCGTGATCTGTCCAATACGATTGGCAGCTCCCTGCTGGACAACAGATTTCTCATTTCTGCTGCCAGGGCAGATTTTGTAGCTGCATCGCTGGTCGCTTCTTGGAAACTTGGCAGGGTAGTGTAGTACAGCATGAAGCTGTCTACGTCAGGAAACACCATTTGGAAACCATAGAAGTGGTACCTTACATCTCCGAAGAGATTATCGAGGTACTCTCTGGCATTTCCGCAGTGGAAAGGTGAACGAGAAAGGCGTACGTTGGTTTCGATGCCAACGCGAGATATTGCTTCTTGATGGCATACTCTCAGTAGGTCATCGTCAGGAGTTTTTACTCCAGTTGTAATAATCACCTTTCCCTTTTTTCTGACTACTCGTAGTGATTCTCTTAACCCATGTTCAAGATCATCCACGTGATTCAGAACGTGTTTGGCAACTACCACATCAAATTGATCATCGCCGAAAGGCAGATTTTCAATTGACGCAATAGCGCACAGGGGTGTGCTGATCGTGTTACAAGCTCTCTGGCAAGTGATACTCAACAGTGCTTGTGAAATATCTACGGCAAAGACTTTCCCGCCTTTGTTCAGTCGTTGGGTGATTATGGCAACATCTCTTCCGGTTCCCGAGCCAGCATCTAATACCAGCTCATCGCCCTCGAAGTGGATGAAGTCTATGCCATATTTACCAGCGCCGACGCCGTATCTATCCCAAGCAAGCTCTCTGTTGAGTAGATTGCGCGCAGTCCCGTACTGGGCCTGCGGATCACTGTATTTGATCCTCATGTCTATCTACTCCTTGTCAAGGTACAGCGTCAAACAATTTTGACTTTACAAAGTACCAGAAAACGGTTATTATGTCAACATAAGAATATGACTAAAAAGACGCAAAAAACAACTGTAAAAGCACTATTTGAGAAGGATAAAAGAATCCTTCTTGTTAAAGACCCTAAAGGTGTTTGGGAGATGCCCGGTGGTCGTATAGAGCATGGTGAAACTCCAGAAAAAGCCCTAAAAAGAGAACTTAAAGAAGAGCTTGGCTGGAATAATGTAGATATTAAAAATATAGTTGACTCATGGACATTTTCTTCAGAAGTTGATGATACTAATTACCATTTTATTATTTTGACTTATGTTTGTGATTTTGGTGAAGAAGAAATAAAAGAAAATGACGAATATACAGAGTATAGATGGGTGCCAGTTGATGAGATTGATGGGCTGAATATGAGGGATGGTTATAAGAAAACAATTAAGAAATTTATAGGTTAGTTCTAACCTAAAATAATCAAATACTACTCAGTGGCATTTCCATAGCAGGGGATGTCATTTTTGGTATGTCACCCAGCCCCTCGCGAGGAGCTGGGTCAAAATCGTTTAAATTAGAATATAAAAAACCGAGAGATTATTAGGTATAATAAATCATTTTTATGGTATTTTTGCTATTTGACAAATATATATATAGTTTATAGTCTTAAGATGATCATCGTTATTTCCGTGGGTTGCTAAAGCAAAGGAAGGAAGCGGATTATGACACTCCAAAAGTTTAGCGAGTTGGTGCTCAAGGTTTTTGGTCACGCAACAGACTTTGAAGATGTTACCGACAGAAGTCCCGTGTATTATCCTGACGATTTTACCTGTTGGGAGACACATCTGAGGGCAAGCGTTGAGGTGGCTGGTGGGCCCGTTGAAGTGCACGCCTACTATCTTGGCGGATGTATCACTTGGACTGGGAAGGATGACTGGTATGGATTTAGAAAACATAATGCCATCCAGCGTGATGATACTGAAACTGCCTTACGTACTTTGCATTGTATGTTGCATTTTGGTTATAGCCAGTCAAAAATTCTCCATTTACCAGATGGAAGCACCTTGGGACCCATTTGGGGGACCAGCCATGAAGATTTGCGAGCTGAGATTACATAGCCAGCTGGCAACTCAGACCGTGGTGGCCTCGTCAATTCGGACGGGGCCTTTCATTTTATAAAGCTATGTTTAATTCTAACGCTCCAAAAATAAAAAATAATTTAAAATATCTTTGCATTACAAAATTGTCAGTTCAGCTATATAAACATCAGTTCAGTTCCGATACGCTCCCTGCCCGCCATCGCTACGCCCAGGCGTAGCAGGCGGGTACTGTGGCACCCCAGTCAAAAGCTCCCAATTTCATTGGGGATTTTTGATACCCAGAAATAGAGTTAGAATTGGCAATGTGGTATAATGAATGTGTTATTAAAATAAAAATATGAAACTAAATCAAAAAGGATTCAATGATGTTATAATGGTAACTATCATTGGAGGAATAATAGGGTCTTTGTTTATCACAGGAGTTTTTGTCTGGAAAGAGATAGATAAACAAAATACTTTAAATAATTTGTATAATCAATTATCTAGAGTTGTTAAGGTTAATAATGAGAAAGACAAGGAGGTTGCTACAAAAGATAAACAAGAGATAAATATAGATGATTGGATAAAATATAATGATTCTATAAATAAAATAAGTTTTGAGTATCCCCCAACTTATGAGATTCGCAATAAAGAAGAATCAGGAATTATTATGGTGGGCTTAATTGGTAGTTTTGACAGAGAAACAGAGATTTTTCCATTAGCTAGTATATACACAGTTGAAGAATACAATCCAGAAATAAAAGGAGAAAAGTTTAATTCTTTAGAGGGCATTAAAAAGGCATTTAATTCTTTAAAAGAAAGGTGTAATAGTCCCGAGATATGTGATGTTACATATATTGAAGATATACAAGTAGATAATAGGCCTGGCTTAAAAGTTGGTCGTGAAGGAGTTATGGAAGATATAATTATAATTATTTCAACTCCAAGTGATAATTTTATAGTGATATATAGTTATTCAGATTTACCTGATATTTTTAACTCTTTTATTAAAACTTTCAAATTTTTAGATGGAGAGGAGCGGCCAGTTTATAATTTAAAAAATTTTAATATCAGTTTATCTGTGCCTAGAGATTATGTATCATCAGATGATTTTAATAAAACAGACATAAAGTTTTACGGCTTTTGTAAACAGGGGTGCATTACAATTAAACAAATAGATGAAAATTTAGAGGATTATATTAGTAATGTGACAGAAGGTCCATTTTCAGAGCTAATAAGTAGAGAAGTCGTAACGGTTGATGGAATTGAGGCAACAAAATTTGTTGCTAGCTCTGATATAGGTATTGATTATAATTACGTTTATTTTATAAAGGGCGATAACAAATATGTAATATCAAGTCAGGATTTTATAAATGAATTTGACGACGTTATTGATTCAGTTAAATTTTTAAAATAAATTATTTAAATCTCCAACAAATAATCTAATCTTCGCAAATCATCATCGTCATACTTATCATAAAAAGTTCTGAAAGTGTCCCATATGCGATCCTATCAAAGAATCATTCCAAAATGAATGGTTTTTTGATATCCCTAAAATAGAGTTAGAACTAAAAGTATAAATTTGTTATAATTATGTTATGAAAATAATTTTTCCAAAAAAACTTAGCCAAGGCGATGAAGTAAGGGTCATAGCCCCTTCACGTTCTATGGCTATTATATCCGATCAATTAAAAAGTATAGCCAATAAACGTTTTGCTGGTCTTGGTTTAAAATTAAGTTTTGGAAGAAACATAAATAAAAAAGACACATTCCTCTCATCTAATATAAAAGATAGAGTCAGTGACTTGCACCAGGCATTTTCTGACAAAAATGTTAAAGCTATTATTACAGTAATAGGGGGATTTAGTAGTAATCAGTTATTGGATTATATAGACTGGCAATTGATAAAAAGTAACCCTAAAATTTTATGTGGTTATTCTGATATTACTATTTTGAACAATGCTATTTTTCAAAAGGCAGGGTTAGTAAGTTATTATGGGCCACATTATTCTACATTTGGTCAAGAGTTATATTTTGATTATACATTAGATTATTTCAAGAAATGTTTGATGCAAAAAGACACTTTTAAAATTATACCCAGCAAAAACTGGAGTGATGATGAATGGTATAAAAATCAAAAAGGGAGAAAGCTAGTAAAAAACACTGGTTGGAAGATAATAAACAGTGGTAAGGCGAAGGGCACTTCTTTAGGTGGTAATTTATGCACCTTTAATCTACTACAGGGCACATCTTATTTTCCCAACATTAAAAATAGCATTTTATTTTTTGAAGATGATGAATTCGGTGGAAGTTATTCGGCTGTAGAGTTTGATCGAAATTTACAATCAGTAATTCAGCAACCAGGATTTAGCGGAGTAAAAGGAATCATTATTGGTAGGTTTCAAAAAGCCAGCGAAATGGATTTGATAAAAATTAGGCATATAATAAAATCAAAAAAAGAATTATCAAAGATACCAGTTATTTGTAATGTAGATTTTGGGCACACTGATCCCAAGATAACCTTTCCTATAGGTGGTACAGTAGAAATTGTTGCTAGTAAAGCACCAAGAATTGAATTTATAAAACATTAAGCATAGGGATTTTTATATTATCCATTACAAAGAACGAAGTCCTAATACGCTCCACAGTGCGACCCCATAGAAGAAATCGCTCTAAAAGCGGTTTTTTGATATAATGAAAATATTAATTTATTTAAAATATAATTATGAATATTTTAATAACAGGGGCAGCTACAGGAATAGGGAAATCTTTGGCAGATAAATTTTCTAAAGAAGGGTATACAGTTATAAGCACTTATCATACCACCAAAGGACCTGGCTATCATTTGGATTTATCAAATGAGTCAGATATTAAAACATTGGTCAATAATATAGGTGTGTCTACTGATAAGGTGGTCGAGGTAGTGTATAACACGGCGATGAATAAATATAAGTTAAAAAATGGAGCAGATATCAAAGTAAGAGATTATAGATTTGGTACATACTTACGTATTCCTTTTATTGTAGCTAGAAAAGTTAAAAAATTAGCATTTAGTTAAGAAAAAAGTTCTAATATCCCTGACTATGTCAACCCATCAAATAATTATTCCATCAGTCAGTGGGTAGAGGAATGGTTTTTTGATTGTAAAATAAAAATTATGAGCGCGAGACATAACATCTCGCGCTCGTTTTTTCAGTTTATGCTCAGAGCCCATCGCACAAAGGGGTGAGTTTCTTCTTCGATAAGGTGTCGGATTTCGGGAATTTGGAGAAAATTGGGATCAATTTTCTCCAGCGAAAGCACAGCGTGACCGCGAGCCAGGTAGTGGTTGTCAGACAGTGCCTTGATGAGGCATTCCTTGGATCGGACCAGACCCAGATCACCTAGGCAGCGTATAGCATCGCAGCGGATGTAGTCGGTGTCGTCGGTGAGCACCAGATGTTCAACCAACACCACCACCCCCGGATCAGCGATTTTATCGTGCCAGACAATGTTGACAGCCGTACCTTTCTGGTAAGGATCTGGGCAAACTAGCCAAGCTTTGAGTTTCACGGGGTCAAAATTCCTCTTCATGGCTTTACCTTTCTAGCAGCTCTCTTAACTGCTTTAGCGTGTCTTCCATTTGGTAGAGTCGGATGCCAATCATAGGCACCCTTAGGCTTTGTTTATGCATCAAAGACTGCAATTCCTCAACGAAAATACCACTACCTCTTAGGTGTTGTCTTTTTTCTCCGTAAATCAGATCTACGGCACAGGAAGGAGAAAAATCGATGCCTAAGACAGCCATCAGCTCGTTGCCGTTGTCTTTAAACAAGATCATCTGGCCTACTACTGTCTGAGCTAGTTGGCGACATACTGCCCGGTTACTTACCTTGTCATAGTGGGTCTTATGACAAGGCCTACGACAAAAGCCGTCAAATATCAGCTCCGGACAGGGCATTTGTACCATGTTTATTTTATGCCTCGTAAGCATTTCTGTGACAGGGGTTATTATAGCCGGGTATTTTCGGACAATACCTTGAGCCCTTACCCCTTGAGCTGTAGCACAAAAGGACAAAAAGACAAACCTTTTGCTTCTGTTCATAGCCGGCCTCCTGTTAAGGTTTAGTCCAATTCCTCTATTTCAATTCCATGGGCTTGTAAAAGAGCCGCGAAGACTCCTAGACCTTTCTTTTTTTGTCCTGAGAAGTCCCCGGTATATATGTGAAGTGCCCCACAAGTGGGGCTACCGGATTTAAGTAACACTTTTTTTATTTCGTTTTTTTGAATAATATCCAAAGCAAGTTTTGCTCCCTTGATAAATACTTCAGTGTAATCAATACCATATTTATCTACTATTTTGGCTTTACCAGCCAATACATCTTTGCCATCGCCGCTTGATATTTCGCAAGCAGGCCTGGGAGTTGGCAATCCAGCTAGCACTTCCGGGCATATTATCAGAGATTTGCCTTTTAAAAATTCTTTTATAGCTTTAGGATTATTTTTACCTTTTTCATTCCAGCGGCAGGGTATACCTAAGAGGCAAGCGCTTATTGCTTGATTTAAATTATCTTTGTTTTTATTGTCCTCCATATATTTTAGCAAACTATTATTTTTGCTGGAGAGGGGAGATTTTTCATCACCCCTCTCTGGGGGATTGACTAAGGCTGCAGAGTGCTCTCGCAGGCCATGATGCGTTTCAGGACTTCGGCCGTATAGCGGGTGATCTCCTCGGGTTTGGCCGTGGAAAATGAGTCGGACCACATGCAGACCGGTTCCTGCTTGGGAATGTAGACACCAAGTTCGGCGAGCATTTGGTTGACCACCGGCTTGTCGGCCAGGATATCATAGAGAGGCGAGAGGTAGGTCAAGCCGAAGTCGGCATAAATTTTCTTGAGGGGGACCATAAATTCATCGGTCTGTTCGGGGTAGTCCTTCTGGCGTTCGGCATAGCCGTCGAGGATCAGATGGATGCCGAGCTCCTGGGCGTATCGGGCGGCGGAGTAGTTCATGATCAGCTTGCAGGCCAGGCAGATCAGCAGTGTGCTGAAGCTGCGTTCTCTGAAATCGGCTTCAATTTGCTGCATACCGACTTGGCGCATCATCATGCTAACGCGTTTCATCTCGAAGATGATGTCGTTTCCAGGGTTGAGGTCTTGGATTATGCGCAGCTGCCGCTTGGTGGAATCCAGTCGACTGAGCAGGCCGTTGTCGATCAGGAGAAGATGGAGTTGGCTGGCCGGAAAGGCCTTACAGAAAGCAGCGGCCACAGCACTGCTGTCACGTCCGCCGGAAAAAAGCAGGACAGCGCGTCCGTCAAAGTCGGGGACAGAGTTTATGATCCTTTCATGCACCAGCTGGATAGCTTGAGTCGCTAGTTCCTTCATTTCGTGCTCCAATCGTTGGTGTTGTTGATTGTGGGTGAACAAAGTGCTGTTGTCTGAACTTTACTTGAAATTAGCAAAAAAATCAAGTTAAATTTTTGGTAAAAAAATATCGTTCAAAACAAACTACAACGCATTTACTATTTGTTCTACTGTGCCACCCCATCCCGTATAGCTACTTCGTAGCCACGGGACGCGGTCAAAAAGTGAGCTTCCGCCAGCTGGCGGATAGCTCGTTTTTTGATTTTTTGATATAATGAATTTGTTATTAAAATAAAAACATGAAGCTAGATAAAAAAACTTATTTATTGTGTTAGTATCTTTTCTTGCATTTCTTATAGTTAGGAATACTTATGACCCTAGTGTTAAATTACAAGTTATAAAAGTCGCATTACTTTTAACAACTTTAACATTTATTATAAAAGAAGCCTTTTTTAATCTAAAAGAATTAAAAAATCCTTTCAATACCCCTACTCTATATTTTTAATTATATTAGGATCTTTAGGATTCTTTTTATTTGTGTTTAATAAATCTAAAAAATTTCAGAAGTTTATTATTAAAAGGTATCAGTCTTTTTCAAAAATTATTTTTTATACTTTTATGCTGGCTTTTATTTTTTTAATTACATCTATGATTACTCCATTTATTTGGGGCTAGGATATTTTTTTTCTTTATTAAAAATGTTAAAAATTAAGAATACTATATTGTAATTTTCCCCAATCCATGGTTCCCGCCTACGCTTTCGGGAGGCGTTTTTATTTAGCTTAAAATAGAGCTAGGTTTGAAAATACGATATAATTACAGCTAGTATAAAACCATTTAAATAGCCATAATAGTAGCTTTGTGGTATATTATGTCTATAGACATAGCATAACTATTAAATAAAAATATTATGAAACTTTTAATAAATTGGTTAATTTTGACCTTAGCGGTGTTAGGGACTTCGTATATTTTACCAGGCGTTTCTATTGGTGGTTTTTGGGCGGCTTTGATAACAGCTTTGGTGTTGGGTGTTGTAAATGCATTTATCAAGCCGATATTATTGTTTTTGACTCTACCGATAAATATTTTGACACTAGGGCTTTTCACTTTTGTTATAAATGCATTATTAATACTTTTGGTATCAGCCATTGTTTCTGGTTTTAGTGTAGCAAATTTTTGGTGGGCACTTCTATTTAGTATAGTGATAACAGTTTTAGTTTATATTTTGAACAAAATAGTTAAATAATCTTTTAGCTTATAATCAAGATCCGTAATGGACACCAATCAAAGATTCCCAGTTTTATTGGGGATTTTTGTTTGATTAAAATATGGTATAATCCAGAGTGTTATTAAAATAAAATTATAAAATTATTAATTGTAATATTTGTTTTGATTGTAATATTTTTATTGTTGCTATCAATGGGTTTGCTTTCTAGGTATGATCTTGGTCCAGAAGAAATACTTTTAAAATTATTTGGCAATTAAATTTATATAAACCTATTTTTGTTTTGAGTTTTTTGATATAATAAGCTTAATATTATTTAAACTAAAAAACATGGATGTAAAAAATAGTCCGGCGAAACATTTTATTGTTAGTTTTTTTTCACTGTGCTTTGTTCTTATTATGCATTTTTTGTTTAATATAGAATGGACAACATCTTTTGCTCGTACGGCCTTTATTCTCTTATTTATTATTCTCATTATTGGACCTTTATTTAGAATAAAAGTTCCCAGCAAAAAAATGTCCCCGATGATGAATCCATGGAGCTGGCGTGGTGAATTAGGTATTTGGTTTACTATTATGGCCTTAGCTCATTTTATATTACTACTTATTGAGCAACCACTTACCCAACTAATAAAAATAGGTGGATCTGGATATAGCCTGACAAATTTTATTGGCTTAATTGCTTTGATTATATCAATAATATTATCCTTTGCTTCTTTGGGAAAAGTAATTAAATTTTTGGGTGTTATATCATGGAAAGTATTGCATAGTCTGACTTATGTAGTTTTTTATCTAGTTGCTTCTCATTTGATTTATTTTCAATTTTTCTCAAGCTATGGAAAAGTAGGTCCTGATTGGTTTGGGTGGATATCGGTGGTTGCTATGACTTTAGTCGTTATATTACAAATAATAGCTTTTGTTAAAATAGTTACTAAACAAAACAAAATTCGATGATATAATTTAATCCTAAGGTTTTAAACTTATTCCACCTCCTCATTTCACTGCTACGTTGGGAGGTGGGTTGCGGTAATATTATTTTAATCAAAGCATTCCTTTTCTAGGGGATGGTTTTTTGATATACTGAATATGTTATTAAAATAAAAATATGAAACTATTTAAAAATCAAAAAGGATTCAATGATGTAGTTACTATCACTATATTAGGAGGAATAATAGGAGCTTTATTCATTCTAGGAGTATTTGTCTGGAAAGAGATAGATAAACAAAATACTCTCAATGATTTGTATAATAAGTTGTCTGGCGTTGTTAAGGTTGAGGAAGAAAAAGTTGAAGTAGAGGAAGAATGGTTAACTTATACTAGTGAAGAATTGGGTTTTAGTTTTGATTATCCAAGTAAACTCGGTGTATTTAATTTAAACATTTATAAAGATTTAGAATTAAATGAAGGGTCTGGTGCTACGGGTAGCTCTTTTATTGCTTTTGATGAAAATAAAAATATTTACTTTGGAGGTGCTAGCGATAATTTTTCTGCGGGTAGAGGGGCATCTTTATTAGACTCCAGAGGTTATATATTAAAAGACGATAATTATTTTTTAAAATTATATACATTAGATAGAGACCCAATTTCTATAGAGCCAGTGAAAATTATAAATACAAACGATGGCACAGAAATATTATTGTTAAAAAAAGATTCATTTGATTCTCCACAACTTTTAATAGATGATAACGAAGTGGTAGCTGTTATTAACCTTAATAATAATACATTTAAGGGCATAATTTTCAGAGATTCAGATTGGGGTTTATTTTCACAAGAAGAATTTGAAGAAATGTTAATTAGTTTTAAATTTTTAGATAATAATATGGCTATTGATTACTGTGAGTCAGACGACGATTGTGTGCCGGCCACATGTTGCCACCCTACAAGGGTCGTAAATAAAAATTATGCACCTGACTGTGCAGCTGTAGCTTGTACATTCTCTTGTGAGGGACCGTTAGATTGTGGTGCTGGGCATCCTGCATGTGAAAATAATAAATGTGTAATTGCTGAAGGTCGCTTAGAATAGAGGTTTATATATTATTGTAAATAAAGTTATGAAAGCAGAAGAAATAAAAAAAGTAGTTCAAGATAATTACGGCCAATTAGCCAAACAATCTACCGGTTGTGGTTGCAAATGTAGTTGCAGTTCAGATACTAGTCAAACAATTTCCAAAAGCATTGGTTATTCGGATGAAGATATAGAGTCTGTGCCCGAGGCTAATATGGGTTTGGGTTGTGGCAATCCAATTGCTATTGGCAACATCAAAGAAGGAGATGTTGTTTTGGATCTTGGCTCGGGAGCAGGTTTTGATGCTTTTTTGGCCGCCAAAAAAGTTGGCAAAACTGGCAAGGTTATTGGCGTGGATATGACCCAAGAAATGATTGCCAAAGCTACTATATTGGCCAACAAGTATAAATATCAGAATGTAGAATTCAAATTGGGGGAAATTGAAAACCTACCAATAGAGGACAATTCTATTGATATTATCATTAGTAATTGTGTGATAAATTTGGCGCCAGATAAATTAAAAGTATTTCAGGAAGCTTATCGAGTTTTAAAGCTAGGTGGAAAAATGTATATTTCCGATATTGTTTTACTTGAAGAACTATCAGAAGAGCAAAAAAACAATAAAGACTTGATAGCCGGCTGTGTGGGGGGCGCTCTTTTAAAAGATATTTATATTGCCAAAGTAAAACAAGCTGGTTTGCAGGTAAAAATTTTAGGAGAAAACAAAGAAATTAGTAAAGAGCAATATCATGGCATTCCACTGGAAAGTCTATCTTTAGAGATTAGTAAATAGCTTAAATTAAAAAACTATTCTAAACAGAATGGTTTTTTGATATACTTAATTTATGAAAAAATTATTTTTGTTATTATTACTAATTTTACCAATTTTTTCCTTTGCTCAGGAACAAGTAAGAGAAGAAATGTTTAAGGCTCGTGTTATTGAGGTTGTTGATCAAAAAGAAATCACTGATGAAGCCGGTAGTATTATACAGCAAAATTTAAAATTAAAAGGTTTGGATGGCAGCTTTGAAGGCAAAGAAATATTTTTTGAGGGAATTAGTGAATTTCAAATTCTATCATCTCATACTTATAAATTAGGCGACAAGGTTATAGTTAGTTATAGTCAAGATGTTGGAGGAAATGACGTATTTTTTATTTTGGATTATGATAGAAGTGGTCCTATTATATGGTTGGCTATAATTTTTATTTTTAGTGTTTTAGCTATTGGTAGATGGAAAGGGTTCCGTTCGTTGATTGCTTTGGCACTTAGTTTTTTGGTGATTTTAAAATTTATAATTCCCCAGATACTCAATGGAGCCAATCCAGTCATGATTAGTGTCGTAGGGGCAATCATGATTTTGATTTTTGCTATTTATTTTACCCAAGGTATAAATAAAAAAGCTCATATAGCCAACTTATCACTGGTTATTTCTTTGCTTTTTATAGCCTTACTGTCATTCTGGTTTACAAAGTTGGCTCAATTGACTGGCTATTCAGAGGAAGCTTCTTATTTGGTAGGTATAAATCAAGGTAGTTTAAACTTACAGGGTTTATTGTTGGCGGGCATACTAATTGGTACTTTGGGAGTTTTGGATGATGTAATAATAAGTCAAGTATCTACCGTAGAGCAACTGAAGCAGGCTAATCCTCAGTTGACTAATAAGCAGATATATACCAGAAGTTTGAAAGTGGGCATTGATCATATTAGCTCTATGATAAATACTTTATTTTTTGCTTACGCTGGGGCTTCTTTACCTTTGCTTATGTTGTTTACCCAAAGTGATATTAGTGGTCTTAGTTTTTCTCAAATAGTGAATAATGAGTTTATTGCTACCGAGATAATTAGAACATTATTGGGTAGTATAGGTATTATATTATCTGTTCCTATTGCCAATTATTTGGCCAGTTATTTTTTGAAATCAGAAAAACTTTAGGTATATAAAATATAGATGATTGATATTTTAGATTGGTGGTTTATAGCTATAGACTATTTATGAAGTGTGATATACTATATATATTAATAAAAATATTATGGTAATGAAAAAAAATCAGGCGTCCCAGGACATATTTACTGAGACAGGTAGACATATTATAAATCAATCTGTAGCCATACTCTGTGATGGAAATAATATTGAAAGAAGTATTCATGATATTTCCAAAAATCAAAATGCCATGATTGATTTTGATAAGGTCATACCCAAACTATTAAATGGTAGGGGTCTAAATAGGTTGTTATATTTTCGTGAGGGCAAATCTATCTCTTCCAAATTTGCCGAAAGACTGCACGAAAATTATTATGGCTCAGTTATACCATGTCATAAATCAGCTGATATTCCTCTGACAATCAAAGCTACTCAGCTATCCTCAAAGGTGGATACTATCATCATAATGTCAGGTGATTCTGATTATGTAGATTTGGTGGATCACCTAAAGGGCGAAGGTGTAAGAGTAGAGATAGCAGCTGTCAAAAAAACCGCTGCAAAGATACTTATTGATGAAGCAGATTATTTTTATGAGATTACCAAGGAAGACTGGTTTGTTTATAAGGCTCCAAACAAATATAGCAATAGGTGATAGTATAAATGAGATATTATAGAGAGTATATAAAAATCATTCCAAAGTGGATGATTTCTTGGTATAATATATTTATGATAATGAGAAAAATTTTTCTTATCTTAGGATTATTAATATCAACTTATCTTTTTACTGCATCTGTCATCGGCTATGCAGCTGATGACAATTTGAGTAATAGACTCAAAGGCTATGTTCTTCTTCAAGTAGAAGAACATGGCGAAGCTTGGTATGTAGAGCCTAATGATGCCAAAAGAATATACATGAAAAATGGAAACGTTGCCTATGATGTTATGGGTGATTTTGGTCTAGGAATTACTAATGCTGACTTAGCTAAAATACCAGTAGGCTTTGAAGATAGATTTTTTTGTATTGATAATGACAACGATGGATTATGCAATAAATTAGAAGAAGGTTTAGAAACAGATATTAATAATCCAGATTCTGACGGCGATGGGTATACTGACAGGATAGAAATAGAAAGCTTATATAATCCTTTGGGAGAAAGTAAGATAAAATATGATTATCAACTGGCTAACAGACTAAGAGGTTATATAGTTTTGCAGGTAGAAAAAAATGGTCAAGCTTGGTATATCAATCCCCAAGATGCCAAAAGATATTATATGACGGATGGCGAAGCCGCTTATCAAATTATGCGCTATTTATCATTGGGAATCACTAATGCAGATTTGGCTAAAATAGATATATCAGACTACAAAATAGTAGAAGATATTCCGGCTCCAACTCAATATTGTGGAGATAATATTTGCAACAACAACGAAACATGTAATACCTGCGCGCCTGATTGTGGAGTGTGTCAAGCTGCAGTTTGTGGTAACAACAAAAAAGAAGCAGGTGAAGAGTGTGATGGCAGTCAAGGTGTAGCAGAAGGTTATATTTGTAATAGTAGTTGCCAACTTGAACAGATAACAGATACTCCTGAATGTGGCAACAATATATTAGAAACTGGAGAAGAGTGCGATGGTACAGCAGGCATAAGTCAGGGCTATGTTTGTAATAATTTTTGTAATTTGGAAGCCGTCTCATATTGCGGTGATGGAGCTTGTGATTTTCCTAGTGAAGACCAAAGTAGTTGCTCGGCTGATTGCAGTTTGGAGGGGCCAGAGGATCTTTTTAATATGGATGACATGCTAGATGTTTCAACATTAAATACTCAGATAAAAGATGTTTATACTGTGTTTACTGATTTAGGAGAATTGAGAGCAGCAGATGTACAATATTATGTAGGTAATTGGTACGGAGTTGATATATATAATACTGGCACAGTTTATTTTCCGAGAAACATCCCAACTCAAAATCTTGGCAAAGCAGCTATAATGCAAGGTTATTCTAAAGATGTCCAGACCGGCCCCAATTTTCTAGAAGATTTTGCTCAAAATACTGCTTTGATTTTTGGAATTCCTGTTTATTCATGTTCTTGTGGTTATCCGGCCGAAAAATGGGGCTATGCGTCTGAGTCAGCTATGTCACAAGATTTTAGGCTTAAAATGATAGAAGATAATGATCTAAATAGAAATGTGGTTATACCTTTAACAATGGATTATATGAGAGCTATGACTATGTTGGGTAGTTTTTCGGAGATAGGCAATCCGACACAATTTGTTACTACTGGCAGCTCAAAACGTGGTTATGCTCAGTGGGTGTTAGCGGCAGTTGATTCGCGAGTCAAGGGTTTTATGTCTAATGCATTTTCGGCTCCTGATCAGGTAAATTTTTGGCAATTGATCAAAAATGAATTTGGTAATGATAGTTTGTATGGAAATGCGGATGATTCTTTGGCTTGGTTAGCTACCTGGCCTGGGGAGCAGTATCAATACTATTATGATCCGATAAAATTTTCTTATAAATTAAAAAAACCACTTATAGTTAATATTGGCACAAATGATAGAGACCCGATCACTTCATTAAATTCATTATTTTTGGCACTATCACAACCCAAAGCCTATGAGATAGTAGCCAATTATCCTCATGGTTGGGGAAGTACACAACACCTGGCTAATTGGCGTTCAATTATAGATAGGACATTTTTTGGCAGGAAAACGCCTATTATTAATGTAAATAATTCTGGGGATAATATTGAAGCAACGATTACTGGCGCTGAAACTATCAGAAGTGTTAAATTGGTTTATGGTTTAAATTATAATGATCTTAGTGAAGATATGTATGCCAAAGAAGGAGTCTGGTATGAATTGGATATGGAAAATCAAGCTGGTAAATATATTATTTCAAAGAATTTTTTACCAGATCAAGATGTAGCATATTATATAGAAGTGCAAGATGAGAAAAATGGCATAAACTCATATACTTCAAGTATTGTTTATATAAAATAATAAAAAACAAGAAAAATAGCAAAAAACATCGACCAAACCAATAACTTGATTTTATGTCTATAATCAGTTAGAATAGCTTATAATTATATTAATAAAGCAATATGGCAAAAAGAAGACACGCAGTTGGCCGAGCACAGAAAACCAGCTCCAAAAAAACCAAAAAAAGATTGGAAGCAAAAAGAGTTATGCTTGAGGCAAAAGCCAAAAAAAAGAAAAAATCATAATCCATATAAAGACCGTCCTCTGGGCGGTTTTTGTATAAAAGTATAAAAGCAACTCATTTGCATTTATTTTTTATTTATGATAACCTATTTTCATGTATGCAGATATATTAAAACAATCCGGTTATAAATTGACTCGTCCCAGACAGTTGATTTTGGAGTATTTGAAGAAAAATGAGCATCCTATTGCGGCTGGGGATATTTATAAAGCTCTAAAAAATAAAATAGATAAAGTGACTGTTTATAGGATACTGGGGGTATTTGAAAAATTAGGTATAGTTTTTAAGGAATTTTCTGGCAAAGAATTTTTATACTATTTGTCTGGTAAGCAACATCATCATATTATTTGCCAAAAATGTGGTTACTCACAATGCATTCCTTGTAGCCATGTATTTAAGGGTATAAAAAATTTTAAAAATATAAAGCATCATCTGGTTTTGACCGGTTTGTGTAATAAGTGTAGTAAATAATAAAATCTATGTTATTAAACATTATTTTAGCGACTATTTTAGTCAGTGTTGTATCTTTGCTGGGCATAATTGTGGTTTTTAAAAGAGAAAATAAAAATTTTCTCAAATCATTAATCTCAGTAGCCGCGGGTGCCTTACTCGCTGTAGCATTTTTAGATATGTTACCTGAAGCAGTGGAATCTGAAATCTATGATACACATCAGATTTTTATGACAGTTTTGATCAGTGTGGTATTTTTCTTTTTGTTAGAGAGGGTTTTTCATTGGCATCATTGTCATTGTCAGACTCATGGTAAGCCAAACAAAAAAAACAAAAATAATTTGGCGATCATCAATTTGATTGGTGATGGTATTCATAATTTTGTAGATGGCGCTTTGATTGCCTCATCATTTTTGCTAGATTTTCACGCTGGTGTTTTGGTAACTATTGCCGTGATACTTCATGAGATACCACAAGAGATAAGTGACTTTGGAGTGTTGCTTTATGCAGGGCTTTCAAAGAGTAAGGCTATTTTGTATAATTTACTGACAGCTTTGATTGCAATAATTGGTGCTTTGGTATTTTATTATTTTGGCACCAATGTAGAAAATATTATACCGCTAGTGATTGCTTTTGCAGCGGGTAATTTTATTTATCTTTCAACAGCGGATCTTATTCCCGAACTTCATCATGAGGAAGATAAAAAAAAGATTATTGCTCACTCTATCTGGTTGGTGGTGGGGGTATTACTTATGTATATAGCCGGAAACATTTTTCCGCACGATTAATAGCATTATGATTTATAGCAAAAAGACCAGTTTCTCTGAAATTGGTTTTTTAGGTGGGGAGAAATTTATTTGAAAGAAATATTTTTTTAGGCTCGTATTATTTATTATATTGAAGGCAAATTATTTTTTTGTTATAATAAAATTTACAAAAAAGATTAACTAAAAAATATATGAACAAGACATTAGCTACAGTGATAGTCAGCACTATTTTGGGCGGTTTTTTTGGCTCATATCTGAGCGGCAATTATGCTAGCCAGTTGCCTTGGAATAATAGTTATGGTTTAGGTATACAACAAAAATTTATAGCTCAAAATAGTGATGATTCTACAACTTTGCGGGAAGAAAAAAATAGAGAAGAGGCTATTATTAATGTGGTAGACAGAGTGGTACCATCGGTTGTGTCTATTGCTATAGAAAAAGACGTGACTCAAAATTTTCAGGTAGATCCATTTTTCAATGGCTGGCCATTTTTTTATAATATACCTCAACAGCAGCCACAAAACCAAGAACCAGATTGGCAAAAAGTCGGTGGCGGTACAGGCTTTATTATTTCTTCTGACGGTTATATCCTGACAAACAAGCATGTAGTCGCAGATAATGATGCCAGGTACAAAGTCACTTTAAATAATGGTACAGAATATGATGCCAAATTAGTAGGCACCGACTTATTCAATGACATTGGCGCCTTAAAGATTGAGGCAAAAGATTTGCCAACTTTGGAGTTGGGGAATTCTGATAATTTAGTGATTGGTCAAACTGTTATTGCTATTGGTAATGCACTGGCTGAATTTTCCAATACTGTCACAACTGGTGTGGTCTCAGGCATTGGTCGATCTATTGTCGCTTCTAGTAGTCAGGGCTCATCTGAAAAACTGGAAGATGTTATCCAAACTGATGCAGCCATAAATCCTGGAAACTCTGGCGGGCCATTATTAAATCTGGACGGTCAGGTCATCGGTATTAATACCGCTGTATCAAATCAAGGGCAGCTGATAGGTTTTGCTATCCCTATTAATTCGGCAAAGTCTATTATAAAAAGCGTAACTGAATCAGGGGAGATAATAAGGCCGTATTTGGGAGTAAGATATATAATGCTTTCAGCAGATATTGCCAAGGCAAATAATTTAGAGATTGATTATGGTGCTCTTATAATCAGAGGTGACGATCAAACTCAATTGGCAGTTGTACCAGGTTCGCCAGCCGACAAAGCAGGTATTCTAGAAAATGATATTATTTTGGAAGTAAATGGTCAAAAACTGAGCGAGGATTATCCATTGGCTAAAGCAGTTAGTCAATACAGTCCAGGACAGGAAATAAAATTAAAAATTTGGTCCAAGGGTCAGGAAAAAGAAATAAAGGTAAACTTAGAAAAGTATAATAGTTAGTAAAAAATCGCCTTCGGGCGATTTTTTATTTGGACAGTTTTTTGCTATACCCCGCACCAATTTATCTTGTCAGAAAAATTGGTGCGGGGTATACTTAGATTATTAAATATTATATTTTAAATATATGGAACAAGTTAAAGCAAGTCCCAAAGCACTCAGACTATTTTATTTCTGGGCTGGTATAGTGGCTACTTTTGCCTATCGGATTATTATAGTTTTGAATTTTTATAGTACCACTTGGGTAAAAATATTTTGGTATATAGGTACAGTTGGATTTATTATTTATTTTATTCATCGTTTTGATGTTTCCAAAAAAAGAGCCTCGCTGATTGTAGATCATAGGCTAAGAGAAAAGCTGGATAAAAACACTTTGGATGAATTGGAAGGTGACGACAAAGAGGCTCTGGCTTATATTTTAAAGACCCTTGTTTCATCCAAAGAAAAATGGAATTATTATGCTATTTTTATATTGTCAGGCCTAGCCTTAATAGTGGGTATATTATTAGACTTTATTTTTAAAATTTAAAATATGAAAAAAGTATTTATTTTATTTATTATTATCTTAATTATATTTTTATTGTCTGCTAGAGTGCCGAGGTTAAAAAAATTTTTAGTAAATAATTTTTCTAACCGTCAAAATAATAATAGTTGGACTATAAATGACAACCCAACACAGATAAATAATAACACCAATAACAATACAAATACCAATCCAGATGTGCCTAATAATCCAATTGATGGGCGCGATATATTTGGTTTGAATACTTCTATGCCATCTAGGGAAGCTCTTTTATATTCTTTGAGTAAAATGGACGATTTAAATATAGACAAAACTCGTATCTGGGATAATTGGATATTAAGAGAGCCATCTCAAGGACAATATGACTGGTCAGGTTTGGATCTTAGAATAAATGAGATATATAACAGCGGAAAAGAATTTATATTAACTATAAAACCAGTGGGTGTAAAAGACGGAAAATCAGCTTGGTATTGTGATCAGAAACAGGCCAATAAAGATTCGTGTATTTTTGATATACAGTATGAGGACGATTTTGCTTTATACATAGAAGCAATAGCAAAAAGATATACTGGTAAAATAGCTAAAATACAATTTCAAAATGAATGGGATTCTGATTATCATTTTGTAGGCACAGGACAGGACTATGTAAAATATGCCAATATACTTTATGAGGCAGTCAAAAAGCACTCGCCAGAGACAGAGGTGTCGCTGGGCTCAATAACAAAATATCCTTTATTATACTTGGCGGGCTGCCAGCTAGGTTTGTTGGATACTTTTTATTATAAGACTGGCCAACTGGTCTCTAGCAGTCAAAGGCAAGCTTGGTGTGATAATCCCGATACTATAGCTATGTATGAAAGAGTAGCCTATGTTTTTAAAAATGCTAGGTATGATATGGTTGATGTGCATTTTTATGATGATCCTCAGTATTGGGATGAGTATATGGAAGCTTTGGGCACTTTGAATACTCGTAATTTACCGGTGATTATTACTGAATTTGGTGGACCAAATGCCGATGATACTAGAATAGATGCATATGATGAAAATGTACAAGCTAGTGAGCTACAAAGATATTTAGACAAAATATATGAATTACCGGTTGTGGAAGCGTATTATTTTAGGTTGATAGAAGGGGAAGGGGAAGGAATTAATCATCCTCTTACTGGTCTAATGAAATTAATAGAAGGTAATTCTACTCCAGTGGCAAAACAGACTTACGAGGTTTTTAAAAATAGATTAAAATAAGTTTTTGCATGGAAAATACTTTGCAAATTTGTTATCAAAAGTCAGTGGCTCTACTGAAGAAAAATTCCGATAGACATGGTATCTCGGCCAGCTCAAAATCTAGCAAGGCCAAAGCGAGAAATTATTTATCCGTTTTTGGTCGTGACGCTTCTATATGCTCTTTGGGTATGGTTGTATCATCAGACAGGGCGCTAATTGCCAGTGCCAGACAAAGTTTGGATACTTTAGCCAGATATCAGGCGGATAATGGGCAGATTCCCTATTTGGTACAAACCGATAAAAAGCAGGCAGATTTTTATTATTTTGGTTCAGTAGATTCAAGTCTTTGGTGGTTGATTGCTATCAAATTTTTTGATCAAAATACAAGATATAACTTAGAAAAAAAATATAAAAAGCAGATACAAAAAGCTATCAATTGGCTCCAGTGTCAGGAGCATCCAAATTTCTATTTGTTGCTTCAGCCTGAGGCAAGTGATTGGGCAGATCTAATGCCGCGTTCCGGTTTTGTTTTGTATACGAATGCTTTGTGGTATTGGGTCAAAAAACTTTATAACTTATCTGATGCCGATAAGACCAAAAAATATTTTAATTATATTTTTGATAAAGATTTTATAGCACCAAAAAACGAAATTAGGTTGATAAAGCTTTTGGCTAGTATCAAAAATAAACAAAACGGACCATTATATCCCAGTTTTGTAAACAGAAGTTTTGTAGGTACAGAAGATGATGTCTTTGGTAATATTTTGGCGGCGATGGTTGGTTTGTCAGAGTTAAAAAAATCAAAGCAGATTGTTGATTATTTAAAAAAACATAAAGCTAATAGCCCTTTCCCTATAAAAGCTGTATTAAAACCAATAAAAAAAAGTGATCCAATGTGGCGGTCTTATATGGATTATCTGAAACAGAATAAAGTAGATTTATATCACAACGGGGGAGTCTGGCCATTTATAGGATCTTTTTGGGTGATGCTTTTAGTAATTATAGGAGATAAACAAGCAATAGATCAATTACAAAAATTAGCTGAGCTAAATCAAAAAAACAATTGGCAGTTTAATGAACATTTTGACGGCAAGACACTAAAAGCTATGGGCATGTCCGGACAGTCTTGGAATGCTGCTACTTATATTCTAGCTTATAAATTTTTGAATAATAATTAATCAAAATACTATGAACAAAAAAACATCACCAGCTTTTTTGGGGCTGTTGCAGGCCTTGGGGGTAGTAATCTATTGTTTGATTATAGGTTTCTTCTTTTCTTTTATGGCCAAATATGGCAATAAAGAAGCAGATAATATTTTGACTACTGCTTTAATGCTGACAATCCTCGTGTTTTCGGCCGCTGTTACTGGACTGATAGTATTTGGTCGCCCAGTATATTTGGTCATGCAAAAAAAAGTAAAAGAAGCTATGAATCTTTTGGGTTATACTTTTTTATTTTTATTTTTTATTATTATAATTGTTTTATACGTATCTTTTATTTAAATATATGATAAATGATAGAGATGTTTATGGCTACAAAGTAAGTGGCCAAGCTGATGCCAAAGATGGCATTGATTATTTAGATTTAAAAATAGACAGAGAAGAAGCGCGTGTTTTTTTTGAACAGGCCAGGATAAAAGGCTCGGCTCAATTTGAAGATGATAAAGGAAAAAATTATACTTTGATCAAAAATAGTGACGGTCGCTATACAGTAGAAAAAAGGGCATCATCTGGCGGTGGCTGGTTTTGAATTTTTGTGATTTGTGGTATTATAAAAACAAATAATCATTAAGGTGGCAAAAATATGTCAAAGAAAAAAGAATTCAATCTTTGGGAAATTCTGGTCGTAGTCGTTTTTGTTTCAGTCATGTTTATTGCTGGTATGTACATTTGGGGACTAAGCAAATAAAACTATAGATTGAAGGATGTCTATCAAAAATCATCCTATGCTTTTATGCTAAACACATAGAAGATTGATGGATGGTTTTTTATTTTTATAAATGTTATAATTGTTTTACATAATAAATAATAAATATTATGAAAAATAAATTAAGCTTTATATTTTTAATATTTTTGTTTCTTTTACCTCTTTATTCTAATGCGCAAGAAGAAGAACTAGCTTATCCGGCTGGTACTCTTTTAGCCTTGGATGGAGTAGAGAATTCGGCGGTTTATCTTGTAGGATCTGATAACAAAAAATATGTTTTTCCGGATAGCAAAACCTATTTTACTTGGTATCAAAATTTTGATGATGTTATAAAGGTAAACACTCAAGATTTAGATTTTTATCAGGATGGTGGAGTCATGCCCTATCGGGCCGGTAGCCGTCTTGTTACCCATCAAAATACAGCCAAAATTTATGCCGTAGAGCCAAAAGGAGTGTTGCGTTGGATTGCAGATACCCAGACAGCAGAAAATTTATTTGGCATGGACTGGTCAAAGCAGATTCAAGATATTATTCCTGGATATTTTTCATCAAGTTATATAAAAGGCGAAGATTTATCAGACACTTTACCAACTGGTACTTTAGTTCAAGAGGGTAACACTAGTAATTATTATTATATTGAGAATGGCCAAAAAAGAAAATTTTTGGACACAAGTACCTTTATCAAAAATAATTTTGACTTTGATTTTGTCTATTCAAGATATGATTTGGATAATTATCCAAATGGCGATGATATTTTGGATAAAGAAGATAAATTATCGGTTTATTATCTGGGTACAGTAGAGGATAATCTGCCACTTATAAGTCAACCAAAATTAAAAGATCAAAAAATTATTTTTCTTACCCATGCCTTGGGTCGGGATATTTATGAGCAAGGTCAGGTTGATGGTTGGTTTGAAAATTATAATAAAAATAATCAGACAGTCTTGAGTATTGTGGAGCGTGATTTTCCTGACGTACCGTATGCTTGGTCCAATTATCCTTATGATTTTTGGAACCTCTGGGTAAATGGAGCTTGTGATTCAACAGAAGAAGGCATAGAATGTCTGAATACTTTAACTGAAAAGTATAATGTAATAATTTTTAATCATTCTTATGAAGCTTCAAATGTTTTGTTGGATGCCAATTCGCCATCAGCTGCGTCTGAGAGAAAATCAATTGAAAATTATAAAGCTCAGTATAGAGCTCTGAGAGATGAAATGGCTAGATATCCAGAAAATTTATTTATAGTCTGGACACTGCCACCTCGTCATCCGCTTTATTCCCCGGGCAGTGGTACCAGAGATCAAAACGCTCAAAGAGCTACTGATTTTTCCAATTGGCTTAGGCAGAATTGGCTGACAGAAGATGCTAAGGATCATTCAAATATAAAAGTATTTGATTTTAGGTCTTATACTATGGATGAAAACAACTTTTTGAAATATGATTATTTGATAAGTCATAATTCTCCAAATTCACAGATTAATCAAACAGGTAATCAATATCTAGGGCCGATTTTTTCTCAATTCATATTAGATTCTATGAAAGAGGTGTTTTGACTTTATTGACAAAAGATATATTTTGTGCTATTATGTTAGTATAGTAAGTTAAAAATTGGCTTTGGCCCATTATTGGGTCAGCCAATTTTTTGTTTATTTATGAAAAAAATCATCTTAACTACAATTATTATCCTATTTTCGGGGATTTTTTATGTCAAAGCTGGCCAATCAGCCGGTTTTTCTGATTTATTACCAAGATTGAGGGGATATATACTGCTCCAGGTGCAGGAAAATGGAGAGGCTTGGTATGTAAATCCCACCGAAGATGCTCGAATTTATATGAAAAACGGCACGGTAGCTTATAGTGTTATGGCTAATTTGGGTTTGGGAATTAGCAATGATGATCTGGCTAAAATTCCGGTTGGCCTGGAAAAACGTTTTGAGTGTATAGATAATGATGGCGATGGATTGTGCAATAAATTAGAAGAGGGCTTAGAGACAGATTTTAATGATAATGATTCAGATAATGATGGTTATGATGATGGTACTGAAATTTTGAACAATTATAATCCTTTGGGACTTGGTAGATTAAATTATGACTATGCTCTAGCTAATAGGTTGAAAGGTAGGATAGTCCTTCAGGTACAAAAAAGAGGTCAGGCTTGGTATATCAATCCCAATGATGGTAAAAGATATTATTTGAGAGACGGTGAAGCGGCTTATCAAATCATGAGATTTTTATCGTTAGGTATTAGTAATAGTGATTTAGCTAGGATTCCAGTTTCGTCTTTTGATATAATAGACAATGTTATTACACCACCTGACTCAGGGAATGGCTCTGACAACCCAGCGGAAAACTCAGGTGATGATTCTTCAGACAATAGCAATGATGGAGGAGAAGTGATATTACCTCAATGTGGTAACGGAATTATAGAAAGTGGAGAAGAGTGTGATGGTTCTGCTCCAAGCGGTTATACTTGTAACTTATTTTGTAAATTAGTGGTTGATGATTCAGAATCAGGTGATGATGGGGGAGGTAATGTCACAAACCCTGTCCAGCCTCAATGTGGTAACGGAATTATAGAAAGTGGAGAGCAATGTGATGGTTCTGCTCCAAGTGGCTATACTTGTACCAATCAATGTTTATTGGAGCGAGTCCCAGATGACCCACAGGCAATATACAGTAGTTCAATTTTGAATCCTTATAAAGATAGTATAATTGTTGCTCAATCAGATGTACCAGAGGGTTCAGCTTATCAATGGAAAATAAACGGTCAGTCAGTAGAAGGAGGTTTTTCTCCGACTATTTTTTTGGCTCATTATGATGGTAATACAAATACAGTCAATAATGAACAGGCTGTAGCAAATCAAAATATCACTTACTCAGATACCAGTTTTGGTCAAGGTATGTCAGGCAGAGTTGAATATCTCAATGCAAGTAATATAAACATAAATGAGGGGACTTTAGATATATGGCTGACTATGAAAGAAAATATATCAAGTTCGGTTTTTGATAGTGACCCATTTATTTTGAGTTACAAAAATTTACAAAATAATGACGCTTTATATCTATTGGTACACAGCAATGATTTAATTAATTTTACTTTGTATGATGGTGATAGGGGCTGGCCAAATGCTGCCCAAACAGGCACAGGAAAATTTGAGCTAGCTGCCAATAAGCCGTTTATGATGTCAGCTACTTGGTCAGTGACAGAACAGTCAGTCAAATTTTATTTAAATGGTGAACAAATAGCCCGCCGTGATTATGAGGGAGATTTCCCAAATATGGTTATGGGTACGGAGAATTTTAAGATTGGCAATCCAAATGTAATAATTGATGAAATTAGGATTTTAAATAAACCATTGTCTGCTGATGAAATTAGAGAAAATTATAAAAGGGCAGCGCCGTTTTCTAATAATGATATTTTATATTCAGGAAATATAAATCAAGGGGATACCGTGAGTGCAATCTTTAATACTAATGAAGGTCAGATAAGTAGCCAGGCTAATATATTGAGCAATAAAATAAATATTGTTAGTCCTGATGGATATTTTGTCCGGTATACAAATTCCCTGGGTGTGCAATTTAATACTATTAGTAATATGACTTGCCGCTATGGCAGCACTCCAGATTTGTACGATCAATTACCATATTCAGCAGGCAGTGGTACTTTCCATAGCATTAATATCGCTGTCGCCGATCCAATTGAGCCAGTGCCTGTAGCTATAAAGTGTCGCAGTGTGTCGGGTCAAGGAGATGATTACGGATTTTTTAGACAATATAGAATTTTACCAGAACAAAACAACAATTATCCTAAAATTTCTCGCCTATGGTGGGAAAATGCTCCTAGTCAGGATGAAGTAGACTTTTTATCTAAATTTGATATGGTTTCTTTTTCAAAAGCATCGTTTCTTGTCCCGTCCGTTGTCCGTAATATAAAAGCAATAAATCCACAGATTGTATTACTATTATATAAAGATGCAATTGGTCATCAAGATTATGGTGGTGTAGCCTATGAAACTTTTGCTGATCGTTTGGACCCAAGTCTTCGTTTACAGAGCTCAGAGAATATAGGGACTTATTGTTATAGCCCGAGTTTTCCCTACTCAATTCTTTATAATATTTATAATGGATCAAATTATAACACAATAGTAGCTGAACATATGGAAAAAGATATATTTGATCGTCTTAATTATTTTGATGGTATATGGTGGGACGTTGTTGGTACATCTTTTTGGTTTTTATACGATTATGTTAGAGACCCTGGTATTTTTGAGCAATATTGTGATTTTGATTTTGATGGTATAGATGAAGATATTAATAATACTATTGATTCAGCAAAAGCCCGTCAAATCTGGACTGATGGTATGCACGATCAAATGCAAAAAACTAGAGCAGCATTAGGACAAAATATACTAACAGTAGGAAACGGTAGTAGTCCAAACCACAGTGATTATAATGGTAATTTGTGGGAGGAGACCTTTAATTATGGTACATTCAGCAATTATTTTAATCCTAGTTATATTCATAGTTTTTTGTACTGGCAGGAGCATTCACTAACGCCGAGATTAAATGATAATCTTTTTGCTAATAATTATTTTCCAGGCAGCGCTCCTTTTTATAAATATCACCGTTTTGGCATGACCTCAAGTATTATCGCTGGAGTTTATTATAATCCTCAACCGCTAAATAGTAATCGAAATACTTGGTGGTTTGATGAATATTGGGTTAATCCAAAAACAGCTTTTTCAACTGATAACATGTCTGTAGGCAAAGGTTATTTGGGCGAGCCAATTGGGCCAGCTTATGTAGATAATAATCTTGTTTGGCGCCGAAATTTTGAAAATGGTATTGTAATAGTCAATAATACAAATACTAGTAAAAATGTGGATCTGTTTGGGCAATTCAGGCAAATCAACGGTAGTCAAGATCCTACAATCAATGCTGGACAGACTATAGAGACTTTAGATTTAGCGGACTATGATGGTCGGATATTATTGCGCCCTCTTTGTTCAGATAATCCTTATGAAGATCCCTGGTGCATGCCAGATAGCGGTAGAAGCATAGACGAACCGCCAATATTATCACCATAAAAATACCTCCTTTATAAGGAGGTATTTATTTTATTGGTTTAAGGCTGCCAAAAATAGATCTTCATTGGGCTTGTGAGGTAGATGGGAAATATTATTTATATAGTTTATTTTTATATATCCATCTCTATCTATTACTAATTTGGTGACAGATGATTGGTATATTTCCATAGATAAAAAACCTATAATGTCCGTACTTAATATACTAGTTATTATGGATCTGATTAGATTGCCATGACAAAATAATCCAATTCTTTTACCTTGATTATTTTTGTAGATATCATAGAGCATTCTTCTAGATTTTTCTTGAAATTTTTCTAATTCCTTATTCATCCTTCTATATTCTTTGATATTTTTTCTTCTGGTTTTTTCGCTCATACGAAAATATTTTATTTTATACCAGTCGGTCCAGTCAATTTCATTTAATCTGTCGTCAGTAAAAATTTTCTTTTTATGTTTTTTGGCATAAGCCTCAGCTGTTTGTCTGGATCTTACCAATTCAGAGACGTATATTTTTTCTAGTTTTACTTGCTCTAGTTTTTTTATTAGTAATTTGGCTTGTTTTTGACCTATATCAGATAAGGGCATTTTTTCGTCACCCAGCTTGTCTTTTAGCAAATAATTTGGGTGGCAGTGACGTATTAAATAGATTCTGGTATAGGGTCCGTTTATTATGGGGAGTGTTTTACCATAAGGAGTCTGCTGATTGACAGAAGGATTGCGTCTATCCATGTTTATAAAAGGTGATTTAAAATGAAAATCCATATTTTTTGTTTAATATTCTTCTATATTTTAGTATGTTTTGGCGTAAATTGCAATTTGGCTTTTGAAAGAAACTATAGTATATTTACGTATCTAGTATAAATGCTTTTTTATGGTTGATAAAATCAACGTGGACAATTTATCAGATGAAGAACTGGTAGAAATAACCATAAGCAACCAGGAAAATTTTTTGTATTTGATAAAAAGATACGAGACAAAATTGATCAGGTATATTCGTAGGATTTCAGGAATAAACCTAGAAGATGCCGAGGATGTGATCCAGGAGGTATTTATAAAAACTTATCAAAATTTAAATTTTTTTGACAAAGATTTAAAATTTTCTTCTTGGATTTATCGTATTGCTCATAATGAGGTTATTAGTAATTTTCGTAAGAAACAGGCCAGAGCCAAAGAAATAAATTTTGATAATGATGATTTTATAAATAATATTGTTGGAGATGCCGACATTTCAAAAGATATAGATTTGGCCTTTTTGAAAGAGAATATTGGAGAGATTTTGTCAAAAATGGATATTAAATATCGTGAGGTATTAATACTAAAATTTTTGGAAGAAAAAGATTATCGAGAAATTTCTGATATTTTGAAAAAACCAATGGGTACGGTAGCTACTCTTATCAATAGAGCAAAAAAGCAATTTAGAGATGTTTTAAAAAAATCAAACATTCAATTATAAACCCCGCACCTTTTTAAATAATATAATCATATAATAAATTATTAATTTCCAGCACTATATATAAAAAGGTGCCGGGTAAATATATGTCAGGAAGAGATTTATCAAGTGAAGTGTTACAAAAAATAAAAGACGTCAGACAAAAACCACGTTGGTATTTTAGGTTACAAAATTATCTAGTGTGGTTTTTTGGTTTTGCTTCATTGGTCATTGGTAGCTTATCTTTTGCAGTGATTCTTCATATGATGATTACTAATGACTGGGATGTTTATAATGAGATAAGTGGTAGTTTGTTTAAATTTATAATTACTACTTTGCCATATTTATGGTTGATATTTCTGGCTCTTTTTGTCTTGGTGGGCTATTACAATATAAAACACACCAAAAAAGGCTATCGTTTTTCAGTGGGACAATTGGTAATATATAGTGTGGTAGCTAGTATATTTTTTGGAGCTATATTTCATCAAATAGGTATTGGTCAGGCTATAGAAGATAGTCTGAATAGAAGAGTGCCATTTTATCAAGATGTATTTAATGCTAGAAAAAAGATTTGGGCGGCTCCCGACAAAGGGTTTTTAGCAGGGATAGTATTGGAAGTTGAAGAGGACAAGGCTATTATCAGAGATATTGAAGGTAATATTTGGTATGTATCTAATATTTCTACTAGCACACCACAGGAGATTGATATAATGGCTGGTGATATGATAAGGATGCTTGGCCAAATGGTAGATAGCGAGCATTTTGAAGCTAGACAGTTTTTGTCTATGCCAGGCATGAGATGGATGCATGAATTACCACCCCCACCATCAGGTGAAAGAAAAATAAGAGGTATGCGTATTATTAGATAGAAAGCAAGTCGACAGCTTCATAGCTAATAATTAATCGAAAAATGCTAATGAATAAAAATAAACTTTATATCTTATCAAGTTTTCTTGGTCTAGTAGTCACCACTTTAGTGGTATCTAATATAGCTTCTGCTCATTGGGGCAATCCGTCTGTTGAAGGACAGTTGACTCCAAATACTGAAAGATTTCAGGCTATGCAAACCGAGCGTGATGCTATGGTGAGCGCTATAGAAAATAGAGATTATCAGGCTTGGAAAGAAATAGTTGATAGTCGCCCACATATTACAGATTATATCAATGAGAGCAATTTTGATAAGTTTGCTCAAATGCATGAGCTAATGATGGCTGGCAAATTGGAAGAAGCTCAAGCTGTCAGAGATGAGCTTGGTTTACCAGACGCTATGTTTGGTGGCCAGGGGATTGGCAAAGGTTCACACATGGGACATATGTCTGGTCGCTGGCACAATCAGGCAGGTGAATAAAAAATATCTCTTATAAAAATACCCCCTAAACGGGGGTATTTTTCATTTAAGCCAGTTGTATTTTTTTATTAATGTTATATTGGACCATTTTTTGCCAAAGCCGATATTATCTCCAGCTTTGGTCAAACATAGATAGGTTAATACTAGTATATAGATAATATGTTGATCTATAAAAGGGTTGTTTTTTGGTGGCAAAACAGATGAAAATATTAAAAGCATTATTAGGCTACCCGACCAGCTGGCTATTTTCATCGCTATACCAAAAATTAAGGCTAAACCGACAAGCAACATGCCCATCATAAACAGCCAATCAACAGGAGCTGTTCCAGCTATTGAATTGAACAATTCTTCAAAAGGTCCTTTGGCACTATTTAAAAATCCTAGAGTCGGTGATGATCCATTGAGCCAGGATTTGTCATGATTGGTGCTAAACCCAAAACCAAAGAGCTTGTCCAAAAAAGTCCAGAGAAATATCCAGCCCATAAATATACGAAGTATAGCTAAAATATATTTTATTGGCATAGTTTTTTATTAATTATCTTTTATTATAGCATATTAAGGGGAGCATGGTATTGACCTTTATTTATTTTATGCTATTATATACCTATACCCCAGGTATAGGTATATAATAATTCTTATTAAGAATATGACAAAAGACAAAAAAAATCAAGACAAGACTCTTATTAGCTTAAAAAAAGCCAGTAGTCTAATAAACAAGATTATAGATATGAAAGAGGACGGTAGATATTGTGTGGATATTATGCAGCAGAATTTGGCAGTTATTGGTCTTTTAAAATCAATAAACCAAAATCTTTTGGAGGGACATTTAAATAGTTGTTTTAAATCAGCTATAAATTCAGGCAATACAAATAAACAGAAAGAAATGATTGAAGAAATTTTACAGCTCAATAAATTAACCAACAAATAATTTATATATGAAAGACAAAAATTCTAAAGTTTTGTATATATCAGGCATGACCTGCACTTCTTGTGAAATGCTCATAAAAGATGTCATAAAAGAAGCATCAGAAGTCAAGTATGTAAATATAAGTCATAAAAAAGGTACAGCCGAGATAGGTCATGGTGGTGAACAATTACCATGGAAAGAGATAATTTCCAAAATTGAAGAAGCGGGTTATAGTGCTTCGTTTGAGCCAATTAAGTCCAAAAAACATAAAGCTTCTTTTGAGCAGTGGCTTTATGCTGTTTTATTACTAGGTGGTATTTATTTGGTCTATAAATATCTACAATGGATAGGTCTTTTAGATTGGCTTAATGTTGATACCAGCGAAATAAACTATAGTGCCTCATTTATCATAGGTATTGTAGCCTCAATGTCATCCTGTCTAGTGGTAGTGGGCGCAGTGGTTATGTCATTTGCTACTAAATATCAAGCCAGCGGTACATTTTATGATAGAAATTTAAAACCCCATCTTTTATTTCACCTCGGTCGTTTGTTTACATTTTTTATTTTAGGTGGGGTGTTGGGTTTGATTGGCTCTTGGGTCAATATATCACAAAACTTTACTAGTTGGTTTACCATTTTTATAGCCTTAGTTTTGTTTTGGTTGGCTTTAAATATTTTGGGTTTTGTGCCGTCTCTTAGTACTTTGGGTATCAGAATGCCAAAAAAGAGCATGAGGGTCTGGAAAAAACTTCAACAATCAGAGCATGTAATGGCTCCAATCGTTTTGGGGGCTTTTACTTTTTTCTTACCGTGTGGTTTTACTCAGAGTATGCAACTTTTTGCTATGTCATCAGGTAGTTTTATAGTAGGAGGAATGACTATGTTTTTGTTTGCTTTGGGCACTTTGCCAGTTCTATTTGGCTTGGGTGTAGCTACTACTAGATTCAAAAATATGAAGACCGTAGTACTTCAAAAAACAATTGGTTTTGTGGTTTTCTTTTTTGCTTTTTATACGTTGTCATCGGGCCTAGCTTTGCAGGGTTTAGATATAAATTTTTGGCATTCTAATAATATCAGTCAGGTACAAAATACATCAGGAACTCAAATAGTTAATATGGTTGTTGACTATAGTGGCTATACGCCTAGTGTTTTTAAAATTCAAAAAGGCGTCCCGGTAAAATGGCTAATCGACGGCCAACAGGTTTCGGGCTGCACCAACCAGATAATTGTTCCTTCTCTAAATATAAAGCAGGCTATTAATCCCGGAGAAAATATAATAGAGTTTATTCCTCAAGAGGAAGGGACGATTAGCTTCAGTTGCTGGATGGGTATGGTTAGGGGTAAATTTATTGTTGAGTAATAAACAAATATATGAAAAAAATACAACTACAAATAACGGGCATACATTGTGCTTCTTGTGTGAATATTATTGAAAAAAAACTAAGTAAACAAGAAGGCATAAAAAATAGTGCGGTTAATTTTGCTTTGGAGCAGGCCAATGTAGAATATGATAATAATGTGGTGTCAGAGCAAGATATATTGGATGTTATTGCTAAAGCCGGTTATCAAGCGACTGTGATATCAGATAAACCGCAGTCAGAAACCGGACAACATAAACATATAGCTGATAATACAGAAAAAGAATCAAAACAGCGACTAATAAAATTTGTGGCAGCCTTTTTATTGACAGTTTTTATTTTAATTTTGGATTTTCTTATTGATATTAAGAGTGAAATGACTATTATGTTGATTTTGGCTATTGGTTTGTTGTACACAGGTCAGGAATTTTATAAAGTCGGTTTTCCATCACTTTGGCGTAGACAACCAAATATGGATACTTTGGTAGCTCTGGGATCGGGTACAGCTTTTTTGTATTCAGCTTATATTGTTTTATTTGTTAATCACGGCAAAACATATTTTATGGATGTAGGCTTTATTACTACATTTATACTTTTGGGAAGATACTTAGAAGCTAGAGCCAAAGGCAAGGCATCAGAGGCTATAAAAAAGCTTTTGCAACTGGCTCCAAAAATTGCTCATAAAGTAACGGCTACTAGAGAGACTGAAGATATAGCTCTAGATTTGGTAAAGATAGGTGATCAGCTTTTGGTAAAGCCGGGGGAAAAAGTGCCGGTAGATGGGGTCATAGTGGAGGGCAGTGTCAGCATTGATGAATCTATGATAACCGGAGAGAGCTTGCCGGCAGAAAAAACAATCGGCGATAAAGTAATCGGTGCTACTTTGAATAGTACACAAGTATTTATAATGAAGGCTGAGAAGATAGGTTCTGAGACTGTTTTATCTCAAATTATAAAAATGGTTCAGGACGCTCAGATGTCCAAAGCCCCTATTCAAAAATTGGTAGATAAAATATCAAATTATTTTGTCTGGGGCGTATTGGCTATATCTATAGCTACATTTTTTGGTTGGCTGGCAACGGGTGTTGAGGCTGGTAGAGCTTTATTTTATATGGTGACGGTATTGGTGATTGCCTGCCCTTGCGCTTTGGGGCTGGCTACGCCGATTTCTATTGTAGTAGGCACTGGTAGAGGAGCCAAGCTTGGTATTTTGATAAAAAATTCAGAAGCCTTGGAAAAGATGAAAAAAATTACCGCCATTGTTTTTGACAAAACAGGTACTTTGACAAAAGGAAAGCCGGAAGTGGTAGAGATAAAAGGTGATAAAAATATTTTGGAGATTGCCTATTCTTTGGAACAAAACTCCGAACATGCTTTGGCCAAGGCAATTGTAAAAAAAGCTAAGCAGGAAAATATTTCTCATCAGTCAGTCAAAAATTTTAGGGCGATTGTCGGCCGAGGAGTTGAGGGAGAGCTGGGCAATAAGAAATATTTTTTGGGTAATACCTCTCTACTTAGAGAAAACAATATAGATTTTACGGAAGCGGAAAAAAGTATTATCAAAGAGGGGGAGGGCAAGGGTCAGACAGCGTTATTATTGGCTGATACTGAAAAATATCTAGGAGTTATTTTTGTAGCTGATAAATTAAAAGAAAACGCCAAAGATATAATTGCAAAAATTAAGAAAATGAATATTACTACCATTATGATGACGGGTGACAATTCTTTGACCGCTCAAGCAATTGCCAAGGAGGTTGGTATTGATAATTTTTATGCTCGTCTGATGCCGGATGAAAAAGTAGCCAAGATAAAGGAGTTGAAAAAACAGGGAGAGTTTGTAGCAATGGTAGGTGATGGTATTAATGATGCTCCAGCCCTGGCCTTGGCAGATGTTGGTATTGCTATGGGTACAGGTACTGATATAGCTGTGGAAACAGGTGATATTGTCCTAGTCAAAGGAGATTTGGAAAAAGCGGTTGAGGCTATAAATTTATCAAAAGCGACACTTAGAACTATAAAACAAAATTTGTTTTGGGCTTTTATATATAATAGTGTTGGTATACCAATTGCTGTTTTGGGCTTTTTGAATCCAGCTATTTCAGCCTTAGCTATGTCATTTAGTAGTGTTTCGGTGGTCTTAAATGCCCTGAGGCTTAAAAGGGCTAAATTATAAAATATCATAAGCAAAGGCACCTTGAGCATAATGCAAAGGTGTTTTTGCTTTTCGCTTAAAAATGATATAATCTATATGAATAATTAAGTTTGTTTATCTAAAATAGAAAAAATGAATAAAAATATCCGACAATCATTTAGCTTGGTTTTTACAAAAAAGGATTATATTATTTTAGCTTTAATTATCGCCTTGTTATTTTTTTTGGTGGGTATTCTTATACCAGGCATCCCTTTTTTGAAACTGGTTTTTTCCTATACACCACCTGAGTTTTTGCCCAGATTAAAAGCTGTTTTAAAAGTCTGGGATTTTTTTAAGTCAAATTCTACGCTGTTTAGTAGATATTTATTATTTTTTGTGGCAATACTGACGGGCATCAATTTGTCTATGTTTATTTTTTATTTAAAGCGCCGGATAAAATTGGAAAAGTCAGTAGGAACCGGATTTTTTGGCATAGTAATAGGACTCTTGGGCGTGGGTTGTGCTTCATGCGGGTCAGTTGTCTTATCTTCTTTATTTGGTTATACAGCTGTGACAGGCTTTTTGGGTATATTACCTTTCAAAGGAAAGGAGATAGGTTTTGTGGGGCTTGCTTTACTTCTGACCTCTATTTATCTGATAGCCGATAAGATACAAAACCCAAATAGTTGTAAAATTGAAAATTAAATTTTTGTAGTATGAAAATTATTAGCCCAGCTTTTGGTCATATGACTTCTATGCCGGCCAAGTATACTTGCGATGGTAAAAACATCAATCCGCCTTTGGAGTTTGTGGATGTGCCTCAAGAAGCCAAAAGTTTGACTCTTATTATGGATGATCCAGATGCTCTCAAGCCGGCTGGGCGAGTTTGGGATCATTGGTTGGTGTGGAATATGCCTAGTGTTACTAGAGTTATTGCGGAAAACACACAGCCAGCCGGCGTAGTAGGGCCAAACACTAGGGGTAATCACGCTTATAGAGGGCCTTGTCCGCCAGATGGTGAGCATAGATATATTTTCAAACTTTACGCTCTAGACGTTGAACTGGATATTGATGGAGAAAGTAACAAGCATGAGCTGGAATCGGCTATGAGTGGCCATATTTTGGCTCAGGCGGAACTAATTGGCCTATATAATAGGGAAAATTACTAATATGGCAAAAAACGATTTTGGTCTAGTATTCTGGGCGCATCTAATAGTGATTTTAGTTTTTATATCTTCTCCTTTTTGGCTGGGCTGGCAGTGGATATTATTGTTAGTTATATTATTTGTAATACAAGATAAAACGGCTAAAAATTGTGTTTTGACCAAAGCTCAGTTTAAGGACAGAGAAGACATTGTCTCAGAGGAGCTTAGTTTTTATGTTTATTATTTTAAAAAAATGGGCTTAAAAATAAACGCCAAAAAAATCAAAAAATATTTTGCTTGGTCGCTTTTGTGGGTAGTATTTATTTTTGCTGTTTTTTGGCAGCTTGATCTGGGGCAGTCGCCTTGGTGGTTTGCTAATTTATTTTAAAATATAGTATTATAAATTTGGCTTAATTATTAAGCAATAAACATATGAAAAAAATTAAAAAGTTACCAACTAAAGTGATAAAACATTTAGAAAAGGCAGGTATCAAGCACGATATGTTGGAACACCGGACAGTTTATACAGCTATTGATGCAGCAGCTACCATGAGAAAGAAAGTAGATGAAGTGGCCAAGGCGCTATTGGTAAAAGCAGATAAAGATTATTATGTAGTTATTTTGCCAGCCGATCATAATCTGGATATTGTTAAACTTCAGAAAGTAATTTCCAAGGCTAGTGGCAGACCGATAAAAGTGGTCAAAATCCCGGGTGAAACTTTGGCTCGAGAAGTGCTCAAGATAAAAAATAATGCCATGGCAGCTTTTGGGTCATTGTATAAATTGCCTGTTTTAATGGAGTCTAAGCTAACTAAAACAAAGAAAGCAATATTTTCATCAGAAAGTTATAATCATTCGGTTGAGATGGCGGTCAAAGATTTTGTGAAATTGGAAAATGCTCTAGTGGCTTCTTTTGGTGCTAAAAGAAAAATAAAAAAAGTACCGGCGCCAAAAAAGAAAGTGGTCAAGAAAAAGATAACTAAAAAAAAGCTTGTTAAAAAAGCAGTTAAAAAGAGAAAATAAATAAAAATTCCCGCCGCGCTGAGCGCGGCGGGAATTTTTTATAAATCTATAGTAACATCTGAGTCGGTATATAAGAGCATAAGGTGGTCTTTTATATATCTAAGATGCATATTGTGGTACTGAGGCTTTATATCAAGCCCATTGGTAGTAAATAATTTGCTAAAAACATAATCAGTTAGCATTATATAAGACGGACCAGGTATATTATATTGATTTTTATCTTCTTCGGGATACAACCAATATATTTGGTGGCCTGAATAATAACTTATTACATCTGGTACTGGGCCACTAAGAAAATACAAAGGTAATTCTGGCTTGTTGTCTTCTCTAATAATTAGACCTATTTCTTTTAGGTTTTGGTCAAACTGATAATGTAGGGTTCTTAAGATTTTGTCGTTATGTCCGATGGATAAAGAAATAGAATAAATAACCAAAATAGTAAAAATGATAACATATAGTATTTTTATAAGTTTGTTTTTGCTAATTTTCCATAAACGATAAAAAGCTAAGCCAATTACCGTTGCTATATAGGGATAGGCGGGTATGAGATAAGTAGATATTTTTGTCTTTGATAGTGAATAAAATAAAATTATAAATAAGACAGAACACAAGCTGACCATAAAAAACTGTTTTGTCTTTTTATCTTTATAAAATTTATTGATTATCAAGAAAATAATAATAGAAAGCAAAAATATTTGCCACCATGGTTGGCTAAAATTCCATAATTTATTTAAGTAGGCAAAATATTCTACTTTTTCTTTTATTCCAAAACCACCTTGAGCCCTTTCCCAAACATTCCAAATAATATATTTTTGCCAAAATTCAGAACCCCAGACCAGATGTTGGTTTATATGCCAGGGCAGTACAATTAATAAAGATAAGGGTAAACCAATCCATAGCCACTTACTTTTTAACCAGCTCCATTTTTTATAAAAAAAACTAAATATAAAAAATATAGGTATTACTGCCAATATAGAGACGCTTTTCATCAAAAAACCTAAGGCAAGAAGAGGTAAAATTGTCAGAAGATATTTTTCTTTTTTCCAGCCTACTATCAAAAAATATACTGAGGCTAGCATGATAGCATTTAGAGGAGTATCCAACCTTACTTGTCGTGAGCTAATGTAGAAAAACGGAATTATAGCTAAAATAAAAGATGATAACAAAGCCAGATATTTTTGCTGGCTTAATTTTTTTATAATCAAGAAAATCAGCAATACAGAAAAAATGGCCGACAAAGCTGAAATTATACGGTAGGCTATTTCTGTATCACCAAATATTTTGACCATTGGCATACTCAGCCAAAAATACAACGGAGGCTTTTCAAACCAGTTGTTGCCCATATGCTTCAGGGTCATTATTTGCCCGCTGTTTAGAGTATCTCTAGTGACCTGGGCATAGATACTTTCATCATAAGCAGTAATTGGTAGACTGCCCAGTTGCCAGAAATAAAAACAATAAGCAAATGAGATTATGAAGATTAGGGGAAGATAATGGATTATTTTTTCTTTGTTTAACATTCTCTAAGTTTAACTAATTTTTTTAAATTTGGCTATACAGTTTTTTGCTTTGTCTAAAATACCTATTTCTGGTATAATTTATATGATAAATTTTATTTTTATTATTTAAAATGGCTTCACATTTACCAATAACTCAGGAGGAACTAAAAAAAATACTTCTTGACGCCAAAGTAATCAAAGAAGATGACTGGGCAGAGGCTGACGATAATGCTCACCGTAGAAGAAGAGGAGTAGAAGAAGTGCTTATTGAGCGCGGTTTTGTCAATGCCAGATATTTGTATGAATTGGTGGGAGATTTTTTGAAAGTGCCTTATGTGAATTTGAGAAAAAGAAAACTTGACCCGGAAGTTTTGAAAATTATAGATGAAAAAACCGCTAGATCAGCCAAAGCAATTCCTTTTAATTTGGAAAAAGATGTTTTAAAGGTAGCCTTTGTTGATCCTAGAGAAAAAGCAGTGATTTCGGCGGTAAAATCAATGAGTAAGAAAAAAGTTGAGCCATATCTGACTAGCTACAAGAATTTTTTGTTTGCTTCTAGGCTGTATCAAAAAGATATTCAAGATGAATTAAACAAAATATTGGATGAAAAGATACTCAAAGTAGACGGTCGCCCAGCAGAAGTGGAAATCCCAATTATCAAGATTATAGATATAATTTTAGAAGCAGCTCTTTTTGAGCAAGCCTCAGATATACACGTAGAAGCCTTACCAGATGCCGTGGTAGTTCGTTTTAGGGTAGATGGTCATTTGCATGACATGGTAGAATTGCCAGCCTCAGTGCACGATGCCTTAGTGGCTCGTATCAAGATATTGTCTAATCTTCGTATTGATGAACATCGCGTGCCGCAAGATGGTCGTTTTTCTTTTAAAATAGAAGATGAAGAGGAGTCAGTCAGAGTATCGGTAATTCCGGCTTTTTATGGGGAAAAAATAGTCATGAGGCTTATGACTGATGAGGCTCAAAATTTGAGTATGGAAGATTTGGGATTTTTGGAACACAATGTAGAAGTGATGAAACGGCAGATTAAAAAGCCTTTTGGCATGATATTGGTTGTTGGACCAACAGGATCTGGCAAAACAACTACTCTGTACTCAGTTTTAAATATTTTGAATACCGAAGAAGTAAATATTTGTACCATTGAGGATCCGATTGAATATGGAGTACATCGGGTCAATCAAACTCAGGTAAATCCCAAGGCCGGTTATGATTTTGCCAATGGTTTGAGGGCGCTACTTAGACAAGATCCTGATATTATCATGATTGGAGAAATCAGAGACAACGAAACAGCTCAGATTTCCGTCCGGGCGGGTTTGACAGGTCATTTGGTATTATCAACCCTCCATACCAATAATGCAGCTGGTGCACCGCCTAGGCTTTTGGATATGGGAGTAGAACCATTTCTGGCCGCTTCCACCCTTAATGTAGTTATTGCTCAGAGATTGGTAAGAAGAATTTGTCTAAATTGTATAGAAAGTTTTCATCTTAAGAGTGATCAGCTAAAGAGTCTGAGTAGAGAGTTTAATTTAGATGAAATGTTAAAGCGTTTCAAAGAATTTAAATTGGTAGAAGATAAAATAGAATCTTTTTCCAAATTGACTTTCTATAAAGGTAAGGGCTGCTCTAGGTGTAATGGCTCTGGTTATGATAAGCGTATTGCGGTGCTTGAGCTTTTGGAAAATAATTCAAAGATACAGGACGCAATTATTAAAAATTCTTCATCAGGTGATATAGAGAGGATAGCCAAAGAAAGTGGTATGGTCACCATTTTTGAAGATGGTATGCAAAAGGCGCTTTTGGGCATGACCACCATTGAAGAGGTGCTCAGAATTAAAAGAGAATAAAATATGGAATATATTAATAATCAAAATGATAAAATTTCTGAAACCAGAGTCTCTGTAGATAATCTAAGGAAAGACGGGGAGCTTACTAAAGTAAGTCCGCAGATGACTTCTTTTAAGTTGTATACCAAAAAACCTACTTCTAAAACTGCAAAGAAAGAGGATAAAGAAATAACCCCGATTCATAAAAAGGGATTTATTTTAGGTAGAGTGAGTCTGACTGACAAGATGCTTTTTATGGATAATATGTCTACTATGTTGAGGGCTGGTTTGGCTCTAGCTCCAGCTCTTAGGACGCTAAAACAAGAAATAAAAAATAAATATTTTAGGGATATTTTGGATTATCTTGAGCGCCATGTAGAAAATGGTCAGCCACTTTCTAAAGGTATGAAATATTATCCCAAGATTTTTCCGGAAATGATAATCGCCACAGTAGAAGTAGGAGAGAGTACTGGTATGTTGGCGGATTCTTTTGGCAATTTGGCTGATATTCTAAAAAGACAAAAGGAGCTACAAGGCAAGGTAATTAGTGCTGTCATGTATCCGTCCATTGTCATGTTGGCGCTTATTGCAGTATCAATATTTTTGGCTTTAGTTATTTTTCCTCAGCTAGTTGGTCTTTTTCAATCGGCCAATGTAGAATTGCCTTTTGTCTTGAGGGCAGTACAGGCGATAAATGGTTTTATTAGAAATTATACTTGGCATACTTTGGGTGGCTTGGTTATTTTTGGAGTGGCTATGAGATTTATATTTAAATTTCCAAAACCAAAATTTTTCCTTCACAGCATGATGCTCAAGATACCTTTTATTGGTAAGATAATCAGAGAGTTGTCGCTCACTAGATGGGCTGGAAATTTACAAGCTTTATTGGGAGCAGGATTGGCTATTGTAAATTCTATGAAAATATCAGCCCAGACACTTGGTAATATTAGATTTAAAAATGCAGTGTTAGAGATGTCTGATGAATTGGAAAAAGGCACTTCTCTAGAAAAAGCCATGCTTAAAAGGCCTGATTTATTTCCATCCTTATCGACTCAATTGTGTCAGGTAGGCGAGACCACTGGTGAGCTGGAGGAAATCCTAGGCAAAATTTCCAAATTTTATGAAGATAGAGTCAACAACATTTTGAGTAATTTATCTACTATTTTAGAGCCAATTTTGTTGGTGGTAGTAGGTGTAGTGGTCGGATTTATTGCGGTATCAGTCATTGGTCCGATGTATGAACTCACTCTTAGCTTTGCCGAATAATATAAATTATGTTTAAAAAATATCAAGGAGGATTTTCAATAATAGAAGTTATCATGGTTTTGGGTTTGGTTGGTTTGGTAGTTGGTTTTGGAGCATCTGGTTATCAGGTTTGGCAAAAAAATATTCATCTCAATAATGTCAGGGATGAAATAAAAAGTAGTCTATTTAGGGCACAACAGTTGGCTACAGCTGCCGCCAAGAGCAATCCTTGGGGAGTCCATTTGGAAGTTGATAGCTATACAATATTTAAAGGAAACTTTTATAACGAAGACGATCCGGATAATATGAGCTGGCAGTTGGAGGGCGTAGAAATTCTAGAACCATATAGAAGTTTTGATGATGGGGCAGGGAGCACTACGGCGGATGTTTTATTTGGTAAGTTTGATGGTCAGACTATTAATACTGGCATAATATCTCTTTCTCCTATTGCTGATCCAGCTTTGATAAAAACTATTGAGGTGGAAGCACCAGGGCAAATAAATTGATTATGTTTGATTATAAAAAAACAGAAGGTTTTTCTTTGATGGAATTATTGGTCGTCATATCTTTTGTCAGTGTGATGGTTTTTTTGATTTTGGGTGTCAGCAATTCAAATAATAAAGTAAAAAAATTAAATGAAGAAACAACCCAAGCTATGTTTTATGCCTCTGAAGCTCTGGAAGCAGTCAAACTGATGGCGTGGGATGATATTAGTACTGGACAATATTCTGTAGAGTTGACTGGAGACAGTTGGACACTATCTTCTGGTAGCCAGCTTTTGGACGGGTTTTATACTAGGCAGATTGAAGTCAGTGATGTATATAGAGCTAATATTTCTAATGGTCATAGTTATGGAGAAATAGTAAGTAGTGGAGGTTATCTTGACCCTGATACAAAAAAAGCTCAAGTGATAGTTGTTTGGGATAGTAAATCTGGCCATCAGGAAACGCAGACTCTAGAAACATATTTGCATCGTTTCAAAGCTGATCGTTGGCACCAGACAGACTGGGTAGGTGGAGATGGCCAGGAGCTGTGGAGTGATGAAACTAAGTTTTCTTTTAAAGATTCAGGTATTGATAATTCAATACCGGGTATTGTTACTTTAAAGGCCGGATTTATAGATTGGAGCTATGCCAATACTACCTCTACTTATGATACACCGGGAAATTTTGATGATAATGATGTATATGAAATAAATGATATAGCCTATTTGGTGACAGAAAATAATAGTTATGGCAGTGAATTTTATATTTTAGATGTCAGTGATATTTCTAGTCCCACTTTGATTTCATCTATGGATATTGGCGCAGCAGTAAAGTCAGTTTTTGTGCAAGATAATTATGCTTATATTGCTACTGATTCCAACTATCGTGAATTCCAAGTAATAGATGTGTCTAACCCAAGTAGCCCATTTATTGCAGATTATTATGATATGAGCGGAAATAGTAATGCTCTGGATGTCATGGTAGATGAAAGCAAAGCCTATGTTGTCCAGGGAGATTATCTATACTCTTTTGACATTACTGATCCCACTGATATTCGATATCTTGATAGAATAAGCGTAGATGATCAGGCTAGAGAATTATTTTTATCAGAAAGCTATGTTTATATAGCAACTGAAGATGACAATAAGGAGCTTCAAATAATGGATGTGACTAATCCAGCTAATTTGTCAGCTGTTGGTCAATATGACTTGCCAGGTTCTTTGAAAGGAACGGACGTAAATGTCAGGGGTAGCAGAGCTTTTATTTCCACTCAAAACAATGGTTCTGGGGCGGAGTTTTTTGTAATTGATGTGACTAATCCAGCTAACCCCAGTCTTTTGGGAAGTTACGCCGTTGATGAAACCATACATTCATTTGCTATAGTCGGTCCATATGCTTTGGTGGGCACAAACTTTTTAGATCAAGAATTAGTGGTCTTAGATATCAGCTTTCCCGAAACTATAAATGAAATTTCCGGTTTTGATTTGAATGGCTATGTTTTGGGTATGAGTGCCAATTGTTCTGTCATATACGCGGCAACATCTGGAAATACTGGTGAATTTTTTATTATATCTACCGATGTATTAGACTGTGAGTATGCAGATTATGGTACTATGGATTCTTCCACTTTTGATACTGGTAGCAACCAAGTAACCTACAATTGGATTGCCTGGACAGGCACTGAACCAAGTGGTACTGATATTCGTTTTCAGTTGGCTACTTCAGACAATGAAGCAGGCCCATGGAATTTTATCGGACCAGACGGTAGTAGCTCAAGTTATTATACAAATTCTATTCAAGAATACATAAATTATAGTGCCCATCAGGATGATAGATATATCAGATATAGATTATTTTTGGATAGTGATTCGGAGTGGCAAGTGCCTGTGGTAGAGGAGGTATTTATTAGTTATTCTACTTATCCATGATTTTGAAAAATAACAAAATAAAAAAAGATCAAAAAGGTTTTACTTTTATAGAAACTTTACTTTATATTTTTATTTCCAGCATGCTTATTTTGATAATAAGCAGTATGGTAATGAGTATTTTCAATATCAAAAGGCAGTTTCAGGCATCATATTTAGTTCATAACAATGCCCGTTTTATTACCAATTTTTTGATGAATAGGATTCATAATGTAGACAGTATCCAAGATGCTAGTCCACTGCCTGAGGGATTTCATTTTTATGAATGGCCGGATATTCGTTTTAGTATAGATGCCGAGGGAAATGATTTGGTATACAGAGAGACGCATGATGTGGGAGCTGGTTTTCCTGATCAATCTACAGCCACGGCGATGGTTTTAAACTCAAATAAAGTAATAGTCAGCGATCTAACGCTGACGCCTATTTCCGATGCCTATGGGCAAGCAAATCAGGGTATAAATATTACCTTTACTTTGACCACGGGCAATAGTAGTTATAGACATGGCTATTTGCAGAAAACTTTTAATACCTTTATAAGTATCCGTTGATGAACAATAAAATAAAATCACAAAATGGGGCAGTGGCTTTGATAGCCACTCTGGTAGTAGCGACTGGTATGTTTTCGGTAGTTTTGTCAATTTTATTTATTTCTATAAACACTAGGGAGAGCTTGATATCTTTTGTGGATTCTATGCAGGATTTTTATGCTGCCGAATCGGGAGTAGGAGAGGCAATGATGCAACTTAGAAAAGAGCATACTAATTTTGATTTTCGTAGTATAAATGTAGGGGGTATTGTAGCTTCTAGTGAGTTTTTTGATATGCCTGGAGAATGTATGCCGATTCCGGAGTGTCAATTTACACCAGGGTCAGGTTGGTGGGCTGAATATTTTAATTATTCTGTCACTCATCCTGATATGGAGGTCAATCCTTATCCCGGGCCAACTCCTAGTCCACTTGATCATGATTGGTATTGGGATATTTATAAAACACACGAGCAGGTTGATGCCAATATTGATTTTCTGACCAGTATGTGGTTTCCCTATGATGGGACTATTTACGAAAACAAAGAGGGGTTTTTGCATGATTACCATTTTGGTATGCACTGGCGAGCAAAGGTGACAGCACCAGCTGATAGTGATTATAGATACTATTTAGCATCAGACGACGATTCTTGGGTTTTATTGGATGATATAGTAATAGTAAATAATAGTGGCACTCACGCTGCTAATATAAAAACAGGCACTATATTTTTATCAGCCGGCGATAGTATAGTAGACATATATTTTGCTGAACGCCACACCGTAGAATCAGGCTTTAGTTTTTATTTTGAGGATACCAATTTGGTTATTACTCCTTGGCCAGAAGGTTGTGGTGATGATTTGACTTGTAATTCTCATATAGAGTCGACTGCTTCTACTACCAAAGCCACCAGAAAAGTAAGATATACTTGTAACCAGGATATTTCCAACTGTAATTGGAGTGAACTAGTGCCATAGGTGTGCTATAATAAACCCAGTTAAAAATATAATATAAAAAATGGAAGTATTTGATAAATATTTATTTTATAATATAATCCTGCTGATTTTAGTGGGTGTTTATTTATTAAAGAGTAATCAGGACAAAAAATATGGTCAGTCAAATTTTTTTGGTAAGACCAAAATTTTTCAGCCAGTCATAGAAAAATTTACAACCAATCTCACTCAGCTTGCTATAGAAAGCAAAATTGATCCGGTAGTGGGCAGGGACCATGAGATAAAAAGACTGATTCAAATATTATCACGACGAAAAAAAAATAATGTTATTTTGTATGGCAAAGCCGGTATTGGTAAAACAGCCATTGTAGAAGGTTTGGCTATGGCCATTTCTCAAGCTAGGGTTCCGCAGTCTCTTTTGGGTAAGACAGTTCTTAAATTGGATATATCATCAGTTTTGGCGGGCACAAAATATAGAGGTGAGTTTGAAGACCGTTTCAAGGCTTTGATTGATGCCATTATAAGTTTGGAAAAACAGGTAATAGTTTTTATTGATGAGATTCATACTATAGTTCAAGCCGGTGGCGTGGAAGGAGCTATTGACGCTGACGATATTATAAAATCTCCTTTGGCACGTGGCGATCTGCAGATGGTAGGAACTACTACCACCAAAGAGTTTAAAGAATTTATTTTAAAAGACGCCGCTTTGACTAGACGTTTTGAAGCAATTTTAGTAGAAGAGCCTAGTGCTGAAAAAACTATTTCTATGCTCAAGGCACTGCGTAAAGATTATGAGGATTATCACAATGTTATTATCAGCGATAAAATAATAGAAAATATAGTTTCTTATTCGGCTAAAATAAAAAACAGAGTTTTTCCTGACAAGGCTATTGATATAATGGATGAAGTATCGGCCAAGGCAAGACTTGATCATGTTGACAATAACAAAACCATCACAATCACAAATAAAGACCTTAGCGATGTTTTAAAAGATTTTAAATAAAGTTATATTATGAGTGAAGTAAAAATAATTCAGGCCATTTCTATAAAAACCAAAACACTGTTGGCAGTCATGATGCTTTTGTCGGTTTTTAGTATGGCTTTTTTGGTCGCTCTTATAGCCAGGGGTATGAGTGCTCTTGGGCAACAAATAGCCAGTCACGATATTGGTATGGAAACACAAAATTATCTTAAAAAATAATAAAAAATAAGACTCTGGCAGGGTTCTTTTTTTATTTACCCTGTTAAATTTTTTTTTAATGGGGTTTGACAAAAATATTTAAAAAGCAAATAATTAATAGTAATTAGGAGGAATAATAATTTAAAGTATAAATGTATGTTTTTCTCTAAATTTAGATTTTTTGTAGGGTTTTTGGCTATTTTTAGTGGTATTTTGCTAATGGGAGCCAGCTGTCAAAATAATCAGGATCTTTATAATCAAAACAATAGTAATATAGTAGAAGAACAACTTGATAACCAACCTTTAATTGGCGGTGATAAGGATGAGTATGGCTGTCTTATATCGGCAGGCTATTCTTGGTGCGAGACAAAAAATAAATGTTTGCGCACTTGGGAAGAAGAGTGCTCGGTAGTTGAAAATTCTAATCAAAATCAGACAATTCCAGTAGTTAAAACACCTGATAGTATTGTAGACTCTGTAGATTGGCAAATATATGAAAATAAAAAATTTGGTTATACAGTTTTGTATCCAGATAACACAGAAATTATTGCCAATAATTTAGACGAGTTTGTAGAGTTTGTGGGACCTTTGCAAGATGGAGAACGCTGGCCAAGGATTAGTATCTCACATTTTGACACCGTTGATTATCATCCGGAGGTGGGGGTCAATTTACAGGAATGGTTGGAAGATAGTATTGGATCTTATGAGACTAGGGTTATTGGTATTGATGGAGGTATAGAAACACTACATGTTATTCAGCCACAGACAGTTGATTCTGATGGGGCAGATTATTATTATTTTGTAAAAGACGGGCAGTTATTTAAGATTACTTTTTTGCACACTATCGGAAGTCAAGATTGGCCTATGTATATAAAATTTTTGTATAATTTCCATTTTAATGTACCTACTACTAATGATATAGCTACCACTACTCCAGCACAATAATATTTTATAAATAAAAAATAGACCTGCGGCGCGCTTTGGCGCGCCGCAGGTTTTGTTTTACAGGCTATCGAGAATCTCGGTCAGCTTTTCAGCGATGACCGTAGCTACTGAGACATTTTCCACCAGACCGCCAGTCTGGTTTTCGTAAGAACGATGGATAGTGTCTCCAGCCAGGACTCGGGTGAAAGGACTGGTCCTTTTGCGACCAACCCTTCTTTTCCAGGGGGGCGAACACTTCATGTGGGTGGCGACCAGCTCTACCTGGAAAGCCTCGGCTCGCAACAGGTCGCGGCAGGTGTCAGCGGCAGTACCACCGGTATCGAGCTCATCTTCCCGCATGATGATGTAGGCGTCCTTGACGGTTTCCGAGTTGATGAGTTGGATTTCAACTCCATATTCCTGGCTTATCTTTTCGATGAAAGTCAGGTCTTGCGGTGTGGGTTCAACATTGGTGACAATGTTGCCGGTTTCTTTGCGCTTTTTCAAGCTCAGGAGCACCGGTACGTCCAGTGACTTAGCAATGGCTACTGCCCTCAAGAGTGAACCTTTGTCCGGGGACAGAATCTTGAATTCTTTGTCGAGTTCCTTGGCCTTGGTCAGGCTGGACTTGAGAGCCGCTATGTACAACGGTGTAGGTTTGACGTGGTAGGTCTCCAGGCCGACTTGCTGGCAGTTGAGCATTGTTCTTTCGGAATGGATGTCGCAGACAAGCATACGGTCTGCTCCGTTGGCCTTGATGTTCTCCATGAACCAGAGGTTGAGGTCAAATTCTTCGGGGATCTCCGGATGATCCTGTCGTCGAAAAGCCATAAAGGGCTGAACAACGGTCAGACTCTTGGCGCCGTACTTTTTCTTGATCGCTCGGATGAGGATCAAAAGCTCCAAGACTAGGTGTGGTTTGTGGGTGCTCAGAAAGAGTACTGCGTGCTTGCCGGCGATGTCTTCCCAGCGGTCAAAACAGAAGTCAGGCTCACTGTCCGGCCACCAACCGAAATCGGTGTGGGACAGGCTGAGTGGTACTTATTTGATCCGGCGTATATTGACAGCGTCAATGATTTTTTGGGCCAGGTGGTTGGTGTCTCCGCGTCCGCAGAGCATCAGGATTTCTTCGGAGTGTGCCATTTTTGCCTCCCTGTTCATGTAAAGGACTAGTGAAGTCCGTGTGTTGGCTTCATTACTTGCGCCTTTATATAAAACTAAATCAGACCTTTTGTCAATTTTTTATTTTTTCAAATAAATGATATAATTTTATTATGAGACTTTGGAGTATACACCCTAGCTATTTGGATACCAAGGGTCTTTTGGCTCTTTGGCGCGAAAGCCTTTTAGCCAAAAAAGTTTTAAAAGGTCAAACTAAAGGGTATACAAAACATCCACAATTAGAACGCTTTAAACAAAGTGATGACCCTTTAAATCTCATCAATCATTATCTCAATTTTATTTGGCAGGAGGCGAATATTCGTGGTTACAATTTTGATCAGTCAAAAATAGAGAATTTTATCCCGACAAAAAAATTACCGGTTACCAGAGGGCAGATTATTTATGAGTTAGATCATCTAACTCATAAACTAAAAATTAGATCACCTCATTTTATCCGAGTTTTACCTCATCCAAATAAGGCTCAGACACATCCAATATTTTATGTTGTAGAGGGAGATATTGAAGCCTGGGAAAAATTATCTTTTTAGTATATAATACAAAAATTAATAATTAATAAATAGTATATATATGAAAACATATATTTTAGCGCCAATTTTGTTGGCTACAGTGCTTTTGACAGGTGGCTGTTTGAAAAAAAATCCTTTGGTCACAAATGATCAAACTTTTGTAAATCAAAACCAAGAGGAAAACATGGAAAATATAGAAGAAGACGGGCTGATGGCCACTCAATATGACATGGCAGAGATCGCCCAACATAATAATGCTGACGATTGTTGGCTCCTTATTAGTGGCAAGGTTTATGATGTGACCAGCTTTATCGCTGGTGGCAATCATGGCGGTGGTGATGCCATACTGGAAGGTTGTGGTATTGATGCTACTGAGCTTTATGAAACTAGACCCATGGGATCTGGTACACCTCACTCTGATAAGGCTCGTGGATTTTTGGAGGGTTTTTATATAGGAGATTTTAGAGAATAACAAAAACAGCCTCATATTTCGAGGCTGTTTTTTATTTGTTTAATTGTTCTATTACTTCTTGGTCAGTAATCTGTCGGAAGTCAGCATAAAAATTACCAATAGCCATAAAAAGATGAGGTAAGTGTACATAAAATAATTCTTCGGATAAAGTTTGAAATTTTTCTAAGGATTCTTTGGGTAATACTGGAACAGCCAATATTATATGTTTGGCCTTTTTATTTTTAACAGATAATATAGCGGCTTGCATAGTAGAGCCGGTAGCTATGCCGTCATCAATTATTATAGCGGTTTTATATTTTAAATCTAAGGGAGTTCGGTGACCGCGGTATAGCTTTAGTCTTCTCTGGGCTTCTTTTTTTTCTTTGGTGATTTCCTCTTCAAGGTATTTCTTGTTTATACCCTCTTGAATGATTATATCCTGGTCAAATACCGAGTATCCATCTTCGGAGATAGCTCCTATAGCAAATTCTGGGTTTTGAGGAGCGCTGATTTTTCTTGGTATTACAATATCAAGCGGCAAGTTGAGGGTTTTTGCTACTTGGCCGGCTACTATGATACCGCCTCGAGGCAAGCCGATAATGATAGTATCTTTTTTATTTTTAAATTTTGCCAATTTTTCAGCCAATTTTTGGCCGGCGTCTTGGCGGTCTCGGAAAAACATATATTTGTGTTATATTTTTATAATACACTTATGAGCCTTATTTGTCCAAAATGAAAACCGCGGATTTCTTTAGTAAGAAATCCGCGGTGGCTCAAATCAAATCGTACAGCCGGATGTCAAAGATGACTTTGCTGGCAAAATTGACTAGGGCAATGCCCACGCCGATAATCCAGCAGGTCAGCAGGAACTTGAATTGGAATTTTCTCAGACGTGGGTATTCTCTTTTTGTTCCTTTGGCTATCAGAAACAAAAAGAGGGAGAAGAAGCCAAATAAACCAATGCCAGCCAGGCTGATATGAGTGATAAACAGCAGGCTGTGCCATGGCGCTTGGTCTGTCGAGTTCATTCGTGGTAGAGATCCTGAGGAAGCGGATACAGCCATGACGATGTCCAGGCAAATGCCTATTGTCAGCCAGAGCATGAAATGCCCTTTATTTTGGTAAAATCGGACACTGGCTATCAGGTAAGGCAGAAAGGCGATGACTTGGATGCCTATGACCCACAAATGGGCTAAATACCAGGGCGAATTTTCCATGATTTCCCTCCTTTTGACGCTTGTGTGATTGTACTTTACTCAATAAAATTATTACATATTTTATCTGGTGTCAACTAAAGTCTTTTGAGGTAATTTTTTGCTGCTACTTTTGTTTCAAAATGCAGAGCTTTTTTTATATGGGTACTTTCAGCACCTTCAGATTTTAATCGGTGAGCCAAAGTGTTTCTTAGTATTTGGGGGTTGATAATTACTGGCGGATCAATACCTATGGCATATTTAGAAATCAGCCTTTCAATTGAGCGGACACTTAAATGCTCATTTTTACTTTTATTTGATCTATCAAAATTTATAAATAAATATTGATTGTTATCTAGCCTTTGGTTTATGTATTTATCAAGATGAAACCAGGTTATAGGTTTTATAAGAATATGTTTTTTGGGATTGATAATAATTTCTTTTTTTATTTGATCTATTTGATCAAGGCGCAACTGGCATAATTGTCCGACTTTTAATCCGCTGTAATATAAAATCTCTAATATTGCTTTATCACGCAGGGCTATCAATCCTTTTTTTGTCAGAGGTTTATCTAAAAATACCTGAAGTTGTTCATTATTTAATATTTTGATTGGCGCATCTTGATCAGAGAGAAGATCAAATTGAAATCTTTTATTTAAAAATTTAAGATAGTTATTTACAATTTTTAGGCGTAGATTGACAGTATTTACTCTTTGATATTTTCTAGTTAAATATATAAAATATAATTTAAGGTTTTTTTCGGTGATTTTTTCTTCCCCAAGCCAAACTAGGAATTTTTCCAAATTCCAAAGATAGCTTTTTATAGTACTAGGGGCTAAGGCGAGAGATTTTAAGTATTTTTTGTATTCATTTACCCCGTTAGAAATTTTAGTAGTCGACATATATTTGTTTTATTATTTGCACCCCCTATATCATAAATTTTTAAACTCATTAGAAGCTAGATTTCTAAATCGGTTTAATTGGGTGGGTATTTATATTTTACCCCGCACCATTTTTTCCGTCAAAAAATGGTGCGGGGTTTAGCATATTACGACACGTATATAATTAGCTTGTCTTATTATAGCATCTTGACTTTGTCCTTGAAAAATGTTAGTCTAAGCCCAGATAATTAATTAATTTCCTAGTTCTTGGTTTGGCCTGACAACTAACTAGAGGCCTTACTAGGATGTAGGAGAAAGGACAATTTATGTTAGATAAAAAAAAGAAGCAAAAGCTGATTGAGAAGTATAAAACTCATAAAAGCGATACTGGTTCGGCTGAGGTGCAGATTGCAATTCTTACTGAAGAGATAAAAGAATTGACCAAACATCTTCGTGAACACAAAAAAGATTTTTCATCACGTCGCGGATTATTGGCTAAAGTATCTTTGCGTCACAAATTACTTCGTTATTTGGAGCGCGAAGATGAAAAGAGATTTAGCAAAATCATCAAAGCTCTGAGTTTGAAAATGGCCAAAAGAGAGAGATATGATATTTTGGAAGAAGTTCCAGAATTGCCAGAAGAAGAAACAGAAGAAGAGTCAGAAAAAGAATAAAATATAAAAAGCCCCGGAGCTCTCGGCTTCGGGGCTTATAGTTTAATAATAATTAAACTGATCGAGGGTTGATAGGTAAGCATTAGATAGTTAGGTTTAGCTGTCTGGGGTTTGCCATATCAGCTCAATGTCAGTGATAAAGGAGCATGATATGCAAGTTCAACAATTTAAGACCGAGGTGGCCGGTAAAGAGCTGGTCGTAGAAATCGGTAAACTGGCCAAACAGGCTCATGGAGCCTGTACTGTCACTTATGGTGAGACAGTGGTTTTGGCTACAGCTGTTACTTCAGGACAAGCTAGAGAGGGGGTAGATTATTTTCCGCTTATGGTTGATTATGAAGAAAAAATGTATGCAGCGGGAAAAATAAAAGGCTCACGTTTTATCAAACGTGAAGGCCGAGCTACCGATGACGCAGTACTTACTGCCCGATTAATTGATCGTTCTATTAGACCGCTTTTTAAAGAAAGCGACAGAAATGATGTGCAGGTAGTAGTGACAGTTTTGTCTTACGATGGTGTCAATGATCCTGACTTTCCATCTATGGTAGCTACTTCTGTGGCTTTAGGAATTTCACCTATTCCTTGGAGCGGGCCACTGGCTGGTGTTCAGCTTGGGCGTATAAATGGTGAATGGGTTTTGAACCCTAGTGTTGAGGCTAAAACCAAAAGTGATTTGGATCTTTTTGTCAGCGGCTCAAAAGATGAGGTGATTATGATTGAAGCTGGTGCCAAAGAGACCAATGAAGCTGATATGTTTGAAGGTATTAGCTTTGCCGGCAAGCACGTTAAGAAAGTTTTAGAATTTATAGAGGAAATAGTCAAAAAAATCGGTGTTTCAAAGCAAGTAGCAGAATTAGATTCTGAAAATGAAGAAATACGTGGCAAGGTCAAGGCCAAAGTAAATTCAGTTTTGGCTTCTCATGATTTGGCAGACTGTTTTAATCCTGACAAATCCAAAATGAAAGCTGCTATTGAAGCTGTTACTGAAAAGGTGAATGAAGCTCTAAAAGAGGATAATGAAGTATCCAAAGACATGAGAGCTATGGGCGTAGCTATGATTGATGAAGAGCTTACCAAGGCTTTTAAAAAATTAGTTTTAGAAGATAAGAAAAGACCCGACAATAGAAAATTTGATGAAATCAGAGAACTATCTGCTGAAGTAGGATTGTTACCTCGTACTCATGGCAGTGGATTGTTTTCTCGTGGTGAAACACAAGTACTTTCAGTAGTTACTTTGGGTTCGCCGGGAGATGAACAGACCCTAGACACCATGGAGGAGTCAGGCACCAAAAAATATATGCACCATTACAACTTCCCTGGTTATTCAGTCGGTGAAGTAAAGCCTTTGAGAGGCCCGGGTCGTCGTGAGATAGGCCATGGTGCTTTAGCCGAAAAAGCTCTAATACCTGTTTTACCAAAAGACGAAGATTTCCCCTACACTATCAGAGTTGTTTCTGAAGTTTTGGGCTCAAATGGGTCTTCATCACAAGCTTCAGTTTGTGGATCCACGCTTTCTTTGATGGATGCTGGTGTGCCGATCTCCAAGCCAGTGGCTGGAATTGCCATGGGTCTTGTCCTTGACGATGATGACAAAAACAAGTATGAAATTTTGACCGATATTCAAGGCATTGAAGATCATGCTGGTCATATGGATTTTAAAGTGGCTGGTACTAGAGATGGTATTACAGCTATTCAGCTCGATATAAAACTCGGAGGAATCAGCTATGATATAGTTGAACAAGCTTTGAATAAAGCTAAAGAGGCTAGATTGAAAATTTTGGATGTGATGAAGCAGGCTATCAGTGAGCCAAGGGCAGATTTGTCTCCTTATGCTCCTAGAATTACTACCATGCGTATTGATCCTGAAAAAATCAGGGATGTTATTGGCTCGGGTGGTAAAATTATAAATGAGATTATTGATGCTTGCGGTGTTAGTATTGATATTGAACAAGACGGATTGGTGATGATTACCTCTACTGATGCTGATGGCGCCAAGAGAGCTCAAGAATGGATTGCCAATATTGTCAAAGAGCTAGAAATTGGCGAAGTCTATGAAGGTAAGGTAGTAAAGATTGTTACTGACAAAAATAATGGTAGTGAAATAGGAGCTATTGTAGAATTGCTACCAGGTAAAGACGGTATGGTCCATATCTCACAAGTTGCTTATGAGAGAATAAATAAGATTTCGGATGTAATAAATATTGGTGATATGGTCAAAGTCAAGGTAATGGATGTTGATAAAGAAAAAAATAGAGTAAGTCTTTCTATCAAAGATCTATTGCCAAAGCCAGAGGGCTACCAAGAGCCAAAAAAAGATTTTAAATCTAGTCCGCGTAGACCAAAATTCTTCAAAAAATAATTTTTAACTATAGTTTTTTGTGGATTTTCTAAAATTAGTTCACAAAAGAGAACAAAAGGCAGATAATAAGATCATCTTTGGTCTGATCGGCCTTTTGTTTTTGATAGCTTTATTTTTTGTGCTAGTAAATTTTTTGCCAAAGAAAGAATATCGACCACTGTTTTCTTATTTGCCAGCGGATACAAATTTTTATTATCATTTTACAGATAAAAAAGTATTTTATCAGGATATTTTGGAAGATTTTAAAATCTTTGATAGTTCGGTAGCCACTGACAAAGTAAAGAGTTTGGAGAATTTGTTGGGCGCCAGCTTTTTAAATGCCCGAGAAATAGTCTGGTTTAGGACTGATCAGTCAGATAGTGACAGTTATCTGATTAGATTTAGTCATTTACAAAAGAAAAGTCTGACACAAATACAAAATGACCATTCCAATATGTATTTTTTTCAGGCTGACAATGATATTTTATTGGTTTCTTATTCGCTAGAAGTTTATAATGAATTTTTATCTAAAGAATATAAAGACGAAATAGCTACTTCAAGGTCTCAGGGCTCTCAGGGTATTGATATGTATTGGCAACTTGGTCATTTACCAGAATTTTTGAATGATTTGATACCATATTTATTTTCTATTTTTGAATCAGGCGATGCTTACGCCAATTTTTATAGAAAAGAAGACAATGGATTAGTCATCAATCTCTATGGTACTAGTCCTATACCTCGTGATAGTTCTTTTTTTCAGTACAAAAGTCCACTCAAGCCAGATTTTGTCTTGGCATTTTCCAAATATACCCCTCAAGGCATTAAAAACTCTTTAGAAAATGATCTTATTCGTTTAATATTTTCTAGCCTGCCTTATTATAATCTAAATTCACAGTCTATTGAGCAGGCTATCTTGAGTGGAGGAGTGATATTTCAAAGAGATGGTGCTTGGTTGATTGCCACTCCGCTTGATAGCTCAGCTATTATTTTAGATTTAGTAGATTATTATCAGGTGAAGGAACAAAAAAATACCTTATCTGACGGTACTCTATATATTGAGCTCTTGGCCAATGATAATCCCAATAAGATAGAATATAGCTATAAGGACAAAACATATTTTCAGGTGTCTAATGTTTTTGTTTATCAAGAGGCGGGCATTAACTATCTGAGCAGTAACGAGGCTTTTGTTTGGGAGATTATAGAGCTTAGTCAGCCGCTGAGCAATTTATGGCTCAATTGTCAGCCAGAAGCAGGTCAAGTAAGTGATTTTATATATTTAGACACTAATAAGCTGGATAATGACCAAATTAAGGAATATTTGAGCAATAAAGGCGTAAATAAGCTATGGGCTTTGTCATATTACACTGCTAGTCATGCTGGTTTGCAATTTTGTCTATAAATAGGCACCTCTTTACTGTAATATATGAAAATTTATTGCTTGCACCGTAGAATGAACGAAGTGAATTTCTACGGTGTGGATAAGTTGTTGATATTTTGAAATATTTTTTTGGCTATTTGTCAAATTATATTTTAATATATTATTTTTTTATCTAAAATTAGCTAATATACGCCGTTGACTAAAAGCTCTAGATATGATATACTTAATATGTTCATAACTGATCGTTTACATCGTCAATTAAAGGACTGAGCATTAATTTACAATTTAGTGACCAATCCTTTCCTCTCTACTGTTTTATCAACAATAAATTGGAAGGCCCTAACCCTTCTTCCAAAAACAAAAATAAAAACAACAAAAAGGACAATCCTCATTCATACAATGGAGATTAGATCCATAAGATGGTAGAGCGGGTGTGCTCTGAGTTAGGGATGAGCGTTGACAGAACGCTTCTACATAAATAGTATTTGCCAATTTTTAACTTACAAAGAAAGTTCGACAAATCGTATGTATAAGCGCTAAAGGCGCACCAACCAGCCACATAACAACAATTTGGGCACCGGACGTGCGCCTTTTTCATTTGCCAAAAAATCTTGATTTTTACCTATCAATCTGTTAATATTTAGGGGTATTTTTAAAGGGTTATTAATTATAAATCTATGAAAATGGACGCAAAATTTATAGAAGTAAGAAAAGCAGAATTAGAGCAGAGGAGACAGGATATTTTAAAAGAACTTGAAGCTGGTGCGGTCAAAGTAGCTGATAATGATTACAGTGCTAAGTTTGTTGATTTGGGAGACAAAGATGACGAGAATGCTGCTGAGGTAGCTATGTTTGAAAAGAATTTATCTTTGGAAAAAACATTGGAAGTTTCTTTGTACAATGTAAATAGGGCACTTAAGAAAATAGAAGAGGGTAATTATGGGCTGTGTGAGAAATGTGGAGGACCTATCAAGCCAGAAAGGTTAGAGGCTTTCCCATCAGCCACATCTTGTATGGATTGCAAAAAGAAATCATTGTAAATGATCAAATATTTTGCCAGTTTAATAGCTTTATTTGTTTTAGATAGAATAACTAAACTTTATTTTATAGAAAATCCATCTCTAGCAGGTGGTTTTCTTAGTTTGCATATAAATAAATATATTGCCTTTTCTTTACCACTTACTTATTTTATCCTCTATCCGCTTATATTTTTAATTTTGGTAATACTGTTTAGTTTTTGGTTGAAGAGCTTCAAAGAAAAAAGTATTTTGATTTGGCCTTGGGGTATATTGATAATAGGATCAATCAGCAATTTGTTGGATAGATTCCGTTATGGCGGTGTAGTAGATTTTATCAATGTACCATTTTTTACAGTTTTTAATGTTTCAGATATTTATATATCATTGGCAGTAGTCTGGATACTTTGGCATAGCTGGTTTTATCAGCCAAAGCAAAAATCCCTAGCGACTGGTCTTCGATTCCAAGGCGAGGCTTGGGACTCAGACTCAAGGCGCGGGCAGGTTGACAAAAAAAAATCGGAGTATTAAGATATTGATATCCAAGAAAAGTGATTTGAGAGTGTCCCGCTCTGCGGGATTGGCACGGTTGGTTTTTTGTTTGCCCTTCGGGGGTTGGGTAGGCTAAAAATTAATTTTTAAGTCACTTTTCTTGGGTTATGAAAAGTGATTTTTTATATTTATCTTGTTAGCAATTTAGTCCTTTATTTTTGGGAGTATAAATTATTGCTATGGTTTATTATTATAATACTAATGGGATCAAAAAAAATTTTTACAATTGCCCCTTTGGGTCTTAAAGGAGTACTGGTCGAGGTGGAAGCTAATTTATCTAGGCATTTGCCTAAAATAATTGTAGTGGGTTTACCTGATGCGGCTGTCCAAGAAGCTAAAGAGCGTGTTTGGGCAGCTATTGAAAATAGTGGGCTTAATTTCCCTCGTCAAAAAGTTGTAATCAACTTATCACCAGCTCAGATTCGCAAAGAGGGAGGGTCATATGACCTACCAATAGCTATTAGTGTTTTACAAGCTGGCGGTATTTTATCAAGTATTGATGACAAGAGTGCTTTTATAGGAGAGCTGGCGCTGTCCGGTGAGCTAAAGCCTATACCAGGAGCTTTGGTAATGGCAACAAGTCTTAAAGACATGGGCTTTAGACAAGTTTATTTACCTTATCAAAATGCCAGAGAAGTCGCTATTATTGAGGGCATTGATATTTATGCGGTTAAAAAATTAGAGGATTTGGTGGAGCATTTAAGTGGTCGACAAAAAATACAAGCCATTGAAAAAATAGATTTTTTACCGACAACAGCCAAAGCGTCTGTAGATTTTTGTGATATACACGGACAAGAACAAGCTAAGCGAGTAATGGAGATTGCCGCCGCCGGCGGGCATAATATACTAATGGTTGGTCCACCCGGAGCTGGTAAGACAATGCTTTCGAAGGCATTTTTATCAATTTTACCAGAGCCTAGTTTGGAAGAAGCTTTAGAAACCAGTAAGATTTTTTCTTTAGCCGGCTTACTTTCTAATGACAGGTATTTGATTGACTCACGGATTGTGCGGGCGCCGCATCATTCGGCCTCTGTTTCGGCTATAGTAGGTGGAGGCTCTTGGCCGCGACCAGGAGAAATAAGTCTAGCTCATAATAATGTCTTATTTTTGGATGAGATATTAGAATTTCCTCGTCAGATATTAGAGGCCTTACGTCAACCTTTGGAGGATAAAGTAATTACTGTCTCCAGAGTAAAAGGTAGCTTTGATTTTCCGGCGAATTTTATTTTACTAGCCACCGCCAATCCTTGTCCTTGCGGATTTTTAACTGATCAGGAAAAAGAATGTAGTTGTAGTGATTATGACGTCAAAAAATATCAAAAAAGATTGTCCGGTCCAGTGCTTGATAGAATAGATTTGCATTTTTTTGTCAATAAAGTGCAGACTCAGAAATTAGCTATAGATACCAAACTAGCAGAAAGGTCTGAAGATATAAAAAGTAGAGTCATGAAAGCTAGAAAAATACAGGCGAGTAGATTTGGCCCAAATAATTTTAGTCTCAATGCTAATATGGATAGTAAGGATATAAAAAATTTTTGTGCCTTGTCTCTGTCTAGCCAAGATATTTTGCGGCAAGCGGCTAGAAAAATGAATTTATCAGCCAGAGCATATTTTAAAATTATAAAAACAGCCAGGACTATTGCTGATTTGGAAGCGCGGGATGATATAGAAGATCATCATATCTTGGAGGCTTTACAATATCGGAGTAAAATTTTTGGGGATTGAGTAGATTGATATTTTCCGCTAGAATATATGATGTATGAAAGATTTATTGAAATCCCCTTGGGTATTAATCATTGTTATATTTTTTGGAGCTTTGCTCCGTTTTTGGAATATTTTGGCTAATGATATTACCAATGATTTGTCTATCAATGCTTTTAGGGCCTATGGCTGGCTAGATTTTTTAGTAGGTGATGGTCAGACTTCGCCGATTGTTTGGTTTGGTTTTAGGCCTTGGTGGAGCCTATTGTCTTTTCATGATTTACCGCCTTTGATAATGGCTATCCAATATTTATCTATAAAACTAATTGGGCCAAGCTCATTGGGTGTTTTATTCCCTTTTTTATTATCGTCTATATTAGTAACATTTTTTCTTTATTATTTCCTAAAGAAAACAGCTAACCAGAGTATAGCTATCATAGCCAGCTTGATATTTTCTATTTCTTCATATAGTGTTTGGGCAGCTCGTACAGGATATTTGGAAGGGGCAGAAGTTTTATTTATTATTTTAGCTTTTTTCTTATTCATTTTATTCATAAAAACTAAGAAAAATAAACATTTTTATCTATTTTCTATATTTATAGCTTTGGCTATATTATCAAAATACACCTCTATATTTCTTATTCCTTCAGCTTTGGCTTATCTGGTCATATTTGAAAGAAAAATTTTTAAAAATAAACATTTTTATTTGGCTATATTATCAGGTCTGATATTACTAACCCCAATAATTATTTATAATATTTTTGTTTTTAAAACAAAGGGGCATTTTGACGCGGCTTTATCATCAATGGTCGGTATGCATCCTCAGGATTATGATGTGATAGCTGAGCGGGGGGTCAATGCTAGTATTTTGAAAAATTTAGGTTCGATCATGGTGGTTATATTTCGAAGCAGTTCCCTGCCTTTGGTCTTGGTCTACGCTTTGTCTTTCATATTTTTACTAATTAAAGTTACCAGAAGGCAAACAAGGTATTGGCAGAATTTTTTGGCTATAAATATAGTGATGATAATTCTCATGTTTTCTTTTTCCGGAGCACCGCCTAGATTACTTTCTATAATTAATCCTTTTTTGGCAATCTTAGCCGCTTGGTTTTTATATAGATTATTTATTTTGGTAAGAAATAAGAAATTTTTAAACTATTTTCTAATATTTATTTTTATTATATTTGCTTTAGCAGAGATTTTTTATAATATAAATACCAATGTGTTGAGAAAACCAGTTGGACCTTTGTGGCTGACTTATTCTGGGTACCGTTTTTATAATCGAGGTTTTATAGAGCTAGAAAAATATATTAAAGAAAATATTTATATAAGTAATAAAAAAGTCAAGCTAGATACCTATAAAGACTTGCGGTCTGTTAGTCTGGAGGGAAATAAAATAATGCTTTTTGATGAAAGGCTGGATTGGTTTGCTAGAGTCTGGTATATCAATCGTTACATGTTATATTATAAGGCGCCTTTATTTTATTTTCAGGACATTGAGCCGGCTATGAAGCAGGCGGGAGTATCTGATGTATTTGCTTATTTCAATAAATTTTTGGATATCAATGAGTTTTATTTTGTTTATGTCATAGATGACGAATCTCGTAGTAATAAAAGTCAAAATTATATTGATCAAATGAATCTGATAAAAGATAATTTGGAAAAAAGTGGTATTAATCCTGATAGAGAAATTAAAGATTATAAAGGTGAGGTTATTTATAAAATTTACCATTTTTATATAAACAACTAAAAAATTTGACATAAGTCAAACTATAATATATACATACAGTATAGGGTTATTTGAAAACCTTAGATTCTCTTCAGCGCACTTAGCTGGAGTTTTTTCAAACTAGAGTGCCCTGGAGAGAATAAACTTGGGCAATTTGATGGCCTGCGAGGATAGTCGAATCTTCAAAAATATTCTCCCAGGCTTTGTAGCCTAAACGACAAAAATATGTTCCGTGCTTTGTATGGATTTTTCAACTTCATATTTTTGATCATCTTGTTCAAGATGTTTGCTCCAGGAATTTACCAGTTAGTCATACAGCTTTTCACCACCATCTTGGTGATGGCTAATGATACAGCCAGCGCGATGGCTACTGGAGCTCCTTACGAATTTCCAAATGGTATCTAAGATACTGTTTGGAAACCCCATTTCCAAGGACTGGCTCACGCCGGTCCTTTTTTTGAACAAAAAAAATGAGCCGGGTGACCCTAGGGTCACCCGGCACAGCCACACATGGAGTTGACAAACATGGCCAGCTCCAGATCGTGCTCTTCAAAGAGCTCGTCGCCTACTAGGATGTACCAACTCTGGCCACCGTCGAAAGAGTAGCCATCAAAGTGGATGCCAGCTCCCAGGTTCCAGCGACTCGGTTTCTCTATAATGTTGAGGTAGAGGAGCAGGAAGTTCTCGTTCATAGCTGTCCTTTCCAGAAGAGTAGTGTTGGTTGGTTTTTTAGCTTTTGCTGAGCTAAGTGGAATATACTGGAAGATGCTATTTAGCTCAGCTTAATATTTATTGATTTATTTGTCAATAATCATATTTATTGCTAAGATGACACTATTATGAAAAAATATTTTTTAATTATACTAGTAGCTTTGGCGTTGATAGCATTTGGCATTTGGTATTATTGGGATAAGTCCAAAGAAAATATTGATTTGGATTTACCTCCAGCGCAGACTTATAAAGATTTTAAAAATTTGGCTGAACAAAATCCAACTAATAATGAGAGTGTTGATAATTTTCAACCAGAGGAGCTAATTGTCAATAACAACACCAATGAAGTTGTAGAACAGCCCGAAAAACCAGACTTGACGGATAATCAAAATCAAAATCCCTTGCCTGTAACCAGCATAAATCTGAATGTGCCTTTTACTTCTCAAGCGCCGACTGCCAATTGGGAACAACCTTTTCAGGATGCTTGTGAAGAAGCGGCAATACTAATGGCTGATTATTATGTGCAAGGAAAGTCCATGCCGTCAGTTACGGAAGTAGAAAATATTTTAAAAGATATGATTGATTGGCAGAGCCAAAATATGGACGGGGAAATAGACATGGATATTTCAGAATTGGCTTATTTTGCCAAAAATTATTTGGGTTATGAAAAATACGAAATAGTAGAGGATTTGAGCGTAGAAAAAATCATCAGTTATTTGAATAGGGGATTGCCATTGGTTGTTCCTGCCAATGGCAAGTTATTGGACAATCCCAATTTTAGCAACGGCGGGCCGGTCTATCATATGTTGGTTATAAAGGGTTATAAAGACGGACATTTTATCACCAACGATCCTGGTACCAGACTAGGTCATAATTTTATTTATACTTTTGAAAATATGCTTTATTCCATTGCCGACTGGGATGCAAAAACGGGCCAGGCAACTGGTCCGAAAAGGGCTTTAGTTATTTATTGAAACTAAGCTAATTTAGTGTTATTTATTTCTAGATGAAATTTGTATTTTAGATAAGCGGCGGCTTTTTGACAATAGTTCATGCGTTCTACAAAAATAGAGAAGTAATCCATAATACAGGTAAAATTAGTATCCAGCTTCAAAGATAAAGTAATTGTCTTTTTTTGTTTATCTATTTTGAGATGATTATCTGTTACAGCATAGTTTACCCTATCGTGAATGTCAGCTTTTATATCGTTGATATTTTTGGTTTTTACTCTGTTTCTGTGCACGTCTGATTTGTCAGCAATAATCAGGCAGGCGGTAGTAGCATCTATTATCTTTAGGTCGTCTTTGTCATGAGCTACGATAGCCTGAGAAATTTTGGCTATATTCTCGGGTTTATCAGTAGTATTTAGAAAACATTGAGAAAATAAAATAGCCGCCCAATAATGATGCTGGGTACGTCCTAAAAAATTTCCCATATCATGACACCAGCCGGATATAGCGGCTATCTCTTGGTCATTTTTTGATAAACCGATTTTGGTGGCAATCATTCTTGATCGGTCACTGACAATGTCTAGGTGACGGCGGCCATGATCGGTGTAACCTAAAGATCTGAGGTATTTATCAGTTTGGTCAATAAAGGCGTTGATCCGTAGATCAGCCTTGACCTCTTTGAGAGTTGGTTTCATTTATTTTTTTAAAGCGTCTTTTAGAGTTTTGCCAGCTTTGAACTTTGGCACAACGACTTCAGGAATTTGAATCCTTTCTTTTGGATTGCGAGGATTGACTCCAAACCTAGCATGTCTTTTTCTAGCTGAAAAAGTGCCAAATCCGGTGAGAGTCAATTCTTTGCCTTCCTTGAGTCTCTCAATAGCCAAATCTTCAAGAGCCTGAAGCACATCCTCAGCTTCTTTTTTGCTGACTCCTGCTTTGATGGCTACGCTTTCGATGAGTTGGGCTTTATTCATATGATTAATTTATTATTTCTCTTAAAAGCTCAATGTGAGTTGTTTTGTGTGTTTTATTATCTATTTCTAATAATACTGCATTTACCTCAATTTGACCAGTTCTTGGCAAATCATGGACAATCTTTTCGTCAGTGAGAAATTTTTGGATGATTATTTCTTTTTTAATACCAAGCACAGAGGGATAAGCTCCTATCATGCCAATATCAGTTAAATAGCCTGTGCCGTTTGGCAAAATTTGAGCATCAGCTGTGGGCACGTGAGTGTGGGTACCAACAATAGCTGATATGCGACCGTCCAAATATAAGCCCATAGCTCTTTTATCACTGGTTGCCTCAGCGTGCATATCAATAATGATATTGGCATCTTTGGGTAGCTCATTTAAAAACTCATCAATTTTGATAAAAGGATTGGCAATCTGCTCATCCTCATATTGGATAAAAGTTTGGCCTTGTAGATTGATAACTATTAGATTTGTGCCATTTACTTCTACACTTTGATAGCGGTATTTATCTGGTGTACGAGAGTCATTGATAGCTGTGGCTATTTTGTAGTCAGTTTCCATAGCCAGTTGTCCAATATCATATTTTTTCCAAATATGATTACCGCCAGTAAAAATACTAACGCCAGCATTGGCCACTTCTTCAATGGTTTTTATGGTAACACCTTTGTTGTGGGCTATATTTTCAATATTGCCGATAAAAATATCGGGATTGTATTTTTCTTTCCACTGAGGCACTATCTTTTTGACACCTTCTCTACCCAAGACACCTGAGATATCGCCTAGGAAAATGATTTTTGTTTTATCTGGCATACTCAGTAATCCTTTTCTCTCTAATAATAGTTACTCTAATTTCACCTGGATATTTTAAATCATTTTCAATTTTATTGGCAATATCACGGGCTAGTTTTTCAGCCTTGTAGTCGTCTATGACATCAGGGGAGACAAAGACTCTGATTTCACGTCCAGCCTGGATGGCATATACTTTATCTACTCCTTCAAAAGACTTGGCAGTATCTTCTAACTCAGTCAATCTTTGGATATATTCTTCAAATGAATCACGGCGAGCGCCGGGACGTGAGCCTGAGATTGCATCAGCAATTTTGACAACTACGCCTTCCAGTGTTTTTGGGTGATCTTCATGATGGGAGACAGACATATAGGCCACTTCTTCCGGTAGACCAAATTTTTTCATAAGGTCATAACCAATATCAGGATGTGAGCCTTGTATTTCATGGTCCAGCGCTTTACCAATGTCATGGAGCAAACCACCTTTTTTACATACATTAACATCAGCTTTTAACTCGGCAGCCAAAAGACCTGATAAGTGGGAAACCTCCAGAGCGTGTTGTAATTGATTTTGTCCGTAGCTAGTTCTGTATTTTAAGCGACCTAATATTTGGATAAGTTTACTATCCAATCCTACTACACCAGCTTGATAAGCAGCCTCTTCGCCAGTTTTTTTGATATCAATAGCCAGCTCTTTTTTGGCCTGCTGGACAGTCTCTTCAATTCTTCCTGGGTGGATGCGTCCATCAGCCATAAGCTTTTCCAGAGTCCTTTTGGCTAGTTGACGTCTGATGGGATTGAAAGCAGATATCAGGATTGATTCTGGAGTATCGTCAATAATAATTTCCACACCAGTCAACTGCTCGATAGTTTTAATGTTTCTGCCTTCACGACCAATGATGCGGCCTTTCATTTCTTCATTTGGTAAATTCACGGCAGTAGTAGTGGTTTCTACAGTATGAGGAGCGGCACAGCGTTCAATAACAGTAGACAAGATTTCTCTGGCCCTTGATTCAAGCTCATCGGTGCCTTGTTCTTCTAACTTGCGCATTCTTTGGAGCAAATCATCTTTCATTTTAACCTCAGTATTTTTGATGAGTACTTCTTTGGCCTCGTCTTGAGTCAGGTTGGCTATTTTTTCCAGTTTAGCCATTTGTTCATCTTTGATTTTTTTGATTTCCTCCTTATTTTTTTCCAATTGGCTTTTTGTGTTATTTATTTTTTGTTTATCTTCTTCCAAATCCATCAATTTTTTGTCAAACAGACCTTCTCTTTTGGTCAATCTATCTTCCAAATCATGAAGACTGTTTCGTCTTTCTCTTTCTTCATTTTTTGCTTCTTCTATAATTTTCAAAGACTGCTCTTTTGATTCCAAAAGGGCATCTTTGGCTTTTTGCTTGGCGCTCATTATAATATCTTCAGCTTTTCTTTCGGCTGATTCAATATCTCGGCTAGCTAGAAATTTTTTGATGAAAAATCCAAAAACTATACCCACAAGCGCGGCAGCTAAATACCATACGATTTCCATTTTATAGTGACTTTCCGGTTTACTGTTTTAGTTTTTCTATAGAGAGATAAAAATAACCCGAGATTTGTGTTCGTTTAGAGTAAAAATTGTTTATATGAGATTCTAATTTTGCTATTAGACATTGAGGTTATTATCCCAAAAATATGTTTAAAATTCAGAATAGTTTGAGAGTGTAGTCTCTTCAGTGATGTTGAACCAAACAGTAAATTAATTTGTTAAAATTGGAGGATTTTGCCTTATTTTCTATATATTTGGCACTATTTTTTAATCCTCACTGGTGAGATTACCATAAAAGGCTTTTAAAATCAAGAGCCTTAAGGGCATTTAACTAAAAGACCATCAGCATGATGTAAGACATCCTTCGAAGTCTTTCGACTATCAATTGATGTTTTACGCTGATGGTCTGGTGGCGAGTTATGTCGAGTTGGATTAAATAACCCAAAAACTCACCTTGCAAAAATATTAGCACATTTTGAAAATATTGAAAAGATTATTTTATGATTTTATCCACTAGGCCATATTTGAGTGCTTCTTCGGCTGTCATATAATGGTCGCGGTCAGTATCTCTTTCAATATTTTTTATGGGTTGTCCGGTATGACGAACGAGTATTTTGTTTAATCTGTCTTTGAGTTTTAGGATTTGTTCGGCTTTTATTTTTATATCACTGGCTTGGCCGCTAGCGCCACCCATAACTTGATGAATAAGTATTTCTGAGTTGGGTAATGCATAGCGCATGCCTTTGGCTCCACCGGCCAAAAGCAGGGCGGCCATAGAAGCTGCCAGTCCTATCGAAATAGTAGAAACTGGGCTTTTGATGTGCTGCATAGTATCATAGATTGCCAGGCCGTCAGTCACAGATCCACCGACTGAGTTGATATACATCTTGATTGGTTTTTTATTATCTTGGGCATCCAGAAATAGTAGTTGGGCAATTATTATATTTGCCAAATGGTCGTCTATTTGGTCACCTAAAAAGATTATTCTATCCTTGAGTAGACGAGAATAGATGTCGTAGGCTCGTTCGCCACCAGGGACTTTTTCTATTACTGTTGGTATTAACATATAATTCAGTTTAAAGTTTAAAGTCGAAAGTTTTGATTTTTTATTAAATAATTCTTAGTTTATTATTATCATAGACTAGCTTTCCTGGCAAGGAAAAACCGGCTGCCTTTTTGTGTCCACCACCGCCAAATAAAGCGGCTAGCTTTGTCAAATCTATATTGGAGGTTGTACGGAGTGAGCCTTTGACAGTGCCATCGGCTCTTTCGGTGAGCACCATGATGATTTGTCCCTCTTTTAAAATATGTAAAAAGTTGGCCAAACCATCAGAAGCATTTTCATTGGCCTGGCAATTTTTGAAATCATCCTGTGTAATCCAAGTATATACTATATTATGCTTGTCTATTTTTTTTAGGCGCTCTAGGGCAATACCCCAGAGTTTTAAACTCTCTATGTTTATTTTGTTTAGAGAGTTTTTGATTATTTGTTGAGTTTTTGCACCATAGGCTATAAGATCAGAAGCGGCGGCCAAAGCTTGATAGTTTGTAGCTCCATTTTTGAAACCGTCAGTATCGGTGATAATACCCGCTATCAAGCAAGTGGCTATATCTTTGTCCCATTGTATATACCAATCTTTTAGGAGGCGATAGACCACCTCGGAGGTTGATGAAGCACTATCAATCACTAAATTGATATCGCCGTACAATGGGTTGCTGATATGGTGATCTATATTGATTAGGGTGTAGCCTAGTGGAAGAGCTGACATTAGATTATTTATCCCAGCATAATCTAAGTTGGAAGAATCTAGGGTAATGACTAGGTCATATTTTTTTGTAAAAACAAGGTGGTCAGTAGTTAGTTGGTAGCTGTTGGGCAAAAATTCTAAATTATCGGGCACAGGATCTGTACAAAAACTACTTACATTTTTATTGAGTTTAGACAGATAGGAAAATAAAGCCAAGCTTGAGCCAAGTGTATCTCCATCTGGTTTTTGATGAGAAATCAACAAAACATCCTGGGATTTTTCCAAGAGTTGAAAAATGCTTTGGCTGATTGCTTTATGATTATGCATAGATCAGTTAGAACTTTTATTTATTTTTTGCTTATTGACCAAACAAGATATAGCCAGTCAGTATAGCCAGAAATTAAAGCAAAGTCAATGCTTTGTCATTGCTGATTGAAAAACCCTGCTGGATTAGCAGGGTTAATTTTTTAGGGCTTCATCAATTGCTTTGTATTTGAGGTCTCTATCATCTAATTCAAATTGGATTTTTGGAGTTACCCGGATAGATATTTTTTTGCCGATTTGTCTTTGGACATGTCCGGTGAATCTACGGATAGCTTCCAGACCACTTCCGGTTTTGTTTTGAGGTATAACACTTACATAAGCAGTGGCATTTTTTAAATCGTCGGCCACTGTTACTTGTGACACACTGACGAGCATGCCCATTGGCGCTTCAAAATCACGGATTATTATATTGTTTATTTCGCTACGCAGTAGCTCGGCTATTTGTTCAGTCCTCTTACTCATATGATTCTTGGAAAAATTCTAAAATATCGCCGACTTCTATAATTGGTTCACCTTTATATTCTAAGCCAGCTTCATTGCCGGTTACTACTTCGGCGACATTTTCTTTGGCTGACTGCAGACTGACAAGTTGGCCAATGGTCTCTACTTGTTCATTTTTTAGGACTTTTATTTTGCTGTCTTTGCTTATTTTTCCTTCTATGACTTTGCCACCAACTATCATGCCGCCTTTGGTGGTTTTAAATATTGCCAAGACCTGCATTTTACCCAAAAATTTGTGAATAGTTTTTTTACCTTTTATGGCAGTCAATATCTTTTCTACTTCTTCTAATAGTTTGTATATAATATCAAAGTGGAGGATAGTAACATGTTTTTCATTGGCTAGGGTGGCAGTGTTTTTGTTTTCTTTTATATGAAAACCAATAATAATAGCATTAGTTGCTTCGGCATTTAAGACATCATCTTCAGTAATCTGACCCAAACCTTTTTTGATAACTTTTAATCTGGTATCTTCTACTTTTATTTTTGACAATGATTCTTCTATGGCTTCGGCTGACCCCATTACATCTGATTTGATGATTAGATTAAGATGGGCAGTATTTTGTTCTTCCTCGCCATTATTATTGCTACTATTACTGACTTTTACGGCTTTGCTTTGGCTACTCATTTCCTTGAGACGTGATTTGAATTCTTTTTTGTCTTGGATGACTTCTAATATTTCGCCGACTTTTGGTAATTGTTTTAGGCCGAGGATTTTAACCGGAGTAGAGGGTAGAGCGCTATTTAGGTTTTTACCAGTCCAGTCCTGCATGATTTTTATCTTGCCCGATACTGAGCCAACACAAAAAGTATCACCAAGTTGCAGATTACCAGCTTGGACTAAGACAGTGGCTACTGGTCCGGCGCTTTTGTCTACATGAGATTCAATGATTGTGCCGACAGCCGGTCCTGTAGAATCAGCTTTCTTTTCTTCCATATCAGCCACCAAAAGAATCATATCCAAAAGCTCAGGAATATTTTTTTTGAATTTGGCAGATATTGGCTGGCAGATTATTTTGCCACCCCAATCTTCTGGGATCAAATTAATTTCGGAAAGCCCTTGTTTTACTTTGTCGATGTCAGCTTCCTCTTTGTCGATTTTGTTTATTGCTACTACGAAAGGTAATTTTTCTTTTTGGATGACAGAAATACTTTCTAGTGTTTGCGGTTGCAAACCATCATCAGCCGCAACCACTAGGATAGCTACGTCAGCTATTTGGCCTCCGCGACTTCGCATAGCCTTGAAAGCTTCATGTCCGGGAGTATCTAAGAAAGTAATCAGTCTATCGCGAGTGACTACCTGGTAAGCACCAATATGTTGGGTAATGCCACCTGCTTCTTGATCAACTACATTGGTTTCACGGATTGCATCAAGCAACTTTGTTTTACCGTGGTCGACGTGACCCATGACTACTACTACTGGTGGGCGAGTGTCTTTGGCTGTGCGCTTGCCCAATAGCGATTCTAGTTTTTCTCTTTTGCTCTGCTCTTGTATTATTTCTTCGTCGGATTTTATAGCTTTGAATCCTAAATCCTCAGCTATGATAGTGGCTGTATCAAAATCAATACGCTCATTGAGAGAAACCATAATGCCGTTTTTCATCAGTTCACCCATCAGCTTAGCGACTGGCAACTTCATAAGCTCGGCCATATCTTTGACAATTATGGTTTCACCCATTGATATTTCTTTACTAGCTTTTTTTTGTTCAGTTTCAGCTTGTAGATTTTCTTTACCCCTTTCTTCTACCTGAGAAAGCTCGTGTTGCATACGGGCTTTTTTGACCTGTTTTCTCCAAGCCTCGGTTATTTTGGGGACCAAGTTGTCATCTACTTTGATAGCTCTAGCTCCAATATCAAAACCAAGTTCCGGTAATTTTTCCAGGAGCTCGGTGGTTGTTACTTTGAGTTGTCTAGCAAGAGCACTTACATTCATCCCATTTAGAAATTTATTTTGTTAAACATGGTAAAATCATAAAAATTTTATGAGCTATACTGTCTAATTATATTAGTCAAATATAGTATAATTGTTTTACTCCGTTAGAGTTTTGTGAGTTTCTAACGGGTTCATGATTTTGTAGAATTAAATGAATACACTGAAAAAACGTGTATTTTTTAAATAGTTCGCCCTAACTCTACTAAATTATCCTAAAAAAGTCAATCCTTCCACTTGGCTCAGGCTAGATAATTTGTGGTTTTTTAGTATTGACAATATTCCATAAATGTTATAGATTTAATGGTCAAAATAAAATTTAAATGGAATTAGAAATCAAAAAATTAAATAAGCTTTTGGGGCAAGCAAATAATATCTTGATCAGCGGACCAAAAGATTCAAATTTGGATGTGTTAGGCGCGGCTTATGCCTGGCATATTTTTTTATCATCCAATAAAAAGAAAGTAGATATTGCTTTTGATGGTAAGATAGCTAAGTATAATTTTTTTCCAGAAAATATAAATATAGATAATAGTCTGGGGGAATTAAATAAATTTAAGATTATTTTGGATGTTTCCAAGACTCAAGTCAAGCAACTTAGCTATGATGTCAGGGGAGATAAGTTGGAAATTGATATAGTGCCACAAGACGGTTTATTCTCAGCTCAAGATGTTAGTACGGCTCGGGGGAATTATAAATATGATTTGGTTATTACCTTGGGGGCGGATAGTCTAGATGTTTTGGGTAATATATTTTCAGAAAACAGGGATTTATTTCACAGTCGTCCTATAGTCAATATAGATAATTCTGTTTTAAATGAAAATTATGGGGAGTTGGATATAGTAGAAGCTAGCGCCACTTCAGTATCTGAAATATCCTATAATATTTTAAAAAAATATTTAGATAAAGAAATGTCAACTTATCTTTTGGCTGGCATGATATTTGCCACGTCCAGTTTTCAGTCGCCAAAAGTGACACCTTATACTTTAGAAATTGCCAGTAATCTGATAATAAAAGGGGCTCAACGAGAAAAAATAATAGACACTTTATATCGTACTAAAGATATAAGCACTCTCAAGAGTTGGGGTAAAGTGCTTTCTAGGATAAAAAAAACGGGGCCACTTATTAGCTCATTTTTGCGTCACGAAGAAGCTGAATATTTACCAGAGAGCTTTGAAGAAATGATAAAAGATTTGATACTGTCTACGCCAGATGCTCAGGTAGCAATTATATTTTATCAGCTGGAGCTGCAGCGTACCGAAGTCTGGGTCTATGCCAGTAATAATATAAATGCTAGTGACTTGGTCAAAGATATCCAAGGTAAAGGTAATCGTCGCAGCGCTAAATTGGAAATAGATAAAGATATAGAGGCTGCCCAGGAATTTTTGTTGGATAAGATACAAAAGAAATTGGATATTATAAATAGTGCCTAGACTTCACAAAAAGTCCGTCTTACTCTATAATATTTATGTTTATTTAATTTATCGTCCTGTAGCTCAGCTGGTTAGAGCACCACTCTTATAAAGTGGGGGTCCTGGGTTCAAGTCCCAGCAGGACGACCAGATTGACATTTTATCCACTATTTGCTATATTTCTATCGTTAAATTTATTATCAAGATATGGGAACAAAACTAAAGAATAAAAGATTATCTGTAAAAAGACGTCGCAGAAAGAAACTCAAGAGACGCAATAGATTTAAAAATAAATAATTTTTACCTGTCTACGGTAGGTAGGTATTTATTCAATAAAGAACCGTTTTTGCCTAGCGCGATTATTGTGGCATTAGCGGTTTTTTGTTAGGTTTAAAAGATAAAAAATCGCGCCCCCTTTTTCCAACATAGGATTAAGGGGGCGTTAGTATAGGCTGACCGCCTATTGTGTTGTAGACTCAGGCCACCTTGGCCAGAGTAGGGTAGGAGGAGATCCTAGCCAAACCAGGGTCTTCAAACTGGACAGCAAAGTAGGAATCGGACATCCCGACCAGCCGGCCTTGTCTGATACCAGAAAGCCAGTAGATCCAGCGTATATCACCACGCTTGACGACCACGAAAGTGCGGCGTCCTTTGTGGATGATGGCCTTGCGTCCGGTTAGGGAATTGGTCAAGGTCAGGTCTCGGTGTAGGATAGCCGTTACGCGAGGCAGTTCCGGTAGGAGTTCTTGGAGTTTTTCCAGAGTAGACATGAGTTTAGCTCCCTTCAGGCAGGCGAAGCAGCCGATTGAAGATGCTGGGGTCTTCGACAAAGCTTCGAATTTCACCAATCTGGTCAAGGTCGTAGTTGAAGTAAAGGGTGTAGGAGCCAGCTGGCAAAATGATGATTTCTTGGACTTGTCCGGTTATAGGGTCGATGACTTCAACACTGGTGTTTGTGTCCAGGACAATGGTCTTGGGATCAGCGAGGATTGACTGAAATTTTTCGGCTTGAGTCATGACATTTTCCTCCTAGTGAAAAGAACAGATTTGAGCATAAAAAAATATTCCTTTTCAGGAATATTTAATTCACTCTATATAAATATTTTTTTCTTTGACAAATTCAGAACTGAGAAAAAATAAAAGCCCTTTATCGGGGGTCATTTTCTGATGATGGGCATATCTTTTTTTCATCTTTATAATTATAGCAAAAATAAATATTTGGTCAACTAGTCTTAAAATAAAGGGAAAATTGAAGCCCCCACCAAGATGTCTGTCTATAGTGGGGGCTCAAGCTTGGCCGGGGCTTAGTGATCCGTTTTGGATCAATTGGAGGTGCTGTCTCAGTGCTTGTTCAACTTCTTGGGCCGTTTCTTTCCGGCAGTAGAGGCGAGCTACATCAATCGCCGCATGTAGGGTTTTTTCATCGGGTAGGGAGTAAAAGTTTTGGATAGCCATGGCCATGAGTTTGGCGCCGTCTTCTTGCATGGTTTCACCTCCTTGAGGTTTCGAGTTAAGGACAGGGCGGAGAAAAATAGAGTAATATTTATTTATAATATTAATATTGGTATTTGTCAAGAAAAGGAAGGCCGCCCGACTAGAAGCCGGGCGGCTATGTTTAGGAAGCATTGACAGCCTCTTCGGCATCATTGTCTTCCGATACGTCCTCGGTAGGTGTGAGTTGTGGCAGCAACTCCAGGACCTTGAGAGGCACGATGGAAACCCTGAGACCAGGGTAGTCTTTTTGGGTGGAGGCCCAAATCCAGCTGGTTATAGATTGGCCGACCATGCGACCTTGGTCAAGCTCTTTCTTGATGACCAAGAGGTCATGAGGAAAGATAGTAGGATCTCCTGGATTGGCTATCCTGACCAACTTGTAAGTACCAGCGGCGTAGACTATTGGTTTCCCCTGGATAAGAGGGCTTGGGAACAGGGTATCCTCCTCTGTGGAAAAGTCTATGAGGTTCATCGGGTGATGAGCAACGAGGGTGAAGATTAAGTGCTTTGCGACGTTGCCTCCGTGCTAGAGAAGTGAGTGAGGTGCGAGTGGCGGGGGGATATATTTTTATTATACACAAAAAATAGGATAAGGGAAATTTTTATAATTTTTATAAAAAGAAAGCCGCCCTGGAACGTTTGGCGTTCCAGGGCGGAGGGAAAAACAAGGTCAGCTAGCTTGTACGTATCTAGGACTTGTTTTCGAATTGGCTGGGGTTGAAATCAACAACCACTATCAGTCGTTGGGGGAGATGGCAGATTTAGTATAATAGTTCCTTTCTAGACAGGGTAATTACCTCTGAGTCGGAGCCACTCTTCACGACCTTTGGGGCGTATAGCTTCGGAGCCGGCCAGACACAAGGGACAGTCCTGAGGTTGCCAGGTGTCAATCTGGGGAGCGATCAAGCTGATGATCTTACGACCATCCAGATCAGATAATCCCGATCGGTTGACCAGCGCTAGAATGGTATGGCTCACAATCCCGCCTGCTTCGCTTATACCGGCGATGCTCTGGCGGGTGGTTTTGCCAGTAGTCATGACATCTTCAACCATTAGTACCCTGGTGCCAGGCTTCAGTGGAAAGCGTTTGAGCAACATCTGGTTGTCAACCTTTTCGGTGAAGCCGGCTTCCTTCTCCATACTCAGAGCCAGTTGGTAGGCCAGAGTGACGCCGCCCATGGCTGAACCAATAACCATATCATATGGACAATTGTGTAGCCAGTTGGCCTGATTGGCCAGGTGCCAGCAAGCCTTTTCCAGTAGAGCAGGGTTGCGGATAATTAGGCTACAGTTGACAAAGCCGTTGGAGTGCAGTCCACTGGTCAAAAGAGCGTGGGGACGCTGAGGATTGTTGTCGTGGAGCCACAGGGCACCGGTTTGTTTGAAGACTTCCAGCCACATGAACATGATTTAGCCTTTCTGTTGGGAGTGAACTATTTTTGACAAGCTAGCGCCTTGTCTGTTTTTCGGACTAATTTTTCTATATTTAATGATTTTTGTCAATTGATAAAGCTTTTTTAATTTTGAGAAATAAGGTAAAATATAGATATGAATTTAAGAAAATTTTATTTAGGTAGAGCTATAGGATTTGTAGTAGTTTTGGTGCTAGCTTTTATTTGGTGGTTATTTTTTAAATAATAATATTATTTTGTCAATTGATAAAGCTTTTTTAATTTTGAGAAATAAGCTAAAATATAAGTATAGCATTTTAAAATAAAAATGGATAAAAATCTAAGCACTAATTTTCCAAAACATTCAGCCGGAGACATTATGACAGTCTCGGTGCCAATAGTCAGTCCGGAAAATACTATCCGAACCGTAGAAGAATATCTTCTCAAAGATGTCAGGAAGTTGGAATCCATAAACTATGTTTATGTCCTTTCCAAAACAGGTTTATTAAAAGGTGTAATGTCGGTCAAAGAGATTTTTCGTCAGCCAAAAAACAAAATCGTATCGGAGGTAATGGTCAAAAATTTAGTGACGGCTCATCCCTATACAGATAGAGAAAGAGTGGCATTTATATCTTTGAAAAATAATATCAAAGCTGTGCCAGTTGTTGATAAGGATAATAAATTTTTGGGTGCGGTTTTGAGTGATACTATATTAGATGCTATTTATCAGGAGTCTCAAGAAGACATTTTGCACTTAGCTGGTGTGGAACAGTACACCAAATTCAACATTGATAACATCAGCTCTTTGTCCATGCTTGTATCTTTGAAACATCGTTTACCATGGCTGATCATTGGTTTGTTGGGTGGTATATTGGCCGCTCAAATAATAGGTCTTTTTGAACACACGCTGTCTGAAAATATTATTTTAGCTTCTTTTATACCATTGGTAGTTTATATGGCCAGCGCGGTTGGTACTCAAGTGGGCTTTTTTATTATTCGTGATTTAGCTATCAACCCAAAACTTAATTTTTTTATTTATACCATAAAACAGTTTAGGGTAATATTTTTTATAGGTGTAGTGGTCAGTATTTTAATATTTATAGTTACTTTGGTTTTTTATAGTAATATCTCGGTAGCTTTTGTCTTGGCTTTGGCTATGTTTTTGGCAATTTTGTCTTCTATTATTACGGGCTTATTTATTCCTTATGCATTTTCCAGATTACGTTTTGATCCCGCTAATGCTAGTGGCCCGATTGCAACGATTATTCAGGATCTAACAAGTGTGACAATATATCTCTTGGTGGCTAAATGGCTTTTATAAATAATTTTAATAATATGAAAAAATCACAAAATATTAACAAATTATTTATTGCAATTGTATTGTGTTTGTCAGTTGGTTTTTTGGGTTCAATTTTTACTACACCGGCTATAGACACCTGGTATAATACTTTGCAAAAACCGGATTTTAATCCGCCTAGTTGGATTTTTGGACCGGTTTGGACAACGCTTTATATACTGATGGGAATTGCTTTATTTTTTGTCTGGCAAAAAGGGCTTAAAAAAAGAAATGTGCGTTTTGCTTTTTGGCTGTTTATAATGCATTTGGTTTTTAATCTTTTTTGGTCAATTTTATTTTTTGGATTAAAAAATATAGGTCTAGCTATGATAGATATTTTAGTTTTATGGCTTATGATTATAGCTTTGATTTATAGTTTTTGTGAGATAGACAAAAAAGCGGCTTGGTTACTAGTGCCATACTTTTTTTGGGTTAGTTTTGCCGGTGCCTTAAATTATGCAATTTGGCTTTTAAATAAATGATGAAATATTTTAGCTAATCAAGACAGGTTTCTTTTTGATATAGTGCTATTATTTGTGGCCATAGTATTAATCTTGGGTGGAGCGGCATTCCTAATCAAAAAATATAAAAACTAGAAAGTATAAAAAAGCGCTTGTTAAAAAGCGTTTTTTTGTTTTTCTTGTCCATTGTACCATCATAGTACATGGCGGTGGGGGTGGGATTTGAACCCACGAGCCGCTTTCACGACTACCGGTTTTCGAGACCAGCGCTTTCAACCACTCAGCCACCCCACCATTTTATATAAATTATCCAATCTTTTTATTATCCATATCTTTTAGTGTATTTAAAAATCTCTTGCTATATTTTGGCAAAGTGATAGAGACTCTCATCATATCTTCTCCTAAAAACATCGCTACTTTAAAATTTTGTTTGGCCACAATGTTTTTTAATTTGTTCAATATTTTTTTGTTTACTTTGATCAATATAAAGTTGGTGCAACTTTTATAGGCTATAAAATTTTTTAGTTTGTTTATTTCTTCTGTCAGATTGTCACGATCTTTAATTATTTTTTTGGCAATATTTCCGTAATAATTAGTTGAGTCTAAGGCAGCGATAGCAATATTTTCCAGAATTTGGCTGAAATTTAAATAATATGCTTGATAATTTATAATTTTTAAAGCCTGTTTTCCAGCCAGAGCATAGCCAATGCGCAGTCCTGCTAAACCATAAAATTTGGAAAAAGTTCTGACCAGCATTAGGTGAGGGTATTTTTTGGTAAGGTTAATATATTTTTTATCTTGATAGTTTGGGTCAAAACCAAAGTATGCTTCGTCCAGTATTACTAGAGTATTTTTTGATACAGTATTTAAAACTTTTTTTAAATCAGCAAAATTTAGTACATTGCCGGTTGGGTTGTTTGGTGAAGTGAGTAAGACTATACTTGGTTTATATTTTTTATATTTTTTTATCAAATCATCTATATCAAAATAAAAACTATTTTTATCAGACACCATTTTGGATTCATACATTTTTATTTTTAGGTGTTTGAGATAGCTAGAAAAATAAGCAAAGTGGTATTGGTTGACTAAGATGGAATCTTTTTTTCTATCAAGTGATCTAAAAAGTCCTCTAAAGAAATCTTCCAAGCCATAAAATATCAAAATTTGCTGGCTAGGAAAATTGAATTTTTTGGATATTTTTTCAGCCAAAGGAGAATGATAATAGCCACCTATATATCGGGATATTTTTTGTTGGGGGAAATTTTTGATAGCTTTTTTTACTTTGTCTGATGGTGGGTAAAAAAGCTCATTGCGATTTATGATGTATTGTTTCATGGTTTTATAATAATTGCCTTTCGACTCGCTTCGCTCGCTCAAGACACTCGATTCTACAAATCTAGAATGGTCGTAGGTGTTTTTAAACACCGAAAAACACGAGTGAGGCTTTTGCGAAGCAAATGGCGAATCGAGTGGTGGACCGTGCCGGAATTGAACCGGCGGCCTCTACAATGCGAATGTAGCGCTCTAGCCATCTGAGCTAACGGCCCGCGTTGCTAGGAAGTGGTTATACGTGGTCGGAGTGGTGGGACTTGAACCCACGACCTCATCGTCCCGAACGATGCGCGCTAGCCAACTGCGCCACACCCCGTGAACTACTCGTCGTTTGACGACTCGAGTTCACGGCAGGCCTCTTAATTATCTAAGTAGATGGGGCTTGCCATAAACCGGAGCGCCAAGCGCGACTGGTTTATGGTACCGAAGAGAGGACTTGAACCTCCACGTCCTATTGGACACATGGCTCTGAACCATGCGCGTCTACCAATTCCGCCACTTCGGCATACAAATAAACCTTGTTTTTTGATAATGCTATATTGATGCCCCAATAGATTTGCCAATTCTCGTAGTCCCGCAAAGCGGGGCGCCACTTCGGCCTGTTATTATTATAGCAGTGATTCATTATATAGATAAATATGTAAGAAGTCAAAACTATAATAATCCTTTTCATATTTGTCAAAATATTGTGTAATAGTTATATAAAAACAAGATAAAATTAAATAAAAACTTATGAAAAAATACATTATGATGTTTATAACTATAAGCATTTAGGCTACGCTACGTGTGGCTGTGTTTTTGATAGTTGTAATCTAGTCCCAAAAAGGGTAAAATAATAGTATAATTTTATTATAAATAATAAAAAATAAATTTATGAAACCGCCAGTATTTTTTTGGGTAATTATTGCTTTTCTAATCATTGCTCTTATTTTTGCCGCTATATTAAAATTTAATCAATAAAAATATGGGAAAAACATTTTATTGGCTGCCGAGAATATTTGGTATTTTATTTACATTATTTGTTTCATTGTTTGTCCTAGATGTTTTTGATGGGCAATTTTCTTGGCTAGCACTTTTGATGCACCTTTTACCGAGTATATTACTTTTGATAGTCCTCATTGTATCTTGGAAAATGGAAAGGTTGGGGGCGGCACTTTGGTTTATCCTAGTCGTGGTGTATATAGTGATGACTTGGGGCAAGATTGATTGGTCAGCTTATCTGGCCATGGCTTTGCCAGCTCTAGTAATTGGCGTATTATTTTTGGTGTCTAATGGTTATGGTTCAGGGTTTTCTACAACAAGTGATATCTCAATACCAAAACCTCAGTTTCGGTCAAAGCAAGATGCAAATTCTGCCAATAAGAATAACGATTCGTCAGCAGTTGGCTAATAAATATTTAAATCTATCAAAAAACGGCCAAAAAAGTTGATAAGTTGACATTATCTGAATAGCTATTATATTTAAAGGGTAGTTAGTTGTACACGTGTTGACGAAAGGAGGGCTTTTTTGGCCGTTTTTGTTTTTCCCCAAACCAAGGAAGGAGCCAATATGGCTAAGCCGTTTAGCAGGCCTGACAGCACGCGTTGTTTTTCTGGCAAGAGGTTGAAAGCACCTTGTAGGCGCTTGAGTCGTTGGCAGCTTGTCTGCCACCAGAGAAGAAAACCCATCATTTACTATAGATTGCGGCCTTACGCGGCTTGACAAACTAGGTCTGAGCCCCCAGCTGAAAATATTTCGGTCGGGGGCTTTGCTTTTGGAAAAGTCTTGATTTTTTTAATTATTTGAGTTATACTTTTCCTGTTTTATTTTATAATTAATAAGAAATTAATAAATAGTAAATTTTATGAATGGAAAAATAAAAGAGTTGATATTCTTTATCCTTGAAGTTGCTGTCATTTCGGCAATTTTATATTTTGTCCGCAATGGGCTGGTTTCTTCAGAAAACCATGAAGTCAGTAATTATATGCCGATGTTGATTGATATTGCCTTCTTGGCCTTGTTTGCTTCTTTTGGTGGTAGGATGGCCAAAGCAATTGGTATTGCTCCAATGGCTGGCAAAATTATCATGGGTATTATTGCCGGACCGGCAGTTCTGAATGTGCTTGATCCTTATTCACACGGAGTAGAGCTGGCCAGACTAGCTGGTGTTTTATTTATATTATTTGAGGCAGGTTTACATTTTGATATGGAGCTTCTCAAAAAGAATATAGGCATTGCTACCTTAGTAGCGTTTTGTGGTGTTTTGGTACCTTTGGTATCTTTTGCCGCACTAGGACACTATGTTGTGCATCTAGATTGGATACCAGCTATTTTCTTGGGCGGTATTTTTACAGCTACTTCAGTTGGTTTGTCAGTCGAGGCTTTGAAACGGGCTGGTAAACTGGAAACCAATGTTGGCAATCAAATAGTTGGTGCCGCTGTCATAGATGATATTTTGGGTGTTATTATTTTGACTATTTTAGCCAAATTGTCTTCTACTGGAGCAGGTGAACACGCAGTTGCCGAGGGCGGTATCAATCCTTTTGTTGCCTTAGCAATTGGTGTAATAGTATTTTTGGTAGCTACTTATGCTCTATGGAGCTTGGGTGTTGCTCATAAAATTTCCAAATATTTGGATACTAGATATGTAGAAAGTTCAACTGGAATATATACTAGATTTTTCTTTGGTGCTTTGATGGTCGGTGGATCAGCGGCAGCACTTTTGGGTCTAGAGCCAGTCTTGGGTGCTTTTGGAATCGGAGTAGTACTCTCTAAAGTAGACAATGAAATAAAACACAGTGCCTGGGAAAAGATTGAGGGATATATGCATATTTTTGTCGGTGGATTTTTGGTTAGTATTGGCACGATGCTTCCTCGTGAAGCTTTGGTAGATGCCAAAGTCTGGATGTGGGCAATATTATTTACTGTTTTAGCCTTCTTTGGCAAATATATTACTAAATATTTGTTTAAAAATAGAAAAGACGGACAGTTGGTCGGATTAGCTATGGCTATTCGTGGAGAAGTAGGTCTAGTCTTTGTGGCAGTTGCTTTGGCTAATCATGCTTTGGATGCTACCATGGCCTCAGCTTCACTTTTGGCGGTAATATTGGTGACAGTCCTAGGAGCAATACTTTTTGAAAAAGAAGTAATGAAGCAAGTCAAGCATGAAAAAGAAGGTCCAGTTACTCCAAATCCGGAAACAGTTTAAATTTTATCTTTTTATAAAATCCGCCATTTGAATTTGTCTTTTGGCGGGTTTTTATTTTTGGTTTATTTATGTTAAAATGTATTTATAATTTTAAAATATGTTTACTTACGTTTTATTTATTGCAGGCTTTTATTTTCTTATCAAAGGTGCTGATTGGTTAGTCGATGGCGCTTCTTCTGTAGCCAAAAAATTTAAAGTTTCCAATATTGTGATTGGCCTCACAATTGTCTCTTTTGGTACTTCGGCTCCGGAATTGATAGTAAACCTTATGGCATCTTTTAGGGGCAGTAGTGATCTGGCAGTGGCTAATATAGTCGGCTCAAATATTGCCAACATATTACTTATTTTGGGTATTTCAGCTATTATTTTTCCCTTAGCTGTCAAACACGGTACTGTTTTCAAAGAAATACCATTTTCATTATTAGGGGTAGTTATTTTGTGGTTTTTGGCCAATGATATGATTGTTGATAAAGTCGGTTTTAATGCTTTGACTAGGATAGATGGAGTAGTTTTGCTTTCATTTTTTGTTATATTTTTGTATTACAGTTTTGGTATGGCCAAAGTAGAGGGAGAGGGGGAAGATATCAAAGAAATATCCAACTGGCTGTCTATAGTGATGATTATTGGTGGCATGCTGAGCCTAGCCCTAGGAGGGCAGTGGATAGTAGATGGGGCTATTGCTATTGCTGTCAAACTGGGCATGAGTGAAGCTTTGATTGGCCTGACTATTATTGCGGTCGGTACTTCTTTGCCTGAGTTGGCGGCTAGCGCTGTAGCAGCTTATAAGCATAAATCGGATATTGCTATTGGTAATGTAATAGGCTCTAATGTATTTAATGTATTTTGGATATTGGGAGTTAGCTCGCTTATTAGGCCGATAGTCTTTTCACCAATCTTGAATTTTGATATATATTTTTTGGTGGCTATTACGTGTTTTTTATTTTTATTTATGTTTGTTGGCAAAAAAAATCTTTTGCAGCGTTGGCAGGGGATATTTTTAATTGCTCTTTATGTAATTTATATTATTTATTTAATAATAAGAGGATAAAAAAATATGTTTGAAACTTTTCAAAATCATAATCAAGCAAGTCAAAGTCCAGATAATATAAAAAGGTCCCCTGACAATCCTATACCTAACATGCCTAGGTCCGAGCCGTCTACGCCAGTCAAAGGCAAAAATAAATTATGGATAATGATAGTGGCTATTATTTTGTTAGTAATTTTGGGACTTGGCGCTTGGTGGTATTATGCTTATGGTCAGGCCATAATGTTAGTCAAAGATGTGTCTTGGAGTTGGGGTAGTACTGGTATGGAAAGTTATCAGCAGAATATTGATATGTCTTTTAACATAAAAAATCAAAATGAAGCCAACAAAAATATATCTATGATGAGTTTTTTTGGTAGTAATTTTGATTTGACTATTAATTCATCGCAAGCTTATCTTGGTTCTGATTCGGAAGGGAGCATTTTTTTGTCAGTTTCAGACAAGAGCAAAATAAATTATCAAATAGATTTGGAATCAAAAAAAATAAGGGAAAATCTTTATTTTAAGACAAATTGGCAAGATTTAGAAACAGCCTTGATGGGTTTTGTAGATTTTAGTAGTTTGCCCGATGATGCTTGGTTTGAGATTCCTATTGATTTTGTCAAAACTCTTAGTGGCAAAATACCTGAAGATACAGAAATAGATGATCAAAAAATAGCCGAGATAAATCAAAAAGTAGATGAGTATTTGCAGAAAATAAAAAAATCCAAAATATTTCAAGTCAAAGATACTCACCAGACAGTTGAGACTCCACAAGGAAATTTAAAAAAGATAGAATTGATTTTAAAAGCTAACAAATTATCCGACTTGATTCTTTTATCTATAGATATGCAATTAGATGTGAATACATCGCTTTATTTAAATACTGACAAAGAAGTTGTCAAAGCCGAGATGATAAATAGTTTTGAAAAATTCAAAACAGAAAAGCCAGATGAGTGGGCAAACATCAAAGGATATTTGGACCATATAAAGATCTTTGTTTTGATAGACGATAAAACAAAAAATATAGGTGGGTTTGAGATTTATGTAGATAATTTAGGTATCAAATCAAAAAGTTATAATACTTTGCTAAATGGGCAACTGAAATATTTGATGTATTATGTTGAGCCTTATCCGGTCATTACGCCACAAAATATAAAAACTCTTGATGAGTTTTTGAACGGTTTTGGTGGCAGCACAGGTGTGTTGCCAGATACAGATGATACGGATGGCGATGGATTAACTGATTATGAAGAATCAGTATTGGGCACAGATCCAAATAATCCAGACACAGATGGTGATGGTTATAGTGATGGACAGGAAATGGAAAATGGCTACAATCCTTTGGGCGATGGTCAGATATTTGAATATGGTGATCAATTGTCAGATTTAGCCATAAGACAGTGTCAGGATGGTGGTGGTGTCTTTCAAAATAGAGAAGAAGAAATATCATGTAGCTTTATTGATAGTCAAACAGATTGTCAGGCTGTAGCAGGTTGTTCATGGAATGAGCCTGGTTATTGTCAGGAGGTAGAATCATGGTGTGTTTGTGAGGATGGCAAAAAATTATATCTTTCTCCACAGGGTATTTTTGAAGAAACATGTAATTAAAATTTGTTTATTTTAAAACCGCCCCGTTCGGGGCGGTTTTTTGTTATCCAAAGATTATTTAATGTAGTTTATAGGGTTTTGTTTTGCTCCATTTATCTGCACTTCCAAATGTAAATGTGGTCCAGTAGACCAACCAGTAGAACCTATCAAGGCAATAGTCTGACCGCGTGATACAGAGTCGCCAGCCTCAACTAGCAGTTTGGAAGCATGCCCATACAAGGTTTTGAGGCCATTTCCATGATTTATAATGACGTTATAACCATATCCTTTTGACCAACCAGCTCTTTCTACTTTACCAGCTTCAGCTGCATAGATTGGGTTGCCTGTTTTATCACCTATGTCCAATCCGCTGTGTCCCAAGTGGTAGTATTGAGTAATGCGTTTTGATAGCAATGGCCACAGCAATTTTGTATCAGTATCTATATTCTCAGCTGGTTCATATGTTTCGTTACTATAAACTGACACTTTTGGTTTGTATGAAGTAACCACTGGTGTTGGTTTGACACCATTTGGTATAAACAAGAGATCTCCAATGGCAATATCTGAGGCATCAGCTAGTTTGTTGACTTCTATAATTTCTTTAGCATCAGTTTGGTATTTTTTGGCAATAGCTAGTACTGTATCGCCTGAAGATACCTCGTGGTTTATGCCGGAGTTCGGTAATATAGTAAGTTTTTGGCCGGGTTTTATTAGGCTACTCCAAGTGAGATCATTTTCCCATAATATAGTATTGGCACTGATGCCAAATTTTTCGGCAATTTTACCTATCACGTCACCTGGTTGGACAACATATTCAATCGGTTGAGACCTTCTGATCTGACCACTCTCCTCAAGTTGTTCGGCATCACTAGGATTGATGATGGCCAGATTACCAGATTCCGGATTTGTCTCCAAACCAGATTCTTCTTCAAAGGGAGTTTTAATGACTACTTCTTGTAGATTGCCTTGATCTTCTAAATAACTTGAAACTTTGGGTGCTTGTATAGCTGGGCCAGACTCTTCTATCAATTCGCTCCAGCCTTCTTCTTGGCGGGATATTAGGCTAGAGAGCAATGTACGGTTGGCATATTCATCGCTGTTGTAGCCCTGAGCCAATATATTGTGAGTGCTGACTACTGTGATAATAATAACTATCAAAGCGCTAGGCACATACTTGCGTATGAAGATAATGTAGTTTAACTGGCTCAGTTTGAAGTTTTTTAGTTTTAGTTTTATTTTCAAAAAATTTCTATATACAAATAATATAGTAGGTAGTAATGTAAATTTACCTACCACAAATATACCCAGACCTAGAATCTTCCAAAAAATAAAGCTTTTTTTATAGAACCAAACAAGGCTATCTGCCAGGCGGATAGCTAGTTTATTGCTTATTTTCTTAAAAAATAGACGTATATGTTTGTTTTAATTTTTAAAACATAATTTGTGCTATAAATAATAACATATCAGAGCTTTTTTTAACAGTCAAGGACTAGAAGGTTCATTTGATTTTTTAGCTAGCTGATGGTAAAATTTTACTACAATTGTTGCTAATTATGGACCCCGTTAGAAATTAAATATATTTTCTAAAAGGGTAAATATAGATAAATATTAATTTCTAAATTGGGTGGAATACGATTTTAGAAAAATTGAAAGTAAGTGGCAAAAGAAATGGCAAGATAGCCAGGTTTTTTTGGCTAAGGATAAAATAGGGAGAAAGTTTTATGGTTTGGTGGAATTTCCTTATCCATCGGGTGACGGTTTGCATACGGGGCATCTGAGGTCTTATACAGCTATGGACATTGTTTGTCGAAAAAAAAGAATGGAAGGGCAAAATGTGATATACCCGATTGGTATGGACGCTTTTGGTCTGCCGGCAGAAAACTATGCTATCAAGCACAATACTCATCCCGCTATTACTACGCGCAAAAATATAGAAAATTTTCAGAGGCAGCTCAAAAACACTGGTTTTTCTTTTGATTGGTCAAGATATTTGGAAACCTCAGATCCAAAATATTACAAATGGACACAGTGGATTTTTATACAGATGTTTAAAAAAGGCCTAGCCTACAAATCTACTGAAAATATAAATTGGTGTACATCTTGCAAAATCGGTCTGGCCAATGAGGAGGTGGTGGCTGGAGTGTGTGAGCGCTGTGGCGGAGAAGTGATCAAAAAAGAAAAAGAACAATGGCTCTTGAGGATAACAGATTATGCTGATCGTCTGATTGATGGTTTGGAAAAGGTAGATTTTTTGGAAACTATCAAGAAACAACAGATAGATTGGATTGGTCGTAGCCAGGGAGCGGAAGTAAATTTTAAGATTAACTCCGTTAAAGACAATTTTGCTGGTGCGACAGAGTCGCTGACGGTCTTTACTACCAGGCCAGATACTTTATTTGGTGTGACTTTTATGGTCTTGGCACCAGAGCATGATCTAATCCATAAATTTGCTAGTCAAATAGAAAATATTGAGGAAGTTAAGAAATATATTGAAGAAGCTAAGAAAAAAACAGATATTGAACGCAGTGAAAATAAAGAAAAGACGGGAGTAAAATTAGAAGGTCTTTGGGCTGTCAATCCAGTCAGTGATGAGAAAATTTCTATTTTTGTAGCTGATTATGTAATGATGACTTATGGTACGGGGGCCATTATGGCGGTGCCGGCGCACGACCAGCGCGACTGGGAATTTGCCAAAAAATATAATCTGGAGATAAGATCTGTCATTGAAGGAGCTGATACTAGTCAGGGTGCTGACGATCCAGATGCTTTATCTATCAACTCCGGCGAGTTTAATGGTTTGAAAACAGAAGAATTCAAAGAAAAAATAGTTGATTATTTGGAAAAGAAAAATTTGGGGCAGGAAGCAGTAAATTATAAACTCCATGATTGGATATTTTCTCGACAAAGATATTGGGGCGAGCCAATTCCGATGATTTATTGTCAGGATTGTGATTGGGTACCGGTTTCTGAAGCAGATTTGCCAGTAGTTTTGCCTGATATAAAAGATTTTCAACCGACCGATGACGGACAATCACCGCTAGTCAAAGTAGAAAGTTGGTTACATACCAAGTGTCCCAAGTGTGGCAAAGATGCCAAACGTGAGACTGATGTCATGCCCAACTGGGCTGGCTCAAATTGGTATTTTATTCGCTATATTGATAATCAAAATAATGAGCAATTGGTCAGTCAGGACAAAGCTAAATATTGGTTGCCAGTTGATTGGTACAATGGTGGTATGGAACATACTACCTTACATCTTTTGTATTCTAGGTTTGTTTATAAGTTTTTGGCTGACATAGGGGTAGTGCCTATTCATAACGATATAGGAGACGAGCCATATAGAAAGCGCACTGCTCAAGGTATGATTTTGGGCGAAGGAGGAGTCAAAATGTCCAAATCAAAGGGTAATGTCATCAATCCGGATGGTTATGTTTTGGATTATGGTGCCGATACTATCAGACTTTATGAAATGTTTATGGGGCCTTTTGATCAGTCTATTGCCTGGGATGATAAAGGTGTCAAAGGTATGCATAGATTTTTGAATAAAATCTGGCAACTGCAGGATGATTTGGGCGAGGGCAACAAGACTAACGAGGTCTTGCTCCACAAAACTATAAAAAAAGTCAACCAAGATATTGAAAATATGCGTTTTAATACAGCCATTTCTCAAATGATGATTTTGGTCAATGCTTTGGACAAAGAAAAAGAAATAGCAAAAGATATTTTTGAAAAATTTGTCCTTCTTCTGACGCCTTTTGCACCTCATATAGCTGAAGAAATGTGGCACAATCTAGGGCATGATGATTTTGTGTCACTAGCCAAGTGGCCTCAGTATGATGAAAATTTGGCTACTGATGAGATGGTAACTATTGGTATTCAGATAAATGGTAAATTGAGAGACGAAGTATCTTTGCCTTATGATATCGAGCCCAGTGAAGAAATAAAACAAAAGATATTATCTCAGGATAAGGTCGCCAAGTTTATAGCTGATAAAGAAATTATAAAGTTTATATATGTAAAAAATAAAATAGTAAGTATAGTTGTAAAATAATATCTCGATTTTGTTTGGGATAAAAAATAAAAATAAACCCATGCGTTTTCATTTGGTAGAGGACTATAAAAAATTAGGATTTTCTTCCGGCTTGATATCCCTCTGGTCAGGCAAACTTTTGCTTGATTTTGGTACTAATATATTTGGTTTGTTTTTGCCGATTGTTTTATATCAGCAATTTGGTAATTTTGACGCCTTGATTATTTGGTATATAGCAATCTCTTTGGGTTATTTTTTATTGGCGCCACTTGGTGGCAATATTATAAACAAGATTGGCCTAAAAGCCAGTTTACTGATAGGTGTTTTTTTACGTATACCTTATTTCTATGGTTGGTATAGGTTTGAAGAAGACCCTATTTTTTGGATGTGGGTGACGGCTATTTGTTTGGTACTTTTGAGGATGACTTTTTGGCTGCCCTTTCAAACTGACAGTGCCAAGTTTTCTTCCAAAAGAAATAGAGGCAAGCAGTTTGGCGTGATTTTTTCTCTGGCTTCATTATTTTCTATAATTGCCCCGGTAATAGGTGGCTTTTTGATGGAATCTTGGGGTTTTGCCTTGTTGTCTTTTGTATCAATGCTGGTTTGTATATTATCTATTATTCCTTTTTGGTTTTTGCCACACACCAAAGAAAATATGAGTTGGACTTATTGGGAGACTATCAAATATTTTTTCCATCCTTTTAATCGTAGGATGGTAACTGCCTATATGTCTGATGGGGCAGTGGGCACAATCAATACAGTTTTTTGGCCATTATTTATTTTTTCAGTTTTGGATGACCGTTATCAGTCGGTGGGCTTGATTACTGGTGGGGTGTTATTATTGGGCGTTGTATTACGCTTGTTTATCGGGAATTTATTGGATAAATTCCATAAGGTAAGGATGGTTAGATGGGGCACTTTTCTTAATTCTTCAGCTTGGTTGATAAAAGTCTTAGCTGCCAGCACTGTTCAAGTTTTTTTGGTTTCTATTTATCATACTTTAGCTTTGATTGTTTTAAGGACTTCTTTAGACACCTTAGTTTATGAAAAAGCCGCAGACAGAGGGCATTATATAGATGAATATACTCTCATTAGAGAAATGGCGATGCACCTAGGCAAGGTAATTGTTTTGTGTGTGGTAGCTGGACTTTTGCTTATTTTTCCTTTGCAGGCCACTTTTGTTTTAGCTGCTTTTGCTGCTTTATTTATAACACTACTGCAATAATATATAGTATAGAGTATAATTAACTTAATAATTAATTTTTAACTTAGTGAAAGAAATAAAATTAGATAAAACTAATAGAATACAGGTTTTACAAGAGGCACTCCATGTTTTGAATGAGGGTGGGGTGATTATATATCCGACGGAGACATCTTATGGCTTAGGTTGTGATTTTTACAACAAAAAAGCCATGGCCAAAATTTATAAGATAAAAAAAAGAGACCAAGGTAAGCCATTGCCTGTGATCGTGCCAGATATTATAACAGCTTCTTATCTAGTAAATTTTGATGACAATTCACGGCGCTTGGCTTTGTCTCATTGGCCAGGGCCATTGACTTTGGTATTACCATTTAAATATTGTAAGTGGCAAGGACACTGTGATGATTTTTTGGCTTTGAGAGTATCTAGTCATCCTTTTGCCAGTGAGCTAGCCAGAAATTTTGGAAAACCGATTGTGTCCACTTCGGCCAATTTTCAGGGAGCCGGTAATATTTATAGCGGTAAAAAGATAAAAGCTCTTTTTAAAGGTCAAGCTCAAGCAGATCTTTTTATAAATGCCGGTGATTTGCCAGAGACTCCGCCTTCAACAATTATAAAATTCAATGGCAAACCTGAGATCTTGCGTAAGGGAAGTTTGAAGATAAATTTTTAAATAAAATAAAAATGCTTCATTTTGTAAAAAGTTTTTTACCGAATCACATGCAAAGACAGATGAGAGAGCTTTTTGTCTCTACGACTTTGGTCAATCTGGCACTGGCGATGGTAATTATTTTTGAACCAATTTATCTGTATCAGTCGGGCTACAGTCTAAATAAAATAATGTTTTTTTATTTTGTAGTTTACGCTCTGTATCTTTTGATAGTTCCAATAGGCGCTAAGTTTTCTAGGCGTTTTGGATATGAGCAGGGGATACTGGTAGGGACTATTATGTATATAGTTTTTTATTTGGCCTTGTTTGCTATTGGTTTTTGGCCTTGGATGTTTTTTGTGGCGCCAATATTGTATGCTATACAAAAAATGTTTTATTGGCCGGCTTATCACGCAGATTTTGCTAGATTTTCAGATAATAGAGAAGAAGGCCGTTCAGTTTCTTCTATCACTGCTATTACTTCTTTGGTTTATATTTTGGGGCCTGTTTTGGCTGGATTTTTAGTGTCGCAATGGGGCTATGGGGCTTTGTTTACTGTAGCCTCTATTATATTTTTAACCTCCAATATCGCTACATTGGTCACCAAAGAAAAATTTAATCCGGGGGATTTTAATTATAAAGATGCATATAAGAGTTTGTTTAGTAAAGAAAACAGGCAATCATTTTTGGCCTATGCTGGCTATGGGGAAGAACTGGTGGTAATGGTTATTTGGCCGGTTTTCATATCAATTGTTATTGTCAATCTTTTTGATTTGGGTTTGGTAGTTACCTTGGCAACTTTAGTTACTACTGTTGCGCTATTGTATATAGGTAAATTGACAGACTCAAGAAATAAAAGAAAGATTTTATCTCTGGGAGCGGTTTTTTATTCATTAGCTTGGTTTTTTAGAATTTTTGTCAGCACCACAGCGGGAGTATTTTTTGTAGATACCATGTCTCGTCTGGGAAAAAATGTGGTGTCAGTGCCGTTGGTAGCACTGACTTATGAGCAGGCTAAATTGGTTGAAAATCAACAGAAAAAAACTTCGGTAATGAATAGAGTGATATTTTTTGAAATGAGTTTGATAGTCGGCAAAATTTTGGCCATTATTGCTATCTATATATTGACTTTATTTGTAGCCGATGAAGTGTTGGCCTTTAAAATAACTTTTATTTTGGCCGGAGGGATGTCACTTTTTTACATGCTACTCTAATATGGATATAACACAACTTCAATTATTACTAAAACAATATCATCTTAGTCCAAACAAAATAAGAGGTCAGAATTTTTTGGTTTCAGACGAGGTGCTAAAAAACATTTTGGATGTTGCAAATATTTCAAAAAAAGAATTGGTTTTGGAGGTCGGTCCTGGCTTGGGAGCCTTGACTACTGTCTTGGTAGATAAGGCAGAGCAAGTAGTCGCTTTTGAGATTGATAAAAATTTTGTTGAGCCTCTAAACAAATTAAAAAAAGTATCAAAAAATTTGGAAATAATATGGCATGATATACTTTCCTTATCTGATGACGAGTGGTTGGGTATTATGTCTAAGTACAAAAAAAATAAATACAAAATAGTTGCTAATATACCGTATTATCTGACTGCTAAATTTATAAATAAATTTATCTTGGCAAAGAGGAGGCCACTTAGCATGACGCTAATGGTTCAAAAGGAGGTGGCGCAAAGAGTAGTGGATCACCAAAAACACAGTTTGCTTTCACTGTCAGTGGCGTTTTATGCCAAAGCACAACTTGCTCATGTGGTGACTAAAGAAAATTTTTATCCACAGCCCAAAGTTGATTCCGCTATTTTAAATATTTATGACATTATTGATTGGCAGTACCAGGTGGAAGAAAAAAAAGTTTGGCAACTGGTTCGTCGCGGCTTTGCGTATAAAAGAAAAAAACTTTTTAATAATTTATTGACTGACCAGTCAATAAATAAAGAAAAATTAGCTAAAATCTTTGATAAAATGGGTTTAGATCAAAATATCAGGGCAGAAAAATTGTCAGTTTCTAATTGGCTGGAGCTAGCCAAAAATTTATTTTAAGCTGTAAGCACCGGACACTTGAAAATCGGTGATTTTTTCTTTGGTTATTTTATAATTTTATGTTATAATAAATGCAACTTATCGTTTAATTATGGACGAAAATTTTGAACTAAATCAATTACAAAAAAATCAGGATTTAAACAATCAAGTTTTGCCAGAAAATGTCCAGGCGAATTTGGAAAATCCTACCAATAAAAAAAGTTTGCGCGGTAAATTTTGGTTATTTTTTGTGTTTAGTATTTTTTTATTATTGATAAGTGGATCGCAGATTTATAAAAATTTGATTGAGCCAGTCAAATATGACACTCCTGATTGGCTGGATAATCAATTGAGTCCTGATGAAGAAGCGACTAGGACTATAGCCGAGCTAAAGGAAAATGATACAGATGGGGATGGTCTGACAGATTATGAAGAAAAGTATCAATATTATACTAGTATGTTTTTGGAAGATACTGATAGTGACGGCTTTACTGACTCTGAAGAAGTAGCTTTGGGGAATGATCCGCTTTGTCCACATGGGCAGTCCTGTAATCTTTTGAGACTCATCACACCCAATACTAAATTGGCCGATATAATTGAGCAGGTCAATGTTGACCCAGATATAACAGTCCAAGAGGCGGCTGTGTCTGAATTTAGGAATTTTCTCAAAGAAAATGGTATGCCGCAGGAAGACCTAGATGCCCTGACAGATGAGGATCTTCTAAATATTTTTAGAATATTTGATCAGAGTAATATTTTACCCGAAAATGCTTTGTCCAATGATCCTACTCCAGATGAAGTCAGACAGTTTTTATTGACCCAACCAGGAGCCGATCCAGCAGAAATAAACGCTTTGAGTGATGAGGAATTATTGGGTATAGCCCAAGAATTATTAGCAAGATAATTATTATATTTTTGATAAGAATAAAATATAAGATATGGCAAGTTATAAAAAAATAATTTTTTCCCTAGTTCTAGTTTTTGTTACTTTTACCGGTCTATCTTTGCCGCGTCCAGCGGATGCTTTTATTGTATCGGTGGCCCATGATGTCACCGGAAGTCTAAAATGGATTTGGGATAAAGTAGAGAAAGTTTATGATACTGTCCAGGGCATTGTGGGTGCTGAATTATCAAATAAGACGGTGGGAATGTTTATGGATAGTCTGGCCTATGATGTAGCCACTGAACTAGCAACTGGTGCAGCCGGAGGTAAACCATTGTTTCGGACGACCTCTATAAAACAACATTTACAAAATGCTCAAGATAAGGCTTTTGGTGAATTTTTGGGTGAGCTTACTACCAAAGGTTTTGATGAATTGGGTATAAATCTTTGTGATCCTTCTATTGATGTCAAATTGACGCTTACCTTAGCTTTGCTTGATGAGCAAAAACCGCCAAAACCAAAGTGTGATTGGCGTAATGTCCAGAGAGAATGGAAAAATTTTGAAAAAGAAGTGCAATCAGATATTGTAAAGTTTCATCTTGATCCGAAAAGATCAGGGACTGACAGCACCAAAGAATTTTTTCAGGGTTTGATGGATCCTGAAAATAGTGACTTGGGCGCCTTAATAAAATTGGAGACGACTGTCAACAATAAAAAAATAGAAGCTAAAGAGGTGGAAGAACTATCTGCTTCTGAATGTCAGGGATTCATAGACAAAGCTACAACTGTTATAGAGGCTGTGAAAACTCACTGTAGTGTAGCTATGAATATGTCGGAAGAACAATGGGATTCGGCTGTTGAAAACTCAGCTAAAGCCATAGCAGCTAGAAAAGAGGCAGCTACCAATAGGAAATTGTCAGATATTTTAAAAGATGCCGGTAGTCGTTTTGTTGATACTTTTACTTCCAAACTGATGAAAGAATGGATAAAAGACGGTATGTGGTCTTTATTTGGTGGTAAGAATAATAATGCAATAGTAGGAGATGATCTATTAGCTAGATTAAGGGGTGGTTATGATTTTTTGCAGCCTAGGGGTCAGGATTTATTTAAAGACCTTAAAAAAATAAGGATAGAAAAAATAGAATCTTTTGATTATCTCAATGAATTTGCAATTTGTCCAAGTCAGTTTAAAAAACCAGACAATTGTGTGATGAGTCCAGCTTTTTTACAAGCGGTAAATTCTCAGATGACTTTGAAACAAGCTATAGAAGATGGTGTAATTGACGGGCAGACTCCTTTGATTGGGCCAAATGATCCACTCAATCATAGCACTGAAAAATGTTATCGTGATGGTTTGTGTTATGGTAATTTAGTCAAGCTCAGAAAAGCAAATATTGTACCAGTTGGATGGGAATTGGCAGCTATTCGTGGCCCAGTCAGTTTACAGCAGGCTATGGATTGTTTTGAAGAATCATTAGATTGTCGTTTTCCTATTTCAGATAAGTTTGCCGTAGATGGTAATCAACACAATCCTTTTTATCATTTGATAGATCCGGATTGGGTTCTCAAAGCACCTAGTGTCTTATGCGATGCCTATGTCAATTCATCTGTTTTGGAATCTTCAGACAGTAGTAATCGTCAACAATATTGTGCTGATGCCAAAATTTGTTTGCGTGAAGATGATGATGGTAATTGTCTGGATGGTCAATACGGATATTGTACTAGGACAGAAAATATTTGGCGTTTTGAAGGCGACAAATGTCCAAGTGGTGATATTTACGCCGGTTGTTTGACTTTTAAAAATGAAGATTTGGGAGAGTTTTCTTATGTTGAAGATAGTCTTGATTATTGTACTGCTGATCAAGCGGGTTGTCGCAGGTATTCCCAAGAAAAAGACTTTGAAGGCAATTGGATATTAGATGATATCAGATATGATGATAATGATTTATTTTTGAATAAACAGGCAAATATCTGTAGCTCGGATCAGGCTGGTTGTGATCAATATATATTAATGGCTCCTGATCTTGGTGTTAATCTAGTTCCCAATAGTGGTTTTGGTGACATCAATGATGACGGAACTCCTGATGGCTGGTCTTCAGTAGGTTTTGATTATAATGGCGATAGAATTGCCAATGGTTATGCCTATGGTGGTGGATTGGGAGTTGATTTGATGCAAAGAGTAGAGCTTTTGCCAAATACCATGTACCAAATTTCAGTGGACATGGAGCAATATACTCCTGAAAGTACAGACCAAGGCAGAATCACTATGCATCTTTGCGATGCCTCTGGTACTTGTGGTGATACTAGTATTGGCGGGGCTATAGAGGAGCTTACTACTTGTGACATCGGATATGATGGACACCCAAACAATATAGACCTTCTGTCAGTACCGTCTCAAGGAGCACAAAGAGCCAAGTGTACATTTATGACCAATGAAAATACTAAAGGTGGTCAGATTAATATTTCATCTGAAAATCCTGTGGCTAGTTCTGTTATTTGGTTTGATAATCTAAAATTAGAAATTGTCAGCTCTTCAAACAGTTCATCTGTTTATACACCTTATGGACAAGGCGGTTATGTTTATATGGATAGCGGACGTTTTATGTGTCTTGAAAAAGAAGTTGGTTGTCAGGGCTATACTCCTATAAATGGAGACCCAATGATACCAGCAGTTATTAATTCTGGTGATCTTTGTCCAAATGAATGTGTTGGCTATGATACTTTTTCTGAACAGCCTGATTTGTTTGATATTATGGAGGGTGATACGGATGTGAGGTATTTTAATTTCATACCAGATACAGCTAATTCATGTCCTGAGACTGCAGTTGGTTGTGAAGAGTTCACCAACCTTGATGTATTAGCCGAGGGCGGTGAGGGTAGAGAATATTATACATTCCTTCGCCAATGTGTGCCTTCGGAGTTTGGGGCGGCTTATTATACTTGGGAGGGTAGTGACGTGGCCGGTTATCAAATCAAAACTTGGTATATCTTAGAAAGTAATATCAGCGATGCGCCTTGCACTAACATAGATCCTCATGGCACTGATTGTCGTGACAATGTCAGTATTGCTACTTGTGATGTCTCAGAGTTGGATACAAACCCAAATTGTCGCCAGTTCTTTGATCAAGACGGAGACTCTCATATGCGTTTGCAGGATAGGGTAGTATTTGCCAGCGATAACTGTCATGACTATAGACGTACTTTGACCGGTACAGAATATAGCGGTTTGCCGTCAGAAAGTATTTCTTGTACGGCAGCCAATAATAATTGCCGATCATATTATGGTAATAATGCCAATAATATACGTATGTTATTTATTGATAATTTTGAAGGTGGTACTTATTCCCCGTGGGGAGATGGAGATCCGGGTATTATTGATTTGTCTTCAGAATCATTAAATGACGGTGGTCATTCTTTGAAGCTTGCCACAGGGCATAGCCATGGCAGAAATATGGTTGACGAAGTTATAAAAAATAACAAAGAATATCAGGTCTCCTGGTGGATGAAAAGCAGTGTGTCATTGAGTGATTTTAATATTCGCCTATTTTTGGAGGATGCCAATAATAATACATTTTTAGAAAATTTGAATGACGCAGAAGATACTGATTTGTTTAATATTGAAGCTGGTAACTGGCATTATTATACTATTTCCAAATATCTGGATATATCTAGTTTGGACATGGATAATATTGATAGCCAGGCAATCATATTGGATGTCAATGGGCCTGTAGATGGAGATTTATTTATTGACAATTTTACCTTTAAGGAAATTTCAGATAGCTTTTCGGTCATCAGAGATTCGTGGCAGACACCAACTTCTTGTGATACACCATATGAGGGTTACCACTTGGGTTGTCAGACTTATATAGACACTAACGCTCGTCAGTTTGATCTAAAATCATTTAATTATCTGTGTCGCGAGCAGGCGATTGGTTGTACACCAGTAATTGATACTCATAACTCTAGCTATCCTTATGAAGAGACCTTCCACTTAGGTGATTATTCAGAGATTACCGTCCCATCGGACAGTATAAATTATCTAGTGCCTGATCCGAAAAATTATTGTTTATCTTCAGTCAAAGGATGTTCAGAGCTTGGTTTACCAGATAGAGAAGATGCTACTTTATATTCTAGCGTATACAAGATAAATGATCCTGATAGATATAATAGTTCATTGTGTACTTATGAAGCTTTGAATTGTGAAGAATTTGCTTCAGGTAAGGGTACTTATTATTTCAAAGATCCAGGTAGCACTACTTGTACCTATCAAGAAAATATTTTAATCAGCGGCAGTCTATTTTCCGGATGGTTTTTGACTGCTACCTTGAGTGACGAAACACCAATGGGATGTTTGGACACTGATCAAATATTTGATATAGCCGATTTGAGTGCGCCAAAAGATTATTGTCATGCATTTGGTGATCCAAATTCAAAACTCAATTATTTTACTATAGCTGATTGTCAGCAGGCCGGTGGTGAGTGGTTTGGTTATGGTCTAGCCTCTCAGTGTCCGGCTATAGAAAATATGTGTACAGCTTTTATTGATCCAACTGATCCAGTTAATTGTGATCCCAAAATAAATAATCCGGATATTTCCGGATATTGCAGCGATCCAGCTATAGAAGACGAAAGACTTTGCAATGATGCTAATGAGACTTGGACACCTAGTTGTGAAGCTTATTATTATATCAATGATGAGCAAATAGATGAGACAAGCTGCAATGGCACAGTGGACAAACAAAATGGTTGTGTACTATTTTATGATGCCAATAGCTGGAATGGTGCTCATGATCAGGTTGCTACTTTGTATGATAGTCAAAAAACGTATGACAAAGTGGAAGCTGACAATTTTCAGGCTAGTCCTATTGTATGTAATCCAAGTTTTGATCCTACTTGTACATTAGATGCCAACAAATTGATAAAAGTCAGAAAAGATAGACAATGTTCAGAATGGTTGACTTGTAAGTCTTCGTCAGCGGTATTGGATCCCGATACTCAGGAATACAGAATAGTATGTGATGATTTGGATAGTTGTATAGAGTTTGAATATGACAGCAATAGCAATATTACAAGGTGTAAGAGATGGGAGTCTTATGCTAATTCTGATGCTTTGACGTATGAAAAATATCAGTCTAGGGATAGTGGTGCTAGAGATCATATGACTTGGGGTGATATGGACTATATTGGATATGCGGTGCCAGATACTATCCCAGTCAATGAATTGTCAATTTATGATTTTGGTACTACTGAAGATCCTCAGCCTCGTTTGGTCTATGATGCCTACGACTCTTATAATGTATCAACAGGAGAAAGGTATTTCTCAGGTTGTGTAGATGCTGATCTTATTCCAATAGATGATATTTCTTGTACGGCTACTATAAATACTGACGGTGATTATTTCTTCAATGGTGAATGTCAACAGGGTATTTGTTGGGTCAGTCCAAAAGCCAATCAGAATAGCACTAGTACTTTTTCTATAGAAACTAGAGGTTATGCTTTGTCTGACGCGCCATTTCCAGCAGCTATTGCTCCGGAAGGATTGGATAGACTAGCCAAGTACAATAGTGCTGCTATTTGTACCAGTGATGAGTCATATTTAAATGGTTGCGAAGAATCTTTTGTCAAAACTACCTACGGTTATGGTGATAAAGTATACTATTATCCTGCTGACATGACAGCGCCAAATGCTATTTGTACATCGGGGGATATATATAAGGAAGATGGCAGTATAAGAGTGTGTATAGATGATACTGGTCGGCCAAGCGATAGTATATGTGATACTAGAGATAGAGATCTCAATCTAAGAGGTGATGGTGTCTGCTCTGAAAAAACACAAGCTATTACTTTCAAAAATTGGCCTGGCATTTGTCTGGAATATGACCTGCAAAATAAACTGGTCAATGATATTGGTGGAACTTTCTATTGCAATCAGTGGTATCCGGCTGACAAGATAAAAGGCACATCCAGTCTTTATGATAATTATACAGGAGCCGGTTATTATGAACCATCTGGTCAAGACGCCTTGTTCTGCGCTATAGCTGAGCCTTTTGAGCTAACTGAGGATAGGATATATTGTGGACAATTTGATAATTTTGGAGATTGTAATTATCTCATTAGAGTACCGGCGGGTGCTAGGATAAACGTAGATAAAATAAACGAGTTTGGCGATCTGCTTGATAGGGATTATTTGAAGATAGGTGAAGTAGCTACATGGTATCCATATACATCACTCTTTTATGCTGATGCAAATAATAGATTTGGCTTAGGTGGCTACAATATTGATGGTACACCTAACCCCGCTACGGGAAGTTATAATCAAGTCGGTCTAAATAGAATTGAAAATTCCCTTTGTAAAAATAGTAACTGCAGTGATAATACTAGGTTTAATAAATCGAGTCATTTCAAAGTATCAAATCCTGGCGAAACGGCCAATGCTTACAGTTTGTCAGTTATTAAGCAGCTTTTTGACACTACTCATGATGCGGGTATAGATATTGAAATATATTTTTATGATGAAAGAATAAATAGCAGTGGAAATTATAACCCCTATGCTTCTATTAATTCGCCAAATGGCTATCCGGCAATTTGGGGTCCAGAATGTGACTTGGAAGCTCAGCCAAGTGATTGGGTTTGTGGACAGTTGTTTGACAGCCCTAATCCATATAGTGGAGATGAAAACCGTGTAGATTCTCCCGAAGGAAATTATCATCAAGTTTATTCCAACTCTGATTCAGGTGAGGGAGCTAGAGGTGGTGTATATAATTGTTCTAGTGGATGCGGTATAAATAAGAGCAAGGTATGCCGAAATGTATATTGCAATCCTTTGAGCTACAATTATTATGCTGAAGCGCAATATTATGAAGAAGGTCCTTTGGTTTGCACTGATTATAATTGTAGTGCTGGCTTGGATATTAGAAGGGGATATGAATGTATATATAGCCTCAATTATGTAGGTGTTCTTGGTTCTAATGATGAGCCGTGGGGGGGAAACATTAAGGGCTTTACTAGTATAGATCAGTGTCAGGGCTATGCTACTTGTGAAGCTATGTATTGTATTGAAAACTATGTTGATTTGACTGCCCACAATGCCACTGGTGTGCTGGTAGAAGATCCAGCTGACACAGATACTTATATTTCTGAATCAACCGCTGGCGGTGTTGTATATTGTAGTCAATTTGGTTCAAAAAATCAGGGCGCCTTCTCAGTAAATCTGAATGATGGCACTAGTTGTACCTTTAACAATATTATTGGTTTGGATGGTTGCCATCAGTATATTTATGATTTACAGACAGTTAGTATTTTTGATCAAGCACATCAGCCTGAAAATTGTAATTTATGGGGGGATGTAGATAATAATAATATCCTGTCATCGGATAATTATATATATAACGGACCTTATAATTACACGATAGCCACTGTAAAAGATGACCATTTGATGGATTGGCTTTATACTCATTTATTTGGCGAAACAGATGGCAGTGGTACTGTGATTCAGGAGGGTTGTCTGGAATATGGTGGTGGTACTGATGCCAGATATTACGGAAAATCTGCCAATGCAAACTGTACTCAAACTTTACAGATCCCTGATTTTTCAACATATAATTTCCGCGATCGTACATTCCAATACTATCCTGTAGATGAGCAGGGCACAGATTGTGATGGCTCGGCCAATGACAATCCTTTGAATTGTTTCCAACAGTGCAAGACTATATCATATCTAGATTCACAAGGCGATTTGTCTTTTGTACGTACTGACATCTGGTGGAGAAACAAAGAAACAGGGGATAGAGTAATTATTCCACGCTGGGAGTCATACTATTATACTGCCGGAGAATACCAATACATCAATGATGTCAAGTATGATCATGTTGGTGATGTTGGTGGTACCAGTATTGGGTCTCATTTTGGGGCTGGATTGGGAATATTTGATGGTAATGAAATAGTAAGCACCAGAGTGCCTTTGAATAATTATGTGACAGATTTATCAGCCGCCACTTTCTTTTCTTGGGAGGGATATGATAGTGATGAGGCTCTGGTCTGGGCACACGCTGTAGAAGGTCTGACCAATTTGTTTGCCAAAGTTTATAATATGCAGTGGAACAGTGTAGAACACATTTATGAGTTTGATAACGAGTATATTATATCCGGTCCGGGCAACTTTAGTAATGTGTTTGCGGGAGGTGATTATAATCCTCGTGTATTGGCAGCTTGTGGAGACAGACTTTGTGAGCTAAGAGATTCATCTGGAAATGTCAAAAGTAATATAACAGGCATTACTGTTAATGGGGCTTATGACGATTCATCAGGTGCGTTGATAGGTACCGGCGGGGCATTATTTACTGATGTCAAATTTTTCTACCATGCTCATCCTGACCATATGCCAGTCTACAGTGTAGATATTGATTGGGGTGACGGGGCGATTAATGCTTTTGTACCAAATCCTGGTAAATACAAAAATAATTTACCAAGTGGCTACTGTGATCCAAATGCTGAAGCACCGGCTGGTATCCCAGAAATTTTGGGAGATACTCATCTGATGGGTTTTGGAGGACTAGATAGAGCTTGCCAAGAAGGTTATAAAGTATTTTATCATGATTATCAATATGATCCTGAGGGTGCGCATCGTTGTGATGGTATAGGTGGAGCAGCAGGGACACCACCTGAGCCTGTTGACCCCGATGCTTCATGCTATCAGCCTAGGGTCAGAGTGACAGACCGTTGGGGATGGAATACCATTATGCCTTTCAATGGTTGGATAATGGTCTATGATGAATAAGATATATTATATTAAATAATTGTTAGCTATGAAATTTTTTAATTATCGTTTGGCTAAGTATTTTAAAAAGATTACCCTTTTTACCAGTTTTGGTTTGCTTATACCTCAAATAGTTTTTGCGGTAAATCCTTTGATTAATATTCTAGGGGACTTGATTCTTAGAGTTGTGATGATACCATTTTATTTTGCCTTGCAACTGGAGGTGTTTATTCTGCCACTGGTAGCTTCTTACAATAAATTTGGAAGTGAAGCAGGTGTGATAATTGGTTGGGTAGCTCTGAGAGATTTGGTCAATATGTTTTTCATCCTGATACTACTAGTCATTGCTTTTGCTACTATTATAAATGTCAGTTCTTATGGTTATAGGCAGCTTTTGTCTAGGATGATTATAGTAGCTATACTTATCAATTTTAGTCGGACGATAGTCGGTTTTGCAATTGATATTACTCAGGTTATAATGCTCACTTTTGTTTTTGCAATTAGTGATGTAGCTGCTGGAAATATAATGGTTTCTTTGGGTCTGCATAAAATAACATCATCCGGTAATAGTCTTGATTTAGGAAATTATATAGTAGCCTTGATATTGGGCGGCGTTATGTTGGCTATTGCTGTGGTAGTGATTGGTGTGATTATCATCATGTTGACTATGAGGATAGTTCATCTCTGGATAGCCATGGTTCTTTCTCCTGTTGCTTTTTTTGCTTTTATATTTCCATCGGCCAAAAAGTTTTATGTCAAATGGTCACAAGATTTGGGTAAAAATCTGATTTCCGGACCAATCTTGGCGTTTTTCTTGTGGCTGGCCTTTACTATTACTGGTCGTGGTGACATAGCTGATTCTTTTAATAACACACAGGAAAACGATGCCATTGTACAGGAAGCGCCAGCTATTGATGCACCTAGCGAAGCTCTGTCAGTTAATAATGTTATAAATTATGTAATAGCTATATCATTATTGGTGGGAGGTCTGCAAATGGCCGCTGCTTCAGGTGCGGCGGGGGCTAGTTTTGCCAGCAAAGGCATGGGCATGGTTCAAAAAGGAGCCGGCTATATGGGCAGAAATTATGCTTTAGCTCCTGCTTCTAGACTTGGTGCGTTCGCGTCTAGAGGTTTGATAAAATCAGATGGCTCGGCTAGGGGTCAAAAATTGTTTGGTAAAATTGGCTGGAACAATGTACCTTTTTGGGGGGGTAGAGTTCAAAGAACTGCCATGAGAATGCAGGGTTATGATGCTGATAGAATACAAAAGAAAAAAGAAGATGACCAGAGAGGCATAAAAGATACGCATCGTATAGAGTATGCTAAAAGTCGATCAACTATTAGTTCGTTAGAGCCAGGGCAGAAATTGGAAAATTGGGCGGCGTCTAGAGACAGGATCAAGCGCAGCCTTGGTAAAGTTGGAGTTGGAGTTGTCAAAGGGGCTTTACCACTTTATTCGTCTGTCAGTTCAATTGGTGGTAATGCAGACCATGACACTGTATTAGCACAGACTTTGGTTGATAGAGGTGAAGTAGAAAATGCTGACCAGGCTTCTTGGGTAAATAAACAACTGGCAAAGGTTGGTGATCAGACAAGGCAAGATAAGCATAATTTGCAGTGGGGTAATGAAGTAAGTGAAGAAGATGCTCTAAGATATGTTGATGATTTGCATCATAATTTATTCAAAAATTTGAAATCGGAATCTATACTTGATAAGGCTGGAAATTCTTTTGGGGGTATAAAAAATTTATTTAAAGCATTTAGATCGGATGAATATGCTGATGGTATTGGAACTGCCAATAGCTTGTTAGGTAAAGTAGCCTCCAGACAGTTGAGGGTAAAATTGGCACAGGCCTCAGCTCAAGAAGATGTGGATGATGAGTTAGAAGATCACAAATTTATGAGCACTGTTGATGAAGATGGGCAAAGAGTAGCTCAATTTACCAATAAAGATCAAATCGCTTTAGACAGCAACAACGGTTACATAAAACAACTTACATTTGAGTCTGGCCTATATCCGCAAATGGCTGTGCCAAGGGCAAATAGAGTGGTTTCAGATATAAATAAGGCTATTACCTCTGGCGAGATAGGCTTGCCTAAAGATTTTTATAAACATTTGAGGCAGTCTGTAGGTGAGTCTGACGAGCAATTTACTGAAAGAAAAGAGCGTGTTAAAGCGCAAGCTCTAGAAGAAACAAGAGCTTATGAGGCTATTCCAAAGGATAAAAGAACGGCTAAAGATAGAGAGAAACTATATAGAAACAGGCGTCTTATGGCTGGTTATTTTACTGACGATGAAGCAAATAATAATTTAGCATCTATTGATACGAGAGAGCAATCACTTGAATCTGCTTATAAAAATAAAAAAATTAGTAAAGAAACCTATAAAAGAAATAAAGCAGAGATATCTGAGCAGAGGAGGAATATTCTTAGTTCACCTTTGAAATTAATTGATGTCGAGGATGAGGAATCTGTTTTGAAAGTAGCTTTGGAAGATAAGTTAGGATCGGCGCCTGAAATAACAGTTGATAAGAGCGACTCTAGATATGAGGAGCAAAGACAAAGAGTAGCTGATTATGAAAAGCAAAAAGGAGAAATAGCGAAGGAAATAAGAGATGGATTTAAATCAATAGATGGTGGTGCTGACGCCAAAAGATTGGAGGAACTCCCTGCATTAATAGCTAATGCCTCCAGTATATCCGAAAAGCGTAAATTTGAAAGAGAAAGAGATACTTTGTTTAAAGCACAAAGTTCTCGACGTAGGGATATTTCAGGAATACAGATTGATTCGGGAAGGGATTATGCCGCCGGCGCTATGGTAAGAGAAGTCAGCGATGGTATGGATTACTCCAGGTTGCATGAGATGGATATTTCCAAAGGTGAAAATAGAGAGTTATTCAAAGATTTTGCCAGGCATGCTACCCAAGATCAACAAAGGCATATATTACAAGAGGGTACGCCAGAACAGATTAGGCTTTTTGCAGAGACTCTAGCTAGAACTGGTAAAAAAGTAAATAAGATTATTATGGATAATTTGGAACCAGCTTTCAAAAAGGAGCTGGCCACGTTGGTGGTAGTCCAAAATGCCATAAAAGATGGTATGGATAGGGAGGCTGCTAGGGCTCATGTTGCAAGTAAGTCGCCCAAAGATATAATAGATAGTATTAAGTAGGCTTATTAAATGAAAACGGAAGATTGGCTCAAACTACCAAAAGAGGTGCAAGATTTTATTTGGGATAACTTTACTGATATAAATGATGAGTTGGTAAATAAATATGGTTTTAATTTTGACCAAATAGACTATATAAATTCATTGGAGGACAAAATAATTTTAAAAATTGTTTCGCCTCTTGATTTGCCAAAACAATTAGAATATTTGCCAGGAGCGAAAAATTTTAATATTAGAGAGTTGGCTCTTGATTTAGCTATAAAAGCTTTTTCTCCTTTACAGTTCTATATAGATAATATTGATAGGCTTATTTTGCGCTTGGGCGGCAAAGTGCCTCATGTGAAGCCACTCAAATCAGAGGATAATTTGGTCAATTCCAATGTTTTTCCCGGCCACACAGTAGGTACAGTCAAAGAAATGATGAGTAAATATGAAGATTTCAAAGATTTGAAATTGTCCAGTAAAAAAATAGTCAATGAAAAAGGTTTTTTGACAGCACCTACTGTTGATAGTTGGCTAAAAGATTATATTCATTTTGCCGGAGCCAGCTCTCGTGATTCATTAAGCAGGGCTCAGTACTTATCAAAAGCTCCCAATGTGATGGAATTGAATAAAGACGAAAGTGAGAGTTTGCGGTATTTTCTTGTTTCCTATGATGATGATGCACCTATGACTTTTGATTATTCCGATTCAATATTAAAAATATCACAAGCAGAAAAGAAAAAAATTGGCAAAAAAAATGCTGACAAGCCTTTGGATAGTACTATAGCGATAAATGAAATAGAAAGGCATATCAAAGAATTGTTGGAAAATATTTTACCGGAAGATATTTTAATGTCTGAAGCGGAAAACGATGTAAATAAAATAAGAGATATTTTATGGCAAGCTATTGGTATACAGGATAAAGACAAGGTTATCAGTTGTATTGGTTTGATGATAAAAAAAAGAATCCTCGATCAAACTATCAGTGAGGACAGTCGTTTCAAAAATATTTTAAAGCGTTTTGTTGGCGTAAAATATGGGCATTCTTTGGAGCAGGCTATAGGCGATGAGACAGACAAACTCATGCTACGTCGTTTATTTTTGGAGATGATTTTGTCTGATAAATTTCGTATACCAGAGGATGAAATGTTGATTATAGCTTTTTATCTGAGCAATATAGTATCATCATCAGGGCAGTTAGTATATTTTGATAAAGCATACAATAAGCTAAGATGGAGGGAAGTCCAGGTTTTGGGCAACAAGTTTAGCTGGGTGTACCCTATAAATTGATTTCTTATAGGTGCCAGACAGTAATCTGGCGTCTGACTTTTTGATCTGGTCTAAAGTAGACCAGATTTTTATTTAGTCTAAAACCTATATTGGCTATGATATATTCGTCTAGAGTTTTTAAGCTGTCATTTTTTATTACAAATTCAGGAAATATGAAAATGACAACTCCACCTGGTTTTAGTATTTTTTTAAATTCCAAAAAAGATTTGTGATATAATTTTTGTAGCTCGGTTTGTATATTTTTTAGATCGGATATTTTGTAGGCTCTACTCACTTGGCGGGCGTCTCCCATAAATGGCTCAGTTACTATCAGGTCTATAGAATTATTTTTGAAATTTTCTGATAAATTGTTAATATCAGATTTTCTTATTTCGTAGTTTATTTTTATAGCAAATTTTTTGGCCAGCCAATCCAGATTTGCTTGGCTATCTGATATAGCCTTTTTACTTATGTCAGATCCGTATATTTGATTGAATCCCAAAAGAGCAGCTTCTTGTAATATAGTACCAGAGCCACAAAAAGGATCTAATATATTTTTTTGTCTATCTGGTCCGGCTAGGTTGAGCATTATTTGAGCTATTTTGGGAGGCAGTAGGCCACTTTTGTCGTCACGATTTGGTCGTTCCATATCACGCAAACCATAGCTGGCAAAATCCTGGACAGCTCTGGTAATTCCAATGATATACTGGTTGTTGTTTCTGATTATTAAAAGTTCATTATTTATCAGATTATTTTTGGTGACAATAACGGAAGAGAGGATAGGCTCTCGGCTGCTGACAAAACGACACTTATGCCCTTGGCTTTTGAGGTCTTTTTTTATTGCCATGCTTATTTTTTTGATAGCTGGATAGTTTTTTTTGTCATTATACAGGCTAAAACCAAAATTAGTTTTGCCAGATTCTATGTTGATATTTGCTAGCCAAATATCAAAAAGTGGGGACAAGTCATCAATAGTATCAATATATTGGGCAATTTTGATGGTGCCACCCAGATTTTTTATTAATTCGGCTGGTTTTTTGGGACTAGTGGCCAGTGCAAAGGACGGACCGCTATTTTCTACAGAACCCAAAAAGCTTATCAATTCTTCTTTGGCCAACTCAGCTGACTGACCAAGCATAAATATATATTTTTCCATAAGTATATGATAATTTAAATAACCCTAGGGGTCAAACTCGCTATCAATTATTAGGTTTTCTATTTTGTGACAGAGTTTGAAATCCACGAGATAGTCTTGATCAACTATTTTTGTTTTTGATTTATTAATATACTCATTATAAGAGGTATAATCCCAAGTGTTTTTATCTGAAATTTTATGTTTTACGTGGTTTAAATTAATATAATTTATTAGGATTTTTAAATAATTATCATCGTTTATAATTTTTGATTTAAAAGGCCCCTGGAAAATTCTGCCGGAGTGATTCTTGTTCATATTGAAAAATTTTGTGTATGAATTTGATAGTGATGAAAAAAAGGCGCTTATGGATGAGCTTGAATTTAGATGATTTATTTTAACCCCAGGGGTTACTTTCCTTGGTTCTTGTACCAAAAAATGCCAATGATTTGGCAGAATACAATAAGCTAATATTTTTATATTGAATTTTTCCTTATAAAATAAGGCCTTCGTCAAAAAATATTTGTAGTCATTATCCGTATAAAATAGGGGATTTTTATGAGCGCCTCTATTGTAGACATGATAGAAATTGTCAGGTAGAATATTTCTAGGTTTTGAAGCCATAAAAAATAAGGTTAATTAATATAATTGACCTTATCTAACCCGTCGGGTTGATAAAATCACTTTTCTTCATATTATATTGTTGGGGTCATGGTTATTTTAATATAATGCAGATTTTTGTCAATTTAATTTTAACCCTAGGGGTTACTTGACACAGAATGTTCATTATGTTAAAGTATTTCCACAATCAATTTAATTAACCACGTTTTAAAAGCTCAATAAGAGTTTATTAAAGCCCTTGGCTAATAAGGTCAAGGTAATTAGATAAAAATCATGAGATATGAACTCAGTTTTATCATTAGTTCAGCTATCCCTGAAACAGAGCACAAAACTCTAGAGCAGGATATTTTGGGCTATTTAGAAGAAGTAAAGGCTAAAATTATAAAAGAGCCTTATTTTATTGGTCGAAAAAAATTAGCTTATCCAATCAAAAAGCAAAAGCATGGCTTTTATGTATTTTTGGAATTTGATTTGGATAGTGGTCGTCAGCTCAAAGAAATTGATACAAAATTGAAGCACAACAACAAGTTGCTTCGATATTTGTTGGTCAAGCTTGATAGAGCTGCCATGGAAGCAGCCACTGACTTGGCTAGTCTCAAAGATTTGCCAGCTTCAGCAAATAATAAACCACTTAGAAGATCTGGTGGTAGACCAGCTAGACAGGTTGCCAAAAGACCATATTCTGCCCCTAAAAAGCAGGAAGAAAAGGTTAATAAAGATGAAAAACCAAAAATAGCTCTAGATGATATTGATCAAAAATTGGATGAGATTTTGAGAGACCCCCAACTTGATTAAAAAATTTAAACAATAGCATCTATGAATTTAAACAAAGCAATGATCATTGGTAATGTAGTGCGCGATCCAGAAATGCGCACCACTCCTAGTGGTCAAAATGTGACATCTTTTTCCATCGCCACCAATTTTGTTTGGAAAAACGCTGATGGTCAAAAACAAGAAAAAGCAGAATTTCACAATATAGTAGCCTGGCGTCGATTGGCTGAAATAAGTAGCCAGTATTTAAAAAAAGGCAGCAAGGTATATATTGAGGGACGTTTGCAGACTAGATCATGGGATGACCCCAATGGTGTCAAAAGATATCGTACAGAGATAATTGCTGATAATATGATTATGCTTGATAGGGCGGGATCGGCACCTTCAGGAGGAGATTTTGACACTAATCAGCCTGATATGGGTCAAGAGCCAAGTGTCGATGTAGATAAGCCAAATATCAAAGCTTCTAGATCTGATTCAGAGGAAGAAATCAGTATAGAAGATATCCCATTTTAATAAATAATAAATTTTATTATGCATAAAAAGCAGACTAGTAAATATTGCTATTTTTGTGTAAACAATATAGAACACATTGATTACAAAAATTGGCAGCAGTTAAAAAAATTCACTTCTTCATATGGCAAGATTGTGCCAAAAAGACGTAGTGGAGTTTGCTCAAAACATCAGAGGACATTGTCTCAAGCCATCAAAAGAGCTCGCTTTATGGCTTTGTTACCATTTGTTAACAAATAAATATTATGTTGTCACTTAGTGATTTGAAGTTAGGACGCGTTATTGATATAAACGACGAGCCTTATCAAGTAGTTTTTACTCAGCATATAAAAGTAGCCAGAGGAGGAGCAGTAGTAAAGACAAAATTAAAAAATTTGGTCAATGGTAATACACTTGAAAAAACTTTTTCTGGTTCTGACAGCATTGCCGAGGCTGATATAGAGAGGCGCAAAGCCAATTTTTTGTACAAACAAGAAAATGATTTTTTCTTTATGGACAATGAAAGCTTTGAACAGTTTCAGTTTAATATTGATAGTCTGGGAGATATGGTCAAATATCTGATAGACGGTCAGACTGTGGATGTGTTGATGTTTAATGACAAGCCAGTAGCTGTTGATTTGCCAGCCAAGGTAACTTTGGAAGTTAAATCAGCTCCAGATGGAGTCAAAGGTAATAGTAGTGGAGCCGCTACCAAGACAGTTGTTTTAGAAACAGGCGCGGAAGTCAGGACACCGCTATTTGTAAAGTCAGGTGATAAGATAGTAGTCAATACAGAGACTGGAGAGTACGTAGAAAGAGCTTAAAGTTTATTTATAAAACAAGCTGATTGATTGTATGTTTAGAGGCTTGTTTTTTTATTGGCTATAAATGTATAAATATGTTATAATATATTCAAATTAATATAAAATATAGTATAATATCCCATGTCTACTTTAGACGATCAGGCAACAAATAATTTAACTAGCAAAAAGTGGGTGGACAATCTTTTGGTCAAGGATGAGGCTGGTAAATTTACTACTTTGAGCGGTAAAGAAATCGTAAAAAGTGTAAATAAAGAGTTTTCTTCGGCAGTTTCTGAAGGAAACGCAGCTCCTAAAAATGATAATTTTGTTCCTATTCAATATATAAGCGGCAGCTCTGATAGTCCCGCTCAATTTGCTTTTCATCCGGATGATCTCAAAGAAGTGGAGACTCTGGCCAAAACTATGCCAAAAGACGATAGTAAAAAGTACGGTGTAGAAAAAATAGTAGACAGGATAATAAACAAGCAAGAAATAAATATTGATAGTGGCAAAAAAGATTCTTTTATTAATATTCTTTTTGATTTTTTTAGAAATAGAAAAAGCATTATAGCCACTCGTGATAGATTGTCCAGTGATATAAAATTGTCTGCTGAAAAAATTGATGAGGTAGTCTCAGTTGTCAAGAGTATAAAATCCAGAATTGATTCTGTCGGTGGTCTGGTAGTCAAGATGTCAGAAATGAAAGCTAATGAAAAGATCCCTGAGCTACCAGAAGTAGAAACCAAAGAAAAACTTTTAGAAACATCAAAGCCAATTTTAGAAAAAGAAGAAGAACCCGTAGAAAAACCTGAAAAAACAGCAGAGACTATTGCTAAAGGAGAAATAGCTCAAGAGCAAAAAATAGCTTCTTCACCATCAGTAGAGGGTAAAAAAGAAACTAAGCCAGCTTCGGGTTTTGATCTTATAAAAGAGCCTGATGTCAAAAAAGCTGAGCTAGTGGAAAAATCTGTAGAAGCAAAAAAAATTCAGGATATTCCAGTAAAATTGGAAGAAAAACCAAAAATATCTCTGCCAAAAGTCTCAAGACCTATGGCTCAGTCAGCCCCTAGACAACAAATAACTGATGTACAAAAATCTTCAGAAAAAAACGACAGGCCAATAGGGAGTCATGTTTTGACAGGTCCAGTCAAAGAAATAGAGTCTTTTGACTTGGTAGCTTTTAGGAGACTAGGCACTACTACCCAAGATATAGTAACCAAAATACTAGATAAGATAAATTTATTGGAACAGGATTCTTATACCAAAAAGGCTCAGGGTATCAAAGCCTGGCGCAACAGTCCTTTGTATAAATTGTATCTAGATTTGGGAGCTCAAAGTATGAGCGAAGGAGAAGAAATATCCAGTTTGATTGAGAGGCTTAAAAAAGAGGGCAAAGAAACTCTAAGCACTGAAGAATTTTCTGCTATATCTGATTTAAATCGAAAAATGAGATTTTAAAATAGGCAATTATAAATAAGCGGCCTAATAATAGATATAAGTAAATGTTTTACAAAATTTTAATAAAAAATAAATTTTTAACTGGATGCAGGATAGATTTATAGTGCCACAATTTATTGATGCCGAAGACAAAATCTGGGGGCCTATCACAGTCAGACAGTTTATTATAATCCTAGCCGGTGCTTTGCTGGAATTCATTGCTTATAAGTTGGCTGACTTTAGTTTATTTTTGTTTTTTACAGTAGTAAATGTAATTCTTGTTATATTATTTGCTTTTTATAAAGTCAATGGGGCTCCTTTTCATATTTTTGCTCTAAATGTAGTGTCCACCATGAAAAAACCGGCTGTCAGGATATGGAGAAAAGAATATATAAAAAGGCAAGAATTTAAGAGTAAAGAAGAGATAAAAGAACAAAAAAAAGCCAAAAACAATCAGATAGTCACTAAGAGTCTTGTACCAAATCGTAAGTTATCAGAGCTTTCTCTTATTATAGATACAGGTGGCGTCTATAAAGGTGAGAGGCAGTCAAATGATGAAAATAACGTAACTTATCGTTAAATATAAATTAGCGAATTATTGTGTGTATGTTTAACAAAATAAATTTTTAAAGGGATGAAAAATGAAAAGTTGGCTAGCTCAAGGCCAAAAAATTCAACCCAGAAGTTTTTGGACATTGCTGAAATCAGAGATGATTTGGTGGTTTTAAATGATGGTAGTGTTAGGGGAGTACTACTGGTATCTTCTATAAATTTTGACCTAAAATCTGAAGATGAACAAAAAGCCATTGTTGGTGGTTATATAAATTTTTTGAATTCTTTGGACTATCCTTTGCAGATTATTATTCAGTCACGACCTTTAAATATTGATGATTATTTGGAGAGGTTAAAAAAGGTGGAAAGAGAGCAGACCAATGAGCTTTTGAGAATGCAGACAGCTGATTATCGGGGTTTTGTGGGCGAGCTTTTGACCTTGGAAAGAATCATGAGTAAAAAGTTTTATGTGATAGTGCCTTATAGCTCAGCCACAGACAAAAAAAGGAGCTTCTTTAGCCGATTGTCGGCCGTATTTTCTGCTGCCAAAGTGGTCAGTCTCAGTCGTAAACGTTTTGAAGAGTTTGCTGCTCAACTAAATAAACGTTGTGATTTTATTGGTGGCGGTTTATCTAGTATGGGGCTGCGCAGTCAAAGGCTCAGCACTCAGGCTCTTATTGAGCTTTATTATAATAGTTATAATCCCGATTTATTCCAACGGGAAAAATTGGAAGATATAAATCAATTAATTGTTGAAAAATAATGTTTGGCTTTAAATCAATCAAACAAGTTGAAAAAAACGCCGGCTCTGACAAAGTCGGGGAGTCTATGGTCAAACTCAAGCAATCTGAAAAAGAAAAGCTGACCAAAGAAAAAGAGCTCTTAGAAGCGGAAAAAGCTTTTAGGGAGGGCATAGTATCTGTCCGAGATATTATTGCTCCAGCTTCTTTCAAAATCAGTAGCAATTTTTTGCAGCTCAATGATAGTTTGGTCAGGACCATGTTTGTAGTGACTTATCCGAGGTATGTTTCTATTGGTTGGTTTGCCCCGATTATCAATGAAAGTTTGACTTTGGATATTTCCATGTTTTTTTATCCTATGGATATCCAAATGGTTTTAAAACAACTCAAAAACAAAGTAGGTACCATGCAGGCTCAAATTATAGCTGATCATGAAAAAGGAGCTCCTCGTGATCCTATTTCTGAAACAGCTTTACAGGATATTGAAGCTCTTCGTGATGGGCTGAGTCAAGGTATTGAAAAGTTTTTCCAGTTTGCTTTGTATGTGACAGTTTATGCCAAAGATAAAGAGGAGCTTGATCTGGCTACTGATAGGATAGAAAATCTTTTGGGTATGCAGCTTATCTATTCCAAGCGGGCTTTATTTCAGGTAGAGCAGGGTTTTAATTCTACTTTACCGATTGGTAACGATGAATTAGCGATTGCAACCAATATGAATAGCTCACCGATTGCCTCGTCTTTTCCTTTTGTTTCATCAGAGCTTACTTCAGATGAAGGTATTTTATATGGTATCAATAGACATAATAATAGTTTGATATTATTTGACCGTTTTAGTCTGCAAAATGCCAATATGGTAGTGTTTGCTACATCCGGAGCGGGAAAGAGTTATGCCATTAAACTAGAAGTTTTGAGGTCAATGATGCTTGGTACAGATGTGATTATTATTGATCCTGAAAATGAGTATCAGCATTTGGCAGAGGCAGTAGGCGGTGCTTATATTAATGTATCTCTTAACTCTGAGAGTAAATTAAATCCTTTTGATTTGCCGCTAGGTATTGGTGGCGAGAGTAAGCCGGAAGATATCTTAAGAAGCGCTGTCATTACCCTAAAAGGCTTGATCAGGCTTATGATTGGTGATGTTACAAATGTTGAAGATTCTCTTTTGGATAGAGCCTTGATTGAAACTTATGCTAAAAAAGATATTTCTCCAGCCAGTGATTTGTCCAAAATAGAGCCACCTCTCATGTCTGATTTGGAGGAAGTACTTTTGAGTATGGAGGGTGGCGAGGATATGGCCTTAAGAATCAAAAAATATACTGAAGGCACTTTTTCGGGCTTATTTAATAGTCCGACCAATGTCAAAGTAGACAACCAGCTGATAGTATTTTGTATTCGTGATTTGGAAGATGAGCTTAGACCAATAGCTATGTATACTATCATGACTTATATTTGGAATATTATCAGAAGCGAACTAAAACGTCGTATATTGGTAGTAGATGAAGCCTGGATTATGATGAGACATGAAGATAGTGCCAAATTTATGTACGCTTTGGTAAAACGTTGTAGAAAATATTATCTAGGAGTCACCACCATTACCCAGGACGTCAATGACTTTTTGACTAGTACCTATGGTAATGCGATTGTGACCAACTGTGCTCTCCAGCTTTTACTAAAGCAGACACCAGCGGCTGTCAATCTCATCCAAAAGACTTTTATGTTGACCGAAGGTGAAAAATACCTTTTGCTGGAATCAGGTCTGGGAGAGGGGATTTTCTTTGCCGGTTCAAAGCACGCGGCTATAAAGGTACAGGCATCCTATGCCGAACATCAGATTATTACTTCAGATCCAAGACAGCTACTAGAAATAGAAGAGGCCAAAAAGGAATTTGAAGAGCAAATGCTTTTGGAAGCTGAGGGTAAGCTCTAGTTTATTTGTAATTTAATTTACCCTGTTAAATAAATTCAATTGCTAGATTCATTATATAGCGGGGTATAAGTATAGAAATTCCAGGTAAAATTTTAAATAATATAATTAATTGAATTTAAAATTTAAGATGACTTAAATTTTATTTAACAGGGTAAATACTATGGAAGAAAGTAAAAAGAAAAAAATAATTTGGGCAGTTGTCATTATTCTTATATTACTGATTGCTTTTTTATTCTGGATATTGAGAACTAGTGACCAAAAACCGCCAATTCAAAATACTAATGAAGAGCCGCCTATTATTTTTACTCCGCCTAGTGCCAATTTTACTTATCAGGAGCCGACAGTTCCCAAGCAGACAAATCTAGAGTTTGATGCTGCTAATTTGGCCAAGATTTATGCCGAACGTTTTGGTACTTGGTCAACTGACAATCCGGGACACAACTTGGAAGAGCTAATGCCGCTCAGTAGCAATACTATGAAAAATTATCTTAGCGGTATAAATACAGATATGTCAGCCGATCAATTTAGTGGTATTACTACCAAAGCAATTTCTTATGAAATATTGGATATAGATGATACTAGCGCTAATATTAGGGTCTCTTGTCAGAGGATAAAGACCGAGGCGGATTTATCAGAAAATGTTTTTTATCAAGATATTGAAATAAGTATGACTAGATCGGCTAATCAGTGGTTGGTCACCAGTGCTTTTTGGCAAGAATAATAATATAAAATAAAAATGGCGGAAGTTTTAGATGCACCATACACACCCGAGCTTGATGAGGAGCTAGAAGAAAATATAGCTGGCTCAAATGTTGGTGCTCGCCAAGATATTACTAGGCGTCAATTTGAGCAAGCTAAAAAACAAGCTATAAAAAAATCAGAGCAGGTCGCTGAAAGACAGTTTGCAAGATTAGCTGCTAAGACAAGTACCAAAGTCATACTGCGTATTTTAAATGGCGCATTTGCCGTAACAGTGGTGGGTATAATAGTGACCTATCTTATAATGACATTCCAATTTATAGCTGGTAATTGGTTGGGCAATGAGTCTGTAAAATTAGATTCATGGGAAGTAATCATCTGGGGATTTTTAACTTTATTTTTGATAGTACTTTTGATTGGTATTTTCATATTATTTATAATTTTAATAGCTATAGCACTTGAACCAGTGGCGGCAATATCTGCTTTAGGGTTGCAAGTATTTGAGACATTAAGAGGCATTATTCCTTAAATAAACCTTATATGAATATCAAAAAAATATTAATAGTAATAGGATTTTTCCTTTTTGTCTTGGGAATTGGCTTTGCTTTGTATTGGGTATTTTTTAGGACAGCGCCTAGTATACAGCAACCCAATGACAATCAGGCTATAGGAAATTTACCTTTTATAGGCAATGGCAACTTGAATGTTGTAAATACCAATGGCAACACCAATGGCAACATCAATATTTTGCCTTGGCAGCCTTATGTCACTGATAAAGTTTCTGAAGTAGCCAATGGCGGTTTGACAGTGGTAAATAAAATAACAGAAGCTGAAGCAAGTGGGGTGTTTACCGGTCAAAATGGTGTACAATTTTATGACAGTAATAGTCAAAAATTTTATCGTTTGGATGAAAATGGAAACATGGTAGAGCTAAGCGACGAAAAGTTTTTTCAGGTAGACAATGTCACTTGGGATAGAAACGGGGGTAAAGCAATACTAGAGTATCCTGATGGTTCAAATATTTTGTACAATTTTACTAGCGGTCAGCAGATAACTTTGCCAGCGGAAATGGAAAATTTTTCTTTTAATAGTAATGGTAATCAAATAGCCGCAAAATGGATAGGACCTACCGATGAAGACAATTGGCTGGTAGCGGCCAATGATGACGGCTCGGGCATGTTTTTGATAGAACCTTTGGGCGACCAAAGCTATGCCACTAGTGTGGGATTTTCACCTGATAATCAGGTAGCGGTGCTTCATACCAAATATGTTGATGCCGAGCGCCAGGAGGTCTATCCAATAGGTCTAAATGGAGAGAATTTTAAGTCTTTCAAGGTCAATGGAGCTGGTTTTAATTATGAATGGTCACCGGAAGGTAGCTCTATGCTTTATAGTGTTTATAATCAGGATACAAACTACAATCCAAACCTGTGGGTGACTAAAGGTAATACCAGTGAGCTTGGTGATATCAAAGTGTCCCTCAATATTGCCACTTGGCCAGACAAATGTACTTTTGTCGGAGAAAATGGTTTGTATTGTGCAGTACCACAGGGCTTGCCTAGAGGAGCTGGTTTTTATCCAGAAGTAGCTGATCGTTATCCTGACAATTTTTATTATATTGATTTGAATTCTGGTAGTAAGACACTGGTGGCTAGCCCAGTCGGTGATAGTGGTAGCTACAATGCCTATAATCTCGCCTTATCTCCTGACGGCAGTATTTTGTATTTTACAGACTCTAGCACAGGGGCTTTACAAAGTATTAGAATTAGATAAAATAAAATGGTAATAATAACTAATTGAATTTAAAATTTAAGATGACTTAAATTTTATTTAATAGGATAAATAAAATCATGAAGGGTAAAATTTTTTTTAAACTAATACTAGTGGCTGTGCTCTTTTGGGCTATTTTTTCAGCAGCTGGAGTCTATGCGTTTCCCGAAGAATTACCGGAACCAGATATATTTGGGGATAAAAAAGTTTGGTTTGTACCAAATGTTAGGATTCCTGGTACTGATTTTGATGGTCTGGTACCGGTAAAAGCCGACGGGGCATTAATAGGTCGTTATGTAGTAGCTATTTATACTTATGGGGCAGGATTTGCTGGAATTGTGGCTATGTTTATGCTGGTTTTGGCTGGTTGGAAGTGGCTGATGGCAGCTGGTAATTCCCAAAAAATAACTTCAGCCAAAGAAATGATAAATGGGGTTTTGGTTGGCTTGGCACTTTTGTTTGGTGGACAACTCTTACTTTCACAGATAAGTAAAGATTTGGTAGTTTTCCAGGAACTTAGTTTACCAGCGATTACTTCTATCAAAGAGGATGCTGCTCAATGCCAAGACGGTTTTGCTAAAAGAGCAGAAGAAGGTATTTATAGTTATTGTGGTAGTAGTTTTGTAACTACTAGCGCAGTCTATACCGGTCGAGAGATAACCTGTATTGATACTAGGTGTCCGGAAGATCAAATATGTGTCAGCACAAAAGGTAAAGGGCTATGTCCAGATTCGGTACCATATATATCCTCTAATGTACAATGTGGTTGTGTATCAAGTCTTTGCAGTGATATGTATTTTGGTCCGAACGACTGGCCATTGGCTTGTGGTTATTACATAACTCCCGAATTTTGTGAACAAAATTATTGCTTTGGTCAAGCTACAAAAGAGGATTCAGATCCTATGAGCGCTGTATGTATACTCAAAGATGATAACAAGTGCAAGCCCCTGAGTGAGCAAACTTGTGACACAACTGCAGATTGTATACTAGCTAATAATCCTGATACTAGGGGGTGGTGCTGTGAGGACGTCCCGGGAATCTTGGGACGGGATAAATGTAGTCCAATAGGCGGTCCAGATGGTATAGATTCTGAAAAATGTAAAAATTAAATTAGTCTAAGTGAGTTTTGTTTTTTAGAAACACAACCTTCGAGGTTAACCTCGAAGGTTGTTTGACAACTATATTATTTTATATTAAGCTAAAATTGTTTTGAAGAAAAGCGATTTTATCCAACCTCGGAGGTTAGATAAGGTCGTATTAACCTTATTTTTTATTTATGCCTAACAAACCGAGGGATATTTATCCAAATAATTATTATCATATTTATAATCGGGCGGTTGAGAAGAGGACGATATTTTATACAGAAAAGGATTACGAATATTTTATTGAAAAAGTCGCTTTTTATAGAGATAAAACAGGAATAAAAATTTTGGCTTATTGCGTATTGCCGAATCATTTTCATTTTTTACTTAAAGAGCCAAAATCAACCTCGGAGGTTAAAATTACAGCAATTGCTAGATTTATTTCTCTTTTGTCTAACTCTTATACTAAATATTTTAATTTAAATAAAGAACATTCGGGCAGGGTATTTCAAGGGCCGTATAAATCAAAGCTAGTAGATGATGATGATTATTTAAATGTTTTGTTGTCTTATATAAATTTGAATCCTTTAAAGCATAAGATGGTTACTAGAATTCAAGATTGGTATTATACCTCTCACCATAATTATATTGGTCAAGCAAAAAATAATCTTATTTACCATGATTACTTAGTTGATTTTAAAGAATATAAAAAAATAACAAATTCTTACAAAAAGGCATTTTCAAAAATAGATGATGAATTTAACCTCGAAGGTTAAAATTATTCCAGATGAGTTTCGCTTTTTAGCTCAGCGATTATATTTTGTAGGTTGTTTTGACTAGAATATTTTTTGTTGACCAGCATATCCTGGGCCCATTTTTGGGCCTTTTTGATTAAGTCAGCATCAGACAGTTTGGCTATTTTTAATTTTATCAGACCGGTTTGTTTGGTACCAAAGACATCGCCGGCCCCACGTAGCTCTAGATCTAGCTCGGCCAGCTTGAATCCATCGTTGGTCTTGGTCAAGGCGCTTAGCCTTTTTTTACTGACAGTTGATTCTTGGTCGCTAAATAAAAGACAAAAGCTTTCCAGGTCGTTGCGACCTATCCTACCACGAAATTGATGGAGCTGACTGAGGCCAAATCTTTCGGCACTTTCTATAATCATCATAGTGGCATTTGGTATATCAACTCCTACTTCAATCACAGAAGTAGCTACTAGTATGGGGAATTTATTATCTTTAAAATCCCTCATTATTTTTTCTTTTTCTGCGCTTTTGAGCTTGCCGTGTAGCATTCGTATTTCCAAATCAGTAAATATTTTATCGTTTAGTTTTTCATATTCTGCTTTGACAGATTTTGAGCCTAGCTTATCGCTCTCATCAATCAAGGGGCAGATGACAAAAGCTTGCTGACCTTCGGCTATTTTTTCTTTGATAAATTTGTAAGCGCCCAGTCTTTTTTTCTCTGGCACTACAAAAGTTTTGATCGGTTGCCGGCCGGCCGGCTTTTCTTTGATAATAGAAATATCTAAATCTCCATAAAGACTGAGAGTCAGAGTACGAGGGATGGGGGTAGCGGTCATAGATAAAAGATGAGGTACTCTATCATCAGGATTTTTTTCTTTGAGAGTTTTTCTTTGTTTTACTCCAAAGCGATGCTGTTCGTCTATAGTGACTAGGGCTAAATTGCAAAAATTTATTTTTTCTTGAATAAGGGCATGAGTGCCAATTACAAATTTGACCGTGCCTCTTTTGATTTTGGCTAGAAGTTCTTTTTTACTTATTTCTTTGTCAGCCAGCAGAGTCTGGGATCTAGTCAGCAGAGCCAGTTGGGTGTGAAATTTTTGAGACAGTATTTTTTTGGCACTCTCAAAGTGCTGGGCAGCCAGTATCTCAGTCGGAGCCATCAAAGCACTCTGCAAGCCATAGCTGGCGACATTGAGAGCCGACAAAAAGGCCAATACAGTCTTACCAGAGCCTACGTCGCCTTCAATAAGGCGATTCATAGGGTGTTTTTGAGCTAAGTCGGATAAGATGTCATACAAGGCTTTTTGTTGATCTACAGTCAGTTTAAAAGGCAGATTTTTGATAGTTTGATTGACTGTTTTGTCATTTAAAGGTATGGGGTAGCTAGCCTGTTTTTGGTAGTCTTGTTTGGCTAGTTGGTATTTCATCTGTAGATAGAGGAGCTCCTGGAATTTTAGTCTTTGACTGGCGTTGTTCAAAGACTTGTCGTCCTTGGGAAAGTGGATTTCTCGGAGAGCATCATAGAGCCAAGGGTATTTTTCTTTGTTGAGTATTTCAACAGGCAATGGATCATCAATCTCTTTGATGTCTTCTAGAGATTTTTTGATCAAAAAGCGTAGCTGCTTTTGGGATATGTCACCGCTTAGATGATATATTGGGACTAGTCGGGCACTATGAATTGGCTCGTCTTTTAGTTTTTCATATGTTGGACTGACGAGTTGCAATAATAAGCCATTTTTTTGAACTTTACCGCTTAAATATACCCAATCGTCTTTTTTTAATATTTGAGCCACGAATTTTTGGCCAAACCAAACAGCTTTGATATCACCGCTATCATCACTGGCCAGTATTTCAGTAATTATCATTTTTTTGCGCCAGGAGCGGTAGCTTTTGATGGTTTTTATTTTTACCAGGATCATGGCATTTTGATCAACAGTTAGTTCGGACACTTTGCTAATTTGGCTCAAGTCTTGATAGCGATAGGGGAAATACCAAAGCAAATCAGAGATATTTTCAACTCCAATTTTTTTGAAGCTACTAGACAACTTGGCTGCTATAGCGTGCAGGTTGGAAATATTAGTCTTCAAGTTGATTTTTGCTTTTTCCATGATATTTAGTTTTAATAAGCTGAACTTTGACAGTCCAGCTTATTGGTAAAAATTTTGTAAAATATTTTTATAATTTTAGCAGGCGGGAGATTCCTTCGCTGGCCGGCATTTCTTCTTTTTCTAAATCTTCATCCATATATCTCAGCAAAAATTCTCTGATCGTGACCGGATCCTGGTCTTCCAGTGGTATGGTTATTCTTTGTTTAAAATTATTTTTGGGCTGCAGATATAGATTGGTTATTTCTGGAGGATAGTAGATAATATAAAAATTAGCAAATTGTTTCCACTCCATGAATTTATCATTGATCAGTAGACCGTCTTCAGCCAAGGCCACTTGGACATTGATAGGATCTTTTTTTTCTAAAGACAGATAGACAACAGCAAACACCAGAAGGATGATGGCAAAGAGTAGGTTGTCGCTAAAATAAGAATAGACTAACATTGCCAGAAAGACCACGGTAAAGCTAATATACCAAACTTTGCTTTTTTCGTGTTTTATATACTCAGAAAATTCCCAAGCCGCCGCTACTTTACCAAAAATGTCTTCCAAATTTATTTCTTCTGGTTCGGTTGTATTTTGTTGGTTTTTTTCTTTTTTGGTCATATTTTTATCCTATTAGTGATGGTTTTATTATATCATAGTTTATTAAATAAAAAAAACACCCAATTGGTGTATATTGGTGTCCCCGAGAGGAGTCGAACCTCTGACCTTTTGGACCGCAACCAAACGCTCTATCCACTGAGCTACGAGGACTAAATTTAAACTCATCAGGCTGGAACCGTGTTCCGAATAAGCCCAGTAACAAGATTCTACAATATTCTGATTAAAAAATCAAGGGAGACTTGTGGCGCTTGTTTTTTATTAAAAAGTGACATATTATTAATTTAATAATTAAATAATATAAAATATATGAGATATATAAAGAAATTAGATTTTATATGCAAAACATCAGGGAGTCTTTTATTTGTAGTAGTGATAGGGCTAGCCGGTCCAGTCTGGGCAGCGAGCACTGATTATTATATGAAAATTGACGATATTCAAGGTGAGTCAAAAGAAGCTGAGGAATCTGGTCCTCCAATTTCTGGTATTGATATCAATGGAGAAGATGATCTGGATAGCGATGGGCGCGCCGAAACGCGTATTACTGGTGTTGAGCCAGATGAGATTGACTATGATAGCTCTCAAGAAACAAATTTTGGTGTGCTTTTAGATAGTGGTAATAGCGGCGAAGATTCAAATGAAACCAAAGATTCAGGTCAAGATACAACAGTGAGAGTTCAGGAAGAAGGTGTAGCCAATACTGGTATTGAGCCTGATGAGATTGATGTGGCAATTGACAATGAAACAAGCGCTGCGGTTGATGTGTTTATCAAAATTCCACCGATTGATGGTGAGAGCGATGAGAAGATGGTAGGGCTTGATGGTTTGTATATTGACTATCGTGATGATGATTCAGATGATGACAATTTGGAGGCTGATCACGAAGCCGAGATTACACTCAAGGGACAAGCAGGCGAAGCTAGAACCTCTGTCCAATATCCATATAAACTTGGTACTCATATTAGGGTAGATGCCAAGTTAGTGCGCGCTTGGGATCAAGAAACAAAAGAGGCTGTTCGTAGCCGTCTAGCTAGTAGGGATGCCAAAAATGATACTGCTGATATTGGATTGTTTGTAGCCCTTCAAGCACTGGACAATGAGGCCATAACTGATATTAATATTGAAGATGATACAACGGTTGTATCTTATACTACCAAGCTCTCAGTATTTGGTTTTATCCCTGTAGAAATAAAAGCTGAAGCTAGAGTAGCCAAGGATGGTGAGGTAAAAGTCAAATATCCTTGGTGGCACTTCTTGGCAAGAAAAAGCTCTGATGATACGTATCGTAATATAGCGACAGAGATTAGTGCCCGCATTGCTATAGAAGAAGAAGGTATTCCAGCGGTTGATGAAAAAAATTAAGTAAGTAGAAAACAGACAACTAAAAAACCACCCCGAGTGGCATTGAGGGGTGGTTTTTAGTATTTACTAGCTGAGCAATCCTGCTAGGCGTAGTAAGTAGAGAAATAGTCCGATTGAGACGATAAATATCGCGAAGCCAAGGCTTAAGCCAATCGGAGAGCCCCACTCGTCCCACTTTTGTCTGCGAGATTTTCGCTCTAGCCAATATCTCTCATCAGCCGTAAGACTAAGTTTGTCGTTTTCTTTTTGATCCATAAAAAGTATAATAAAAAATTGAATTATATTATCCAATCGACCTTTTTGGATAATTTTGGGGCTCTTGATTTTTTTTGATTGGGACTCCTTGGTGTGTCTCAAGAGCAAGACGGAGTACAAACTCCAATATTTATATATATTAACTTATTTTTTATTTTACGGCAAATCCTTTGTATTATGGGTTTTCTATCCTTCTACTTCCACACTAAAACCTCCGTAGGCCATACGCTGCATATCAAAAGGCATAGAAAGATCTTTTGCGTCCTTGTATTTTTCGTTCATTTCATCCATCACTTTTTTATTGACTTCGCCGCGATGCTGTTTGGACTCAAATACAATAAATGAAAACCAGACAGTCTCGTCTGCGTTTGCTTTTGCCAGCGCAGTAAAGGCAAGTGGTTTCATACCGCCTGTTTCTTTGGGCTCAAGATCATCACCCTTACATTCATAATATTCAAGGGCACCGTGCTTCATCCACATATCGCGGCCTTCGCTGGCCATCTTGGTATATTCTTGTGTTTTGTCTTTGGGGACTACGAGCACAAAACCATCTATATATTTTGACATATTTTTTTATCTTAATGATTAATTAAGTTTATTTTAGCAAATTCTCTATTGAAACGCCAATAACTCATTTCTGCGTATTTGTAAATTTAAATCAAAAAACACCCAATTTGGGTGCTTTATCTAAAGCTCATCGTGCTAGCACGATGTGGCGGGCTACATCGGACTGGAACCGTATTCCGAGTAAGCCCAGTAAGGAGATTCTACAATATTTTTCATTATAAATTAATAGATGCTCGTGCGCTATATGTTAATTTTCTTGCTCAAAAAACTTATATATAGAGATTGCATTTTCTTTAAACCAGACGGTATCAACATCATAAAAGGTTTTAGTAGTTGTGGCAACATAATATTCATAAGGCCAAGTGAAATAATAACATACATCACTGTTAAAAAAATATTACTAAATATATTTATCATCCACTCTGACTTATAGTTATTAACAAAAAAAATGGAATAGACGAGCAGATGTATAAAACTGTATATAAAAGCAACTTGTGGCTTTACTTTGTAACCAAATATATCTATTGGTTCTTCTTTTTTAGACTTACCAATAGAAGGATCAAATACCCCCGCACGAGTTTTAGGATCAATAGGATTCTGAAAAATTTCAAACTTTTGTCCTGATCTTAAACTTTCAATCCATGACAATGTATAAAAAAGAAATTTAAAAAATCCTGCAAGTACTATACGAAACCAAAACAATTTTATTCTTAGTGGAAATCCTCTTAATTTTTTAAGGGGTTTCTCATGTAAACTTTCAAGTTTTACAAGTATGTCATGAGCATCAATAAGCTTGTATATTTTCTTATTTTTTTCAAAAAATTCTCCTGTTTCAAAATTACAAAAAAAATCATCTGATCGCAAATCAATCCGATCAAATAAGCCCTTGATTCTTTCCCCACTTGATGCAAGTATAATTCCTTCTTCTGTCTTTTTCCCATAACTTACTGACACATAAATTTGTTTTAAGGGATTTATACTATCTAGTTCTTTTTTAGGGATAGTAATTTTAAACAAAGAGGCATAATCACCTGAATGTTCCTTCATTGTACTAAACCCAAAAGTACCATCAACATAATCAATAGGTTCATGAAAAGACGAAAACGGCAATTCAAATTTATTTTTAAAACTTACTTTATCTAACATAATTTATATACTTAATATAGTCATATTATCTCAATTATAATTAATGGTCAAACAAAAAAACAGCCCTTAAATATAGGGTGTTTTTTAACATCCTCGTGCTAGCACGAAATTCTTGTGCCCTTCGACTCACTCACTTCGTTCACTCGCTCAGGACATTCGATAACTTATCAATTTATATACTAAATAAGTGGTCGAAGGCCATGAGCAGAGTTCTGCAAAGCAGAACGGAGTCGAATGGCGGAGAGGGAGGGATTCGAACCCTCGACCCCAATAAATCGGAGTAACACCTTAGCAGGGTGCCGCTTTCAACCACTCAGCCACCTCTCCACATTAATTAGTAGGATAATAAACTAATTGATCTAGCAATTAATCAATTAAGCAATTATACTATTAGCTATTATTTTCTGGCGGAGAGTGAGGGATTCGAACCCCCGGAACCTTTCGGCTCAACGGTTTTCAAGACCGCCGCATTCGACCGCTCTGCCAACTCTCCTTATTATAAAACAAATTTGAAAGTTTTTCCCGCCAAAGGCGGGATTGCTGTTTATTCCCAATCGCTACACTCTTGGACAAACAGGGAACAAGACCGCCGCATTCGACCACTCTGCTAACTCTTCTAGTCAATAATAACTGCTATATAATAATATATTCTATCATTTTTGTAAAGAGTAATTAATTTATTATAAAATATGCATAAAACGTGTCTGGGGCTGGTTTTGGGAGGGTTTTTTTGCTATAATTAATACATAACTATATTATTATGCAAAAAAAGATTATCCGATTGGCCATTATAACAGTGGTTATATTACTAATCCCTTTGATTGCCAGTCAATTTACCAAAGATGTAAAGTGGGACTGGTTTGATTTTATTTTGATGGGTATTTTGATATTTGGCACTGGGCTAGCTTATGAATTAATATCCAAAAGATCAGATAAGTATGAATACAAAGCGGCTATTGGCATTGGACTATTGGGAGGGTTTTTACTTTTTTGGGTAAATGGAGCAGTTGGTATTATTGGTAGTGAGGATGAGTCTATTAATTTGCTATATTTTTTCGTGTTGCTTATTGGACTGATTGGTTCTTTTGTAGTGCGCTTAAAAGCGCGCGGCATGATTTATATATTATTGTCTATGGCTGTTCTTCAAATGTTGGTGCCAGTCATTGCTTTGATTGGGAAACAGTTGGACTTTGATCCTAGCGTGTTGGGAGTGTTTGCTCTTAATGTATTTTTTGCTACGATTTTTGTCCTATCGGCTCTACTTTTTAGGCGGGCTGATTCAAAAAAATAAATAGCTTATAAATATTAAAAATAAAATTATGGCAAAAGGCAGCGGAGCAGGGGGTGGAGCAGTCTATGGTCTTGGCTTGATAGGCGCTCTGGTCTACTATATACAAAACGCAGATTCATTTATGGCCGGCTTTATTGGCATGCTCAAAGCAGTAATCTGGCCAGCGATGCTAGTTTATCACTTGTTGGAATTTTTGCAGATTTAAATATCAGTTTTTGGCAATCACCAGACAACTGATATTTTGCCAGCCATGTGACTTTAGAGTCCTGGCGGCCTGATTGAGTGTTGAGCCAGTAGTGACTACGTCATCTATTAAAAGTATACTCGGACAGTTTTGGGAAAATCCCAGGGCTGTTTTTGATAGCCTAAAAGCATTATTTACATTTTGCTCTCGGGATTTTTTGTCCAGCTGAGCTTGGGCTTTGGTGTGTTTTACTCTTTTCAGTAGAGGATAGTATGGCTTGTCTAGGCGCTGGGCTAGTTTTTTAGCTACGAGTTCTGTCTGGTCAAAGCCACGAATTTTTCTTTTTTTGTTGTGTAGTGGTACGTTGCAAATTATAGTATTATTTGGCAGATTAAGACGGCGGCTTTGTTTTTCTAAAATATCAGTCAAAAGATTGGCCATATGTTCCAGATAGCTATATTTGTATTTTTTGAGAATTTTTTGGACTGTTTTGTTTTGGTACTGACAACAGATATAACAGGCGTCAAAATAAAAATCTGTCTGGTCGGGCCAGCTGACTTGATTGTCGTATTCTAGTATTATGTCACTCAAACAATAGCCACAGCAAAGACTACCTTCTCGGTGGCAATTTATACAAAATTGTGGCCAGATAAAATCTAGTAAATTGTTTAGAATTTTTTTTACCCAATTAAAAATTATAGTGAAAATATTTTCCTTTTTTAAAATAGTAAAATTTTGTGAATTTCTAACTGGGTTTAGCATCGCTTTTCTTTATTGTTTGTCATTGCGAGAAGTCACGCCTTGGCGAGACGACGAAGCAATCTATGTTGTTTTAGATTGCCACGCGCCTCGCTATGCTCGGCGCTCGCAATGACAGAAAAATTATCTTATGGCAATTTTTTTGCCTTGTAAAAATACTTTTATTTTTTGGGTTTTTTTGTCTAGTAATTGAGAGGCTAGAGTATTGGTCAGATATTGGTCTACCAGTCTTTTGAGGCTGCGAGCGCCATCTTGAGTGGCATTTTCTATATTAAGTAGATAATTGATTATCTTGGCATCTAGCTCTATAGCTATACCCTGCTCATTGAGCCTTTGTTTTATTTGCTCTAGCTCTGCGCGGATTATTTTGCGAGCGGCTGATTTGTCCAAGGCTTCAAAGGCCAGTATCTTGTCTATTCTATTGGTAAACTCTGGTGGAAAATAACGATTAAGAGAAGATAATATTTCTTGGCTGAGATTTTTGAAATCATTTTTACTTTCGTCAGTGTCAAAACCCATCACTGCTTGACGATTAAATTCTTTGAGGCCGACATTGGAAGTCATGACAATAATAGTATTTCTAAAATTGACAGTTTTGCCGGTGGCATCAGTCAATTCTCCTTCTTCTAGGATTGGCAAAAGCAGGCTAAAGACATCGGGATGCGCTTTTTCTATTTCATCAAATAGGACTAGGCTATAGGGTTTGTTTTTGACCAAATCAGTCAGCTTGTTGCCTTCGCGGTAGCCAACATAGCCGGCGGGTGAACCAATCAGCTTGGAAATATTGAATTTTTCGGAAAATTCACTCATATCAATCCTAGTCATATTTTTGCTGCCACCAAAAACATGTTTGGCGATTTGTTTGGCAGTTTCGGTCTTGCCTACGCCACTGGGTCCCAAAAACATAAAGCTAGCCAGAGGGCGATTTTTGTCGTGTAGTCCGGCCTTGGATTTGCGGATAATATCGGCAATGGATTTTAGGGCAATATCCTGACCAAAAATTTGACTAGATAGTTTGTTTTCCAGATTGACCAGTTGTTTGTTTTCTTCCAGGTTGATAGAGGACAGAGGTACACCGGTAATGCGAGAGATTACTTCTTTGATATTATCTTCATTTATCAGGCCGAGATGGATGTTTTTAGTTTTGTCTTCTTTGGCCTGCAATCTCAAAAGGTCTTCCAGTAGCTCGTCTTCTTGATTTTTGTACTCCAAGGCATCTAGGTAGTTTTCTGATAAAATAGCCTGTTTTTTATTATTTTGGCAGTCAGTTATTTTTTCTTGGGTTTCTTTAATTTTTTTACTCAAGCCATTTTTGGTATTTTTGACGCGGATTTTGGCGGCAGCTTCATCTATCAGGTCTATGGCTTTGTCGGGTAGTTTTTTGTCTGGTAAAAATCTTTTGCTCAGTACCACCGCTGATTTCAAAGCGCTGTCTTCAATTTTTACTTTGTGGAATTTTTCATAATTTTGGCGTAGACCTTGTAAAATTTCCAGAGTCTCTACTTCGGAGGATTCATCAACAATGATAGGCTGAAAGCGTCTTTCCAGAGCTTTGTCACTTTCAATGTGTTTTTTGTACTCATCAAAAGTAGTAGCACCGATACATCTGAGCTGTCCGCGTGATAAGGCTGGTTTGAGGATATTGGCGGCATCAAGTGAGCCGGTAGTTGCTCCAGCACCCATGATAGTGTGTAATTCGTCTATAAACAAAATAACATCAGGATTATTTTTTATTTCATTGATAGTCTGCTTGAGGCGGCTTTCAAATTCACCTCTATACATTGTACCGGCTATCAAGCTGCTGATATCAAGATTTAATATAGTTTTGTTTAGAAGTACATCAGGTACTTTGTTTTCAGTTATTCTTTTGGCTAGGCCTTCAATAATGGCAGTTTTACCAACGCCAGCATCGCCCAAAAGCACTGGGTTATTTTTGGTACGGCGAGATAGTATCTCAATCAATCTGTCTATTTCTTGGACGCGTCCAATGACCGGATCAATGTCTTTTTGGATTTCCAAACTAGTCAGGTTGACAGTATAGCTCTCTAGATTGTTGGGGCTTTTGTCTTCTTCAAAAATGTTTTCCAATTCTTTGATGTCTTCGTCTATAGTCAGCTCACTGAATTTGGAGGTACTCTTGAGTATCAAATTTAGATGTTGTTTAAGACTGCTGATATTAATATTAGCTTTGTTGAGTATCTTGAGGGTATTTTCATGTTCACTTTGGCTGATACCCCACAACAGATGTTCAGTACCAATATATTTGTGCCTAAATTTGTAGGCAGTGACTACAGCTTTTTCGATGATTCTTTGGGCTTCTTCAGATGGCTGAGGTAGATTTTCCGGATTGATACCAATAGTTTGATAGGTATCCAAGATATTGTCGTTATTTAAAAAACTGGCGTCAATTTTTTGTTTTATCAAAATGTCTGAACCAAGTGATCCTTTAGTCTTTAAGATGGACACAAAAAGATCTTCCGGCTCAATAAAATTTCTTTTTTTGGAATAAGCCAGATTTTGGGCACCAATCAGTACTTTTTTGAAGTGCTCAGTGAATTTGTCCAATATATTTTGAGTGTGGTCTATCATATTACATACTCCTTAGAGCCTTTACTCTTTGCTCAATAGGCGGGTGAGTAGAAAATAATTTGGCCGCCGATCCATCTTTGAAAGGATTGGATATATATAAGTGAGCAGTTGCTTTGTTGGCTCTTTTAAGTGGTTTATTTTGTAAATTTATCTTTTCTAGGGCTCTAGCTAGACCTTCTGGGTAGCGGGTCAGGAGTGATCCAGAGGCATCGGCCAAAAATTCTCGTTTTCTAGAAATTGCCAATTGTATTAATTTGGCAAAAAGAGGAGAGAGTATTGCCAAGACCAGTCCTACTATTATTAGGATACCACCGCCTTTGTTTTCTTCACGGCTGTGTCCGCGCCATATAAAACTTCTCAGTAGCCAGTCAGCTAGTAGAGTGATGATACCAACACAGATTATAACTACCATCATTAGTCGGATGTCATAATTTTTGACATGCGACATTTCATGGGCGATCACACCTTCTAGTTCTTCATTTTTTAGGCCTTGTATAATGCCGGTAGTCAAAGCAATAGAGGAGTGCTTTGGATCACGGCCGGTGGCAAAGGCATTCATAGCACTGTCGTTTATAATATATATTTTGGGCATGGGTATGCCGGCGGTGATGGAAAGATTTTCCACCATGCGCCAGACATAAGGATTGTCATCTTTAGTAATTTCTTTGGCTCCAGCAGTAGAAAGAGCTACTTTGTCGCCGGCATAAAAGCTAATCATACTAGTCATAATAGCCATTATTGTGGCTAATATTACTACAAAATAACCACCTTCAGAATACTGAGCCCAGACCCAACTCAGGCCAAAAATAACCAAAACAAAAATGGTCATAAATAAAAAGCTTTTTCTTTTGTTTGAATCTATTTGTTTATACATTTTTATGAGTTTATTTCAACTTAATATAACAATATTAACTATGTTTTGTCAATTACAAAACACCTTATTAACTAAAGCATTTTATGGTAATAAATTATTTTGTTTTATCTGAGTTTTTCTGAGTTTGCTTCAGAATGAGGATAGGGGTAGGGTATGCTATAGGGTACGCAAGCACCGGTTAAATAACTACATTTATTACCGCCGGGGCAGCCACAAGTTTGACAATTATTTATTAGTTCCCCGTCGGCACAATAGAGGGGTTTAGTTGTAGAGCATTGGTTAGGATTAGTGCCATCAGAACATTTGGCGGGTATTTCTAAAGAAAAAGCATCGTCATTATTATCATAGTTATCCTCTTCATTGTATTTTAAGATGCTTACATAGTATACTTGTTGACCGGCGTCAGGAGTAGTAGTGGCTGTAAATTGGGCTTGCCTTAAGGCTCCTAGAGAAAAATCTATTTCTTTTATCATAATAGACATTACATCTCCCGGATAGCCATTATAAAATCTTAAAGTAAAATCATCAGCTGCTACATTTTCCAAGTTTTCTACATCAGCGCTTAGGGTCACTTCATAGTTTGCATTATTAAATACAGCATTCATATTATGAGCGCGCAAGTCAGGATAATCTATTGCTTCAAAAATATCATAGGCGTTTCGATTGATATTGAGACCGGCAATTGTAGTAGAGGCAGTTATATTAACATCATAATAGCCAAGGTTAGATGTTTGAGAAAATGTATTGGAGTAAGTACCGTCTCCTTGGTCAATGAGATTTAAGGTATATTGATTGTCTTGGTTATCAATCATTTGAGCTGTGACATCAGCGCCAGTCAGAGGAGTGGAACTAGCAGTTAAAGTAGCTGAAATTAGTATATCCTGTCCGGGGGCCACTATTGATTCCATAGTTGTTTCTAGGAGCACATCAGTTTTTACAAAAGTATATATATGATAACTAGCATTAGTAGAACTAGCGGTTAAAGTCCATTCACCAGCTAGAGGATTGTTTATTTGTAAATATCTCATAGTACTGGTGGCCTCGGTATTATAGATAGTACTATCCGGTGATTCGATTGTCAGATCAGTATAATCACCATCATAGGACATTAAGAAATATACATAATTTTCATTGTTCAAATTTACAGTATGAGATTTTTGACCAACTACACTATCTTCAATGTAGCTTATTTCCTGGGTGTCTTCAGTAAGGACATCTAAAGCTTGTTGAGGCTCTGTCAGAGATTTAGCTGAATAGGTTCCTAGTATTATATTAGCTATAAAATCTGCAACACCACTGCGTTTGTAAATTTCCCCATGATTATAATATCCCAACACTGGGCCTAAAATATTTGATACACTTGAATTATATATGGCTAAACTATTTGTACTGACTACGCCATCATCATCTGGCCAAATTATCTGACTTAGAAAATCACCTTTTGTGCCACCCGCTATAGCATAGGATACTTTACTATTTACATTTTCATAATCATAATCATCGCCTCCATTCAAATCTTTCATAAAGTTAGTATGAGCATTATACATTTGTTTGGCGGCAGTTGTGTCAGCAAATTTTTCTATATAATTAGGTACTATAAATCCGGGGAGAGCTCTGTCAATTATGTCACCATCTTGACTCATCCACCTTAATGCGGTAGGCATGCCATGATTTGGTGTGGCTAGCTGGATAAGATATCTGACCTTATTTGTATCAGTAGTTTGTACATACCAGCGTGATATTAGTCCGCCCATAGAGTAACCTACTATATCAACATATCTAGCATTATGAGTTTTTTTAACATACTCTACATTGTCAGATAATTTTTTAGCATATGTTTTTATATTACCTATAGTACATGCGGATTTATTTTCCACAGTACATTGACCAGGAGCATAGTCTAAAGCATATATAGGATGATCATTAGAATCTAATCTATCATCTAGTAAAGTCATCAGTGGTCCTATATCTTCCCAATCTTGTGTATAGCCATGTACAAGTATTATTGGCACTGTGCAACTATATTGGCAACTTCCGCCGCAGTCTACACCGGTTTCATCGCCGTTTTGTACGCCATCATTACAAGTCGCTACAGGATCTTGTAGATCGTTCTGATACCAAGCAAAAGTACTGCCGTCAGATGATATAGCCAAAATATCTATATCGTCATCACTATCCATATTGGCGATATACGTAGCTTTAAAACCACCAATTACAATATTTTCGGTAAAGTTTTGGCTGCCATCGTTTCTATACCAGGATATTTCATTGTTAGTGTCATAGGCTTTTACAAGGTCTATATGTTGATCCCCATCTATATCAGCGGCGTATATGGAATTGGCATAATTGGAGTTACTTATTGAGTGTATAGTAAAATTTTGACTGCCATCGTTTTCATACCAATAAATACCGCTGGGAACTCTAGCAGTTATAATATCAGCATCATTATCATTGTCCAGGTCAGTAATATAAAGGCCTCTGGTAAATCCATTAGATGCTATGCTGTGCGGAGTAAAATGTTGACTACCATCGTTTTCGTACCAATAAATAGCTCCATCATAATTTGCTGTTATTGCTGTTAAATCTAAGTCACCATCTCCATCTATGTCTACGGGAAATATGTTAATAATTTTTGTTGCTGAAGGTATTGAGTGCCTGGTAAAATGTTGGCTACCATCATTTTCATACCAATAAATATTAGCAACAGTTGCAACACCAGCTATTATATCCATATCACCATCTCCATCTATGTCTTCGGCTCGTACTACTTCGCCATAATTGTAACTATTATCAAGACCGTGGTGAATAAAATTTTCATTGCCATCATTTTCGTGCCATAGCAAACCATATCTATGTATAGTTAGGATATCTATATCCCCATCATTATCTATATCTTCAGTATAAAGGTCATTTATATGATCAGCAAGATAAATAAAATGTGGGGTAAAGTTGTTATGACCGTCGTTTTTGTACCAAGTTAAAGTAGTGCCGCCCAAAATGGTAGTCAGGACATCCATATCTGTGTCATTATCCATATCTACAGCTATAGAACGTTCAGCACCAACAGCTACATTAGTTATTATTTCCTGAGTAAAACCAATAATATTAGTTTCGGCAGTAACTTTATTTGATTTGATAAATAAAAAAATACCCGCCGAAGCTATAATAATCAAAATAGCTATTTTAGGCAGGTGGTCAATGATTTTTTTTGCCATGTTATTAGTATAATTTTTAGTTAGTTTGATTAAAAATTATACTAATATTAGTGTTTTGTCAATAATAAAAAACAACCTTCGAGGTTACCTCGAAGGTTGTTAGAGTTTAACTTAAAATTTTACCTGTACGTTTTCTCTTTCTTTTTCATCACCAATGGCAAAAAATTCCCAGGCAGTAAATTTTAGCATGCCAGCAATCAAGTTGTTTGGGAAGATTTCTATCTTGGTATTAAAGTCTCGAACCTGACCGTTGTAAAAGCGGCGAGAAGCTTGGATTTTGTTTTCGGTATCAGATATTTCGTCCTGAAGCTGCAAAAAGTTTTGTGAAGCTTTTAGATCAGGGTAATTTTCTGCTACTGCAAATAGACTTTTTAGGGTGTCTGAGAGCATATTTTCTGCCTTACCCTTTTCTTCAATGCCATTGGCCTTCATGGCACTGGCTCTAGCTTCGGTGACTTTGGTTAGCACACCTTCTTCGTGTTTCATGTAGCCTTTGACGGTCTCCATTAGATTGGGGATTAGGTCATAGCGGCGTTTTAGCTGTACATCAATGTCTGACCAGGCTTCTTTGACCCTGTTTCGGAGCCTAATCAGGCTATTGTATACACCAACCAGCCACAAAGCGACCAATATGACTACTACTAATATTACAATTAGCACTGTATCCATAGTTTTATTTTTAATACTTAATTTAGATAATATAATTTTACTAAATAGCCGGGTTTTTAGCAAATCTCAAAATTTCTACCATATTTTTGTAAAATATGTTATAATAAATTAGTTAAAATAAAAATAATTTTTAAAAGTATGTTTAAAAGAATAAATAACTGGCATTTGTCAGTTTTGGTAGTGATAGTCTCGTTTTTAAGTGTCCTTTTTATAAATAAATATGTCCAAGCTCAATGGGTTGATCCGATTGGCCTGCCTGGTGAGACACCAGACTTCCGGTTGGTAGTCAATCCTTTGGCAGAAGATCTCCAGATGGGGGACTATAGCATTATTGGTCAGAATATTGAGCTAAATCCTACTGGTTCTATTGGTAGTACAGCTATCAATGTAAAAAATGGCAGTCAGATTTGTTTTAATGGTACTGATTGTGCCTCTGCCTGGCCAACTGGTGGCGGGCTTGCTGATAATCTTGGTGACCATGTGGCTGATATGAATATTATTCTTGGCAATTGGTATCTTAGCGGTGACGGAGGCAGTGAAGGTATACGTGTTTTAGCCAATGGCAATGTTGTTGCCACCAACTATGTAGGTATAGGCACCGGCACTCCAAACAAACAACTGCATATCAAAACTCCAGCTGGTAGCAATGCGGAAATTGATATCCAAAGCGGAACAGATCCTGACTGGTGGGCAATTTATCAGGATGACGGAACTAATGATTTGCGTCTATGGTTTGGCAATACCACGGCTGGCGCTAATAAAGTAACTTTTGACGATAATGGCAATGTTGGTATTGGTACTATCAGTCCTTCGGCCAAATTGGAAGTGGTTGGTGACTTGGAAATAGGCAGTTTAGAAGACAACAATGGCGTTAATTTCTTTGGTGATTGTACTTCTGGTAATTATATTCAAGCTATTGCCGCTGATGGAACACTGACTTGTGCTGCAGATCAGTTGGGCACAGGAGGTACAGTTGATGAACCAACAGTTGAAGGATATATTTTTGACAATGATGTAGAAACAGTACCGGGAGTTTGGACAATTACTGGCAATTGGACTTATAATACTCGGCCAGCTTTTAATGGCGGCACTACAGGCGCCAGTTCTCCTTTTTCCGTTGATTCCACTTATGTAGTAACAAATTTAAATGCAGATTTGTTGGATGGACAGCAAGCTACTGTCTTTCAAGATGATATTGGCATAGATTGTAGTCTTAACAATTATGTCTATGGTGTAAATGATGACGGTTCACTGAAATGTCGTTTGGATCAAAGTGGTAGTGGCAGTTTGTGGACACTTAGTGGTGCAAATATTTATCGTAATTCTGGCAATGTCGGCATAGGGGATACTACACCTTTATCACTACTTACGGTTGGTAGTGGCGATCTTTTTCAGGTCAATTCAACTGGTGATTTAGTCAAAATAAAAAATGTTACTTATTCTTGGCCAAGTTCTCAAGGAGTAGCCAATACTTATCTACAAAATAATGGTTCAGGTGGCTTGACCTGGGCTACGGTAACGGCTGGAGGAGGCGACGATCTTGGTAATCATACTGCTACGGAAAATATTAAGCTTAATGGCAATTATCTTAGTGGTGATGGTGGCTCGGAGGGTATTTTGGTAGCAAATGATGGCCAAGTGGTTATTATGAGTAATTCTCCTACAGGAGAGGGGCTTTTGGCAAACGGAGCTATAAGTATTGGTAAAAATACTTCAGAGGTAGCCATAAAAATTGGCTCAACAGAAGCTTTGTGGCACGGAGGGGCAACAAATAGATTTTCTTGGGGTTATGGGGGCACTTCAAATTATTTTGCTGATAGGATAGGAATAGGTATACAGCCAGATGATACTTCAGTGATGCTCAATGTTACTGGTAATACACTGACTACTGGCAAGGCCTTTACCACTGGTGCAAATATTGCTGGTTCAGGCAGTTTTAATAACGGTTTTGTTACTTGTGGTAGTATTTCAAATATAACTGACGGGGAATTTGACTGTGTAAACCCTCTTATTAAAACAGGTAATAATTTAACTGGTTTGTATAGTCCAGGTGAATCTAGCACTGGACTAAAAGTGGCAACAGCCGAGGCGATTTGTTGGGCCTTGGGCTCTCCGGGCACTCCTTGGAATTCCGCCTATACTTATTTGGTAAGTAGTGGTAATTATTATACATATTTTGATGATGGATTCGCGAGTAATCCGGCAAGATTCTATTTGAATACTTTTCCTTACAGAATCACTTCAGTAACCTGTGCTAGATAAATTATTTAAATAAAAATATTTCCTTTACTATTCTATAATATTATTTTTTAAAAAAACAACCACGTCAATGACGAGGTTGTTTTTGTTTTTAATAAATATTGTTTTGTGTTATAATATATTAATAATTTAGAAAATATTAATTATAAAGTTATGTTTAAAAAAACAAATAACTGGCACATTTCAATTTTGGTAATAATAGTGTCAGTTTTAAGTATTTCTTTGGTGCAAAAATATGTTTTTGCTCAATGGCAGGAGCCCAACACCTTACCAGGGACGTCGGTTTCTAGAAATATAGTGGTCAGCCCTATGACTTCATCTCTCGATCTCAATGGTCAGACTTTGACAGGAGAAAAAGTTACTATTGATTCGGCTGGTAGTACAGCAATAAATGTTAAAAACAGTCAGATTTGTTTTGATACTACTGATTGTGCCTCTGCCTGGCCAACGGGTGTGGATACCGATTGGACTGAATCAGGAGGAAATGTCTATAGAACAAGTGGTAGAGTAGGAGTGGGCACAGTTAGTCCGGCACAGCTTTTGCACGTATCAGGGGGCAATATTTTATTGGACAATAACCAAAGTTTGAAACAACTCAGTTCAAGTGGCTCTGAATATAGCATCATATATTTGGATAGTTCTGATGGGCTCAATTTAGCTGGTAATGACCTCAAGGTAAAAGATTTGAGTGGAAATTCCATGTTATATATTGATGATATGGGCACGGTCGCTTATGTTGGTATTGGTACTGATGCTCCAAATAAAAATTTGCATATATTTTCTGAAGGAGCAAACTCTGAGATTGACATCCAAAGCGGCAGCGGTTTGACCCATTGGGGTATTTATCAGGATTCGGCCACGTCTGATTTGAATTTTTGGAATACTGACAATAGAGTAGTTTTTTCTGACTCGGGTTATGTTGGAATTGGAGTGTCTATACCAGCTCATCAATTGCATATTGAATCTGTAGATCAAAATGCTGTTTATGCCAAGACTGCTACGGTTGGAAAATATGCTGTGTATGGAGAAAATACGGCTGACAATGGCGTTGGTATGTATTCCTTAGGTGATATTGCTTTTATGGCTACATCCAACAGGTCGGGCGGTATGGCCATTTTAGCTTCAAAGGGTTCTGGTGCTTATGCTGGTTATTTTGATGGTACAGTAAAGGTGACTAATGGTTATTTTCAGTTTCCGGTAGTGTCGGCAGATCCACCGGATAGTGATTGCGGTAGTGTGTTGGATAGAGGAAAGGCGGTATTCAATTCTGAGACTGGTCAATTGGTAATTTGTAATTTTCACAAAAATGTTACTCCGGTTTGGGATCGCTATGAAAGCGCTGCTTCATTGTAGTTTTTTATAAATGGTTAATTTAATTTTTATTTTTTTAGATATTAATGAAATCTGATTTTCATTTCCATTTTTATAGTCGTATTGCTATTATGGCTGTTTTTGCCTTTGCCTTGGTATTTATGCAAAGATCGGTTGAAACTACGGCTTTGGAGTCTGCTTATGATATCAATGGTTGGGCTTGGTCAGAGGCAGCTGGTTGGCTTAGTTTGGATTGTCTAAATGACACTGATGGTGACGGACAGCCAAATGATCAGTGTGTGGCTGGTGGCAATCCATATGATTGGGGTCTTGATATTGTAAATATTAATAATGATTCTCACGTGCAAGGTTGTGCTTACGCTGGTACATCATTAAGTAACGGAGCTGATCCTTTGGGTTGGGTTTGTTTTTCTAGATTAGGGGGAAACGAGGCGCTTATAGATGGTGTGCCAACTAGTTCTGATCCAGCTTTACCAAACGCTCTAGATCCCAGCTCTTATGCCAGTATTTTGACTCAGGAGCCTTTGGGCAATCAAGCTTGGAAGCTTGGTTTTCCTATTGCCAATGAGATTGGTGATAGTAGTGATGATATTGATTATCCCAGTAGCTCCAATCCACTGGAAGGGTGCTTTAATTGCTATGAAGAGTATTTGTATGAGTGTGCTGTCACTGGGCAAGCTTGTGATCCGTTGATAGGTTGCCCTCCTGCTGCTGGCGTTCCTCAGGCTTGTGTAGTATCTGGTATCAACCAAAATTGCGACAACTGCATGGAATATTTTTATTATTTGGGTAGGTGTGATACCACAGATTCTATACAGTGTCGCAACGATGATGAGTGTCCAACAGGCGAGAGCTGTCAGCCTATTAGTACTTGTAGTATGGCTGTAGATACAGAATGTGTTAGTGATACTCCTGATTGTGGAGATTTGACTGAAATTTGCAATGCTGGAATTTGCAGCAATAATCAATATATAGGTTGTACAGATGATTCAGACTGTTATAGTTTTTGTGTAGAGCGTGAAATAGGTAGTTTGAAAAAAGTAGTGGGTGGCTATACTTGCAGTAGCTGTACTATAGAAAATTACGCTAATGTCTGTGGCACCAACGCTTATCAGGGCAATATCAATCGTTGTGATTCGTGCGCGGCAGTTTACTATACACCAGGGGTAGTACTTGATCATCAGCATTACGCTTTGGACCCTAGTACTGAAGCTAAGATGTGTGGTTGGGCTTGGAACGGTTGGACAGACGGAATAAATAATTATGGTCTTGGTTGGTTCCAATTTGGCCCTCGGGTAGTGACCAGTACTAGGCCATATATTTCTTCAGAAGGCGGTGATATTTACTCCAAAGGAAATATTAAAGCTAGGTACACTCCGCCATTTGGTAAATATAATGCTTCATATCTTATTGAATCAGGTGGAACAATTACCAATTTTATAAGTTCCAGTACCTTGAGTGTATTTTATCAGGGCGAGTTGCCTTATAGGCCGGCAATTAATTTCTTTTCTTGGTCAGACACTAATTCAAAATACACTAATGTCCTAGGTTCTTTGGATTATACTGGCATTATTACAGGTGTGGGAAGTATTCCTTACAACAAATTTGGTTCTCTTATTATAGATATTGACGGTTCTACCCCTGCAAATTTTATAAATTATTTTAATAGTGCGTTAAATGGCTCAGTCTTGTATCTTGGTAATAGTAATAGCTTTACTTTACCAGTTGGCTCTGATTTGGTAGTTCAACCTGGGTTAGTCAATGCCAATGGCTCTGGTGTTGTGGTAGTAGATGGTGATTTGACTATAAATAGAAACGTTGTATATGGCACTGGTACTTATGCAAATTTGAAACAAATACCCTCCTTGGTCTGGATTGTCAGAGGTGATATTTATATAAGTTCCCAAGTAGATAAGTTGGCCGGTACATTTATTGTGTTGGGGGATAGTGACAGGGCGGCTGATTGTAGTGCTTTAGACACTGGTTGTGGTCAATTTGTAACTTGTCAGGAAAAAGATGCAAGTTGTAGGGATTATTCTTTATCTATAAAGGGTAATGTTTTAGCTAGATATTTTGATTTATCAAGGACTTTTATAGATGCTGGGACTAAGGAGCCGGCTGAAAAATTTATCAATGATGGTCGTTTACAAGTCAATCCGCCACCTGGTTTTGTGGACTTTAGTAAGCTTATCCCCAGATTTAGTGAAAATCCAGATTAGTTTCTTGGATTTACTAGCTAAAATATGTTATAATAATATAGAAATTTGGATAAAATTTTAATAAAAAATATAGACAAAAAGTATGGGTTTATTTTCTAGTGCCAGCAGTTATTTGGGAGTTGATATTGGTACATCAAGTATCAAAATGGTTGAGCTTGAAAACTTCAAAAATCAGGCTAGATTAAAGACCTATGGTTATTCTGATATCTCGGTAAATATATTGAGCAGTTCTATAGATAAAAATAACCAGTTGATTGCCGATTATATAGGCGAGATTGCTCAAAAATCCAATGTACAGACCAGACAGGTGGTGACAGCTTTGCCTACTTTTTCGGTTTTTAATTTTATTGTTTCTTTACCGCCGATGCCAAAAAAAGATTTGGCTTCAGCTATCAAATGGGAAGCTAAAAAGTTTATACCAGTTCCTTTGGAAGAAATGATTTTAGACTGGAAGATTTTGAACAAAAAGAAAATCAAAGCTAAGACAAAAGTTCCAGATGTAAAATTGGACAATCAAAATAAAGACATTGATAATAAAGCAGATAATTCTAATGCTTCGCTGGAAAAAGACAAAAGCCCTGATTTGATGGAAGAACTCAATCAATCAGCTAGAGAATTGGCGCAAGGCGTAGGCAAGCCAGGTAGAGCAGTGACCAAAAATGATACCCAGATTATACGACCCAAAAAAGACGATAATAATTATAGAATATTACTCACAGCTGCTCCCAAAAATTTAGTGGCCAGATACATTGATATTTTCAAACGAGCCAAGCTCAATCTGCTAAGCTTGGAAACAGAAGCCTTTGCTTTGTCCAGGTCATTGATTGGCAATGATAATTCTACGGTCATGATAGTTGATATCGGAGCTACTACAGCTGATATTTGTATTATTGAAGAAGGCGTGCCAATTCTCAACAGAGGTATTGATACTGGTGGAGAGTTTATTACCAAAACCATCATGAACAGTCTCAATGTCAATCAGGACAGAGCTGAGCAGTTTAAGCGTGATTTTGGATTGGCTGGCGGTGGTTTTAAAAATATACCAGATGTTATTCAAAAATCTTTAAATTCTATCATCAATGAAATCAAGTATGTATTTGAGTTGTACCAGAGGCAGGGAGAAAATAATATTGATAAAATAGTTTTGACTGGTGGTAGTGCATTTTTGCCAAATTTGCCTGGTTATTTGTCAGAGCTTTTGAATATGCAGGTTATCATTGGTGATCCTTGGGATAGGATTATTTATCCTTTAGATTTGCAACCTATTTTGGAAGAAATAGGCCCTCGTATGGCTACTTCAGTTGGTTTAGCTATGCGTGATATTTAACTTATGGAAGATAAAGATCAAAAATCCATAAATTTGATGCCAGAAGACTTGCGTAGCAAGGAAGATAGTGTTTTGGCCAAGAAAAAATCTGATTTTGATTTTGATTTAGTTTTGCCCGATAATCAGGCTCAGCCAGCCAGGCCTAAGAGTGGTACATCTTTTTGGCAAAAAATTAGCTTGATTTTTAAAAAGCCGATTAGTTATTTTGCTCAGCCAAAAAAAGAAAAAGATAAAAAACACGACGATAAGAATCATCACGATGATAAGTCAAAGTCTGGTACACCTGATATGCCAAAACCAGTCAAGCCGGAGTTTCATCTACCTACTTCCAATGAAAAAACAAGTTTGACAGTGGACTATAGCAAAAAAGAACCGGAAAAGGATATGACCTTGCCTGTCAAAGAAGAAAAAAAATCAGAACCAAAGTCTGATAAATCTGAAAAAAAAGATGGTCAATCTTTTTGGGATAAATTTAAAAAGCTTTTTACTGCCAAGAAAAAATATCCAAAAATAGAAAGAGCAGCGAACAAAGAAATAGCTCCACGTCAGCTCAGAGAGGAAGAAGAAATACCAAAAACAGCGCCTAGTCCGGAGATAAAATTTGAAAAAGCCGAAGACGATATTTTACCCAAAATACCGGAAGTACCCAAACCAGAGCCAGCAAAAGAAATAATATCTGAGGTCAAACAAGCGGAAATAAAACAAGAACAAGAGCCTTCCAAATTTGTCATTCCTCAGTTAAGGCCAAGTGAGTATAAGTCAGAGCCGGATAAAACACATAAAGAGCCTGAAAAAGAAGAAAAAGTTTCTAGATTTCATCAGCCACAACCTAGGATTAGGGCTAGATTTTTGGATAGTGGTGGAGGGGTAGACTTGATACCAACCGCGGCCAAGACCAGAAGCTGGAGACAAGTCAGCAAGCTAGTTTTGGTAGCTTTTGTAGGTTCGGCAATTATATTAGGTATTTTTTATGGTTATTTGTTTTATAGAAGTAAAAATGTAGAAGGTCAAAAAAATACAAGAATAGACCAAATTAGTGATTTGGAAAAACAGATATTGACTTATGAAGAATTAAATAATGATATTAGTGATTTGGGTGACGAGATTAGGCATATGCACTTTTTACTTAGTTTTCATTTTTATTGGAGCAATTTCTTTACCCAGTTAGAAAAATATACTATTCCAGAAGTGCATTATGAAGGACTATCAGCCGGAAATAGCGGAGCACTTACTCTCCGTGCTGTGGCTGATGATTTTGATTCAGTAGCCCGCCAGATAAAAGTATTTGAGCAAGAAGATGCTAAGAGACTAGTCATTGCTACCGATGTATCGGGAGCTAACTATTCAGAATCTGACAAAAAAGTAAGTTTTGATATTACATTAGTTCTCAATCCGTTCTTGTTTATTTATGATGAAAATTATATGAACATTGGAAATTAATACATTATGAAAGATAAGAAGGATATAAAATTTGAACAGCCATCTGATATATTGATATTTATTAATCGTTATATCATGTTCTTTGTCGCTATGATAATACTAAGCGTATCCTTGTTAGGTTATTTCTTTTTACTCAAACCAAAAATAGACCAGATTAGGTCCGTAGAACAAGAAACTACTGAAACCAGTGAAAGAAAAATGCAAAATGAAGCATTAATTATCAAGCTCAAAGAACTAGAAAATGAATATAAAGATATTTTACAAAATCGCCAAGCTGATTTGGATTATCTAAAAGAAATGGTACCAGAGGGCACTAGGATTGCTGAATTATTTGTCATAGCTGATCGTTTGGCTGCAAGCCATAATTTTCAATTATTATCTATTGAGGTGAGTGAAAATAATATGGAAAATATTTCAGGCAACCAGAATTTTGAAGATGATATTGATATACCAAATACACAAGAGCCAGCTACTGATGCTAGTGCGGATATAAAAACCATTGAAGATATTCTCTTACAGAGTGGTATCAAATCAATGGTAGTGCATATGAGTATTATGAGACAGATAGAAAATACTGATGAAAATGGTGAACCATTGGAGTTGGAAGGAGTGGAGCAGGAGAGCGGAGGGCAAATATATAATGATTTTAAAGCTTATATTAGTGATTTGGAAAATTATGTCCGTCTGATGGATATCCAGGCTATCAATTTTCCAGAATTAAGTTTTGAAACTACAGAAAGTCAAGTGTTTAATTTGGATATAATCACTTATTACCAATAGTATGGACAAAAAGAGCGACAAAAAAACAGTAACTATTCTACTCATAGTTTTGGGTGTGGTGTCTGCAGGTAGCGCTTTTTGGCTATACAATGCTTTAAAACCGATTGAGCTGCCGCCAGAATTACAGACAGATGTACAGATAGGTCATGTTTATCGTGCCAAAGATGTGGCTATCAAAAATGTCCAAGATTTTTTGGATTTGGAGTTTTATCCAGGTACTGTATGGGATGAGTTGTATAGCAATGATCAATTCAAAGAATTGAAAAAAATTGATTTTGAGATAAATGTCAAAGACAATGTGGGTAATCCCAATCCTTTTATGGCTGCTAGTACAACGGAAGAAGTCTTGTCAGAGCGATAATTTGCAAATTTTATTATGACCCAACAGGAATTACAAAAAATTTTTAGTTTTTTACAGGAAAAGAGTTTTATTAATGAAGATCAATATAAAGAACTAGCCCAGAGAAATTTTTCTAGTTTTGAAGATTTAGAAAAACAGCTCCGTAGGATTGTTTTGATTTCAGAAGAGGATTGGGCCCAAGTCAAAGGTAATTTTTATGATATTGAGTATGTCAACCTAGTAGGCCGAAATATAGATTCTGAAGTTTTAAATATATTGCCACAAGATTTGTCAGAAAATTATCGGTTGGTAATTTTTAATAAAGAAGGCAACAATATAGATGCCGGTTTGGTTGATCCGACCAATTTCAAAGCATTTGAGGCTCTAAATTTTTTATCCAGAAAACAAAAGTATAAAGTAAAGTATTATATAATTACCGAGGACAGCTATCGAGCGGCCGCCAAACAATATGAGACTTTGGGAGAGGAAGTAGGTGAAGCTTTGGATACAGCTGAAGCTATCTTTGCTCCAAAAGAAGGAGATCTGGATTTGGAGGGCGAAGTAGGTGATGTAGTAAAAAGCGCGCCAGTGTCAAAGATAGTGTCTGTCGTACTCAGGCACGCCATAGAAGGCCGAGCTTCGGATATTCATATTGAGCCAGTAAACAACCAAAGCAAAGTCAGATATAGGATTGACGGCGTACTACACACGACTATTGTCTTACCTATTTATGTGCATGCGGCTTTGATATCTAGGATCAAGGTTATGGCCAATCTAAAGATTGATGAGACTCGTATTCCTCAGGATGGTCGTATTAGGATGAAAATACACAACAAGGAAATTGACTTTCGTATTTCCACTATTCCTTTGATGGGTCAAGAAAAAGTCGTAATGCGTATTTTGGAAACTCCAGATAAGGCTCCGACTTTCAATGATCTTGGTTTTATGGGTTTGCAACTCAAAGTAATAGAACAAAATATTCACAAGCCAAACGGTCTTTTTCTATTGACTGGACCTACGGGAAGTGGAAAGTCAACTACTTTGTTTGCAGCACTTAGTTTTTTGAATAAAGAAGATATAAATATATCTACTCTAGAAGATCCAGTAGAATATTATATTCCAGGTGTCAATCAATCTCAGATTAGGCCAGAAGTCAATTTTACTTTTGCCACAGGCCTCAGAGCTCTACTTCGTCAGGATCCAGATATTATCATGGTTGGTGAGATTCGTGACAATGATACAGCTGAGTTGGCTATCCATGCTGGACTGACAGGACATTCGGTGCTGACTACACTACACACCAATAGTGCTACTGGCGCTATCCCCAGACTTTTTGATATGAAAGTAGAACCCTTTCTTTTGGCTAGTACTTTAAACGCTGTGATTGCCCAGAGGCTTGTCAGAAAGATTTGTCCCAAATGCCGAGAAGAGGAAACTTTGCCACCAGATATTGTGGAAATGGCTCAAGGGCATTTAAATAACATCCCCAAAGAGGCTATTTATGGAGATATTGATATTTCACAGCTAAAATTTTATCGCGGTAAAGGCTGTCCTCATTGCGGGCAGACCGGCTACAAAGGCCGTTTGGCTATTGTAGAAGCTATCAATATTACCAGAGATCTCAAAGATATTGTGGCCAAAGGTTATGCTAGGGCTGATGCTGATGCCGAGCTGGAAAGACAACATTTTATTACTATGGAGCAAGATGGTATATTAAAAGTTTTGCTCGGTCTGACTACTATGGAAGAGGTAATGCGTGTCAGTAAAGTTTAAAAAATATAAATAATTTAATTTATTTAATCGGGTAATTATATGGAAGATAAAAAAGTGCTCATAGTAGAAGACGATGAGTTTTTGCTCCAGATGTATGCTACCAAGCTTGATCTGGAAGGTTTTAAAGTTTTGGAGGCCACCAATGGTCTACAGGGTCTCAAAGTGGCTCAGCGGGAAAAGCCCAGTCTTATACTTTTGGATTTGAACCTGCCCGAGCTCAGCGGCTTTGAGGTACTTAGTCAGCTCAAAAGAGACGATGAGACCAAAAATATCAGAGTTTTGATTTTGACCAATTACTCTCAAAAGGACAATATTGACCGTTGTTTGGAGTTGGGAGCTGACGACTATCTTATCAAGGCTCATTTTGTACCATCTGAGGTAGTAGATAAGATAAAAACAGTCTTAGCCGAAGAAAAATAAATGCCTGATACTTTGATTATCAACAATATATTGAATTCTGCTGCGGAAAGAAAGGCTACTGATGTGCATTTGGTAGCTGGCAACAATCCGGTGATTCGAGTAGATGGACGACTGGTTACTTTGACAGACCAGCCGATTTTGACGCCGGATATTTTGACTGGTTTGGCGGAGTCTTTTTTGAGTCCCGAAGACAGAGAAATGCTTACTCAAGAGAGGGAGATTGTCACTACTTATAGTTGGGCCAATCGTTCACGCTATCGTGCTAAGGTATTTTATCAAAAAGGTTATTTGGCTATGTCTTTGCGTTTGATTTCTGCCATAATACATCCGCCCAAAGACTTGGGTGTGCCAGATGTTATTATCCAGCTACTCAACAAAGATAAAGGTTTGATTATTATCACTGGTGTTTTTGGTAGTGGACGGACTTCTACAGCCGCCAGCCTTATAGAAACCCTCAATCAAAATAAAGGCCTCCATATCCAGACTTTGGAAAATCCGGTAGAGTATCTTTTTTCCAACAATCAATCAATAATTGAGCAGAGACAAGTTGGTAAGGATGTAATAAATTTCAAAGACGGTTTAAAAGATTTACTTGATGAGGATGTGGATGTTGTCTTGGTAGATGGTTTGCATGATAAAGGTTCTGAAGAATTAATTTTAGAATTGGCAGAAAGTGGCAAACTAGTGATAATGACTATGGACGCTGACTCGGTAGTATCAGCTTTGGAAAGATTCATTAGTAACATTCCCTTGGAAAAAAGAGACTGGGGTAGAGATTTATTGGCCAATGTATTTTTGGGAATCTTGGCTCAAAAATTGTTGTCGCGTGTAGGTGGGGGACTGAGTATGGTGACTGAGGTTTTGACTAGTACTCCGGCCGTGCGTTCTAGTATCAAAGATAATAATTTGCGTCAGCTTTATAGTATTATGCAGACTTCCAAAGACGAAGGCATGATCAATTTTGACAAATCTTTATTGGAGTTGGTAAGAGTAGGTGAGATAAGCCCAGAAGATGCCAAAGAGCAATCGGCTGATATACAATCGTTCAAATAATTTGATTTATGGCAATTTTTAAATACAGAGCTAGAACCAATGATGGCCGCATTACAGAAGGAGCGGTAGAGGCAGTGACCGAAAATGAAGCGGCTGAGCTTTTGGCTGAAAAAGGACTGATAGTCCTAGCTTTGTCTGAAACCACTCAAAGACAGAAAAGAGGTTTAAATATAAATATAGGTCGAGTCAAACATAAAGATTTGGTAATTTTTTCGCGCCAGTTATCAGTCATGATTTCGGCCACTGTGCCGATTGTACAGGCTTTGCGTATTTTGACTCAACAAACCGTCAATCCAATTTTTATAGAAAAGATTGTGGAAATGGCTGATGATGTAGAAGGTGGTATGAGATTTTCTGATGCCTTGGCCAAGCATGACAAAATTTTTAGTAATTTTTATGTGGCCATGGTCAAGTCTGGTGAGACCTCTGGTAAGCTGGATGAAATACTCCAATACTTGGCTGACCAGATGGAAAAAGATTATGATTTGGTTTCCCGCATCAAAAGTGCCATGATTTATCCGGCCTTTATAGTATCAGGTATGATTGTAGTAGGATTTTTGATGATGACATTTGTAGTGCCAAATATGGTAAAGATGCTTGAAGAGTCAGGCGCTGAGTTGCCACTGCTGACAAGAGTATTGATAAATGTTTCCGGCTTTATGAGAAGCTATTGGTATTATATACTTTTTGGTGTAGCTGGTTTGATACTTTTGTTCCGCTGGTGGACAAATTCCAAGCCGGGCAAAATTACTTGGGATACTGTCAAGATACAAATGCCGATTTTTGGTGGCTTATTTAAAAAAGTATATATTGTCCGATTTACCAGGAGTTTGGCCACTTTAATAAGAGGCGGGGTGCCGATTGCCTCAGCTCTGGCTATCACCGCTGAGGTTGTGGATAACCGAGCTTATGAAAAACTTATTTTGGACAGTGTCGACGAGGTAGAAGGAGGTAATTCTATTGCTACTTTGTTTGTCAAATCAAAGTTAATGCCAAAAATGCTTTCCCAAATGATGGTAATAGGTGAGAAGACTGGTAAGCTTGATAATGTATTGGAAAAGCTTAGTAGCTTTTATAGCCGTGAAATAGACAATCTGGTGGGTGGACTGACATCTTTGATTGAACCTTTGATCCTTATTATCATGGGTGTGGGAGTTGGTGGTATGGTAGCAGCTATAATGCTGCCGATGTTTAAGGTAGCTCAAAGCATTAGTTAGTTTTTTTTAATTGGCAAATTGCAAAAAAAATGCTATAATACATTCAAGTTTATTTATAATTAATTTTTAACATCCTTGGTGCTTTTTATTTAATTAGAGTTAGAACCTCGGGGATCTCAGGCTTTAACTCTTTTACAAAATAAAAAGTGCCGATATGAAAGGGGGTGACAAAAAAATGAAAAACAAAAAAGGTTTTACATTGGTCGAGCTATTAGTCGTCATTGCCATTATCGGCATTTTGTCTACTGTAGCCGTAGTAAATTTGAACTCTGCTCGTGAAAAAGCAGTAGTTGCTTCAGCCAAAGCTTGGGGCTCATCATTGGGTCCAGCCGTAGTACTTTGTCAGAATGAAGAGGGTAATATTTCAACCTACACTGCCGGAGCAGATGTTTGTAGTGCTACTACTGGTAGTTCTTGGCCTTCTGCGCTTCCTCAAGGTTATGCTACAGTTTCCGTTATTGATGCCGCTATTTCGGATGGTACTTGGGAAATACAGATTATTGGTTCAGGGCATGCCACAGTTACTTGCGATCAGGATGGCTGTATCTAATATAAATTAGTTTATAAATTTCCAAAGAAGCCTATTTATTTAGGCTTCTTTTTGGATATTTGTTTTTTTGTGCTATAATATAGCTGTATAATAAATAAAAATATGAAAAATAAAAATGTTTTTGGGTTTACTCTTGTAGAGTTATTAGTTGTGATAGCTATCATTGGTATACTATCAACTGTAGCAGTGGTCAATTTGCAAAGTGCTAGAACCAAAGCAAAAATAGCAGCTATACAAGCTGCTTCTAGGAGTGTATATGATGCGGCTAGTTATTGCATCAATGTGCAGGAAAATATAAGCTACAATGGTACTAATCCCTGTGTTGGATTTTCAGCTCCACAACCTTCGCCAGTTACAGCTGGCACGGCTATGTGTACCAATGTTAATTGGCCTCAATTTTCGGATGTAGCCTTAGCTTTGTATTGCAATAGTGATGTTGGAGCAAATGCCTTCAGAATTGTATTACAAGGTGGAGCGGTCAATGGTTTTCCTTATAATCTCATAATTTGTGATTATAATACTGGCGGCCCAAATGATAATAAATGTATTACTCAATAATAGCTTCAGCTTTGTATTGCAATAATGGTGTTGGAACAAATGCCTTTAGAATTGTATTACAAGGTGGAGCGGCCAATGGTTTTCCTTATAATACTGACTTTGGCACAACTGATAATAAATGTATATGATATTAATTTGTCATGTTTAAATACAGTACCAGGACAAAAATATTTTTAATATTAGCTCTAGTTTCACTAGTGGTTTTGTTGTCTGTAATTACTTTGTATCTAAACAGCAAATCAAGAGATCTAGAATTTGTCTCTCAACTGAGACAGTTGGGCAATGGTCTGGAAATATATTATGACCAGTACAATGCTTATCCTACTTTGGCCAAGAGCGAAGTATCTTTGATACAAGGTATTTCAGAAAATGGCATCAATGTAGCTGGCGATGAAATTTATTTTAGACAGTCTTTTGATTGGATACGAAGCGCTACGCTGGCTAGTAATGGCGAAAATTATATAATAGAGTTTGAACTAGATAATAGCTGGGACACCTGGCAGATTGATTCTAGAAATGGTGGCCAGTGTCGTATAGGCAACAATCTGGTCATGCGTTGTGTAGATAAATAAAAAATAGCCAAAGAGCTATCAAATATGTTATAATAAAGCTACTATGATAGTAGTTTTTGTGTTTATTATCGGGCTTTTTATTGGTAGCTTTTTAAATGTCGTGGTTTTTCGTTTGCATAGGCAAGAATCATTTGTCAAAGGAGCATCCAAATGCTTATTTTGTGATCACAGGCTTTATCCCAAAGATTTAGTGCCACTTTTTAGCTATTTGTATCTCAAAGGAAGTTGTCGTTATTGTAGACATCGTTTTTCTCCTCAATATCCTTTGGTAGAATTTGTTACAGCTTTAGCTTTTGTTTTAATTTTTTATCATTTTTTGCCACAGTTCAATTTTTATCATCTAGCAGCTGTTGATATATTGAAAGTTTTAAATTGGTGGGTGATTGTTTCATTTTTAATAATCATCTTTGTCTATGATTTTAAATATTATCTTATTTTGGATAAAGTTATTTTGCCGGCCGCTTTATTTGCTTTTGTAGCCAATCTATTGTTAGGTTTTAATCCCTTAAATTTATTGGCCGCAGCTTTGGTAGGTGGTGGTTTTTTTCTTTTTCAATTTGTAGTTTCCAAAGGACGTTGGATAGGAGGAGGCGATATAAGGTTGGGAGCTTTGATGGGTTTTATTTTGGGCTGGCCGCATGTTTTGACCGCCTTATTTTTGGCTTATATATTGGGGAGTATTTTTAGTATATTTTTGCTCATAAAGGGCAGAAAAGATTGGGGTGACAAGATTCCCTTTGGTACTTTTTTGACCGTGGCTACTTTTGTGGTCATGCTTTATGGTCAAAGTTTGGTCAATTGGTATTTTTCATTATTTACATAATCAAATATTAATTTTTTGTCTTATGTTTAGAAATTTTTTCAAAAAAAATTCTGGCTTTACCTTGATGGAATTGATGGTGGCTATTGCTGTGATTGCTATTATTTCGGCGGTGTCTGTTTTGTATGTTAGGGGCAATATCAATGATGAGGTAGAGATGTATTCCGAAGCTTTAGCAGCTGATTTGCGACTAGCCAGAAATATGGCCGTATCTCGTACGGTTTACAATTTTGCAGCCCCATATCCTGCTTTAGGAGAAGTCTATCCACCTGGCGGATATGGAATATATATTTACAAGCCTAGCAGTGGTAGCTCTTCTTATACTATTTTTGCTGATTCTGGTGTAGATGGCGCAGATGGTGGCACAAGTCCACTTGGTTATGATTCTGATAAAGATCCGATTATAAAGGAAGTTACTATCACTAATACAGATTTGTATTTAGATGATTATAATGCAGCTGGCATTTCTCATTATTTTACTTTTAAATCAGAAAATGAAGTAGACACAAATTTTTCTACTGATACTGAAGGCAACTATGAGCTTCTCTTGCGATATCCTGGCACTGGTTATCCGGCCAAAGGTTATCAATCTGTGTTTCATTTGGGAGAGGCATCGACTGACTCTTATATTTGGACAAATATTGGTATAGAGTACTCCACTTATAGCCCACCAGCGCCGCCCCCTGCACCGAGAGATCCAATAGATGAAATTAGTTTATAAATATTTTACGTGTTTAGTCAACATAAAAACCAAATCTTTACTGAGCGCCATTTTTTTAAAAAAAATAGGGCGGGCTTTACTTTGATAGAGGTGCTTATATCTATTGCTGTTTTAACTATTGGGATTGTCACGGCTCTTGGGCTAGCCATATCCAATTTTAATAATAATCGTGATAATTTTTTGAGGGTGACAGGCGCCAATTTAGCTAGAGAGGGTCTAGAGCTTGTCAGAAATGTCAGAGATAGTAATTGGCTAAAAATTGATTCAAATAATGTTGCCAATTGCGGCAGTACTATTTGTCGTCCGGATGTTGGTCTTTATCAGACTAATCTTTTATATATTGATTATCTTGATGATTTGCCAGACTTGATTAGTAGGTCATATAGCTGTAATAATAATTTGATAAATTGCACAACCAATTGCACATCTTGTGTTTTATACAGAAATGCCCAGAGTTTTTTGGATCATAACAATACTGGATTAGCTACCAATATGAAAAGGTTAATACGCCTACAAAAAATATGTACCGATCCTGGCGAAGTCGATCCACAGGACAATGAATATTTGAAAAACATGACCGAAAATTGTAATGCTGGTGACAGCTACATAGGTATGGAGGTGACATCTCACGTCCAGTGGACTAGGAGCAATGGTTCTTTGGATTATATAGATATTTCAGAAAAACTTTATAATTGGCGTAGATAATGAATATATTTTTTAAAAAAATAAAAAGTCAAAATTCAGGTTTCACCTTGCTAGAGCTTTTGATTTCGGTTTCAGTTTTTTCTCTGCTTGTTTTGGTGATTGCCATGATATACGCGTCTTTCAATAATAGTCAGTTGCATACCAGAGCCTCTCAGCAGCTCTTGAACAATAGCCAGTACGCTTTGGAGGTTATGGCTAGAGAAATTAGAAAAGACAAAATTGTAAATTTTAATATTACTGATGTTTGGTGTGACACAATGCTTAGCAATGGCTTGGGTCTTTTTAGTGATTGTATATTTTTGGAAAGAGAAGACGGTCAAACTGTAGTATTTGCTTTATATAAGGTAGATACTCTCAATCCGACGGTACTTAACTTGCGTTATATTTTGTTGGATTGCGATGATGATTATACTAGTTGTGATACCAGTTGGAGTAGTACAAACAATAACAGCGCAGTGTTTTTGTCGGGAAAATTAAATAATGTAAATGTATCAGCTCTTGATTTTATTATCAATCCAAGTACAGACCCTTATATTGCAGGAGGAGAGGATCTCCAGCCAAAGGTAACTATTCGTTTGGAAACAGAATTTTATAGTACCGTTCCAAATGAGCAGGTCAGTCAGACGCTTCAAACTACTATTTCATCGAGAATATATGCCAGATAATTTACCAAATTCAAAAATAAAGAAACAAGAAGGCATGGTCTTGATAATGGCTATTATGATTTTGTCTTTGATGATGGCCTCAGTGGTTTTTCTTAGTCGTATTATCATTGGTGAGGTCAGGATGTCTATCAATACAGGGAATTCTATTTCTTCTTTTTATGCTGCTGAAAGTGGGATAGAAAAAGGCTTGTATTATATCAAATTTGTTCGTGATTTTAGTAATCTGGATCCTTTTGATAATCTATATCAATATAGTGATTCGGTGGGCAACAATCAAAATTTTGAGATAGTGCAGGCTAGCTCTAGTAGGCCGACTTTTAATGCTTACAATATCACTACTACTACGCCAGCCCATGTAGATATTATTGACCCGTCAGGGGATATTTCAAATATTGATTGGGATCCTTCGGCGGCTATTAGTCATGATTATTCTGTGTCTTGGGGTATTGCAGACTGTTTTCCAACTCATGTTTCTGACAGGTTAGAAATTACTGTATATTCTTTTGATGAAAATGTTTTTACAGATGATATTAGTAATGCTAGGGCAGATGTAGACAAAAAAGTCGTGCTTTGCAATTGCAGTTATGCTTCCAGTCCTGATTGTGACAGTTCCATTAGTTCTTTTCCTATTGCCGATGATAGATTTTATCGTTTCAATTTTAGGGCATTGGACGATACAATAGCTTATTTGAATTTTGATTTATTAGCTGATTCTGTGTCTATTGGCATACCTTCGGAAATGACAGTGACTTCTCAAGGTTCTTATAAAAATTCACGTTTTAAAATAAAAGCAGAAGTACCTGCTTTGGTTCCAGTTTCTGACATATTTAGTTATGTTATTTTCTCCGAAGAAGAAATTTTAAAAAATCTTTAATCAATGACAAAAGCTGAAGCAAAAATAAGGATAGCAAAGTTGAAAGATGAGATAAATCATCATCGCTATCTATACCATGTTTTGGACCGTCAGGAAATTTCTGACGGTGCTTTAGATTCTCTAAAAAATGAACTAGTGGAATTGGAAAAAATTTTTCCGGAATTTTTGACGCCTGATTCACCGACTCAGAGAATAGGTGGTTTGCCACTGGATAAATTTACCAAAGTAGCTCATTCCAAAAGAGTTTTGTCACTAGTAGATGCCTTTTCTAGAAGTGATATAGAAGATTGGCGGGAAAGGAATGAAAAGATTTTAAAAGAAAAAATAAATGATTATTATGCCGAGTTAAAATTGGATGGCTTGACGGTTGTTTTAACTTATAAAGACGGTATATTTTTTCGGGGAGCCACCAGAGGAGATGGTTCAGTAGGAGAAGATGTGACCAACAATTTAAAAACTGTAGAAAGTATACCTTTGAAACTCAAGCCAATAAAAGGTAAAACCTTGCCCAAGATTGTAGAAGTACGTGGTGAGATAGTGATGCACAAAAATGTGTTTGAAAAAATAAATAAAGAACAAAAGAAAAAAGGCTTGCCGCTTTTTGCCAACCCTAGAAATGTCGCCGCTGGCTCTATCAGGCAACTTGACCCCAAGGTGACGGCCAGCCGTAAGCTGGATTGCATGACTTTTGAGTTGATTACTGACATGGGACAAAAAACCCATGAGGATGTCCATCAGCTTTTGCTAGCTATGGGTTTTAAAACTAGTATTTATAGTCAAAGATGCCAAAACCTTGATCAAGTAGAGGATTTTCTCAAAAAATGGGTCAACAAACGCAAAAAATTGCCCTATCAGACCGATGGAGCAGTAATAGTGGTAAATGATATCATAAAGGAGCGAAAACTCGGTCACGTGGGCAAAGCAGAGCGTTGGATGCTGGCCTACAAATTTCCGGCGGAGCAGGTTACTACCAAGGTACTGGACATTGAAATTCAGGTCGGTAGGACGGGGGCACTAACGCCAGTAGCTATACTTGAGTCTGTTGCTGTGGCTGGTACTACTGTCTCCAGGGCTACTTTACACAATCAAGACGAGATAGATAGGCTTGATGTCCGAATAGATGATACGGTGATTATCCAAAAAGCTGGTGACATTATCCCAGATATTATCCAAGTCCTAAAAAAATTGAGAACCGGACGTGAAAAAAAATTTATTTTTCCAGATAAATGTCCAGTTTGTGGGCATAGCGTCAGTAAACAGAGTGGGGAGGTGGCTTATTATTGCACCAACAAAAAATGCTACGGCCAAAATGTAGAAAATATTATTCATTTTGTTTCCAAAAAAGGTTTTAATATTGACGGATTAGGCAATAGCATTGTGGCTCAGCTTATAGACCAAGGACTGGTGGTTTCACCGGCTGATATTTTTAGTCTCAAAGCTGGTGACTTGGAGCCTCTAGAAGGTTTTGCTCAAACAAAAGCCAATAAGCTTATTGAGGCTATCAATCAAGCCAAACAGATTGAGCTGAGTAATTTTATTTATGCACTAGGCATTCGTCATGTAGGTGAGGAGACTTCTATTTTACTGGCTCATTATTTTGGATCAATATCAAAAATTACCAAGGCCAATCATCAAAGCTTAGAAAATGTGCCAGATGTTGGGCCTGAAATGGCGGGCTCTATAGTAGCTTGGTTTGAAGAAAACAAATCCCTGATAGATGATATATTGGCTAATGGTGTAAAAATAAATAACCCAAAAATCTCTAGCCATAAATTGGCTGGTAAAACATTTTTGTTTACTGGTTCTATGGATATTGATAGGGACGAAGCCAAAAAAATGGTCAGGTCAACAGGTGCTAAAGTAGTCTCCGGAGTTTCCAAGAGTTTGGATTATTTGGTAGTAGGGGATAAGCCAGGATCAAAACTAGCCAAGGCTCAAGAAATAGATAGTATAAAAATCATAAACGAAAGTGAGTTTTTAAAATTAATTCACCCCGTCAAATAAATTTAAAATAATCATGACTACTTTATTTCTTAATACTTTAAATTATAACAATTTTATATATATTTTTTCTAATAATTTAAATTTAATTTTTAAGCAAATGCTTAAAAATTATTTGACAGGGTAAATAAAAATGAGAGAATTAATTATTACTAATATTTATATTTTTGTCTTGGCCACTGTTTTGGCAATTTTGGAAATACAGATTGAGGGTCCAAACGGCTGGGCAAAAAATTTGCCTACTTGGCGTCCCAAAGGTAATAACTTTTTTATAAGGATTTACAAAAAATTTATGAGTGATAGGGAAGTGACTGGCTATCATATTACTATGTTTAGTTTTGTATTTTTGATTTTACATTTGCCTTATGTCTTTGGTATGGCTCCTTCTATGTTCAATTGGTTGAGGACTATTTCTTTCTTTTTTATTTTTGTGGTTTTATGGGATTTTTTATGGTTTGTGCTCAATCCTTATCATCCTCTCAAGACATTTTCCGGTGATCATATTTGGTGGCACAAAAAGTGGTTTGCTGGCTTGCCAAGAGATTATTATCTAAGCATTTTATTGTCAGGATTGGTACTTTTGCCTATAGTCTGGCATTATCATACGGTGGGTATTATCTATTGGTGGTTAATCAATCTGGCTTTATTTATTTTTCAGACTATAATGCTCATTCTATTTACACTATATATATATTACGAATTGACAATTGGATAAAAAGGTAGACTAATAGCATAGATTTGTTATAAAATGTAAAGACAGGTTTAGAAATTTACAAGACATAATTTTTATAACAAAGTATAATAATAACTGGGCTTAGATAATATTTAACAAATTAAATTTTTAACAAGGTGAAATTTGAGGAAAAAGATTTGCTTCATTTAGCTGATTTGGCCAAATTGGAGCTCAGTCCAGAGGAATTAAAGACTTACAATGAGCAGTTGGAAGATATTTTGTCTTATATAGAAAAAGTAAATCAGCTTGATTTGGAAAACATCAAAGAAAGCTTGAGTGGAGCGGTAGATCTGGACAATGGACCAAGGCCTGATAGGGTAGTGGAGTCTGATAAAAGTATTATTTCTCAGGCTGGTCGTTTGGAAGGTGATTATGTTTTGGCGCCTAATGTTTTTGAAAAATAATATTTCGACAAATTCAATATGCCTAAGATAAATTTGGATAAACTTACAATAGATAAAATTCGCAAAGGTCTTGATGCTGGGGATTTTTCTAGTGAAGAAATAACCACAGCCTATTTGGAACAGATCAAAAAAGATGATACCAATTCTTTTATTTCGATAAATGAACAGGCAATCAGTGAAGCCAAAGAAGCGGATAAAAAAATAAAGCAAGGTAAAGCCAGTTTATTTACAGGTCTGCCCATTGCTGTCAAAGATGTGATTTTGGTAAAAGGTAGTCAAACTACAGCCGGTTCCAAGATGCTGGCAGATTATCAGGCTACTTATACAGCGACAGCTATTCAAAAACTACAGAAGCAGTCTGTAGTTATCTTGGGCAAAACCAACTGTGATGAATTTGCCATGGGTACTTCCAATGAAAATTCTGCTTATGGACCAGTTTTGAATCCACGAGACAAAACCAGGGTGCCTGGTGGCTCATCTGGTGGTTCAGCGGCGGCTATAGCTGCCAATCTGGCGCCAATATCACTGGGGACAGATACTGGAGGGTCAGTTCGGCAGCCGGCAGCTTTTTGTGGTGTGGTTGGCCTCAAACCAAGCTATGGTCGGATATCACGCTATGGTTTGATAGCAATGACTTCTTCTTTGGATCAGATTGGGCCGTTTTCCAATACAGTCAAAGACAGTGCTTATCTTTTGCAAGCTATGGCCGGGTTTGATGAGCTGGATGCTACCAGTTCCAGACAAGAGGCGGATGATTACATTGCTGACATAGAAAAGGATGTAAAAAGTCTGAGAATCGGAGTTCCTAAAGAATATTTTTCTGATCATCTGGACAAAGAAATAAAACAGGCAATAGAGGCCAAGATAAAAGTTTTGGAAAAAGAAGGTTTTCAAATTAAGCAAGTAAGCTTGCCTTATACTGATTATGCACTGGCCGCTTACTATCTAATAGTGCCGGCTGAAGTGAGCTCCAATTTGGCTCGTTATGATGGTATTTTGTATGGCCTTCGTCCTGACAAGGAAATGACACTGGATCATTGGTATAAGACTGTGCGCAGTCAGGGTTTTGGAGCAGAAGTAAAGAGAAGGATAATACTTGGTACTTTTGTTTTGTCAGCTGGATATTATGATGCTTATTATAAGAAAGCTCAAAAAGTCAGGACTTTGATAAAAAATGATTTTGCCAAAGCTTTTGATGAGGTGGACGTACTGCTTACACCTGTTACACCGAGCACAGCTTTTAAACTGGGAGAAAAAATAAATGACCCCTTATCTTTATATCTGGCAGATATATTTACAGTCGGGGCTAATATCGCTGGTATTTGCGGCTTAGCTATGCCGATTGCTGAAGATAAAGATAATTTACCTATTGGCCTGCAATTACTAGCTGCTCCTTTTAAGGAATCAAATTTATTTAAATTGGGAAATTATATAGAAAAATTCACCCAGTTAAATAAATTTAAATAAAAATAAATATTTATATAATCTAGTAGAATAGTATATAATATAGTATAGTCATGATTTAAATTTAAAATTTGAGAAACTCAAATTTTATTTAACTGGGTAAAATTAAAAATATATGGCAACCGGAAAAATAAAAGAAAGGGTAGCTGATGCAGTTGCCCACAGCTACTATAGGCCTTGGTACAAGAGAGGTTGGGTCAAGACAATTTTTGTTTTATTGATTATCAGTTTTATATTGGCGATTTTTATGGCCATCAAAGTAATTGGTCAGCTATCTCATATCAACAAAGGGGAGATATTTAATCCAGAGCTAGGCATATGGATGACTGGTGAGGATTATCTAGCTAGTCAAAAATTGGCGGCTGATATTTTGACTGATGATGACCCGTGGTTAGGAGCAGAGGAGCCAATTGTAAATGTAGTTGTCTACGAATCCTTTGGTTGTCCATTTTGTAAAGAGGATCAGGTCAATATCAAAAGCATGATTGAGAGATTTTCTCCGATTGTACGATTTACGGTTCGAGATTTTCCCACAGAAGGAATACATCCGGGAGTTTTTGAGGCTCATCTGGCGGCCAGTTGTGCTTTTGAGCAGGATAGATACTGGGAGTATGGGGCAAAACTTTTTGAGAATCAAAATGATTTTAAGATAGCTGATTTAAAAACTTATGCCAAAGAACTGAGCTTGGATAGTAAACAGTTTGATGAATGTCTGAATAGTCAAAAATATAGTCAGGAGATAAGACAGGATTATGCCGAGGGTGTTGAGTTTGGAGTTGAAGGCACACCTACTTATGTTATAAATGGCAATATGTTGCCGGGCACTATTTCTTATGATCTCTGGGAGCAAATTATAGGTTATATAGTATCATCACAAAAATAAAATGTATTTTTGGCAAAATTATTTTCCTTATCCTATATTAGTATCATTTGGACCGATTAGCATTCGTTTTTATGGTCTGATTTTGGTCATAGCCATAATTTCGGCCAGCTATGTGGCTAGAAAATATTTACTTAAAAAATCCTTAATAAATAAAGAACAGTTTGAAGACTTGGCTTTTTGGTTGATAATTTTTGGATTATTTGGTGCTCGTTTTGGGCATGTTGTTTTTTTTAATTTTTCTTATTATTTACAAAATCCTCAGGATATTATCAAAGTGTGGCATGGCGGATTGTCTATACAAGGAGCATTACTTTTTGGCTTGATGACAGCTGTTTTTTGGGCCAGAAAAAACAAAATAAGTTTTTGGCAACTGACTGATGCAGTGGTGCCAGCTGTAGCTCTAGGACAATCTTTTGGCCGTTGGGGGAATTTTTTTAATCAAGAGCTTTATGGACAACCTGTTTCTTGGGGTATAGCTATAGCTAGAGTAAACAGAGTGATTGGTTATGAATATTTTAATTATTTTCATCCAGCTTTTTTGTACGAATTTATTTTAAATCTTTGTTTATTTTTTGTCCTACGTTATTTTCTTTGGAAAAAAAGATTTAAAAAAGGTACTGTTACGCTCCTTTATTTTGCTGGTTATTTTGTGATTAGATTTTTTATGGAGTTTGTCCGTATTGATGAAACACCGGTTGTTTTTGGAATGCGTCTCCCGCAGATGATTAGTTTGTGGGGTTTTATTTTTGTATTATTTTTTGTTTATTATATACATATTGATAAAAGAAATAGGGTATGATAAGCTAAAATAGCTAATAATTAAGAGTATTTTGTTTAATTTTTATATAGACAAAATACAGAAAGTCATCTAGATGGACGACCAACAAAATTTCGGTCAAGGACCGAAGGTTCAAGGAAACTGGCAATGTTCTGACTGCGGTACTGAGATTACTCAATTGCCATTTGAACCAGATGGTGATAGACCAATCTTCTGCAGAGATTGCTATCGCAAAAACAAACCACCAAGAAAAGATTTTGGAAGAGATAATAGAAGATTTTAAAATATTTTGGTGAAAAAGAAAAAGTCCCTGACAAGGGACTTTTTCTTTTTAAGAGAATATTACATGTTTGGATTTCCGTTTGCAGGCATTTCTTTTTGGACTTTTTGTTCACACATTTTACAATTTGCTTTGTGTGTAAAAATTTCCCATAAAGCTGCCAGACCAACTAGTACATAGATAATTCTAGATACCATGGCCTCTTGTCCACCAAAGAGTTGTCCTACATCCCAGCCTAATATACCCACTAGAAGCCAATTTAGTCCGCCGACTACTAGTAGGAGAAAAGCTAGCATATGCAATGCTTTCATAGTACTTTTCCTTTCTACCCCACCAATTTTTATTGTTGGGATTAATTATTTAGTCTCCATATATTATAGCAAAAATAGGGGAATTTGGCTATTTGAAAAATATTGGAATTTCCAAAGCTTCATCATACTCAGGTAGACCCGACGGGTTGTCTTTTTTTAAGATTAAAGCACCTCGACTACCGTATTCGGGCTGATCAAAAGTAATCTGCCCCTCAAATTCGACAAAATCCTCGGTCATCCAGTCGTCTTTGGCAGTAGCGTAGCTCTCGGCGATGATTTTGCCGTCCCAGTCTACTAGGATGAGAGGGAAGCTGGCTTCAAAATACCAAGCTCCTCTGGCTAATCCACTGATAGTCAAAGGGGATGAGATTACTGAACCTAAGGTTGGAGTTTTTAATATTATATTTTCATTTTGGTATGGTATTTCTATCAAAGAGTTATTTTCTACAGCTAGGTATTTGGAAGTACCGACTGTAGGCGGCGTAGTCATAGGGTCTTCGGGGAGTCTATCAGCATAATTTACTATAATAAGATTTTCTTTGAAGCTTATATTTTGCGGAACAATACGATCACCCAATAATATGCCGTTTGTACCAATATATCCTTGTTCAGTATTTAAAGCTACGGCTGCATAATAAAATGTGCTGCTACCATCATTGTCTTGGGTTAATATTACTACTGTGTCATCTTTGGCGTCAAAATCAAGATCAGGACCAGCCTCCTCATCAAAAATTTTAATCTTTCCCTCACTCGCTTGGCCATTTATTAGGGTAATTTTTTGCCCGTCTATGATATAAGATGTATTTTTGGCAGAAAAGCCCTCTTTTAATGCAATATTCTGGTTACCATTTATATTTCCCGGGATTTGGATAGGCTCTAGTTTGCTAGGCAGAAAGTTGTATATAAGCGCGCTTATGACGACAAAACCAAGAGCAAAAAGTAGAATAATAGTAAATTTTTTCATATTATTTAATTAATATTAAGTAATTTGAGTATATCAAAAAATATCTCCTCTGGCGATAGGCCTCGGCAGGTTGTTTTATGTCTTATTAAGTGATATTATATTTGCATATTTTTAATTTTTATTTTCTTATATATATGAATATAAATAGAGATTTGGTCACTGAACCTATACCAAAGCTTATACGCAACATTGCTATGCCAGCTAGTATAGGTTTTTTCTTCAATACTATGTATAACGTAGTAGATACTTATTATGCTGGCTTTGTGTCTACCGAAGCTTTGGCCGCTTTATCTTTATCTTTCCCTGTGTTTTTTATTATTATTGCTATGGGTTCGGGTATTTCTACCGGAGCAACCGCTCTAATTGCTCATGCTTCGGGAGAGGACGATTCTCAAAGCGCCAAATATTATGCTATTCAGGCGATTAGTTTTTCAGTGATGGTGGCTGTGGCTTTAAGTTTCTTGGGATTATTTTTAGCACCATGGCTGTTTGGTATTTTAGGGGCTAGTGGTCAATATTTGGATTTAGCAGTTTCTTATATAAATATTATATTTTATGGAGCAATATTTTTTCTCCTCAATTTTATATTAAATGGTATATTGAACTCACAAGGCGACACCAAGACTTTTAGAAACATTTTGATTGTTGGTTTTGTACTAAATCTTTTGTTTGATCCTTGGTTTATGTTTGGCGGTTTTGGTCTGCCAGCTATGGGTCTTAGGGGAGTAGCTGTGGCTACGGTTTTTATTCAGTTTATTAGTGTTGTTTATATGTTTTGGAGAGTTTCCAAGACGGGAGTTTTTTGTAAAGACTGCCTAAAGATGATAAGACCCCAAAAAAAATATATTTTTGAAATATCAAAGCAAGGCTTTCCAGCTAGCTTAAATATGATGACTGTGGCCTTAGGTATTTTTATTATTACTTATTTTATCAGTAAGTACGGCTCAGAGGCTGTAGCTGCCTATGGTATTGCCACTCGTATAGATCAGATTGCACTTTTGCCGGCCATTGGTGTCAATGTGGCGGCCTTGTCTTTGATTGGTCAAAATAATGGTGCCAAGCAATATGATCGTTGTCGAGAAGTAATCAAAAAAACCACCAAGTATGGGGCAGTGGTTGGCCTGATTGGTGGGTTTTTGGTTTTTATATTGGCTAGAGTTTTAATGAGTGTCTTTACCAAAGAGGCTAGTATTATAGAACACGGTGTCACTTATTTACATATTTCAATATTTGCTTATGTAGCTTACACTTTCTTATTTATTTCTACTTCACTTTTGCAGGGACTAAAAAAACCTTTTTATGCTATTTGGATAGGTATATATAGGCAGTTGCTAAGTCCGCCGATTGTTTTTTATTTTTTATCAACAGCTTTAGGCTTGGGCATAGTTGGTATTTGGTGGGGTATATTTGCTATTACCTGGAGCGCGGCTATTATTTCATTTTTCTACCTCAGACATATGTCTGATAAAATACTAAAATAAATAGGTATCAAAAAATCGCCAAATAGGCGATATAAAATATTTTTATATTTATTTAGTTTTCATAACAAAAAAATGTTCTATTTTTTGTTGTATTGTTTGGCACAGTCAGGACAATATTTTAATTGGCTGCTTCTTTGTCCGCTTTTGGTGACTTCCACCAATTGATGAGATTCTTTTCCGCAGCTTTGACAATAGCGAGACTGACCAGTTACAAATTTATCTTTTTTATCCTTTTTGATAGATCTTTTTTAATGTTATTGTGCTAGCAGGTTAGGCCATTCAACTCCTCCTCGATAAACTCGGAGTCGCTTGAGACACTTTATTCTAATAATAAAATGGTCGGAGGCGTTAAAAACGCCGTAGATTACGAGTGAGCTTTTGCGAAGCAAAATGCGAATCGAGTGGCGGGATCGAAGGGACTCGAACCCTCGACCTTCTGCGTGACAGGCAGACGTTCTAACCAACTGAACTACGACCCCATATAACTTGATTTACGAAAAAAAGTATACACTATTTACATATTTTAGTCAAGGTTTACTAGGGCTTTGCGTTATTGTCCCTTAGTCTATTTTAAGATAAAATAATAGTACTATGAAAAATTTAAAAAAATTCGGTCCCTATTTTATATTTTTTGCCGCCCTGTTGTGGGGTCTAGACGGTGTGTTGCGCCGTTCTTTGTTTGACTTACCACCAATTATAGTAGTATTTTATGAACATATAATTGGTTTGGCCATTTTATCTTTTTGGCTTTTACCTAAAATCAAAACTATTAGCTTTACCAAAAAAGAATGGGGAGCTTTATTTTTAGTATCTCTATTGTCAGGAGTATTAGGCACTTTGTGGTTTACTACAGCATTGACTAAGACAAATTTTATTTCTTTTTCGGTAGTATTTTTATTGCAGAAATTACAACCTATTTTTGCTATGTTTTTTGCGGTGGTATTTTTAAAAGAGAAAATAACTACCAGATACATTGCCTGGGCTTTGGCGGCTTTGGTAGCTGCATATTTTGTGACTTTTCCTAGTGGTAATATAAATTTACAAACTGGCCAGGGCACAGCTATAGCGGCCTTGTTTGCTTTGGGAGCAGCTTTTGCCTGGGGCTCATCTACTGCTTTTTCCAGATTTCTATTGTTGCGTCATTCCAATACTTTGATAACGGGCTTGAGATTTTTACTGACTTCTATTTTGTCTTTGGTATTTGTTTTTATATTGGGTAGCACTTCTTCTCTGGGAGCACCGACCGACAGTCAATTTTTGAGGTTTGTAGTGATTGCCCTATCAACCGGTATGTTGGCTCTATGGATTTATTATAAAGGCCTCAAAAATACCCAAGTAAAAGTATCTACAATTTTAGAACTGACTTTTCCTTTGGTAGCAGTTTTGATAGATATAATATTGTACAAAAATTTTCTTCAAGCCAGCCAATATTTAGCGGCTGTTATTTTACTCTTGGCTATGTATATGGTAGCTAGACAAAACACATCTTTTGATAAGTTGTATAAATCTCGGATTGTCAGCGGTGCGGGCAGGGGGCATAGGATAGGATTTCCAACTATCAATATGAATATACCTAAAGGGTTTGAACACTCTTATGGTATTTATTGTGGCTATTTGATGATAGAGAACAAACAATACAAAGCAGCTTTTCATTATGGAGCTATACCTACATTTAAAGAAAAAAAACCTTCGCTTGAGGCTTATGTTTTAGACGGGCATATTGATAATATATCGTCTGAGATTTCTTTTCGTTTTATTGCCAAGTTGCGTGATGTAGAAAAATTTTATAATAAAGATAAGTTGGTGGCCAATATAGAGGAAGATGTAAGAAAAGCAAAAAATATTTTAAAATAATTTTTATGGACCACTATTTGGTATAATATAGACCAAGTAGGGGGTATGTAGTATTTTTTACTATACATATTGACATTTTTACTATATTTTGATATATATCAATATATATTTAAATATATTTTTAGTATATGTTAGAAAAAATAATAAACTCAAAAACCAGACTAGCTATTTTGTCTTTATTTTTTCAAAATCAAGATAAGAGTTTTTATGCCCAACAGATTATAAATAATACTAAGCTGGATCCAGCTAATGTGCATAAAGAGTTAGCCAATTTACTAGAAGGTGGTTTTTTGTTGGCAGAGACCAAGAATCATCGTAAATTTTTTAAGCTTAATAAGGATAATGATTTTTATGTTGGTTTAAAAAAAATATTTACTAAATATAAAAAGAGTAGCGGAGAAGAATGGATGTCACTGGAAGAAATACCAAACTATTATCCTATGATGGTGTCAGTTGTCTGGAATGTGAAAATTGCTAACGATTTTTTCAAAAGACGGGGGTTGAAAAATAAACTTTCCAAGCTTTTAAATATTTTTGATGACAATATGAATAATCTATTAGTTATCAAAACTGAATTTGATGCTTTGTCTCGGGAAGTTCTGGATAAATGTAAAGAAAGCCCCGAATGGGGCCAAAGATATGTGGATGATTTATATTTGGAAGAGCAAAAACTAATCAAAGCAACCAAGGATTTGGAAAAAATGAATTTGGCTAAGCTATCCAACAAGGAATTATTTAAAGTTTTTGATTATTATTATAATAATGTCTACACAAATTTGCATATTTTTCATTGGATTCAAACGGTCGCTGATTTTGGGGACAACCTTTTTTCTAAATATTTGATGAAATATTTAAAAGATAAAATAAAAAATACCAAATATACTTTGGGAGAAGTATTTTCTGTGATGACTACGCCAACAAAAGATGGTTTGCCAACTATAGAATATAAGGATTTACTGAAAATTTTAAGCTATATTTTGTCTAAGCCAAAAGTAGAAAAATATTTTAAAGAAACTGAGGTCAGAATTATAGTTAAAGATTTGGTCAACTTGGATAAAAAATTAGACAGCCTGATAAATAACCACGTGGCAAAATATTCTTTTCTTGGTTATGGTACCACCGGTCCAGGCTGGGCTAAGGATTATTTTGTAGACATATTAGGTAGTTTGGCCCGACAAAAAGCTGAGCCGTCAGAGCTCTTGGACAAACTGGAAAAGGAAAAAATAAATACTAAAAATAAACAGACGGAATTTGTCAGAGTACTTAAGATAGATAAAAATCACCAAGATTTATTCAAGGTAGCTCGCGGTATTATTTTTACCAAGGGTAGCCGCAAAGAATCAATGTTTTATAGCTATCAGGTCTCAGAAAATCTTTATCGTGAAATTGGAAGACGTTATTATCTATCAGTCAACCAAGTCAGATTTATGCATCCATTTGAGTTCAAGTATCTACTTTTGGAAGACAAATTTAGTGCTGCCAAGCTCAATGATAGATATAAATTTAGTTTACATTATTCTACCGGAGATATGGAGCGGGATGACAAAATGTTGACTGGCGACGAGGCAAAAAAGTTTTTGTCAGGATTTAATATAATCAAAGAGGAAATAAAAGATATCAAAATACTGGAGGGCGATTGTGCTTCTCCTGGTAGGGCTCAGGGAGAAATAAAACTTATAAATGTAGTATCAGATATGAAAAAAATGGAAGAGGGCAATATCTTGGTCTCTATTGCTACTAATCCGGATTTGGTGCCGGCTATCAAGAAGGCATCGGCTATTATCACAGATGTAGGGGGTATTACTTGTCATGCGGCTATCGTATCTCGTGAGCTTGGTATACCTTGTGTAATAGGCACTCGTATTGCCACTAAGGTTCTAAAAGATGGAGATTTGGTGGCGGTTGATGCTACTCATGGGAAAATTAATATTGTCCACCAGACAAAATAGTTGGTGGACTTTTTGTTTTGTATATATTAAACTTAATTTAAAATATCAACATTATGGAATTTGTAAGAAATTTTAATAAATTAGACAAAAAAGATGTATCTTTGGCCGGAGGTAAGGGCGCATCACTCGGTGAAATGACCAAGGCAGGGATACCAGTACCGCCAGGCTTTGTCGTGCTAGCCGATTCATTTGAAAAATTTTTGGAGGAAACAGATTTAAATGTAGAAATAGATCATATTATCAAAAAAGAAGTCAAACATGAAGATATAAATTCCGTAGAAAAAGCTTCTCTAAAAATTCGTGATTTGATAAGAGATGCCAAATTTCCTGATGATATCGCCAAAAGTGTAGAAGCGGAATTTAAAAAACTAGGTGCCAAATTTGTGGCTGTCCGCTCGTCAGCTACGGCTGAAGATTCGTCTATTGCCTCCTGGGCAGGAGAGCTGGAAAGCTATCTCAATACTACAGAAAAAGACCTGCTTAATAAGGTAAAGATGTGTTGGTCATCATTATTTACCCCACGGGCTATTTTTTATCGTTTTGAAAAAGGATTGCAGGATAGTAAAGTATCTGTAGCTGTAGTAATACAAAAAATGGTTCAGTCCGAAGTGTCTGGTATTACTTTTACAGTCCATCCTGTCACTGAAGATAGAAAACAGATGGTGATAGAAGCTGGTTTTGGCTTGGGAGAAGCAATAGTATCTGGTATGATTACCCCCGATGCTTATGTGATAGACAAGACGGATTTATCTATTATGGATATCAATGTGGCTAGTCAGGAAAAATATATTATTTATACTCCAAAAGGAAATAAATTTACTAATGTACCAGCTGACAAACGCGATGATCAAAAATTATCAGGTGCTCAGATATTGGAACTATCCAAGATTTGTGTGGGTATTGAAAAACACTACGCTTTTCCTTGTGATATAGAGTGGGCTATGGAAAAAAATAAATTTTATATAGTCCAGTCTAGACCGATTACAACTTTATAATTTATTAATTGATAAATAAAATTATGGAAAATCCTTTTAAAACAACTTTTGAATCTGGTAAGGAAAATGTCGATAAAAAATATGGCCTTAATGTTCGTGCAGTATTAGAATTTGGACGTCATGAAGAGCCCGGAAAAACTCCAGAGGGTATGAGTGCAGATTATCTGACAGAGACAGGTAAACAAAACGCCGCTAATAGAGGTAGAGGTATTGATGAAGCCAATGTCGCTGCTTATGCTTCACCAAAACAAAGAGCTCAGGAGACAGTTGATTTGCAAATGCAATCAGCTGATATATTTTCTGAAGGGGCTGTAAATGTAGTAAACAAAAAATTATCCAATTTGCCAGAAGGATTGACTAAAGACAGTTCTCAAAAAGAAGGCAATGAGTTTAAGGTCAAATTGGCTCAAGAATTGGATACAGTAGAAGAATTTAAAAAAATCATGCCTTTGGCCAAGGAGTGGGCTCAACAACAAATAGGCGATGGTTCAAAAAGGTCAGCTTATGATTTGATAATTCAATATTATCTGGACAATAGTGAGTTGTGTCAAAAAGAGGGAGTAGACACTCCTCATGAAGTAGCTACTCAGATCGCTTATCGGGTAGCCAGAGAAGTAGGTATGACAGAAAAATTTTTAAATAATACGGAAATAAGATTGGTAAATATTACTCACGGACCAAAATTGGAACCATTTTTGTTGGCCATAGTTGATGATTTTAAGACATTGGAAGATATGGGAGATGCCATCAAACCAGGAGAAAGTTTTGAAATAGAGGTTGCAACAGATGACAATGGCAAAAGAGAAGTCAGACTCAAACTGCGTGGTAAAAGCTATGAGATCAATGAAAAAAAGCTAGAGCTACTGGCGCATGAGTATAGAGATAAAATTTTGAAAGAAAGAAAAGAATAATTTTTTATAATTAACCCAAAAGATATATGGCAATGGAAACAATGGAACAATCTCAAGTAGAGCAGGAAGATGCTTTGTCTACCCAAGAGGTGATTGATTTGGCTCAAAAAGCTATTGATGAGCTAGATAGTGAAAAAGCAACTGAAGAATTTCCAGGCGCGGATGCTTACAAACGAGTTATGAAAATCGTAGTTTTGTCTGGCGCAGACGGTAAGGTGATAGAAAATTGGCAAGTCGGCTATGAAGAGCTTTCAGCTAAATATAAAAAACTTGGAGAAGGCGATAGGGCAGAATTTTTGGTAGAAAATAATCTTCAGTCAATGCTTCAAGGGGCGCTAGATAGTGCTCAGAGAAAAGTAGAAGAGAGTAAATAATAGAATAAAATATTTTTTTTAATCCCGGCCGCGCAAAGCGCGGCCGGGGTTTTGCTTGATATTTTATGCTTATGGTAGTAAATTTATAAGGTTAATTGTTGTTTGGCAATAGAAAACCTAAAACAAAGAAACGAGGTACTAGTCATGTTGATCGTAGCGATTGAACCCCGAGCTCCTGGACTGCACATTTTCACTCAGGCCTATACCCCTAGGATTGGCCTGCCTAGACTGCTCACTCAAGCCCAGAATTTGGGGCATAGTTGCTTCATTTTCTGTGAAGAGCTGCGTAGTTCTCAAATCGATTGGGGATATGTGGCTTGTGCTGATGTGGTCATGATCTCTTCCACCACCTCTACTGCGCCGCGGTCTTATCAGTTGGCCAGACAAATCAGAAAAATGAACCCACGGGTACCGATTTTGGGTGGTGGTCCACACTTTACCTTTGAGTGTCAGGAGGCGCTCGACAATGGCATAGACTATGTCTTTCGTCACTGGGCTGACCGAAGCTTTTTCCAGTGGCTAGGCTGGTTTCAGTCGCTTACAGAACCCGGCAGGCTGTCGGCTGATGATTTGATCAGTCTTTCTCAGATCGGAGGCTTGGCTTTCAAGATCGGCAGTCAGATGCACAAGACGGGGATGCCGGAGCAGGTTCATCCTGATACTTGGCCGACGCCTGACCTTGGACTGATTCGTGGTTACAAACCCCGGTTTATCACTTTGATCACATCGGAGGGCTGTGACCACAACTGCGAGTTTTGCTCAGAATGGGCAATGCATGGAGCCAGATACCGCTCCCGTTCGCCGGAAAAGGTGATGAGGGACATTGCTTACTATCGTCGGGTATATGGTAATGTACCCATCTTCTTTGGCGATGACAACATCGCTGCTGACTTGAAAAACGACGACGGGCTAGTGATAGCCTTTGGTCATGATCGTCTGCGTAATCTCTGTCAGATGATTATTGACTGGGGGCTGGAAGGGGTCTATTCTGGTCAGGTTCGTCTGGCCTTGGCTGATCATCCCGAGGTGCTTGAAGTCATGACCATGGCCGGTTTTGACCGGGTCTACATTGGCTACGAGTCTATCAATCCGGACAATGCCAAAGCCACTGGTGGCAAGCTGGATTTCTCCCGTATGGAAGAACAGACAGCCAATTTCCATAAGTGTGGAATCTCTGTCCATGCTATGTGGGTGCTTGGTTTTGATCATGATACGCTTGACACAGTCAAACGTACTGTCCAGGCGGCTATCAGATGGAGGATAGACACCAATCAATTTTTGGTGTTGATGCCTTTGCCAGGTTCGCCACTTAGGACACGCCTCAAGAGAGAAGGTAGAATAATCCACAATGACTGGGAGAAGTATGACGGACATCACACTGTATTTTTCCCTAAGCTGATGAAACCTTGGGAGCTGCATGCGGCAGTGATGCTGGAAGCTATGCCCAAGGGTTACAACCTCTGGCAGACTGCTGACATCTATTTGGTCAGCAACTGGCGGACTTTCAGGAGATGGCTTGCCCACAAGGCACCTCATCCCAAAGTGGAGTTCAAGAGTCACATCGTGACTCTTGTCCTTAGGGTGGTGGGTCTCAATGTGGTGATGCGAGCCAAGAAGGAAGCAAGGGATTATCTCAAGCAACTCCAAGAGTTGCGGATTGTGAGGTAGTTTGTTGGCCCGCGCTAAGTCGCCTAAAGCGACTTAGCGCGGGCTATTTTATTTACCAGAGTTTTGTTATAATATATTTATGATTTCAAGCAAACAAAAAAAGCAACTATTATTTTTGCTTTTAGCGGCTTTATGGGGAGCTTTGATTTATTATCTTTCATCTACACCTGATTTATCTAGTGGTTTACCTCATAGCTATGATTTTGTGTTTAGAAAAATAGCCCATATTTTTGTATTTTTTATTTTGACATATTTAGTAGCTTCCAGTTTGGACAGCAAAGAGAGGATTTATCTTTTATTTGTTATAATAGCAGGTGTATCTTATGCTCTGATAGACGAACTTCATCAGTCCTTTGTAAGTGGTAGAGTGGGCAGCCCCAAGGACGTTGTCATAGACTCTTTGGGGGTTTATCTGGGTATTTGGTTTTATAAGGTACATCCGCCTGAAAAAATTTTAAAATTTATCAAATAAAAAAAACCCCGGAATTTCACCGGGATTTTTATTTATTTTAGAGACTCTACAATATTCTTAAATATTTTTGGTTCTTTCTCAGCAATTTCAGACAATATCTTTCTATCTAGTTCACAGTTGTTCTTTTTTAGAGCATCAATAAATTTGGAATATGTCCAATCAAGTTCGCGTAAAGCAGCATTCAATTTGGTTTGCCACAAGCGACGATTCACTCTTTTTTTCTTACGTCGGTCTCTCAAACTATTTTTGCCAGCATGAAGTATTGCTTCTTGGGCTTGTTTGATTTTGGATTTGCGACCCCAATTATAACCTTTGGTTTTCTTAAGGATATTCTTTCTGCGTTTGCTGTGGATTGTACCTCGTTTTACTCTTGGCATATGTTAGTTTAAAGTTTAAAGTTATCTGACTGATTTATAGATAAGGTAAAAGCTTTTTAACAGTTTTGGTGTTAACTGAAGATAATTCTTTGTCGCGTCTTTTATTTTTGGTAACTTTCGAAGATTCGCGAGCATTAAAATGATCTTGACCACCGGTTCTGATAAACACTTTTTTCTTGCCAGTTAGTTTTACTCTTTTTTTGAGAATTTTCTTGGTTTTGAGTTTCATAATACTTTTTGTCTCGAGCAAAGTCGAGAGATTATTTTTTACTGATCAAGGCAGATATTATAGATCCTTGTTGTTGGATATTTTTATCCATCTTGTATTCTACTTCTATTTTCTCTAAAAAGTCTTTTATTACTTGCAGAGCTTTAGCACGGAAGGCTCTTTCGCGTCCTCTTAATCTTAGTTCAATCTGGACATTGTGCCCTTTGCTCAAAAATTTATTGACCTGTTTTTGTTTGACTTCCAAATCATGCTGACCTATGCTCAGCGACAATCTAATACCTTTGGTATCAACTTTTTTGGCTTTTTGTGAACTACGACTTTGCTGATATTGGAATTTTCCGTAATCTATGATTTTACAAACCGGAGGATTGGCTAATGGAGATACTTCTACTAGGTCAAATCCCCGATTGGTAGCCAAATCAAGCGCATCTAAAGTATCCATGATGCCTAGCTGCTCACCATTTTCGTCAATGACCATTACTTGCGGTACTCTGATTCTGTCATTGCGTCGAAATTTTTTGGTGGTGTCTTTAAAGCCTTGTGGTCTTCGTGCTCTTATAATTTTATTTTAATAATTATCTATTGGTTTTGATCAAATCCTTTAGGGATTTTTTCAACTGGTGGAGATGAGGGGTATTACGCCCCTGTCTGACAAATTTCCAAACATACTTCTACAAGCTTAGCCAGTTTTGTTGTCTCGACACTTGGCTCTAAAATTGGCAAAAAACCAAATGTCCAGTTGGGAATGTTTTTGGGTAGGCCACTCCAACGATAGCTTTCCCTAGCCTAGTAAAATGACACCTCAAATTGATTCTAGGCAGTCAAAGTGAGATGGTTGTTGCAAATTTATGCTACAACTGTGGAAAGCTGAGGCATTGTAAACAATGCTTTGACTCTCGCAAAAGTGTTTTTTGCACTTATTTTGATGATGTTTTAGGAGATCATAGCTCCACTTGCCGTATATTTTTTCATTTGACATCAAATATATAACATCCCCTCAAATTAAAAATTTTTTAATTTTCTAAGGATATTCCTTTTGATATCACGTTTTTTGATATCTTCTCGCTTGTCAAATTTCTTTTTTCCTTTAACCAAGGCGATTTTTACCTTAATTAACCTTCGCGTAGTATACACTGAAACAGGTATAATTGTCAAGCCCTTTTCGTTGGTTTTGTTGGATAAATATCCAATTTCTTTCTTATTTAGTAGGAGTTGGCGATCACGATCAGGGTTATAATTTTTGAGGCTACTGGCCAAAGCTTTGGAATAGGCTGGTATATGAGCCTTTTTTAGGTAAGCTTGACCATTTTTGATGGAAACAAAAGAACCTTTTAGACTTAAGTGGCCGCTTTTTACAGATTTTACCTCTTGGCCGGTCAATACTAAACCAGCTTCAAATTCTTCTACAATTTTGAAACTAAAATAAGCTTCTTTATTTTTGGCCAAAACTGACATTGATCTTTTTTAGTGATATGAAATTTGCGAGTAAACAAGCGCTCTACTCTATATATAGAGTAGCATGGAATTTGATCTTTTCAAAGAGCCCGTGAAGTGTAATATGGCGACAATATCCAAGAAAAACAAATATTTAGCCTTTCCCCTGACAGGACTTTGACATTGACAGAGAAAATTTTTTTTGTTAATTTATTATATCTTTTAGTTGGCTGTTTGCAGGCTATTTGTCAGTTTTGATTATTTCTTAGCGCCCCTCCTTGCTGAGAATAGTCATTTCTACTGACAGGTAGCCTCTAGGCAGTCATTTTTTGTCAAAAAAAATTAGGGGCCACGCGCTGAGCGGTGGCCCCGTCTACGATGAATGGTGGCTGCTACCACGACTAGTGAGGCACTGATTTGCGCCATGCACTATACTGGATTGAGGCAATCCAGGCGTCTGAGCTTCGGCACGTTGGGGTCAATTCCCCCGTTTTTTAGAATGGACTTATTGCCTCTCTGAGAGCAGGCGGCCTTTCTAATTTGTTTGGAGAGGCGCTTCTCTCCGCCTTAGCTACAGCTCTGGGTGTGACCCTTTGGTCCGCAGACATTGGTTCTAGAGCTTCCCGTGCTGTTTGAGATTGTGGCATCCCAAGCAGTTTTTTGGCACGGACAGCCGTGTCGGCCGTGTCTAGATGTACCAAATTTCTGGTAACGTGATTGTCAACCAGGTCTATGGCGGGCTTTCGTCAACCACCATGTTTATTATATAACGAGTACTTTTGGGGTGTCAATGACTCAAAAATTTGCTATAATTATCTTATGGACGAAGGGCAAAAAAAGATATTGGTTTCTATAGCTGTATTTTTGGGAGTAATCATTACTTTTGCGGCATTATTATATATTGGGATGTTGCTCTTTACTAGAGATTTTGATTATTTTAATATCTTAAAAGCTTATTAAATATTAATTTTAAAAATATGTTTGGATTTATATTAGTAATTTTAGGTGTTTTATTTCTTTTTCAGGAAATGGGCATTATTAGTGGTGATTTTTGGGGTTACTTTTGGTCAGTCATTTTGATAGTCGTAGGATTTAGTCTGATGAATAAAAACCAGAATAAAGATGAGTGCTGGCACTGGTGGTGTTCGTCCAAAAAAAAGGACAAAAAACACAAAATAGTAGACGAGCAATAATGCAAAAAATAATTGGAGAAAAAGAGTCTCAGGTAGAAGCCAAGAAATCTAGATTCTTGGGCTTTTGCTTTTATGTAGAGTCAGTTGATAAAGTAAAAGAAATTCTTGATAGCTTTGAAGGAAAATACAAAGGCTCGGTTCATACTGTCTATGCCTATAGATTAAAAGAAAATGGGGTGCTCCGTGAAAAATTTGACAATGACCGTGAGCCAGTGGGATCGGCCGGACCACCGCTTTTGTCGCTTCTCAAAAATAAAGGTGTAATGAATTGTCTATTAGTAGTAGTTAGATATTTTGGCGGTACTTTATTAGGCACCGGAGGATTAGTCAGAGCTTATACCAGCGCCGGACAGCTTACTTTGGAAGAAAATTTATGTCTATTAGAACAGAACAAAGAAAAATAAATATAAATGACTGTGAGTATTCATATACACTGCGTCGACGTTGGCGTGTCAGATATGTCAGGTTGTCTATTGAGCATGACGGGTCTTTGGTTTTGACGGCTCCATTATCTTATCCAATTTTTTTGATAAACAGGTTTTTGCACAGTCGTGTTTTATGGATAGATAATGGCTTGGCCAAAGTAAAAAACAGAGCTAGTGTCATGGGTATCAAACACAGTGAGGCCGAGCTAAAAAAATATAAAAAAATTACTCGAGAATTGGTGAAAAGTCGGCTTGATTATTTTAATCAGTTTTATGGTTTTAAGATAAATAGGATTGCAATTAGAAACCAAAAAAGCCGCTGGGGCTCCTGCTCGTCAGATAAAAATCTTAATTTTAATTATCGTTTAACACTTATTCCACCTGATTTGGCAGATTATATAATAGTCCACGAATTGTGCCATTTGTCTCAGATGAATCATTCCAAGGCTTTTTGGCAATTAGTTGCTCAGACTGTCCCGGATTACAAAAATAAAGAAAAATTACTCAAGAAAATTTAACCAGCACCTTTTTATAAAAAGGTGCTGGTTTTAGCTAATATTAGTTAAGAAAGTAACCTCGGAGGTTGATTTGAACAATCTAGCTTATTTTGCTAAAATAAGAAGACAAGTATGGAAGAAAAATATCAAAAAATAATTGAGGCAGCCCAGGCCGGCGGCCAAGTTTTGAAGCACTATTTTGGGCAAAATTTGGATATTGAACAAAAAACTATTCCAGCTGATATCAGAACCAAGGCCGACACAGAATCAGAACAAGTTATTTTAAAAATACTCAAAGAAGATTTTCCAGACTACAATATACACTCTGAAGAAGATGGTAATACTGACAATGGATCAGAATATACTTTTGTAGTGGATCCACTAGATGCTTCAAACAATTTTGTACTTGGCATTCCCAATTTTTCGGTTATCATTGCTTTGCAAAAAAATAATGAAACAATTTTTGGGCTAGTTTATCAGCCTATTTTGGATTTGAGCTATTATGCTATCAAAGGCCAGGGCGCTTTTTTAAACGGAAAAAAGATATTGGTCAACGATAAAGAAAATATTCAAGACATATCAATTGGAGTAGTTTGGGGTTATGAGCATGACAAAGATTTGGATGCCGACTGGACTCAAAAAATTATCAAATCAGATATTAAACGATTATGTTTTAATTGGTCGGTAGGAATTGATTTTTGTATGTTAGCTTCCGGCAAGATAGAGGCAATACTTCACAACAATTTAGATATTCATGATTTTTTGGCGGGCAAATTGATTGCCAAAGAAGCCGGAGCATATATATCAGATTTGGCTGGTAATCCAGATAAGGATGATGAAAATAATACTTTTTTGATTACTAACAACAAAATAATTAATAATAAAATTTTAGAAATTTTAAAATAAACCTATATGGCAGAAGAAAAGAAGGCCGGAGGCCTAGACAATAACAAGGAAGAAAAATATGTCCGTCCAACTTGGGATGAATATTTTATGGAAATGGCTAGAACTGCTTCCAAGCGTGCGACTTGCAGTCGCGGTAGAAGTGGTTCAATTGCTGTCAAAGACAACCAAATTTTGGTAACAGGTTACGTCGGCGCACCAAAAGGATTGCCTGATTGTGATGAAGTTGGTCATTTGATAAAAAAAGTAGACCATGGCGATGGTACAGTCAGTAATCACTGTGTACGCACCATTCATGCTGAGCAAAATCTAATTTGCCAAGCTGCCAAAAGGGGAGTGTCTATAGAAGGGGCGACTGTTTATTGTCGTATGGTACCTTGTGTTGTCTGCTGTATGCTCCTTGTCAATTGTGGTATCAAGCGAGTAGTAGCTGAAAGACACTATCATCAGGGTGGACAAGATATTTTGAAGCAAGCAGGTATAGAGTTGGATGTCATATATGATGATGAAATGCAGACTTATGAAGGTATGACTGAAAAAAAATAATAAAACAATGAAACAAGAAAAAATAATTTTAGGATTTACTGGATTAATAGCTTGTGGCAAAGGTACAGCTGCTAAATATTTTGCAAGCAAATATAATGCTGATACTTTTCGTTTTTCTACTATGCTCAGAGATATATTAGATAGATTATATTTGCCTCAATCTAGGGAGAATTTTCAAATTATATCTCCAGTATTAAGAGAGGCCTTTGGTCAAGACTTAATGGCTAAAGTAATATCGGAGGATGTTAAAAATTCTCAGGCTGAGATGATAGTTATAGATGGAATGCGTCGTCCAGCTGATATAGAATATCTTAAAAAAATTTCTGGTTTTAAAATGATAGCTATAGAAGTAGATGCTAAGGTGCGTTATGAAAGATTAAGAGCCAGAGGAGAGAATTCTGATGATAAAGAAAAAACTTGGGAGCAATTTCAAGCAGAGCACAAAGCGGAAACAGAAATTTATATTCCAGATTTAATGAAACAAGCTGATATTACTATAAATAATAACGGAACTTTGGAAGAGTTATATAAACAACTTGATAAATTAGTTGATTAATTTGTCATTGCGAGCCCGAAGGGCGTGGCAATCTAAATATTGTAGATTGCTTCGTCGCTAAATATTCTCGCAATGACGGTAAGAAAATGAAACAATATTTACAACTACTTCAAAAAATAATGGATGAGGGCGTAGACAAAAGTGACCGTACTGGTGTAGGTACGCGTAGTGTTTTTGGTGCTCAGGCCAGATTTGATTTGTCCGAAGGCTTTCCATTACTCACTACCAAAAAAGTATTTTTAAAAGGAATAATTCATGAGCTTATCTGGTTTGTCAGGGGGGATACCAATATCAAATATTTGGTAGACAATGGTGTGCGTATTTGGAATGAGTGGCCATACCAAAAATATCTGGAAGCCAATGGATTGGCAGATAAATATCCAAAATATACACCTGAGTGGGAAGAAAAAATGCAAGAGTTTGTAGATAATGTAAAAAATGATGACGAGTTTGCCAAAAAGTGGGGTGATCTCGGTCCAGTTTATGGCAAACAGTGGCGTGATTTTGGCGGGGTAGACCAACTCAAGGATGTGATTGAAAGATTAAAAACAAACCCCAATGACAGGCGTATGATAGTGTCTGCTTGGAATCCACCAGAAATCCCCAAGATGGCTTTGCCACCTTGTCATTTGCTTTACCAATTTTATGTAGCTGACGGTAAATTGTCACTACAAATGTATCAAAGGAGCTGTGACACATTTTTGGGTGTGCCTTTTAATATTGCTTCTTATTCGTTGCTTTTGATGATGGTAGCTCAAGTAGTTGGTTTGAAACCCGGTGTATTCGTTCATGTCTATGGTGATTTGCATATTTATAGCAATCATTTTGACCAGGTTAAAGAACAATTATCACGTGAGCCAAGACAACTTCCGATCATGAAAATAAATTCAGATGTCAAAAATATTGAAGATTTTAAATTTGAAGATTTTACATTAGAGGGCTATGATCCATATCCTATTATAAAAGCACCAATTGCAGTTTAATTAATTGTCATCGCGAGCCCAAAGGGCGTGGCGATCTAAAATCTTTTAGATTGCTTCGTCACTAAGTTCCTCGCAATGACAGATAAAAAATCATGACAATAAGTTTAATAGCAGCCATAGCCCGTGACAGAGGTATTGGTTACAAAAATAAATTATTGGTGCATTTGCCACCGGATTTGCAGCATTTTAAAAAAATTACTCAGGGGCACATGGTCATCATGGGGCAAACTACTTACCAATCTATGGGTAAGGCCCTACCCAATAGACAAAATATAGTGCTTACTTTGGACAAAGATTGGAAAGTGGATGATGCAGTGGTGCTACATTCTATAGAAGAGGCCATTGAATATGCCAAGGCATCAGGCGATGATGAAATTTTTTTTATTGGTGGTGCCTCAATATATAGACAATCTATCAAGTATGCTGACAAGTTGTATTTGACTATCATAGACAAGACTTTTGAAGCAGATACTTATTTTCCGGAGTACGATGAATTTAAAAATATTGTTTCAGAATCAGAAACACAAGAATACGAAGGCACAAAGTTTAAATATTTAGAATTGACCAGATAAAATATATGAGAACAGAAATACCTAGTAATGAGTCTTTGCCTGAATCAAAATCGGAGAGTATTGAATATTATATAGGTATGTTTACAAAATTGAGGGACGGATATAGTAATGATGTACCTAAAGAAATTATTCATAGCAATTCCATTGATAGCAACTTTAAGATAAGACGAGGCTGGTTTACAGCTTTGGTTGGCCAGCTGGTCTTATTTAAAGAAGATTATTTGGAGGGCAGTGACAATAATGAGACTCAAACATTGGTGACAGAAATAGATACTTTTGTAAATTATTGTACTAGCCCTGATTTCATAGAAAAAGATAGGACAGAGAAAGAAGATGTAGATAGAGGAGATGAAATTTTAAATAAAGTATTAAAAGTTTTAGAAAATATAGACAGCCATGAACCCCGTTAGAAATTCACCAGATAACGTTATGGTGTTAAAGTATAATAAATCAGTGTTGATTTTACTAACAGGGAAAAAGTTATTTAATCATTAATTTCTAACGGGGTGAAAATAAAAGCTAAAAAAATATATCCAGATGCCCAGATGCCCCAGACTATGAGGCCAGGCGACGCAGCGATGGATTTTTATAGTTATCGTGATTATGAAATCAAACCTGGCGAAAGGATAATAGTAGAAACTGGCATTGCTATTGCTATTCCAGACGGCTATTGGGGCAATGTCAGGGATCGTGGAGGTCTGCCAGCCAAACACGGCATTCACACTATGGGCGGAGTTTTTGATTCCAATTTTCGTGGTGAAGTGCAAATCATTATGATTAATCTAGGGCAAGAAACTTACAAAATAGCTAAAGGTCACCGTATTTGTCAGATGATTATAGAGCGTCATGAAACAGTAGAACTAGAAGAAGTAGATGAGCTTGATGAAACAAACAGGGGAGATAATATGCTGGCCTCAAGTGGTTATTAAATTAAAATATGGATAAAAATCTAATTTTAAATAGAGGCGTTCAAATTGCCCTGCCATCGCTAACTATAGGAGCTCAGGTGGCAATAGCTTTAAAATTTCCTCAATATGGATTAATAATTAATTTATTAGCCCAACCTTTTTGGCTGTATTCGTCTTGGAAAGCGTATAAACAAGCTGGTCAAAGCGGAATTTTGATAACTACTATAATAATCACTATTGTTTTGATATCAGGGATTATAAATTATTGGTTTTTATAAAATATGTCAAAAGGAAAATTAATAGTCATAGAAGGCGGTGATGGCAGTGGTAAAACTACTCAATTTAATTTGCTCAAAGAAAAGCTAATCAAAGATGGGCAGCTTATAGAAATCGTAGATTTTCCACGTTACGGACAGCCAGCGGCAGTCATGGTAGAAAAATACCTCAATGGTGATTTTGGCGCTGCCAAAGACGTAGGGGCTTATCGGGCTAGTATTTTTTATGCTATGGACAGATACGATGCTTCTTTTGATATGAAGAGATGGCTGGAAGATGGTAAAATTGTACTAGCCAATCGCTATGCTACATCTAATATGGTCCATCAGGCCGGCAAGATCAAAGATCAAAAAGAGCGAGATATATTTTTGGATTGGTTGGATGAGTTGGAATTTAATATTTTTGCAATTCCTAGACCAGATGTAGTATTTTTTATGAATGTTTCAGCAGAGATTTCTCAAAATTTGGCACTTAGCAAAGATGGTCGTCATGACAATCTCAAATCAAAAAATGATATACATGAGAATGATTTAAATCATTTACGTGATGCTCTTGAGGCTGGACAATATGTGGCCAAAAAATATAATTGGGAAATAATAGACTGTGATGATGGTACTGGACATATGAGAACAATAGATAGCATTCACGATGAAGTTTGTCAGAAGTTAAAAAAATATATATAGTTATAGTACCTGCCCCGTAAAAAATTTGTTATAATAATAAACGGGGCAATAAATAATTCTTAAATTTTTATACTGGGGTGGCTAAATACCAAACAATTATAGGTTTAGAGATTCATTTGCAACTCAAGACAAAGAGTAAGATGTTTTGTCATTGTTCCAATGCCAGTGATGGTAAGGAGCCAAATACTTTGGTGTGCCCAATTTGTTTGGGTCATCCGGGCACACTTCCAACAGTCAATAAAGAGGCAGTCAAGATGGGTTTGATGATGGCTTTGGCTTTGAATTGTAAGATAAATAAAATATCAAAGTTTGACAGAAAAAATTATTTTTATCCTGATTTGCCAAAAGGCTATCAGATATCTCAGTTTGATGAGCCTTTGGCTCATGATGGGCACTTGGTTATTGAAATAGATGAGCAAAAATGGAGTATTGGTATAGAGAGACTACATCTAGAGGAGGACGCTGCCAAAAATATACATAGCACAGGTAAGACTTTGGTAGATTTTAACCGTGGTGGCACACCACTAGCTGAGATTGTCACTCAACCGGACTTTAAGAGCCCTAAGGAAGCCAAAGAATTTTTAATTGAGCTTCGTCTGATTGCCAGATATTTGGGAGTTTCTGATGCTGATATGGAAAAAGGCCACATGAGATGTGATGCCAATATATCACTAAGGCCAATGGGTGATCATGATTATTATGCCAAAACAGAAGTTAAAAATCTAAACTCATTTAAAGCTGTAGAAAAAGCTTTGCTGTTTGAAGAAAAACGACAGGCCAAACTATGGGAGGCCAAGACTCCACCACAAAAGACAGAAACTCGCGGTTGGGACGAAGACAAAGAAGAAACAATCCTTCAGCGTACCAAAGAGGGCTCGTCTGATTATCGGTATTTTCCGGAGCCAGATTTGCCCCTTTTGCATATTAGTGAAAATTTGCTGACTGAAGTGCAAAGTATGATGCCGGAACTACCGCTTCATAGAAAAGACCGCTTTGTTACAGAATATCGCCTTAGCTCAAAAGATGCTTGGGAGCTTATCAATCAAAGAATCTGGGCAAATTATTATGAAAATGTAATGTCCGATTTGCGGGCTTGGATGTTTAAGTCCAAAGGGCTAGGAGAAGATAGTAAAGAGGCTGAAACTCTTTGGCAGGAACATAAAGCTAAATTATCTAAACTAGCTTATAGTTGGATTACTAGTGAGCTTTTTGGTCTGATAAAAGGCAAATTCAAGATAGAGGATTTGAAAATCAGTGCCGAAAATATGTCTGAGCTTTTGACGCTTATTTATGAAAAGAAAATAAACAGCTCTGCTGGACAGATAATTCTAAAAGAAATGTTTAATGGAGCTGATGACGACCCCTCTCACATTGCCGAGCGTCTTGACCTAGCTCAGATTGAGGATGATATGACTTTAGATGGTATTGTAATAAAAGTAATAATGAGCAATCCTGAGCAAGTCAAAGAATATCAGGCCGGCAAAGCAGCTGTGCTCAAGTTTTTACTTGGTCTGGTTATGAAAGAGAGTAGGGGTAAAGCCAATCCGCAAAAAGCTGAGGAAATGCTCAAAGAAAAATTAAGCTCTTGATATGAGTGGTTTTGTTTGGAGACGTAATTTTGAAATATACAGGATGCCCGTCATAGTCACTGGGCCACCTGTTTTTTCTGCTATACGTGATCAAAAGAAGCTAATTGGCAGAGATATTTTAAAAGATTTTTTATTGATTGGCGAAAATTATGATCTGACTGGCGCTTATATACCGGACAAACAATTACGGAATTTTATAGAAGCTATTTTAGATATTATAAAAACCAAGCCTGATTTTGTCTTTAAATTTCAGAGACAAGGGATTGTTGATATCAAAAAATTATTTAATTTTATCAAAGAAAATTTAAATTATGATTTTGGCAAAATGAGTGATGATCAGCTTGTCAAATTTCACGATAAATTACAAAAAAAATTTTTTGAAGCGGAAGGTAGGCTGACACTTACTACTTGGTTTGTAGATTCCGACGGAGAAGATTTATCAAAATTTTTGATGAGTATAGTAGAGGACAAGATAAAACAAAATAAAATAGATATAAGTGTAGCAGAAGCTTTTTCTCTACTTACCACACCAGATAAGATGAGTTTATCTATGCAGGAGGAAATAGAATCTTTAGAGATTTTACAAGCTATAAAAAAAGACCCTAAAGCCAAAAAAATATTTACCAATCAAGATATAAAGTATATAGAGGATAATTTATCTGAAATAGATGTTAAACTGAGAAATAAAATATTAAAGCATTACAAAAAATGGCTATGGATGCCCTATACATATATAGGGCCAGCTTATGAGCTAGATTATTATATTAGTATGTGGTCGGGCTTGCTCAGACAAAGAGTAAAAGCAGAGCAAAATATAAAAGTCTTAAGAAAACAGACGCTAGATAACAAAAAATCTAGACAAGAGCTTATCAAAAAACTATCTCTAAAAGGTAAGGAAAAAAAATATTTTGATTTAGCTAAAGATATTATATATATAAAGTCATATCGTAAAGATGCTTGGTTTTATTATTGTTATTTATTGGAATTTGTTCATAAAGAAATGGCTAAGCGTTTGCATTTGTCTTTGAAGCAGTTTAGGATGATGACTTTTGATGAAGTTGCCTTGGCTTTAAAAAAGGGCAAATTTGATACTAGGACTCTCAACCAGAGATTTAAAAAAAGTGTTTATATATTTTCTGGCTTAAAAGCAAAAATTTATGCTAGTGAAAAAGCGGAAAAATTTTTGGCTACGCAAAATCTTGAGCAGGAACAAATCAAGATAGTAGATGAAATCAGGGGTACTTCGGCTCGTCCCGGTAAAATCAACGGACAGGTAAAGATAGTAAATTTACCAGAGGAAATGCATAAGATGAATAAAGGAGATGTCATGGTAGCGCGCACTACTTTTCCATCTCTAGTTCCGGCTATGAAAAAAGCGGCAGCTATAGTGACTAATGATGGAGGTATTACTTGTCACGCCGCCATAGTAGCTAGGGAACTTAAAATTCCTTGTGTAGTGGGTACCAAAATAGCCACCAAAGTCTTCAAAGACGGAGATAGGGTCAGTGTAGATGCTATAAATGGTATTATAAAAAAGTTGTAAAATATATACTGGCCGTAGTCTTCGCTTTGGACGGTTTTATAGTTGACAGGAGAGTATTTTTATGGTTATTTTATCAGGTTCGCTGTTATTTTACTCTAGCCTAGGAAGGGGTTCAAGATGGCCGTAATTATCAATTATCCGGTAGTAGAAAAGCCGGCACCTCACTTTGAGGGCAATGCTGTAGGTAATGCCCTTTGGAATCTGCTACAACTGGAGCAGGAAGGACACATATTGCCGGAGCTGCAGTTCCATCTGCAAGGAGGGAGGGTTTTGACCCGCATGAAATTGGTGTCCAGCCAGTGTAAGGTGGATGAATGTACTGGTCATGTCACGGTTGTGGCTCGGGCGGCTACTTCCTGTCACTGCCCCTGCAGTCTGCAGAGGCTTCACTTCGTCCCGGACAACGGGGTGGCTATCGAACACGATGGTTTGATTGTGGCGATGACAGTGGGCTACCCCAGCTGGGAAGCCTGGACAGTCATTGAGAATACTCACCTCAAGATCAGGAAGACATTCAAGCCGGATGGCAGCGTCGAGACCGAGGACCTCAATTCCAAACAGCCCAAGGATAAGGTAGGCTAGCCTTCAATACTGAGGGTAAAACTAAAGACCCGCATCATGATTGCGTCAAGCGCTTTCTAGCGGGTCTTTAAAATTATTTCAAAAATTCTTTTATTGATTTTTTTGTCTGAGTAATATTTTTGTTCCAGTGTATTTTTATACCTTGTTTTTCCATGCGGCGAAACCAAGTCATTTGCCTTTTGGCGTAGTGGCGGGTATTTTTTTTGATTTTATCAATGGCAGTTTCTAAGCTTATCTTGCCATCCAAATATTCTATGATTTCTCGGTAGCCAATACCAGTCAATGAGCTTAGTTTTTTGTGCGGGTATTTTTTGTAGAGTTTTTTGACTTCTTGTATTGATCCGTCACCGAACATTCTATCAACTCTTTTGTTTATTTTTTGGTATAGCTTGTCTCTGTCAGGGGAGAGTCCGAAGACAACAAAGTCATAAGGGCATTTTCTCAGCTGTGGATTTTTTGGATTTAAATCATAATTTTGTAAAATTGAAGATATATAAAGTCCGGTGCCACCGGCAATAATCGGCAGTTTGTTTTTGGCCAAGATTTTTTTAATAGTTTTAAAAGCGTCCTGTTGCCAGTTATAAAGATTGTATTCTTTATCAGGAGTGGTGATATCCAGCATATGATGGACAATACCTTTCATTTCCTCTTTGGTGATTTTATTGCTGGCAATATTCATACCTTTATAAATTTGTCTGGAATCAGCCGATATTATTTCGCCATTAAATTGTTTGGCAATTTTTACAGCTAAGTCAGATTTGCCGGCAGCAGTGGGCCCAAGGATAACAGCTATTTTATCTTTCAATTTTGCTTTGACACCCCAGTGTTTGGCTTCTATTATATTGGCATTGTAAAATTTTCCGACATTAAGTGGTTTTTTGCTTTCAATGTGTACGGCCACATAGTTTGATAATTTGCCTATATTCAGATAATTGTCTCCGGTTTTGTTGACGGCATCTATCAAAACTTCTCGCTTTTGACCAATTAAGTTTTTATTAAATTCCAAAGATTGCTGTTCAATTATTGTGTTCAGTTTTTGCCAGCGGGATTTTTTGGTATTTTTTGGCACATCATCTTTGTATAGGCGCCAGGCTACAGTGCCAGCTCGGCTAGAATATTGGCCCAGGTAGGTCATATTATATTTCATCTCTTTGGCCAATTTGAGTGTGGCTTGAAAATCTTTATTTGTTTCCGAGCAAAAGCCTACTATAATATCTGTTGAAATTGCTATATTTGGTATTTTTTTTCTAATTTTTTTTATTAATTTTTTGTAGTCAGCTATTTTGTAATGGCGGTTCATTTTTTTAAGAATTTTGTTTGAGCCTGATTGTACAGGTAGATGCAGATAATCATTGAGATTTTTGCATTCAGCCATGATGTTTATGAGTTTGTCACTCATATCATAAGGATGGCTGGTTAAAAATTTTAACCAAAAATGATCTGATAAACTATCAATTTTTTTTAGTAATTCTGGGAAATCCAATTCTTTCTTATTTTGTTTTATCAAATCTTTCCCATAGCTATTTACATTTTGTCCAAGGAGTATTATTTCTGTATAGCCTTTTGCTAGTAGTTCCTGGATTTCTTCTATTACAGCTTTTGATGGTCTAGATACTTCTCGTCCACGGGTATAGGGGACAGCACAGTACGAACAAAATTTATTACAGCCTGTCATGATAGGTACATAGGCACGATGTTTTGATTTGTAGCTAGGGCTGATATCAAAAAAATCTGGCAAAGCTAATTTTTCTTCGGGGGCAATATTTTTTAGTTGATCGGCCAAATTGTGAAGGTTTTTTATATCAATAAAAAGATCAAATTTATCAGCCAATTTTTTTTGGTCACGCTCTAAAATGCAGCCTGATAGCAGAGTTATTAGGGGTCTTTTTTCTTTGATAATTTGCCAATCTCTTAGTTTGCTATATAGTCTATCTACAGCCGCTTGTCTGACAGAGCAGGCTACAATACCAATAAGATCAGCATCTTTTTCCTGATTGGTCTCTTGGTAACCGAGCTTTTTCAAAACTGTCGCCAGACGTTCGGCATCAGAATAATTCATCTGACAGCCAAATATAATAAGATGAAATTTCTTTTTTCTTTGCATAGAAGAAATTGTATATTTTTCCTTATAAAAAATCAACCCTTTGACTACGCTCAGGGTTGATTATTTTTTTATTGGTTACTATCAGTTGGTTGAGCCTGATAAGAGCGGATGTTGAGATTGGGTTTGGTAGGCATCATTTTTTGTCTTTCCTGTATTTCTTTTCTTAGTACAGGATATTCTCGTAGGTTTTGTTCTAGTGTTCTTAATTTGACAGGATCAGTAGTGCTTTGGATTTTTTCCTTCAGGCCTTCTTGCTGTATTTCAATTAAGTTTTGTATTCTCTCTTTAAATTGTGGCATATCAAGACCTTGCAAAAATTCTAGATTGGCTGGGTGACTACGTAATTTGTTTTCAAATTGGTCCAAAAACTTTTCTTTTTCTTCATCACTTAGGCTTTCAAAGCGTGTTCTTAATTGGCTATTGTATCTTTCAAAAGAATTAGCGATGGTTTGCCTAGTTTGAGCAGACAAATTTGGACTATCTTTCAGGTTACTTATAAATTTTTGTTTGACTACCTCGGTCGTTTTTATGTTATTGATATATTTTTCTATTTTTTCTTGATCTTGTCTGTCCAAATTTTCTAACTTTTGATTGAGTCTTTCTTCAGCTATTTCTTTGGCGGCTGTTATTTTGTCACCGGCTTCTTCTGGTAACACATTTTTTAATTCTTCTAAGGTAGCAATGTTTCTTAATTGTTTAAATTTGCTGCCCAGGTCATTATTTTGGATGGAATTTTCCAGTCTTTGTTGGATTTGATCCGGGTTTGTATTGTACCAGTTTAGGGCGTTTTCATCTTTTATTTTTTGGATTTCGTCAATAGTTTTATTTGGTGCTTTATTTCTCAATTTTTCGGCGACGTCACTTAGTATTTGTTGATGTCTCAATTGATTGGTATCAAATTTGGTCAGAATGTCTTCAGAGATATTAGGATTGTCTTTAAGCTTTTGACTCAACTCTTCCATTCGGATCTGGTATTTAGCCAAAGCATCTTCTATTCTTGTAGCAGCGTTATCAGTGCCTATTTCAGCTAGTTTTTTAGCTTCCAAAAGACGACGACTGGCTATTTCTTGTAATTTTTCAGCTTTTTTTTCTTGGTTGAAAGTAAAAAATAGACCGACATTTTCTTTGAGATTTTGCCACCAATAGCCGCCATCACCTGGTAAGACCAAAGGATCAGAAGTGCCCAAGGCGGGAGCGTCTATTTCATCAGCTTCATATTCAGCTAGAGCGTTGGCTAAATTATCGTTTGTTTGGGCTAAGGCACTATTTGAAAAAAATAACCCAGCAAATAATCCGCTTATTAGAAATAAACTAAATAATTTAAAAATTTTCATGATTTTTTAATTTTAATATTTAGTCGTTTTTTACCCAGTTAGAAATTATAGAAAAATATTTTTACAAATAATAATATTTTATTCTGGTTTATAATTGTGAATTTCTAACTGGGTTTATTATAGCATTTTAAGACAAGTTACAAAAGTTCATTGTCATGAGATTTTGATTCTCGCATTCCGGAATCGGTTATTCTGATAAACTGAGCGTTCTTTTTTAGTTCCTCTAAATTTCTGGCATTAGCGTAGCTCATACCTGACCGTAAGCCACCTACATACTGATTTAAAATATTTTTCACAGGGCCGCGGTAGGGGACACGAGCTTCTACTCCTTCTGGAGTAATTTTGTCCATACTTTCTTTGGAGTCAGGACGTGATAATGCGGCAGTGAGTGAAGCCATGCCGCGCGAAACTTTGTACTGTCTGCCATGATAATTGATAGTTGGACCTGGTGATTCGGTGGTGCCTGATAGCTGGCCACCCATCATAACAGTATCAGCTCCGGCAGCTAGTGCTTTGACCAGATCACCGGATTGTTTGATGCCACCATCTGCAATCATAGGAATATCGTATTTTTTACACACCTGGTAAGCATTCATTATCGCTGTCAGCTGGGGTACGCCAAAACCAGTAGTAATCCTTGTGGTGCAAATTGAGCCTGGACCGACACCAATTTTGACAGCGTCTACACCGGCTTTTATAAGATCTTTGGCACCTTGGCCGGTAGCAATATTGCCACCAATTATTTCTACATTAGGATATTTTTCTTTGATTTTTCCTATAGTGTTGAGAGCGTTGTCAGAATGTCCATGGGCAATATCAAGTATCAGTACATCAACATCAGCTTGCACCAAGGCATCAACTCTGTCCATAAAATCTGAACGCACTCCCACGGCAGCCCCAACCAAGAGTCGGCCGCGACTGTCTTTGCTGGCATTTTTTTCATTGTAATTTTTGGCGATGTCTGTGGCAGTAATCAGGCCTTTTATTTTAAAATCACTATCAATCAGAGGTAATTTTTCTATCTTATTTTCATTCATTATACGTTTGGCTTCATCTATACTAATACCAAAGTGAGCAGTAATTAGCTTTTCTTTTGGCGTCATGAGCTTTTCTACCAATACATCGGCATCCTCAATAAATGAAATGTCTCGGTTGGTTAGTATGCCTAGTAGTTTTTGGTCATTGTCAGTTACCAAAAAACTTTTGCAGTTGAATTCCAGGATTTTTTCTTTGACTTCTTTGAGAGTATTTTTTGGTGAGACAAAAAATGGATTATCTATGATGATATTTTGTTTTCTTTTTACTTGAGATATTTTTTTGGCCTGAGTGGTGATATCACAAAAGCGGTGAATAATGCCAATGCCGCCATAAATAGCCATGGCAATAGCCATACGACTTTCAGTGACAGTGTCCATATTGGCGGAGACTATAGGAATTTTTAGACTGATATTACGACTGAGTCTGCTTGATACATCGACATCTTGTCGGGATTTTATGTCAGATTTTTGAGGCACCAATAAAACATCATCGTAAGTAAGCGCTGTCTTGATTTCCATAAGCTTAGTATTAATTGGTTAAAACTAAATATGAGAATACAAATTTATAATCTTTTAGATCCCCATTCGGGGACTCCGCCTTTGGCGGGATTATAAAAGAGTCAGGCTACGATTTTTGATGTCGGTTTTTATTTTTGAGATAAATTCTTTTTTGTCTATTTCCAAAAGATCTTGTTTGCCGCGTACTCTGACAAATAGTTTGTCAGAATTCATTTCTTTGTCACCAATGACTAGAGTATAAGGAGATTTTTCTTTGGCCGATTTGCGTATCTTGTTGCCGACGGTTTCATCAGACATATCAATTTCAGTTATTATATTTTCTTCAGCAAATTCATCGGCAATTTTTTTAGCAAACTCAATATGATTTTGATTGACAGTTAGTATTTTGATATGGACAGGGGAGAGCCATAAAGGAAAGGCACCACCATAATGCTCAATCAAAATCCCTAAAAATCTTTCGGGAGAGCCAATAATGGCTCGGTGAATCATAACGGGAGTTTTTTCTGTACCGTCTTGGTCGGTATAACTGAGCTCAAATCTTTTTGGCATATTAAAGTCCAATTGAATGGTGGATATCTGCCACTGACGTGACAAAGCATCTTTGGCAATTATATCCATTTTTGGCCCATAAAAAGCCGCTTCACCTGTAGCTGACTCGTATTCTATTTTATTTTCTTTGAGTAGTTTTTCTAAGAGTGTCTGAGATTTTTCCCAAACTTTTTCATCGCCGAGGTATTTTTCTTTTTGTTCGGGATCCCATAGTGACAACCTGACATAATAATTTAGACCATAAGTTTTTAGAGCTTCATTTATAATGCTCAAGACATTTTTGAATTCTGACTCTATTTGATCTTCACGGCAGAAACTGTGTCCATCGTCTTGAGAAAAACACCTTAGTCTGGTCAGGCCAGACAATTCTCCTGGCTTTTCGTCTCTAAAAAGATTCGCAAAATCAGAGTATCTGATAGGCAAATCACGATAACTTCTTTTTTTGCTAGCAAATATCTGAGTATGCTGAGGGCAATTCATTGGTTTTAGAAAGAATTCGTCTTTACTATAGTGAGAGCTAGCTGAAATCATATCATCTTTGAATTTTTCCCAGTGTCCGGAAACATGAAAAAGTTCAGCTCTGTTCATCTGTGGTGTGTGGACTTCTTGAAAGCCTATTTTATTTTGTAATTCATTAGAAAAATTTATAATTTGGCGTCTGACATGAGCGCCTTTGGGAGTATAAAGAGGCATACCAGCACCGACTAGCTCTGAAAAAGTAAATAGATCCATTTCTTTACCAAGCTTGCGATGGTCTCTTTCTTTGGCTTGTTTTAGCTTTTCCAAATAATCATCCAGCTCTTCTTTTGTTTCAAAAGCTACGCCATAGATACGAGTGAGCATTTGGTTTTTTTCATCACCACGCCAATAAGCGCCGGCAGTAGTAGTGAGCTTAAAGGCGTCAATATTTATCTCTGAGCTTTTTTCCACGTGTGGTCCAGCGCACAAATCAGTAAATTCACCGGAACTGTAAAAACTAATTTCTTCGTCTTCTGGCAAGTCATTGATTAGTTCAATCTTAAATATTTGATCGCTAGCCATTTTTAGGGCAGAGTCTCTAGCCGCTACTTGTTTGGAAAAATTAATGTTTTGTTTTATGATTCTTTTCATTTCTTTTTCCAGTTTTGGCAAATCATTGTCTGATAGTTTATCAGGCAATAGAAAATCATAATAAAAACCATTTTCTATAGTTGGCCCAATTGCTAGTTTGGCATCAGGAAACTTTTTGAGTATTGCCATAGCCATGATGTGAGACAGAGAGTGTCTTACGCGGTGCATTTTTTCTTGTTTGTCCATATTTTTACCCCGTTAAATGTTCGCCCCGCGAACACTGCAAAGCAGTATTTAACGGGGTGAAAATTAAAATAACCCAAGACTAGTTAAGTCTTGGGACCCTGAGTGACTCCTAAGGAGTCAAACGGGCGGTTCCACCCAAGTTCCTCCTATAAAAGGAGGCAACTCATTTATTTTATTGAGATTTAGTCCCTGTTTTGAGGGATTCCATATGCTGGAAGAATAGTTGGTTGCTATTCCAATCATCTAAGGCGTTTATAATTATAGCTCATTTTAATATTTGTTGTAAACTATTGACAAAATAGTAAATACATGATATACTTAGATATTATTTTGAACTTTAAATTAGGTCAAAAAATATGGCCTTAGCAGTTAGTTTGGATATAAATCATCTGGTCTGACTGCTACGGCTATAATGTAACACGGACGTAGTAAAACTCTAGAATTGGAGGAAAATCATGAAGAAGCTCACCATCCTGTTCGCTTTGGTGTTGACTCTGCTTGCTTTGACCACGATCTTGGTCAACAGGCATGAGGGTGGTGTCTACCGACTGGAAGTTTCCGGGGACAGCATCAGTGATATGGTTCGTCGAGGCAATTATGATTGGACCAACTCCAACATCAATGATGACTACTTCACTGCTGATGCTCCGCACGAAGCGAACATCATTATTTTCAAGCACTTCGGCGAGGACATGAGCACGAAGGCCGTGCTCAAAGCTCTGGATGACGACGGCTTACGTCCGGCAACTATGTCCGAGCTACTCGAGCTTGGCATTTGCTATCCCGAATTGCAGAAGCAGTTTCCTATCGTCGCCCTCGGTTCTATCTCTCAGGATCCGTATGGCGACCGCTCTGTCGGTTTCCTCTACTCCGTTGATGGTCAGCGCGAGCTCGGCCTGGACTGGATCGACGATGACTGGTACGACCACTTTCGTTTCGCCGCTGTCCGCAAGTAACTGGTTCTTGGCTACTTGTGTCCTCGGGACTTGATTGTCTCTTGCTTGTCCGCCGGAGCTCGCAAGAGCGTAGGCGGAAACACTTGGCCTCGGTCAGATCGCAAAACTCCGTCTCAATATTCCCATCAGGGTGCGAGACGGAGTTTTTTATTATCTAAAAATCCTCAAAACCCCCTCCTATTCGGCAGGGGGGGGGCTTTTGGTGAAAACCAACCTTCGAGGTTAACCTCGAAGGTTGGTTTTTATTCGATTATTATATGATCTTTAAATCGGGGAGCAGATTTTACCCAAAATGGAGAAAAGTCTATATCAATTCTCTGTGCTTTAAAATCTTGGAAATATTGACGTAAGCCGTTTTCATCTAGACCAACCAAATCTTCTTTATTTATATTTAGAGCGTTTTGGCCATTATTTATTTCCGCTTCCAAACTTACTTCTATGACAGCTTCTTCTTTTTCAAAATTAATATCCAATATTTTATAATCAAATTTGTCAGGGTTGAATTTGATTAGTGTCTGACTACTAGCCAGTTCTTTTTGGAATTTTTCTTGGGCAAGCTCAAATAGTTTTTGTTGGTCAAAAATTAGGGCATGAGCCGTCACATTTTCAGTCACAGATGTTTCTTCGGATACATCTCCCAGCTCGCTGGACTCCACGACTTCAAATTCAAATATTATTTGTTTGGCGGATATTGATAGGTTTTCCGGTAAAATATTATTTATATTTTCTACAGCTTTTTTTTCGGCGCTAGTTTTTAATTCAGCTATTACTTTGTCAAGATTTTCTTGGCTGACACTATAATGAGGAATTGAAGTTTGTTTCATTCCTTCTGTAGTCTCAGCATATATTTTGTCCTGTAAGCCCTCCCATAGTCCTGGTATGATAAAGGTAGTAGCCTCGGTTACGTATTCTGCACCTGTTTGATCGGCTTCGGCCCATACCTCTACTTGTCCGCCAGCTGGCACAGTCACACCTTCACTGATACGAAATAATTTACCATCAGGTGTCAGTAGGCGAGTGGTTTTAATCAATGGTTGACTTTTAGAATAATTGTTGTAGATAGTGACATAGCCACCGGCTTTTTCACTGCTGCTCATTTCTTGACTGCTTTTTATGTTGGCTGATATTTCAAATTCAGTGTTTATGATTTTACCCAATATAGCATCTGGTGATATTTCAGTAGTATCTTCAGATTGCATTTCCACCAAAACAGAGCCAGTTTTGTTTTCCAGATTGTTATATATTTTTATTTTTACTTTAGCCAGAGCAAAGTGGACAATCATTAAAATAGCTACAAGAGTCAGAAAAAAGAAAAAAATAACTACTTTGGAATATATATTGCCTTTGGCTCTGGATGGATTTGTCATATTTTTTCAATTTAATTACTTTTAGCTAGTTAAACCGTTAGAAGCCTAGCTCCTTAGCAGGTCTAACTGGGTTTATTATAGCAGAGATATCAAATTAATATCAATTAGTTTTTAATTTCCAGCTATTTGGCCCTAAAAATTTATTTATTTTTTCTTTTAGTTTTTCATCCGGTAGCACTTTAAGGTCGGTTTTTAACTTGCGTATATGGCCATTATGTATTTCCAGATAAACTGGGCTAAGTCCGGGATGTTGGTCCAATATTTTTTTGAGCTCAGCCATTTTATCTTTATCAAAACCTTCGGGTAAAACTAGCCAAAGCTTTTTTTCAGACAATCCTTTGGCTTTAAAATCTTTGATTGTTTCTGGGTTTATAATTTCTGCTCTTTCGGCAATCACCTTGGGGTGGCCGTCTTTTTCAGAGACCTTGCCTTCTACCAAAACTCTATTTTCGTCTTTCCATAGATTGAAAGTAGTTTCCAACATGGAAGGGAAGACAATCACTTCAATACTAGAGCTGGAATCTTCTATAGTGACAAAGAGCATAGCCTGACCTTTGTGAGTGACTATTTTGTGAACAAAAGTAATAATACCAGCTACTCGGACATTGTTTCCGTCTTTGTTTTTTAATTTATCCAACGGGATAATATATTTTTTGAGTATTTCCAGATCGTTTTTGAAAGGGTGGTCGGATATATAAAGACCCATTAGCTCTTTTTCCCAAGAAAGTTTAGTATTTTGGTCTATATCATCAAAGTGTTCTAGTTTGAGGGAAAAAGTGGTATTAGCTAGTGGTAAATCGGCAAACAAATTATTTTGTCCGCTTTTATGTTCATTTTGTATTTTTTTGTTAAATTCCAAAATAGTAATCAAATTTCCCAAAGCTTGTCCGCGATTAGATAATGAATCTAAGGCGCCGGCTTTTATTAGGCTTTCGAGTGATTTTTTGTTTAGATCCTTATCTTTTATCCTAGAGAGAAAATCCTCCAGAGATTTGTACTGACCGTTCTTTTTTCTTTCAGAGATTATGACTTTGGCAATATTGTGTCCAACATTTTTAATAGCATTTAGCCCAAAACGAATTTTTCCTTTTTTGTTTGGATCAGTACTTTCTACCACTGAAAAATTAGAAAAACTTTCATTGACATCAGGCGGTAAGACATCTATATCCATTTTGCGACATTCTTTTATTTCAATAGTGACCCTGTCAATATTGTCTTGGTCGGCTGTCAAAAGGGCGGCCATAAAAGCCTCTGGATAGTTAGCTTTTAAATAGGCAGTTTGATAGGCAATCATGGCGTAGCAGGCAGCGTGTGATCTGTTAAAACCATATCTGGCAAAAGGCACAATAAATTCCCATATTTTGTTGGCAGTTTTTTTGTCTACGCCGTTATCTATCAAGCCTGATACTACTTTTTCCTCCTGCTCATCGAGCAGTTCTTTTATTTTTTTACCTACCGCTTTTCTTAATACATCAGCCTGACCGTAGCTAAAACCAGCTAGGTCTCTGACAATTCTCATCAATTGTTCCTGATATACCGCAATACCATAGGTATTTTTTAGGATCGGTTCCAACTTGGGATGCAAGTAGTTTACTTTTTTTAATCCATGTTTGGCGGCAATAAAATCTGGGATAAACTCCATCGGTCCTGGGCGGTATAGGGCGACCATAGCAATGATATCTTCTAGCTCAGTTGGTTTGAGCTGTTTGAGGTATCTTTTCATGCCACCGGATTCTAGTTGGAATACGCCGGTGGTTTCACCTTTTTGGAAAAGATCAAAGGTTTTTTGGTCATCAAGTGGCAAATGATCTATATTAATTTTGGTATTTTTGGTAGCTTCTACTATCTCGATAGTTTGTTCTAAGATGGTCAGATTTTTGAGGCCCAAAAAATCCATTTTGAGTAAGCCCAGGTCTTCAACTGGGTGCATAGAGTATTGGGATATAATAGTTTTATCGTCACCGGAGGCATATTGCAAAGGGGTGTAGTTTGTCAGTGGCTCTTTGGTGATTAGTACGGCACAGGCGTGGGTAGAGGAGTGGCGAGCTAGACCTTCTAGTTTTTTGGCCATGTCCAATAGTCTTTGTGCTTCAGGATCTTCTTCATATATTCTTTTTAGATCATCGACATTGGCCAAAGCTTCCTCCAGAGAAGTAAACATTGGAATCATTTTGGCCAGTTGGTCGCAGTAGCCATAACTATAACCCATCACACGTCCTACGTCTCTGACAGCTGCTCGAGCAGCCATAGTACCAAAAGTTATGATTTGGGCTACGTGATCTTTGCCATACTTTTCTTCAACATAGCGGATTACTTCTTCACGTCTGATATCGGCAAAATCAAGATCAATATCAGGCATGGATATACGTTCTGGGTTGAGGAATCTTTCAAAAATAAGCTCATACTTGATGGGGTCGATATTGGTGATATTTATCAGGTAAGATACCAGCGATCCAGCAGCTGATCCACGACCTGGGCCGACTACTATCTTTTGTTCTTTGGCCCAATTGACAAAATCTTGCACTATCAAAAAGTAGGCCGCAAAACCAGTCTTAGTTATGATAGAGAGCTCATAATCCAATCTTTCTTTGATATTGGTCGGGATTTGGTCTATCTCGTATCCGTAGCGTTTTTTTACGCCCAAGAGGCATAATTGTTTTAGCTCTTCCTCGGCACTGTTAGCATTTTGTAACTGGTATTCAGGCAATTGAATAGTGCCCAACTCTATTTCTATATTGCAACGGTCAGCTAATTTTTGAGTGTTATCAATTGCGGTTTGTATTTCGTCGCCAAATAATTCTTTGACTTTATTTTCAGAAATCATAGAGAAATCGTCTCCTAGGTATGACATCCTATCTTCATCCGACTGCTTATGCTTTGTTTGTATACAGAGTAATATATCTTGGGCTTCATTATCATCAGAATTTATGTAGTGGACATCATTGGTGATAATAAGGGGTATATTATGTTGCTTGGAAATTTTTTTGTATTCTTCATTGACTATTTCTTGTTCACTATCATTTCGGTGTTGTAATTCCAAATATAAATGATCATTTCCAAAAATATCTAAGAGTGTCTTGAGATTTTCTTGGACAGTCTGGTGTTGTCCGGCTTTGATGTGGCGAGCCAATGGTCCACCTAGACAGGCTGTGGCGGCTATTAATCCTTCTTTGTGTTTTTTTAATATTTCCCAATCTATTCTTGGTTTATAATAAAAACCTTCCAGATGAGCAATGGTAGTCAATTTGAGAAGGTTTTTGTATCCTTGGTTGTTTTCTGCCAAGAGAATAAGATGATATGGTTTTTCTTTGTGGTTTCTGTCGGATATTGAACCAGGGGCAACATAACATTCAACACCGATGATCGGTTTTATGCCACTAGCCAGACATTTTTGATAAAATTCTATAGCTCCATACATAACACCATGATCAGTCAGAGCCAAAGCATTGACTGCCTGCTCTTTAGCCTTTTTTACTAGTTGGTCTATAGTACTCAAGCCATCAAGTAGGCTGTAATGAGAGTGATTATGGAGGTGAATAAGCATAATTTGTTTTTACCCCGTTAAGTCCCGCTTTTCGGGATTTAACGGGAGTAAATATTTAATGGGATGAATAATAAAACCCGATAACACTCGTTAGGGAGATTAAAATTTATCGGGATGTTGATTTATAAAAAATAAATCAAATAATTTGTTTTTGTTTTTGTTTGCCCGAGCGATTTGTGGTGAGCGTAATTGAATTAAATCGAGGGGTTTTTATTATTTTTTGTTTTTGGAATTTTTTCTGGCGCCTTTTTTTTCGCTGATAGTTTTTATGATTGATTGGGCGCTTTTGACGAATACAGTCAAAAAAGCGGAAGCATTACCAGCTTTACTTTTGAAATTTTGAACTCCTTCATCAATGCCATTGGCAATATTTTCTATTACTTTTAGGGTATTATTGAGGCCTTTAATTGTTTTGGCTATTTCATACAGTACCCAAGAGAATAGTATGGCCACTAGAGTTACCGAAAATCCCAGGAGCAAATTTAATAAATCTTTTGAATTTTCTAACATTTTATTTTTTTTATTTTTTTATTTCGTCTTTATTATAACATAGTAGTTCATATAATGCCAAATCTGGCTTTTGAGAGTAAAATATTGTATAATATTAAAGTATGGACGAATACAAACCAATTAGTCAAAAAGAATTAGAACGAGGTTATTTTTTCGTTACGCATAGACCTCAAATTATAAAAGTATTTTATGGTTTATCCATATTAGTTTTAGCTATTTTATATATTTTTTTGGCTTGGCGTGTTATTACTTACCTACAGGGTGGTAATTTTGAAAAAGCAGCAGCCAATTTGGAGAACGCGTCTTTTGATTGGGAGACTTATCATATAAAGCGCGCGCCTATAAATCTGGCAATAGGTAAACCTCAATTTATTTCGTTGGGAGAAAGAAAATATAATTTGGTGGTGCCAATTGTAAACCATAACACAGACTGGGCTTTGCGTGAGTTAAAATATAGTTTTGTGGTCAATGGTGAGACTTTACCCGAAGAAAGCACTTTTCTAAATCCGGATGAAACACAATTATTAATTTTATTTTCTCATGAATCAAGTAAGGGTGTAGTTGATTTGGATGTGGAATTGGGCGAGCAAGACTGGCAGAGGGTTGGACCAAATTTTTATGATATAAATTTTTCTGTATCCAATGTAAAATTTCAGGCTGCTACTAGGCTGGAAGTTGGCAAAGAGGTGATAGATGTTCCTGCCCGAGTAATTTGGCAAGCCCAAAATATGACCTTAAATAATTTTTGGGATGTGGGCTGGCAGGTAGTTTTGTATAATGGTGATAAAATAATTGGTGTTAATTATCTTTTGACTCATGATTTTTTAGCTTTGGAAAAGAGAGAGCTGGAGGTGGTCTGGCTTGACAAATTGCCCCGAGTGACTAAAGTAGAAGTGTTGCCGGTCATAAATAAAATGGACAAAGGCAATATTAAAGATATTTATGTGGACAACCCGAGCGGCGATTTGATAAATTTATGAGGATTTTTTTAGCCAAATGGCAAAAGATAGACTGGTTGTTATTTTTTGCTGTTCTAATTTTGCTAGTTTTAGGAATTAGCATTTTATATAGTCTTAGTTTGAATACTGATACGGCAAATTTCGCTGTTTTTAAAAAACAAATACTTTTTGCCTTATCAGGTTTTGTTTTATTTTTTTTCTTAGCCAGTATAAATTATAATGTTTGGTTGACTTATGCCAAATTGATTTTTATATTATTTGTATTGGTTCTTTTGTTTGTTTTATTTTTTGGTGTAGAGATAAAAGGTACGACTGGTTGGTTGTCCGTCGGTCCTTTTGTTTTGCAGCCGGTAGAGTTTGCTAAAATTGCTTTGGTTATAGCTCTGGCCAGATATTTTGCTCATTACGCTAATGAGTTTTTTATGTTTAAACATATTTTTATTTCTGGTTTACTTACGCTTGCTTTTGTCGGACTAGTTACTCTGCAGCCTGATCTTGGTTCAGCCTTGGTGCTTTTGGGTACCTGGATAATAATGCTTTTATTTACCGGTATTAAACGTCAGCATTTTTGGTGGCTCTTGGCAGTATTTTTGGTAGTGGTAGTAATAAGCTGGTTTTTCCTTTTACAATCTTATCAACAGTCTAGAATATTAACTTTCTTCAACCCAGGTCTTGATCCTCAAGGTGAGGGCTACAATGTCATACAGTCAATAATTGCTGTTGGTTCTGGACAAACTTTTGGCAGAGGTCTAGCTCTAGGCTCACAAAGTAGCTTGAGATTTTTGCCTGAGCCGGGCACAGATTTTATATTTGCCGTAATTGCTGAGGATTTAGGTTTGGTGGGAACAGGTTTGTTGTTAGCCTTATTTGCTTTTATATTTTATAGATTATTTTTGATAATGAGGAAAAGTCAGGATGATTTTGGAGCTTATCTGATATTGGGTATTGCAGCTATGCTTTTGGTACAGACTTTTATAAATATTGGTATGAATATGGGAATATCACCGGTTACAGGTATTCCTTTACCCTTAGTTTCAGCTGGCGGTAGTTCAGTCTGGGCTGTAATGATCGCTTTGGGTATAGCACAAAGTGTGCATTTGAGGAATGGATAATAAGTTCTTGACAGTGGACCCTTTTTATGATTAAATAGAGCCACTGTGTTTTTAATTTATAAGAAAAAATATGGCAGAATTTGTACTAGAAGCAAAAGAACGTAAGACTGGCACTCAAGGTCAGTTGACAGAAATCCGTGATTCAAAAAGAGTCCCAGGAGTTATTTATGGCTTTTCTCAGGAGCCAATATCTATTGATTTGGCTTATTTGGAGCTACTAAAAGTGCTCAAAGAAGCTGGAACTAGCAATATTATTTCTATAAAAGTTGGAGATAAAACCATCAAAGTTATTGTCCGTGAATACCAACAGGATCCTGTCAAAGACACTTTGTCACATGTTGATTTTATGGCTATTGATGAGAAAAAAGAGCTTACTACCAAAGTGCCATTGGCCTTTGTAGGAATCTCGACTGCTGTGCGTGAGCAAGGTGGTCAGGTAAATACCAAAAATATTTCAGTTAATGTGCGATGTTTGCCAGCTGATTTACCAGCTAAGATAGATGTGGATGTCAGTTTATTGAAAGAGCTTGGTCAGAAATTGATTATTTCAGATCTACAAGTAGATGATAAAGTAAATATTTTGAATAACCCAAATGATCCAGTAGTTGATGTTACTTTGCCGAAGAAAATTAAAATTGAAGAAGTGGCTACTCCTGTTGCTGGTGCTGAAGGCGAAACTAAAGAAGGTGAAGAAGGCGAAACTAAAGAAGGTGAAGAAGGCGAAACTAAAGAAGGTGAAGATAAAAAATAGCCTCGTTGAATACCATTTTGTGGTATTTGCAGGGCAAATATTTGACGGGTTAAATGTTAAATCATCAAATAAAAATATATTTATTAATAACTGTCATTTTTATGGCAGTTATTTTGTTATATTTGGGCTTGAGAGACTTATTTAAAGACCAACAAGCTGTCTCTATGCCAACAGAGCAAAAACAGGAAGAAAATAGGTCTGATTTTAAGAGAAATCCTTTGACTGGATTGGAGCAGAAAGCTGATTTTTTTCCTATTTCTATCATGTTTGACAATTCATATAATGTCCGACCTCAGCAGGGTTTGTCTGGAGCAGATATCGTCTATGAGGCATTAGCTGAAGGCAACATCACCAGAATAATGGGAGTTTTTGATAGCACTAAGTCGCTTGAAAAGATTGGACCAGTTAGGTCGGCTAGACCATATTTTATGGACTGGGCCGGGGAGTATGGTGGAGTTTATATGCATGTTGGTGGCAGTCCAGAGGCACTGACTAATATTTCCAAATATGATTTTATAAATATTGATCAGATTGGGGCTAGTGAAATTTATTTTTGGCGCGACAATAATCTTGACGCACCTCATAATGTGTTTACCTCATCTTCAAATTGGTTGAGAATAGGGGAGATAAAAGATGTGGCCAATATAGACAGAGAAACATTTTTTACTTATGTAGATTTTCCGGACCAGTATCCCAAAGAAAGATCATATATGCCACCACTGTCATTTATAGTAGATTTTTCATCCAATGATTACAAAGTAGAATGGAAATTCAATGAAGCACTCAATGTGTATCAGAGATGGCAGGGTGATGAAAAACATCTTTATGAAAATGGTCAGCAGATAGCTGTCAAAAATGTGCTTGTTCAAGTGGCCAAATCTAGGATTATAGATGACAAAGAAAGACGCAGTATGGATAATAAAACTAGCGGAATAGCCTATCTAGTCAATCCGTACGGATACCAGACTGGCACTTGGCAGTACAAAGATGGTTATACTTATTTTTATAAGGATGATGGAAATCCTATGGAATTTGTACCAGGTAAAACCTGGATAGAGGTAGTGCCTAGTACAGAATCCTTTATTATAGAATAATTTATCCCCTAAACATCAATGTTTAGGGGTTTTTTGAAATAAATTTATAATTTTAGCGTAGTATAGTATATAAGAGGAGAGGTTGAGTAAAATTAAAAGGGTCAGAATGAGAAACTCAACCGCCTCCTTTGGCCCTTTTAATTTTATTTGCTAATCAAAATTATGAAATTTAAAAATCCATTTATCCTTATTTGGAAACACAAGATTATTTCTTTACTTGTTTTGGTCGTTTTATCAGGCAGCGGTTATTTTTTTTATGGTCGTTTACACAAGACCGAAGCAAGTATAAATTATGTGACCCAAACTGCTTCAAAAGGCATGTTAGTTTCTAGTGTCAGTGGCAGTGGTCAAGTATCTTCATCTAACCAGGTAGATATTAAGCCAAAAGTATCGGGAGATGTGATAGCTGTCAGCATGACAGTTGGTCAGGAAGTAAAAAAAGACGATGTTTTGGCCAAAATAGATAGCGGCGATGCTTATAGACAGTATAATGATGCTAGAATCACCTACGAAAATGCTAAGTTGGAATTGGATGAGCTTTTGGCACCGCCTGATGATTCTGATTTACTCTCAGCCAAAAATTCTTTGGCTGATGCCCAGGATAGTCTGATCAAATTAGAGTTTAATCAAACACAGGATTATAATCAGGCGCAAAAAGATATTACAGACGCTGAAAAAGATCTTGAGGATTCATATGATGATATATACAATGACATATCTGATGCTTTTTTGGATTTTCCAGATATTTTGACGGAATTAAATACGGTACTTTTTAGTGATGAAATTGCTGACAGTGAAGTGACTATAAATAATATTTCCAATAATTATGCCTTAGAAAATGCTTTCAACAACAATCATTATGATGAAAGATCGCGTTTTGAAAGCTACATAGATGTAGCTGAAAACAATTATCAATCAGCCAAAGATAGTTATGATGTTAGCTTTGATAACTATAGAGATATTAGCCGTTATTCTAATAAGGATACTATAGAAAATCTATTAAGTGAGAGCATAGATACAGCTAAGAAAATTTCTGATGCTTTGAAAAGTCAAATAAATATGCTTGATTTTTGGGTAGAGTATCGTATTGATAAAAACTTGTCCGTTTATAGTCAAGTTACTCAATATCAATCTGCGCTAGCTAGCTATACTTCTCAAGCTAATAGCCATTTAAGCGGTTTATTATCTGTAGAGCGTAGTTTAGACAATGCTAAACAAAGTATTGATGATGCCAAGGAAAATTTTGAGGAATTGAAACAAAACCAACCTCTTGATTTAGCATCTGCTGAGAGAAATTTAGTCGCCAAGCAACAAAATTTAGATGATCTTTTGGCTGGAGCTACAACTCTAGAAATAAAAAATAAACAATTAAGCGTTCAACAAAAATATAATTCTTTTTTGGAGGCTAGTTCGGATTTAGCTGATCATTCTATCAAAGCGCCTTTTGATGGTGTGATTGCCTCAGTTGATGTGGTAGTTGGTGATACCGTTGGTTCTTCAGCTATAGCTTCTTTGATAACCAAACAAAATATTGCGGAAATTACTTTGAATGAAATTGATGCCGCTCAGGTCAAGGTCGGTCAAAAAGTCACACTCACTTTTGATGCGGTGGAGGATTTGTCAGTAACAGGTGAAGTAGCTGAAGTAGATGCTATTGGTGAAGTGAATCAGGGAGTAGTGAGCTATGGTGTAAAAATTGTTTTTGATATTCAGGATGATAGAATAAAATCAGGTATGAGTACTAGTGTAAATATAATTATAGAATCTAAAACAGATATTTTGTTAATACCTATTGGGGCGGTAAAAACGCAAGGATCTAGTAGTTATGTGGAGATAATGGATAATGGTCAGATAAAGCGTCAGACAGTAACCACTGGTCTAAGTAATGACACGATGATAGAAATTATTGATGGTTTGGAAGAAACTCAGGAAGTAGTGACCCAGACAATCAGTTCAGGTGGTTCATCTAGCAATACCAGTGGTAGTCAATCCGGACCAGATGAGAGGATGATGCTTAGGGCATTTTAAAATATATGATTGAATGTAAAGATATAGTAAAAATATACAAAACTGGAGATAGTGAGCTAAAAGTTTTGAAAGGCGTATCTTTTAAAATAGAAAAAGGTGAATTTGTAGCTATTATTGGTCCATCAGGTTCTGGTAAATCTACTTTGATGCATATTTTGGGAGCTTTAGATAGACCAAGTAGCGGTAGCTATATTTTGAACGGAAAAAATATTTTGGAATTTAGTGATGATGATTTGGCTGATATTAGGTCACAACAAATTGGTTTTGTATTTCAGAGTTTTAATTTGCTATCTCGGGCAAGTGTGCTCAGAAATGTTCTATTACCTTTGATATATAATACTAAAATCCTTAAGAGTAAAAGGATAAAAATGGCCGAAGAAGCTTTGATGGCATCTGGTCTTGATAAAGATCGTTGGCACCATTTATCAAATCAGCTGTCAGGTGGACAAATGCAGAGAGTAGCTATTGCCAGGGCGCTAGTCAATGAGCCGGACATTATTTTGGCTGATGAGCCGACTGGTAATTTGGATACTAAAACTGGAGATATTGTGCTTTCAACTTTCAAAAAATTAAATAAAGAAAAAGGCCACACTATTGTATTGATTACTCATGAACGTTATGTAGCGGAACATGCTGATAGGATTATAGAAATAAGAGATGGGGAGCTCATATCTGATAAAAGTACTAATAATGAATTATTAAAAGATAAATAATTTTATGTTATTTTCTGATTTAAGCCAAGAAACATATTTTTCCCTTTCGTCAAACAAATCAAGATCAATTTTGACTATCTTAGGTATTGTTATAGGCATTGGTTCTGTTATTACTATGATTTCTATCGGTCAGGGTGCGGCAAAAAATATTGAAGCCAATATTCAGTCGCTAGGCTCAAATCTTTTAATTGTCATGCCCGGATCGCAGCGTTCAGTTGGTCAAGTCGCCAGAGGTGGATCTGGTTCAGCTACTACTTTGGTTTTGGATGATTCTACAGCAATTGCTGAAGCTATCAGTTCGGCTGATGCTATCGCTCCGACAGTTACTTCAAGAAAACAGATCAAGACCACGACTGGTACAAATACCAATACTAGTATTTATGGGGTGACAGAAAGTTATGGCACTATAAAGAGTATTAGCATGGAGTCTGGTAATTTTATCAATGATAATTATGATAAAAAATTATCAAAGGTAGCTGTTTTGGGTCCGACTACTAGAGATGATTTATTTGGTGAGAATGTAGACCCAACAGGACAAAAAATCAGAATTGATAATACAGAATTTACTATTATTGGTGTGACTGAATCAAAAGGAGGTAGTGGTTTTACCAATGCGGACGATATTATTTATGTGCCACTCTCCACTGCTATGAAATATATCACTGGTAGCGAATCACTAAGTAATATAAATATTCAGATAACGGAGAGTGATTTAATGACCTCAGCCCAAGAACAAGTTAATAGTTTATTACTTGCTAGACACAATATTGTTGATCCAACAGCGGCTGATTTTAGTATAGTTAATCAGGCGGATATTATAGATACTGCTACTTCGGTGACAGATACTATGACTTTGCTTTTGGGGGCTATAGCTGGTATTTCTCTTTTAGTGGGTGGTATTGGTATTATGAATATGATGCTTACTACTGTCACGGAAAGAACCAGAGAAATAGGGCTTAGGAAATCTTTGGGTGCGAAAAATAATGATGTTAGTATTCAATTTTTAGCTGAATCCGTTGCTCTTACTTTTATTGGGGGTGTTATAGGAATTTTTATAGGTTGGCTGGCTTCAATTATAGTTACCAAGTTGAGCGGTACTACTACAGCAGTTACTTTATTCTCAGTACTTTTGGCTTTTGGTGTGTCAGCTTTTATTGGCATTGTTTTTGGCTATTATCCGGCTAGACGAGCTGCTAAATTAAATCCTATAGAAGCTTTGCGTTATGAATAATTTATTTTAAAAAATATGAAGAAAAATCATTTTATTTACATTTTTATTTTATTAGGTTTATTTTTTCTTTCTGGTTGTTCAAAAAATAAAATAAATAATTCTGAGACAAATACCAACATTCAACCAGATAATAGCTGGCAGGAAAATTTTGATGAGGTATCAGTTGGCGAATTTGTTTTGGGTGAGCGAGTAAGTGTTATGGGGGAGGAAAATTCAGAGGGAAGTATTGTAGCAACTAGTATTATTTTAATACCCAATGGACAGGAATTTCAAAATTTTGACCCGCCTGATATGGTAAACAATGTGCCTGATCAAAATAAAGAAAACTTTCCTACTAACAACATTAATAATACTGACCAGCCAAATTTTGATAGGGCAAGTCGTCCAGATTTTCAAAATATGAGCGAAGAGGAGAGGCAAGCTAGGAGAGAACAGCTTATGGATAGTGGTGCTACTGCTGGCAATGTTAATCGAGCAGGACTTGGTGGCAACGCTCGTATCAATGGTGAGATATTGTCAATTAATGATAGCGGATTGACTATCAAATTAGCTGATGGTGGATCAAAATTGGTATTTTTTTCTAGTGATACTAAATTTCTAGCACCAAAAGCAATAAGTGATATAGAATCTCAAGAAGTGACAGAAGAATAAAAAAAATTAGACCCCGCACAGTTTGCCTATGCGGGGTCGATCTTTTTGGCGGCAGCCGAATGTACATGGCTGCCTTCGTTTTTATGGACCTTGGTGATACGGAATTTTCCAAGCCTTTCTACTTTGATTTCCTGGCCGACTGACAGGTCAGTTTCAGAATCGTATCTGAAAGTAGACACTGGCGAGCCGTAGAAGATTACCCAAATATGCATGGAGAGCCTCCTTGCTCGAGGAAAAGAAAAAAACACTAGAACGAAAGAGTATAGTGTTTTTATTGTTTTTTGTCAACTAGTTGGTGATTTTGGCTACTCGGAAGTGGCCAGCCAGATCTTTGATAAATTTGATTTTTACAAGAGGCATGTTTTCACTTATGATTTCTTCTATAGCCTTTTTTTGTTGGGGATCTATTTCTATAAGCACTAGATATTTTTTGGCTAAGTAGGTATTTATTTGGCCAAACATTTTTCGGTAATGATCTAATCCATCTTTGCCTGACAAGAGAGCTATTTTTGGTTCTTTTTTTATAGATTTTTCTTTGAGTTGTTCTGGTGTCAGATAAGGGAGATTGGCTATTATAATATCAAATTTTTGAGCTTTTATATTTTTGAGTAAATTGGATTTTAGGAATTTGATTTTTTTACTTAAACCAAGTTTGCGCGCATTGGTTCTGGCAGTTTTAAGAGCTTTATCAGATATATCAACAGCTGTATAAGAGGAGGTTTTTGGATTATTTTTGGCTATGGACAAAATCAGACAGCCACTACCTGTGCCAATATCTAGTATACTATTTTCTTTTTTTATATTTTTTAGCGCTTCTTCAACTATCAATTCACTTTCAGGGCGGGGGACAAGAGTATTTTTGGAGACCAAAAATTTGAGCCCATAAAATTCTCTGTAGCCTTTTAGATAAGCTAGTGACCAATTATCTTGTCTTTTTTTGATTAATTTATAAAAAGCTCTGACAGCCGCGGGGCCTATTTTTTTATCAGGATTTTTGTAGATATATTCTTTGGATTTTTTTAGAGACAAAGCTAAAAGATCATCAAGTTCAGCTGGCTCAAGTTGGCCAGCTGATTTTTGCAGTATTTCTTTTATTGTTTTTTTTGATCTTTGGCTGCTTGCCATAGTGGTTGTATAATTTGCATTAAGTCACCATTTAAGATGCTATCCATATTATGCAGTGTCAGTTTGATGCGGTGGTCAGTCACTCTGTCTTGAGGATAATTGTAAGTACGAATTTTTTCACTGCGGTCTCCTGTGCCAATCTGACTTTTTCTTTGGGCGGCATCTTTGGCCAGTTTTTCTTCTTCTAGTTTGGCTAGAATACGTGAGCGGAGGATTGACATGGCTTTTTCTTTGTTTTGTCCTTGAGATTTTTCGTCTTGGCAGGATACTACAGTATTGGTTGGTAGGTGAGTGATACGTACAGCTGAGTAGGTAGTATTGACCGATTGTCCACCAGCCCCAGATGAACAGAAAGTATCAATCCTGATATCTTTAGCTTCAATTTTTAAATCAATTTCTTCAGCCTCCGGCATGACCGCTACGGTAGCGGCGCTGGTGTGGACACGTCCGGCTTTTTCTGTTTCTGGTACACGTTGCACGCGGTGGACACCACTTTCGTATTTGAAATGTTTGTAGACATTAGTACCGCTTACTTCAGCAATTATTTCTTTGAAGCCCCCAATCTCAGTACGATTTGATGACAAAGTTTTTATTTTAAAATCCATATTTTCACAAAAGCGTGAGTACATGCGAAATAAATTGGCGGCAAAAAGGGCTGATTCATCACCACCGGTGCCAGCTCTGATTTCCAAGATTATATTTTTTTTGTCATTTGGATCATCTGGATTTATTATTTCGTCCAATTTTTCTTCGTCATCTTGTATTTTTTTCTCCAAGGCATTTATTTCTTCTTGAGTCAGAGCAATCATTTCTTCGTCGCTTTCTGATTGTAGAGACAAGTGTAGACTCTCCAAATCATGTCTAGTTTTTTCTAGACTTTGAGCAAGAGACAGAGTTTCTTTGGCTTCGTAATATTTTTTGCCAAGTTGTGACATTTTTTGGTTATCAGAAACAATCTCAGGTTTTTGCATTTGAGATTCTAGTTCGCTTATTTTTTCCTCAATTTGTTTTATATCTATGGTCATATATTTTTGTTCCTGATTCAGGATGTTTTTGTCGCTTTTATTATAACAAAAAAGCCCCTATAAATCTAAGAGAGCTTTTTTGTAAAAGTTTGTGTAGTTATTTGTTGACTTTTTTGGCAGCTGGTTTCTTTTTGCTGGAAGCTTCAGTATTGGCTTTGATTTCAGCTTTTACTTTTTCTTTTTCTTTTTCCAATTTTCTTTCAGCTGCTTTGGCTTTTTTGATAGCCTTGCCTTTTCTAGTTTTAGCTGCTTTGACTTGCTGTTCTTTGATTTTTTTGAATCTATCAACACGTCCGGCAGTATCTACCAGTTTTTCTTTTCCAGTATAAAAAGGATGACAGTGAGAGCAGATTTCTACGTGTATTTCTTTGACAGTAGAGCCAATAGTAAATACATGTCCGCAAGCACAGCTGACTTTTGCATCTGGATAATAAGTTGGGTGAATATCTTTTTTCATAGTATTTTTAAAATTTGATACTACAACACAATAGCAGAAAGTCCATAAAAAGTCAACCTGTCTGCTGGTAAGCTGGGGGTATGAAAAAAAAGAGCCCCCGCCGCGCTTGGCGCGGCGGGGGCTGGTAAGGTATGGTCATCAAATCCTCTTGAGAACGAGGTTTTTGATGTCCACCTCAAAGGGGCGGGGGACCAGGGGAACGGCCACCCGCACCATCAGGTCAAAGCCGACTACGCAGTTGCTATTCGCTTCGTCGATGATGATGTGCGTGACGGTGGGTACGCTGAGCATGGTGCCTTGGGTACCGACCGGGATCTTGATGTCACCATCGTTGCCGGGGACAGTATAGTCCTCGACAAAAGTGATCTTCTGTCGCCAGAAGCTGCCGTCAACGGGGATTCTTTTTTCCAAGTCTTTCCTCCTTGATTAGTTGTTCTGGACGCGGATCTTGGTGGCGGGGTTTTGGTCGGCCTTCGAGGTCTGGAGTTGGATATGACGGCACTTGGTGTCGCCGTCTTCGGCGTGGGACTGGTGCACTTTGCACCACTGTCCTTGAATCAGGCAGGGTTTGGCTTTCAGTGAAGGACTAAAAGCCTGGCAGCTTTGGCACATCTCAATCTCCTTGTTCGGTGTAGTAGTGTTCGGTCGGGTAGTCTGGTAGGGATAACCCTAAAAACATGACTAAACTCATCAGCCCCATGAGAAAAGCGGATAGTACACAGACCCGAGGCACGGCCAACGAAGATGAATTGACAAAAAGCCAACTGACCCAAGTGACCCCGATGGATACTTTTAGCAGTACAAAGCCATCATTTTGCTGGCCAATAGTGGCTACGATCAACATTATGCCGGCCAGACTGGGCAGAATAGACAACCAATTGTAGTCTAGGAGCATCAGCGGACCACTGATGCCCAAAAGCACCATGGCCAGTACTTCGCGCCAGTTGGTCAGCGGACGGGCAAAGGTTAGCCCGACGATGGTCAGGCCCAAGCCGACCACGACAGGCTGGCTGTTGAATAAGGCTATAGCCAGCATGGTAAAAGCCGACAGGATGGTCAGTAGAACGGATTTCATGGTTTGTCTCCTTGAGTCAGGGTTTTAGCAGATGCGGAGGGTACAGAAGGTGTTGATGTCTTCCGGAAAAGTAACCTATGTTTTTACCCCTTATCTTATGCGGATGTAAAATAACTTTAACTAGTATATATAAACTAATTTTGTCTTTTTTGTCAATGATGTATTTAGGCCTTGCTTTTTTTGAATTTTTATGTTAAATTAATGTCTGTTTAATTTTAATTCACCCCGTTAAATCCCCAACGGGCTAATCCGCTAGGCGGATTATTTAACGGGGTCAACAAGTATTTTGCCTGTGATTTTGGCATCCTTCCCCATTTTGGGGCGCTAAAATCAGTAAAATACGGGTAAAGCCCGCTTTTGGCGAGGCTAGAAAGGAAAGAAATATGAGTTTACCAACACTAGAAGAACTTTTGAAGAGTGGTGTCCATTTTGGTCATCAGACTTCCAAAAGATATCCAAAAGCGGCTTCTTATATCCACAGCCAGCGTGGCGGAGTACATATCATTGATTTGCAAAAAACCGTAGAAGGTCTGCAAAAAGCTATTGATTTTGTGACCAAGCTGACCAAAGGAGGAGGCCTTATTTTATTTGTCGGCTCCAAAAAACAAGCCAAGGCAATTGTAAAAGAACAGGCCATTGGTTGTGGTATGCCATACATTATTGGTCGCTGGTTGGGTGGGACTTTTACCAATTTTGAAAATATCGTCAAACTTACCAAAAAATTGGAAAAAATGGAGCGCGAAGAAGAAGATGGTACTTGGGATCTTTATACTAAAAAAGAACAAGTAGTTTTCAAAAAAGAAATGGAAAAGCTTCAGGAGAATGTCGGTGGTATCAAACAAATGAAAAATTTGCCAAAAGCAATCTTTGTAGTTGATATCAAAAAAGAAAAAACCGCTATTGCCGAAGCCAATAAGATGAAAATTCCGGTCATTGCTATGGTTGATACTAATGTCAATCCAGAACTGGTTGATTATCCAATACCGGCCAATGACGACGCACTCAAATCAATTGAAATTATTACTAGCCTCTTGGCTGATGCTGTCAAAAAAGCTAGAGTTTAATGAGATTTTGTAAAATGCTATCAAGTGTAGTAAAAGATTTTACACTTTTTAACTTTTAATTTGAAACAAAACTATGTCACTTGAACTTATCAAAGAAGTAAGACAAATCACTGGCGCTGGCATGAGCGACGTCAAAGTTGCTTTGGACGAAGCAGGCGGTGATAGAGAAAAGGCTATTGAAATCCTTAGAAAAAAAGGACAGAAGATTGCTGCCAAAAAATCTGATAGAGAAATCAAAGAAGGTGTAATTGCTATTTCTTCTGGTGACAAAAAAGTGGCTTTGGTAGGACTAGGTTGTGAAACAGATTTTGTAGCCAAAAATGAAGATTTTCAAAACGCTGTATCTGAATTGTCAGCCAAGCTATTAGAAATGGGAAAAGATAATTTTTCAGATTGGGCTACCAAATATATTCAAGATGAATTGATTGTAAAAATTGGTGAGAATCTGCAATTGGTATTTTCAGAAATTTTTGAAGGCAATACCATTGGTACCTATCTTCATTCCAATAAAAAAGTAGCTTCGGTTGTAGTCTTGTCCAGTGGCCAAGAAGAAATTGCCAAAGAAATTGCTATGCATACTGCCGCCCTTGCTCCAAAATATCTAAAGCCGGAAGAAGTCCCATCTGATGTCTTGGACAAAGAAAAAGAAGTTTATGCTGAGCAGCTCAAAAATGAAGGCAAGCCGGCTGATATGATAGCCAAAATTAGTCTTGGAAAAGTAAACAAGTTTTATAGTGAGGTATGTTTGCTCAAACAGCCTTATGTAAAAGATGATAAAAAATCTATAGAGCAGTTTGCTCAAGACAATAATGCAGTGATAGAAAAGTTTGGGTATTTTTCATTATAATAAACCATAAAGCCCCGCAATAAAGCGGGGTTTTTTGATACTTGCTATTATCCAATCAATTTGCCATAATAATATTAAATAAAAATATAAGTATTATTTGTATGAAAAAAAGAATAGTTATCAAAACATCAGGCGAGACTATGGGCAATGCCCGTTCTGAATCAAATTTGGATTTTAAAGAAATAAAAAGTCTAGCCCAATCTCTGAAAAAACTAGTCAATCTTGGCTATCAAGTGTCTGTCGTAGCTGGCGGTGGCAATATTTTTCGTGGCCGGATGATCAAAGGAGCGGAAATTGACAAAACTACAGCTGATCATATGGGCATGATGGCCACTCATATCAATGCTTTGGCGCTGGAATCAATGCTTAATAGTATTGGTCAAAAATCAGTAGTGATGTCTCCTTTTTATGTGCCAAAAATTGTCAGGCCTATAAATTACCAAAAAGCGATTGAACATTTAGAAAAAAAGACAGTGGTTATTTTTGCGGGCGGTACTGGTAATCCTTATTTTACTACGGATACCAATATGATACTGCGTGCTTTGGAAATACAAGCGGAAGTTGTGTATAAGGCCACCAATGTCTTGGGAGTTTATGACAAAAACCCTCTTAAGTACAAAAATGCAAAATTGTACAGAACCTTGACTTATGATGAAGCTCTCAAAAAAAGTTTAGAGGTGATGGATCAGACTGCTTTTGCTTTGGCTCGTGACAACCAGGTCAAAATTACGGTATTCAAATACAGTCCACAAAATTTGATCAAGGCAGTCACTAAAAATAATATTGGTACAAAAATTAGTAATTAAAAACGGGGTGAAAGTAGTCAAAATACAATTTCATAGATTAGACAAAGAATATTTTTTTCTGCCTGAATTTAGCGATGACAGTTCCGATATACAGGTAGGGGATTTTGTAGTAGTAGATACTAGTCTTGGTCAAGATATAGGTCAGATTACCGGTTGGGATGAATTTGAATCAAGAGCCAAGGATAATAGTGAAGATAATTCCAAAAATACTCCTCAGCTTGTCCAAAATAGCATATCAGATGTCAAACAAATGACCAGAAAAGCTACGGAAAAAGATCTGCAAGATTGGGAAAATATAAAAGATTTATATCATAAATATTTGACAGAGTGCCGTGAACTTTGTCGCAAGCTTGGACTCAAAGAAATGAAGCTCATAGATGCAGCCGAGTCTTTTGATAGAAAAAGATTGACTTTTTATTTTGTGTCTGATTCCAGAGTTGATTTTCGTGATTTGGTCAAAGAGCTGGTTAGGATTTATCATAAAAAGATTAGGTTACAGCAAGTTGGAGTGCGTGATGCCACCAAAATCTGTGGAGGTTTTGGGCCTTGTGGTCTGCCTTTGTGTTGCAGCTTGTGGCTAGAAGATGTCGGCAATGTATCTCCGGATTTTATAAAAGATCAGGAGCTTAGTCATCGTGGGGCTGACCGTCTGACTGGTCCTTGTGGCCGACTCAAATGTTGCTTGCGTTTTGAAGAAGAGGCTTATAAATACAATTTGGAAAAAATGCCAAAGGAAGGGGACATTATTAAAACTGGTGCTGGGAGAGGCAGAGTAGTATCTGTCCATCCTATGAAGCATACCGTGGAGTTGGAGATTGATGGGGCTCGTGTGGAGTATCCTTACCTAGAAGGTAAGTTATGTGAAAAGAGTTGTTCTGAATCAGAAAGGTAATTTTTATTTTTAGATATAAAAGGTCGTTAGTCAAATAATGACTTTTTTGTTATAATATAAGCAAGTTGAAAGTTTCAAGCTGAAAGTTATAAAGTAGTTTAGTTAATTAGTTTTCCTATTAATATTTAATTATTCTAAAAACTTTTTATTAATTTGAACTTTTGATTTTTTAACTTTTTAAACTAATTTATATGGTAAAAAAGAAAATTCGTGTCGCTATCAATGGTTTTGGCCGTATTGGTCGGGCGGCTTTTAAGATTATATTATCTAGCAACAAATATGAAGTAGTAGCTATAAATGATTTGGCCTCAGCCGAGAGTTTGGCCTACCTTCTCAAATACGATACAGTCTATGGGCGATATGATAAAAAAGTTTTAGCCAAGGGTAATGATATTTATGTAAATGGTAAAAAATATCAGATTACAGCCGAACCTGAACCAAAAAAATTACCATGGAAAAAGATGAGAATTGATGTAGTATTGGAATGCACCGGGCGTTTTGTCAAAGATGGATTAGCAGCTGATCATATCAAAGCGGGTGCCAAAAAAGTGATTATCTCAGCACCGGCCAAAGGTGGAGGAGTGGATACATTCCTTTTGGGCGTCAATGAAAATAATTACAAAAATCAAAAAGTCATTTCCAATGCCTCTTGTACGACCAATTGTATTGCCCCAGTCGCTCAGATTATGGTCAGCAAATTTGGTGTGGAAAAAGCCATGATGACTACAATTCATTCATATACTGCCGATCAGAGCTTGGTTGATTCTCCACACAAAAAAGATGTGCGCCGAGGCAGAAGTGCTGCCCAAAATATTGTCCCGACTTCCACTGGTGCGGCAATTGCCACTGGTCTAGTTGTGCCAGAACTAGCGGGTCTTTTTGATGGTCTGTCACTGCGTGTGCCAACACCTGTTGTTTCACTTTCAGATTTTACTTTTGTGCTCAAAAAAAATGTCACTGTCAAGCAGGTCAATGATGCTTTGACCAAGGCTAGTCAGTCCAAGCAGTACAAAGGCATACTGGGCGTGACTGATGAGCCAGTTGTTTCTTCTGATTTTATAGGGGACAAGCGTTCATCTATAGTGGATCTCAATCTTACTCAGGTAGTAGGTGGCAATATGGTCAAAGTAATTGCCTGGTATGACAACGAATGGGGATACTCCAATCGTTTGGTAGAAATGATAGGTCAAATGAAATAATCAAAAAAACCGGTCCAAAGATGGGCTGGTTTTTAGTATATAGACAAAAGTATATTTTCTAGATACAATAAAATGACCGAAATATAAGAAATATGGATATTTATTTATACAACAGTTTACACAAAAAAAAGGAAAAATTTGAGCCAATCGCCAAGAAAAAGCTCGGTCTTTATACTTGCGGTCCGACTGTTTATGATTATCCACATATTGGCAACTTGGCAGCCTATGTTATCTGGGACATTTGGAAGCGCTTATTTATTTCTCAAGGTTACAAGGTAAAACATATTATGAATGTCACTGATGTTGGACATTTGACATCAGATGCCGATGATGGTGAAGACAAGATGGAAAAAGCTAAGCGTCAGTCAGGCAAATCAGCCTGGCAAATTGCTGATTTTTTCTTCAAGGTTTTTCGCAACAATCTCCACAACCTAAACATCTTTGAGCCGGACAAATTTTTGCGAGCAACTGAGACTATCAAAGAACAGATTGCCTTTGCCAAAATTTTGGATGAAAAGGGATATTTGTATAAGATTTCAGATGGTATGTATTTTGATACTTCCAAGATTAGTGACTACGGAGTATTGGCTAATTTGCAAGACGTAGATTTGCAAGAAGGGGCTAGAGTAGAAAAAAATAATGAAAAGAAAAATCCGACTGATTTTGCGGTCTGGAAGTTTTCTCCAGAGGATAAAACTCGTGATATGGAATGGGAGTCTCCTTGGGGACTAGGATTTCCAGGTTGGCATTTGGAATGTTCGGTCATGAGTCAGATAGAACTAGGAGATACTTTTGATATACACACTGGTGGTATGGATCATCTTACTGTCCATCATCCCAATGAAATGGCACAATCGGAAGCAGTGACTGGTAAGTTGCAAGCTAATTATTGGCTACACAATGCTTTTGTAAAATATGAAGGCGGCAAAATTTCCAAATCCAAAGGCAGCTTTTTTACTCTTGAAGATTTGAAAGCCAAGGGATTCTCGCCAATGTATTTTCGTTATCTTATTTTGCAAAACAATTATCGTACTCCACTCAATTTTTCTTGGGAATCTTTGCTAGCCGCCAAAAATGGATTATTAAATATTATAAAAGAAATAGCTTATTATCCAAAACCAAAAAAAGCTGACAAGCAGATATTGGAGGATTTTTATCATTCTTTGTCTGATGATCTCAATACTGCCAAAGGATTGGCTATATTACAAAGTGTGATTGACTCAGATATGGATGATGGCCAGAAGCTGGCTACTATTTATAAGATGGACGAAGTTTTGGGCTTGTCTTTGGAAAACTTGTCAGCCAAAGCGCTAGATATTCCCGATGACGCTTTGATTATTTTGTCCGAGCGTCAAAAAGCACGGGAGGAAAAAAATTGGGAGTTATCTGACAAATTGAGAGATAAGTTGTTATTATTGGGTATAGAAGTCAAAGATAGTCCAGAGGGTCAAAAACCATTATATTTGAATTTATAAGTATTTTTGTTGAGGCAGCCTTTTTAGGCTGTTTTTTTGTTGGGTCTTGACAACAGCCAAATATGTGCTATGATAATTTTTACGCTTAATAAAAGGGTATGTTTTTTTGAGAAGTCACCGTATAGGTGGGCTGGTAGCTCAGTGTTAGAGCGCCTGTCTGGCAGACAGGAGGACAGGGGTTCAAGTCCCCTCCAGTCCACCACTGTTTCGGGTACCGTGCTCTTTTGGGAGCGAGTCGGCAAGGCTAACTGGCGAGAAGGTCTTGCGCAAAAAGACTGGGAAAAAGTGGATTCCCCGGTACCCGATGATTTTTCTTGCCTCACAACGAGGTGTCGCTCCTTTGGGAGGATTTTTAGCCGGGGTTTACGAGTCCCTAGGCTGACAATCGAGGCATTGGGCGCCTCCGACACCTTGTTGAAGCTTTGTACTTTTTTACATAATGCACTTTTGTGCCCCCCGTTGGTCCAATTGGACAGGACACCTGCCAGTCAGGTAATATAGGTTCAAATCCTATACGGGGTACCACAATTTCGGTCGCGGGTTTAGCTCAGTTGGCTAGAGCACTTCACTTGAAATGGAGTCGCACAGGTTCGAATCCTGTAGCCCGCGCCACACTATCGTCTGGGGAGACATCAATCGGACAGAGCGCTCCGTTCGTTCGGAAAGCGTTGTCGGTTCGAGTCTGACAGTGTCCTTCTCAGCGATGGGGAGGGGGTTGAGTCTTGCGCTTGTGGCAAGACAATTCCCCCTCCTTTTTCTTTTTGTTTAAAAAATAAAATCATTGACAAAAACCCTTAAAATTACTATATTAAATTATACGACGGCGCATATTTGCTGACGGCTAAAATTTTTTTTATAAATCCCGTTAGAAATTCACGAGATTTTATCGGGAGATAGTAAATAAAAAATAATTTAACTATAATTTCTAACGGGATGAATTTATCAACATTATTATTACTTTTGGTATATATAGTAAACGTAGGTCTTTTAGTATATGTTTTGTTTTCCAAAAATAAAAAAAAAGGCTGGCCGTTTTTTTGGATGTTGCTTTTGTTGATTTTATGGCAGAGTACAGAATTATTTAGTATTATATATTTTGTTGACAAAGGAGAAACCCTTCTTCTTTTTGCTGTCAGAGCCGGGCTTTTGCCGACTCTTTATCTAGCGCCAGCTTTTTTGTGGCTGGTTTTTTCTTTGTTTGATAAATGGCAGACTTTCAAACCATGGCGCAAATTTTTGTATTTTCTACCGGCTATTATTATGTCGCCTTTTGCGTTTACAGATTTTAATACCAGTCAGGTAGTATTTGAGGATGAGAGGATATATTATGTTGGCGGGCCGATTTATTGGTTTTTTGCTGCCTACTTTATCATATTGATGAGTTATGGCATGTATTTTTTGATCAAAAACAGAAAACAAGCCAAGGCTATAGTCAGGCGGCAAATAGATTATATTTTTATAGGGACTTTTTTGACAGCTGCTTGCGGATTGATATTTAACATATTATTGCCAATATTTGGTCTGAACAACTTATATTATCTGGGTGTAAATAGCACTATATTTTTTACAGCTATTCTTACTTATGCACTTTTTAGGTATAGATTCTTTGATTTGTATATTTCTTTTTATCGTTTACTGATTGATTTTGTGCGTTTATTTTTTACAGGTTTGATCTTTTATATTCTTTATATTTTGCTTTTTGATGTAGCAGATTTGGATTTTTCAGTGACTAGCAATGTCTTGTTGTTTTTGGTTATGATTGCTCTAGTTGGGCCATTTTTGTTTCGCTTGATAAATAAATTTTTTGTAGCTTATCTGGTCTATCCGGAAAATGACATCAAAAATTCAGAAAACAAAATTGCCGATATTTTGCGCTCCAGTCGTGATCTGGATGTTTTATTTTCACGTTTGGCTAGAGAGATAAGTAAAATAGTGGACTATCAGGACATTTATTTTTTTCTTTCCAAAAGAAAAAATGTCGATATGTTTTATCAGGTATTTCCGGTAGGCGAGAGACTGATGAGCAAGACAAATAGTGAGATGCTTTCTTATCTTGCTCGCAAACGAGAAGTTATAAATAAGGCAGAATTAGAATATATAGGCGCTGAGAAAAGCCTGCTGTCAGAATTGTCCGAAAAGCAAGTAGATCTGGTGTTGCCCATTTTTTATAATCGTCAGCTTTTGGGAGCAATACTTATAAATAACAACAATGGTCTGGTATCTATCCAAAAAATACATTTTCTAAAACAGCTAAATAAATATCTAGACATTGCTATTGGTAGTCTGCTCTTGCATCAACAGGATATGGCGGAAAACAGTCCAAAAGTTTAAAGTTGAAAAGTATTAACATATAAAATTTGCGTAATTTTTAATAATATGGTTATATAATTTGTTCAACTTTTAATTTTTTAACTTACTAACGGGATGAGTATTCAAAACATTTTTCTCTTGATAGCCGCTATAGTCAATTTGCTTATGAGTATTGTTGTTTTTTCTCGCGGTATAAAAAACAAGGTAAACTTATATTTTGGCTTGCTGACTTTTTTTAATTTTTTATGGGCGCTTGGGCTGATATTGGTGAATTTGGCTATTAGCTATGAGTTTACTAGATTTTTTGCCAGTTTTGTTTATCCGGTGGCCTTGATGGTAGTAGTTAGTCTTTATTATTTTATTGTTTATTTCCCTTATAAAACTTTTGAATTGCCCAAGCTTTATAAAAATTTAATTACTTTTTTTGTGGGTCTAGTCACTTTATTTTGTATAGGAGCCTATAAGATTTTTGTCCAAGATGTTTCTTTTAATCAAGGTGTTACGATTTTTTATGAAATGTGGAGCTATACATCTTATAGTATTTTGTTGGTTATATTAATGATTCTTGGTATAGCTGTTTTATTTTCAAAGATTAAAAAAGCCGAGGGTATTTTTAAAGTGCAATTAAAATTAATTTTAATCGCGGTTATTATTGGTACAGCAGTTGGGAGTTATTCCAATTTATTTATGATGTATTTTTATAATTGTCAGTATAATCACCTAGGTCCTTTATTTACTTTATTTATCAACTTTGTAGTTTTTTATTTTATATTTTTTAGTCAAAAATCTAAACAGCTATCATAAATACTATGGTGATCACAACTTTACAATTACAAAATTTAACTTTGTTAATTGCGGCTATCATAAATATAGTCATGAGTATATTTGTGTTGTCGCGCGGGCTTAAAAACAAAGTAAATTTATATTTTGGTCTGCTGACTTTTTTTAATTTTTTGTGGGCTTTGGGATTATTTTTGTCTAGGATTTTAGTGGATGATTTTACCGCTCAATTGCTTTATAGAACAGCGTATTTTGCCGCTATTTGGATAGCCGTATTTTTATTTTATTTTACTCTAAATTTTCCTTATAAAATTAAGGATTTAAATAAGTATTATAGGTACTTTATTTGGTTTTTTTCGATATTAATATCTATACTAATTTATACTAAATTTCATATAATTAGTTTTGAAAGAAGTGCAAACTTGGCAAATTGGTTTATGAATTATTATAAGCCATTTTACATAATTTATAGTATCTTCTTCTTTGTTTTAGTTTTGTTTGCAATTTATTTTTTAGTAGACAAGCTAGATAAAATAGAGGGATTTTTAAAGGATAAGATTAAGATATTATTATTTACCATAATAATGGGCTTGATATTTGGCTCTTATTTCAATTTAATATTATGTTATTTCCAAAATTGGGATTATATATGGTTTGGGCCAATATTTACGGCTTTTATGAATATTTATGTTTTTAGATTAATCAGCCTTTCCAAAGAAAGATAATTTTTTATGGCCAAAGCAAATAAAAAAATATATTTACTCTTAGCTGGCGGTACTTGTATTTTGGATAAAGATAGCCGTATTTTTGCAATTAATGAAAAAAAAGACATTGATTATTGGTTTGATTTAATGCCAGAGCTGCGTATTTTGGCTGACATAGAAACAGTTTTGATTTCTAGCGAAGACCAAGTAGTAGACACTAGTGTCTGGCAGAAAATTGCCAAGAGTATTGTAGACAGAGAAAAATCAGCCGATGGTTTTGTAGTAGTGACAAAAATAGACCAACTTGTCAACACCTCTTTAGCAATTAATTTTTTGTTGCAGAATTTTAAAAAGTCTATTATTTTTACCAGTTCCCAAGTCAGCGGCAGTAGTTTTGTAGACAAAAAAGAAGTAATAAATAAACTAAAATCAAAACACGGTGGGTTAGGCCTAAGGACCAATTTGATAAACGCTATTCAAATTGCTTGTGAGCCTCTTCCACAGACAGCTGTTTTGTTTGGTACTAGGTTAATCGCTTCTACCAAAGCAATAGTAGATCTTCAGGATAGTATAAACAATTTTATCAGTGTGGAAGGTAATTATTTAGCCAAAATTGATTTTGGTATAAATTTGAAATCGGGACTCAAATATTCCACCAAAAAAACAGAGATTTATCCCAGTATGTCAGCCAAAGTTTTGGCAATCTATGATATCCCAGGTATTGATTGGCAGTTTGAGCAAACTGATATGGCTAAATACGACGGGCTATTTATCAAAATATCTCCCTTTCAAAACCTTGAAAATGTCAAAATAAAAAAAATAAATAATTGGAAAATACCGACAGTAATTTTTAATTCACGATATGTACCAGTTGTAAAAGGAGCGGTATCTGTATCAGGTTGTACTTTTAACTCAGCTCTTATCAAAACTATTTGGGCCTTGTCAAACAAAAAGAAACTACCAGATTTTGAAAATGTGATGAAGCAAAATATAATTGGTGAGTTTAATTCACCCCGTTAAATAAATTTAAATCATAATATGAATCATTATGTATATATATTAAAAAGTAAGAAAGATAATAACTTCTATGTAGGTTATACTAAAGATTTAAATTTAAGATTTAAGCAACACCAAGAAGCTAAAGTAGAATCAACTAAAAACAGAAGACCATTAAATTTGATATATTATGAATGTTGTTTAAATCAACAAGATGCTACTAAGAGAGAAAAATATTTAAAAACATATCTTGGTAGATATTATATCAAGAAAAGGCTTAAATCTTATTTAACGGGGTAAATATGAAAATTTATTTTTATACCAATCAGGAGCTAAATAACACTGACGCCAAAGAAATTATCAATCACTTGAGGCGGGCAGATATTGAGGTCATTAGTAGCTTGAGTAGCTCTTCAGATACGCAACTTGAAAGAGTGGATGCTTTTGTTTTTCAGGGACAAAAATTTGATACTAAGGCTGGATATTTGACAGCTCTAGCTTTGGCGCAGAGCAAAGAGGTGCTTTGTCTTTTGCCTAGTGGTAGCAAAATTGATAGCTCGTTGGCCAGCCTGAGAGATAATAGGAATTTGGCCAAGCATTTATTGGTAGAATTTTATACTGATAGTGACTTGTCAGATAAACTGGAAAAATTTTTGACCAAATTGGACAAAAAAACTATCCGGGATTTGTTTAATATCAAATATACTTTGAGAGTATCGGGCAAGATAAATGATTATCTCAATTGGAAAGCCAGAGAAAAATCTGTCAAAAAAGCCGACTGGATAAGGGACAACATACAGGATTTGATGAAAAATGATGAGAAATATCAGGATTTTTTAAAAAATAAATTTAAGGCTGGCTAAAAAAGATGACTAAAAATGAAGTCAAAAAAACTTTTTTTGAAGTACCGGAAGTGGTCAAAGATGCCTTGCCCTTTCGTATTGAATCCGGCAATGAGACTTTGGCCATAATTACTCACGGCTTTACCAGCTCGCCATATCATTTGCGTCATTTGGCTGAGTATTTGGCCGAGCGCGGTATAGACGTGGAGACTATTCTTTTGGCCGGCCATGGATCTTCCGAGCAGGCTTTGGAAAAAACCAGTCATCATGATTGGCTTGATTCGGTAGAAAGTGTCTTATTGAAAAATCTGGATAAATACAAAAAAATCTATATGATAGGTCATTCTTTGGGAGCCAATATTTCAATTTGTTTGTCGGTCAAATATCCTCAGATAAAAGGCATTGTATCTTTGGGAGCATCTATATATTTGCGCGGTGAATTTTGGCAAAGATTTTTTTTGCCCTGGTACAAGTTTTTTGGTATAAAAAAATTGAAAAAAATGTGGCTCAAGCCAGAAGAAGCTGAGCTCATAATAAAAAGGGGAGGGAGAACCAATATCCCTATAAAATCAGTTGATCAGCTTTATAAGTTTATTGATACCCATACAAAAAAAGAAATAGCGCAGGCTACAGCGCCGATACTCATCGTTCATTCTCGGTACGACAAGGTGTCTCACCCTTATAGCTCTCAGTTTTTGTTTGAAAATATTGCCAGTCAGGACAAGGAGTTGTTTATTTTGGACAAAAGCGACCATGGTCTTCTCCAGAGTACTAGACGAGATTTTTTGTTCAAAAAAATAGTAAATTTTATAGGTAATCATAATTAATATTTATTTTTAAAAAAGCGTTTTTTGTGGTAAAATATAATAACAAATATGACTTTAGCTGTTAGATTCAAGCAGATAGTGGATAAATTTGGCAGGCATACAGCCTTGGCCTATTTAGTTGATGAACAATACAAAAAAATAAGCTATCGGGAGCTAGATAGACGTCGTTTATATCAGGCAAATAATTGGAAAAGTTTTGGCTGGCAAAAAGGTGAAAAGGTAGCTCTGATGCTGGATAATTCTCCAGAATGGGTAATCAGTGATTTAGCGGCAGCGACTTTGGGTCTTATAGTTGTGCCAATTCATACTACCTTTAATGGTGAATATATTAAAAGGGTCATGGAGCACTCGGGCGCCAAGTATTTAATTATAAATCGTGAGTATTTTGATAAACACAAAAATACAATATTATCTTTTGACTTAAAAAAAATAATTATAGTAGGTGGTAGTCTAGATTTAAAGGATGAAAAAATTATTGGCTGGCCAAGACTGGATTTACAGAAAAAATTGGAGGATATCTTGATAAATGTGGACGAGGATGATGTGCACACTATAATATATACATCTGGTACTACGGGTGATCCAAAAGGCGTAATGTTGACTCATAAAAATTTGATAGTAAATGCAGAGTCAGCCAAAAGGAGTGTCAATATTACCTATAAAGATCGATTTTTTTCTTTTTTACCCCTTTCTCACGCTTTTGAGCGCACAGCTGGTTATTATTGTCCAATTTTTACTGGATCAAGCATTTATTTTGCCAGAAGCAGTAAAAGCATAGTAGATGATATCAAAAAAGCTAGGCCGACTATGATCAACAGTGTGCCCCGTATTTTTGAAAGGATTTATGGCAAGGTTTTTGACAATGTAGAATCAGGTAGTAATTTCAAAAAAAAGTTGTTTTTCAAATCTCTCAAGCTATCGGTTTTGAAAAGAAAAAATGAACTGGATTTTTTAAGCAAATTATCTTTATTTATTTTAGATTTATTGGTATTAAAAAAAGTCAGGGCGATATTGGGGGGTAGACTTAGATTGGCAATATCAGGCGGCGCTTCTTTAGATATAAAAATTTTGAGATTTTTTGAAAATTTGGGCATTGATATTATAGAAGGATATGGTATGACCGAGACTTCACCTGTGATTGCTGTAAATAAAGTAAATAATAGCCGACCTGGTACTGTAGGCCAAGCTTTAGATTGTAATGAGATAGTCGTGGCTCAAAATAAGGAAATTTTGATAAAAGGTGAAAATGTAATGTTGGGATATTATGCTAATGATGGAGCAACTAGTGAAATTATAGACAAAGACAAGTGGCTGCATACAGGAGATTTTGGTTTCTTAGATAAAGAAGGTTTTTTGACCATAATAGGTAGAGCCAAGGATGTTATAGTGCTTTCTACCGGTAAAAATATTTTTCCAGAGACTATAGAAAATACATTAAATGAAAGTAGATTTATTGTTCAAAGTATGGTTTACGGAGACAATCAAAAACATATATCTGCTTTGATAGTCCCAAATTTTGAACAATTAAAAAAATGGTGTGAAGAAAATAAAATAGAATTTGATTTAAACGATCAAAAAGTACAAGGCTTTTATAGAGATAAGATAACTAGTCGATTGGCTCATTTTGCCCAAGTAGAACAAATAGGTGATTTTAAATTATTGGAAGAGGAATTTAGCCAAGAAAATGGAATGTTGACTCCTACTTTGAAATTAAAGAGGTATAAGATTAAAAAAATATATTTATAAGATGGGATATTATATTTTGAAATATTTATTCTATCCATTTATCAAACTGTTCTGGTTAGATAAAATTAGTGGTCTTAATAATATACCTAAAAAAGGCTCTTTTATAATAGTAGCTAACCATAAAAGTTATTTGGATTTTATATTACTTTTTACTTTTATACCAAGAAGAATATCTTTTTTAGCAGCTGAAGTTTTTTTTAAAAGTAAACTATGGCACCCAATAATGAAAATCACGGGGCAAATAAAAGTTGATAGGGAATCCCCTAATAAAGGGGAAGTGTATAAAAATGTTGATAGGTTATTTAAAAAAGGAGGGGTTTTAGGTATATTCCCAGAAGGAACTAGGTCTAGAGACGGCAAATTACACAAGGGTTATAATGGAGCTGTTAAATTTTCTTTTAAGTATCAAGTGCCTATCATTCCTATTGGTCTAATAAATACCTTTGATGCTTTTCCTCCGCATAGCAAAAAGCCGAGGTTGGTTAGATGTATAATTAATATAGGTGAGTCGTTTTATTTAGATAGTACAGATTATGATATAGAAACTAGCAGATTAATGAACAAAATAGCAAAACTTTCAGGTGAGGTATATGAAGATTGATAATAAGGACATTTTAGTATTTTTTGATATAGATAATACAATAGTGGATGGTTATACACAGAAATATTTTATTCAATTTTTGATGAATAAAGGTAAGATAAGTAAAAAATATTTATTATTTTTAGCAATTTGGTTTATATTATATAAATTAAAAGTTATAAAAAATACAAACAGAGCTATAAAATTTTATGTAGGTTTATTGAATGGTCTAAGCGAACAAGAACTACGGAACATTGTTGATGATTTTTTCCAAAGTAAAATAAAAAATCATATTTTTTTAGGGGCATTAAGAGATGTTAAATATCATTTGAAGAATGGACACAATGTTGTATTTGTTTCTATGAGTTTAAAACCAATAGTAGAAAAAATAGCGGAGTATTTAAAAGTTAATTATGTTGTAGCCACTAATCTAGAGATATTAAATGGGGTTTATACTGGAAAAATTTTAGGGTATATAATAGAAGGAGATTTTCGTCTAAATGCCATAAAAGAATACATAAAAATGTTCGACAGTGATAAATTAATAACACATTTTTATACAGATCATTATTCAGATATACCAATTTTGAGATTAATTGATAGTCCGCATGTTGTTAATCCAGATAATATTTTATATAGAGAGGCAATAAAAAATAACTGGGAAATATTAAAATATAAGAAATAATGAATGCTTTTGCTTTTTCAAGTTTAGTTACTAGTATTTGGAGCTTTGTATTAGCTAGTTTTGTTTTTATCAAGAATAAGAATAGATCAAGTATCTTATGGGCTAGAACCAGTGTGTCTATCGGATTTTGGAGCATGGGTTTGTTTGGTGTAACATTTTTTAAAAATTATCAATATGCCTATTTGTCACAAATAATTCTAGATATAGGTGCTATATTTTTGCCAGTGTTTTTTGTAGATTTTGTAGCAAATTTAACAGAGGAGGGGAATAAATACAAGAAATTCATTAGATTTAATTATATATTTGCAATATTTTTATCATTATTTAGCTTGACCCCATATTTTAAGACAGGTTTAAAGTCAGTATTTAATTTTGAGTATTGGATAAATCCAGGACCATTATATTTTGTATTTCCAGTATTTTTTATGGTATTAGCAATATTTTCTGTATTTTTGTTAATTAGCAATCGGAAAATGTCTTTAGGTCTTAAAAGGCAACAAATAAAGTATGTCTTATACTCGGCTTTTATTGGTTTTGGTGGTGGAGCCTTCAACTTCCTGCCACAATTTTCACATATATATCCCATAGGTAATTATTTAGTAGGATTTTATGCTTTAGCGATTACTTATGCAATAATTAAGTATCGTTTAATGAATATCCGTCTAATCCTTACCCGTAGTATATTGTACGGTGTCTTAGTAGCTGCTGTAGCTGCTTTTTTTGCCCTATCGGTATTGGTAGTAGGTGAGGCTGTTGGGGGCAATACCAAAACTAGCAAAATAATTACCTATATTATTACTTCATTTATAGTGGTTGTATTTTTGGATCCAGTTAAGCGCACTTGGGCCAAAGTGACAGATAAAATATTTTATAAAGACAAAATAGATTATCAGGATGCTTTGCAGCAGGCTAGTACTATATTGGCTAGAGAAATTGACTTGCAAAAATTATTGCAAAAATTATCTAAACTCTTGACCATTAGGCTCAAAATAAAAAATATAGCTGTATTAATTCCAGAAAATGGCATTTTTTATTCAGTAAAGCCTGTGTTGTCTGAAAAAAATAATCCAGGAATTAGTGTTTCGCAGAATTTTGTTGCTTATCTTAATAATAATAAAGAGTTGTGTATAATAGAGGAAATTATCCGCGGTAGTAAGGAAGGAGAAATCAGCCAACAAACTCAAGATTTTATAAAAGAAGCAGAAAACTTAAAAATAGAAGTAGTGGTCCCTATAGTAGAGTCAGAAAATATTACTGCTATATTTCTTATCAGCGCCAAGCAATCGGGTGACCTTTACAATGATGATGATGTCAATTTTTTCAAAGTACTCACTCCTCAGGTGGCCAATGCCATAGAAAAGTCCAAGCTTTATGAGGAAGTGGAGCAGTTCAATAGAGAATTGCAGCAAAAAGTAGAGGATAGGACCAAAGATCTCAAGCAGGTCAATCTGGCGTTGGAGGATAGAAACAAATTTTTGACTACCATGCAAGTAGTTATTAATATGGTTAGTCGCACTCTAGATCTTAAAAAAGTCAATCAAATGATCGCCGATTCTATTGCCAAAGAGCTTGGTTATGTTGGCGGTATTTTGAGTTTTGTAGACAGCGAAAAAAAAGTTTTGCGTGTAGGGGCTATTACGTCCAATGAAAATGCTCAAAAAGCTTTTCGGATGCTTGCTCAAGAGCCACGTGAATATGAAACAAACCTAGAAAATAATTATAATTTGTCAGCCCAAACATTTCTCAATGGAAAGATAAATTTTTCCGATAAGATGTCAGACTTTTTGTCCCCGCCGGTAGAAAAAGAGGCAATAGACAAAATTCAAGAAATTTTGGGTATCAAGACAGTGGTTGGTGTGCCTATATTTTCTGAAGCCAAGATAATCGGTGTGATTCAATTTTATCTGCCAGTCAAACAGGATAAAATATCAGCTCTTGATATAGAAATTATGACAGCACTTACCAACCAAGTAGGTATAGTATCTCGCAACTTGAAATTGTACAAAAATCTTCAAAAAGCCAATATGGATTTGCAGGATGCTAATATCCGTTTGCGCGAGCTGGACAAAGCCAAAAGTGAATTTTTGTCCATTGCTTCTCATCAGCTACGCACTCCTATATCAGCTATCAAAGGGTATTTGTCTATGATGATAGACGGTGATTTTGGTAAAATACCACCAAGCATCTCTGCTGTGATAGCCAATCTTTTTGAGAGTTCCGCCAGGCTGGCCAGGCTGATAAATATATTTTTGAACGTATCACGCATTGAATCAGGACGTCTCAAGCTGGAGAAAAAACCCATCCAGATAAATGATATGATAGAAAGTGTGATGATGGAACTTGTCAATCAGGCCAATCAAAAAGGCGTAAAACTCAAATACAAAAAAGCCAAAAAAGCTCCGCCACTTATATTGGCTGATGCCGACAAGCTGCGCGAAGTAGTACTCAACTTGGTAGACAATGCTATCAAATATACTCCAGAGGGCAAGATTGATGTGATGGTAGAATATGACAAGGCCAATCTAAAGTTTTTGGTCAAAGACACTGGTATTGGTATAGATCCAATGGAGGCCAAGACTTTGTTTAGAAAGTTTGTCCGAGGTAGTGGTGTAGCCCAGATTCACACCGGCGGATCCGGTTTAGGATTATTTATTGCTCAAAAGATTATCAAAGAACACGGCGGTAATATCTGGGTAGAGAGTGAAGGCAAGGGTAAAGGCTCAGTATTTCAATTTGAAATACCAATATATGACGGACATGAAGTACCGGAGTATAAAAAAGAGGCAGAGGATAGTAAGAGTAAATAATATTAGTTTTATTACCGCCGCGGCAAAGCCGCGGCGGTTTTTTTATTATTTCTATTGACAAGTTATTTCTATTGCTATAAACATAGCGACGGCTCTAGAAAATGTCCTCTCACAATTTTGTCTTTTTGGTCTAGAAACCTTGGTGCTTAGAAAGGAGCATATTATGTTTTGCTGGCTTACCGTTAACAGATCTTGTAACATGCGTTGCCATTGGTGCTACGCTAAAGAAAAGATTGATAGTTCTTCTAGTATGACTCTAGATGTTCTGGAGTCAATATTGAGTGTGGTGGCTAATAAACCAATAAACGTTTTTACACTTATTGGTGGAGAGCCAACCATACACAAAGATCTATCGTCTTTCATCAAGCGCCTCAAGCCATCACGAGTAATGATGGTAAGTAATGGTTTGAGATTGGCAAATATGTCATATTTGTTCAATCTCAAGGAGAGTGGTTTGGATGTAGTAGCTCTTTCTTTGAAAGGGGCAAATCAAGCGGAGTACCTAAAAAACACTGGTGTGCCAGGATTGGATAAGGTAGAACGGGCGGTAGCTAATATGAATGCTTTGGGCATGCAGTACAATATTTCGGTTACGTTTTCAGATAGTGTCATGGATTCGTTGCCGATGATATTGGATTGGATGCAATCATCCAATGCTCAAAGTATGTCTATAAACTATTGCCGACCTTATGTAGTCGACGGTAGAATCAGTGCACAGGGGGTTCCTAGCCCCGTAGAGATGGCAGAAAGGACAGTGCAGAGTTACGAGCTGATCAGGAAAAGCGGAGTACGCTGTACCTTTTCTTTCTTGTTGCCGCTGTGTTTGTTGCCGCGGGAGTTTATTGACTTGCTAGTCTCAAGGAATGAACTCTCAACAATCTGTCAACTTCAGAAGCATACAGGTATCATTTTTGAACCAGATGGTAGTCTAATCCCTTGTCATCATTTGTTTGACTACAAGCTCGGGAAGCTTGGAGAGGATTTTACTACCGCTGCGGAATTTGATACCTTTATGGAAGGAGGTAAAATATCAAGGTTTTATCGTAAGACAGGCGGTTTTCCACACGAAAAATGTTTGTCTTGCGATTTGCGAACAAGGTGTGGTGGAGGCTGCTTGGTACAACACCTGCAGTATTCTCCTAGTGAATTAATACCCCAAGCTTTTGAAAGGATGGAGAAATGAACAACAACCAGTCTGATCTTCGGCAGATCGTCGATGATATGCTGGACAAGCGTATCGAGACGGGAGAAGATCTCAGTGGCTTCAGCATCCGTGGTGCTGTGGCAGGAGAGATGATCTGTGGCGACTGCGGAGATGGCGATTGCGAATGTAGCTCGTAGAGCTCTTCGTGATTTTACGGGGGTATGTCTGTAGCATGCCCCCACAATAAAGTTTATGAAATTTATATATAACAAAGAAATTGACCAGCAGTGTCATGATAGATTGTCAGCTCATGATAGTATTTTTGGTGAAGTCAAAAAAACTGGCAGCTACCCAGTGACCGAAGAGATTGTCAAACAGTTTAATGATAAATGGACAGAAGAAATTGATAAATATTTTGTAGCTGGTATATATAAAATATTTAAAAAATCAATTCCAGAAAATTTTACAGTATATATAAATTCCACGCCTTATTCTATGGATATAGAGGACGGAATATCTATTTCAGCCTCATCTATCAATGTAATGATAATGCTTGTTTGCCACGAGGCCAATCACTATATGTTTAGAAAGAGTGATTATAAAAATAAATATTTTCCAAATAAAGATATAGAAGAGGCTAAAGAGATTTTTACAGTAGTAAATAATATTTATTTCAAAGATATTATGGAAAAAGAGGACAAGGCTTGGAGTAAATTTTTTGAAGAAAGAGAACAATTTTTACAACGATGGAAAGATCGCTTTGCCGGGTAAATTCCAGCCCTCGGCAACTCTGTCCCACGCATCTTTCGCTGCCAATCGTGATTTTTACGCCAGAAAGGAGGCTCAGTACATCTGATTTTCCTAGGGGGCAGACGTATTTTGCATCTTGCTGATATGTCTGCCTCCACACTTTATATATAATATAGTTTTATATATTGTAGTTTGACAACAATTTGAGGATGCCTTATAATTTTTGATAGTTATGAAAAAATTATTCAGCAACAACCAAGCCCCGCATCCTCGCGAAATAGATTTTAGCGCCCGCTAAGGGATGTTGTTGTTTTGAATATATTAAGTATAAATTTTATTAAGTAATAACTCTTGGCAGCGGCTAAGAGTTTTTTGTGAATATGAAAGAAATAATAGTAGTAAAAGTTGGTACAAATACCCTGACCGCCAATGGCTCAAATCTAAATAATGATTTGATAGCTAATTTGGTAAAACAACTGGCAAAACTCCATGAACAGGGTTACCAGGTTGTTTTGGTAACTTCAGGGGCAGTAGCGGCTGGCAAGGAGGCACTGTATTTATCAAATGGTGATAATACGATTGTAAAGAGGCAGGTTTATGCTTCGGTTGGTCAGGCTCGGTTGATGCACAAGTATGAGAATTTTTTTGCCGAGCACGGGCTCAATATCGGCCAGGCACTACTGACTCATGATGATTTTTGTCATAGAGCCCGATATGATAATGCCTTACAAACTCTTCATGGATTATTAGACAGTGGAATCATCCCTGTTATTAATGAAAATGATGTAGTAACTATTAATGAATTATCATTTGGGGACAACGATGTCTTGGCCGCTACCACAGCAATAGCCATAGGGGCTAGCAAACTAATTTTTTTGACAAATCAAGAAGGTGTGATGACAGATAATCCAAATAAAAATTCAGACGCCAGATTGATAGACAAGGTAGAGGATGCTAAAGAAATTTTTTCTGTAATATCGGATGGTCTGCCTTCTTCTGGCGGTATAGGAGGCATGTTTTCCAAAGTCAATGCTGCCAGGATTGCAACCAGTGCGGGAGTAGCCACCTGGGTTGCCAGTGGTCTGAGACCGGCCAATATAAGTGATATTGTACAGGGTAAAAAAATAGGTACATATTTTGTACCAAAAAAAACTACTTTGACAGCTAAGTCTAGATGGATTCTTTGTGCCAAGAATGCTTCCACAGGTGTTTATGTAGATGCCGGAGCAGTCAAAGCTTTGACTGACAGAAAAAGTCTTTTGATGGTAGGTATTCATAAAATTAAAGGATTTTTTGAAGCCAAGCAGATAATAGAAGTAATAGATGATACTGATCGTATAGTGGGATATGGGGTAGTAAATTATGACTCAGAAAGCTTAAAAGCAGCCTTGGACAACCCCAGATCTTTGGATAAAGAAATAATACATGCAGATAATTTTAGACTAATATGAAAAAAAATAAAAAAATTTTAGTAGTCGGCTGCGGCAATATGGGACAAGCGATAATCAGTCAGCTTTTGGATTGCAGATTTAGCTCCCGAAAATATTTAGCTGGTTTTGATAAAGCAAAAAATAGAGCAAAAGTAAGGGGGCTGTATGATATAGATATGGTCGGTGATCTTAATAAAGCTATAGACAATGCTGACATTATTATTTTTTCTATAAAGCCACAACAGTTTAATGATATAGCAAAACAAATAAAAGGACGATTAAAACCAAATCAATTAGTAGTTTCTATTATGGCCGGTATTTCCTATAAACATATTAGTCAAAGTATAAAGCATAAAAAAGTAGTGCGAGCCATGCCCAATTTGGCATTACAGGTCGGGCATAGTGTCACGGCTTGGTATACTCCTAGGGCATTTGTTAAAAGTGTCAAAAGTACTACCAATAGTCTATTGTCTGTTTTCGGGGCAGTTCTAGAAGTAAAAAAAGAAGATATGATAGACAAGGTGACAGCCATTAGTGGTTCCGGGCCAGCTTATTTCTTTTTTACAGCCGAGGCCTTAGAAAGTGTTGCTTTAGATTTTGGTTTCAACAAAAGACAGGCAGCTATGTTAGCCAAAGATACTTTCATTGGGGCAGCCAAGCTAGCACAGGTAGATAAGAGAGATAATAAAAAGTTGCGTCAAGCAGTCACTTCCAAAGGCGGCACTACCGAAGCAGCTATTAGAGAAATAAGTACAGATTTTTTATCTATGTGGCGTCGAGCTCTAAAAGCAGCTCATCAAAGGGCAAAAGTAATTTCCAAGAAATATGAATCCCGTTAGAAATTCACAAAATTCTGACAGGATATAATAGTAAATAATTAATATATAATTTAACTATAATTTCTAACGGGATGAATAAAGATATTATCATTATTGGAAAGAGAGCTAAGGATGCTTCTCGGGAATTTGCTACTGCAAGTAGTCAGCAAAAAAATGCGTTGCTGACTACTCTGGCATCTATGATAGCCTTTTATAAAAAGCAAATTCTTGATGCCAACAAAAAAGATCTATCAAATTATGTTAAAGATCATCCATTTTTTGATCGTCTAATGCTCAATGATTAGCGTCTGGATGAAATTAGACGTAGTTTGTTGGCTGTAGCCAAATTGCCTGATCCAATAGGAGAAATATCAGATGAAAAACGTCGTCCTAGCGGTATAGTAGTGTCCCGTATGAGAGTGCCTTTGGGTGTATTGGGAGTTATTTATGAAGCTAGACCAAATGTGACTATAGAGATTTCTAGTTTGGGGCTCAAATCGGGTAATGCTATTGTACTCAAGGGTGGTAAAGAAGCTATAAATAGTAATCAGATTTTGGTAAAGATTATCCAAAAAGCCTTGGTCAAAAATGGATTTTCTAAATATACTGTTCAGCTTATCGGCACAAATCAGCGTAGTTTGGTGGCTGATATGATAAGGATGAATAAATATATAGATGTTATAGTCCCTCGTGGAGGCAGGAGACTGATTGATTTTGTCAGAGACAATGCCTCGGTGCCTGTGATTGAGACCGGAGCAGGAGTTTGCCATACTTATGTAGAAAAAAGTGCTGATTTGAAAAAAGCCGTAAGGATTGTGGTGAATGCCAAGACCCAGCGGCCAAGTGTCTGTAATGCTTTGGATACTTTGGTACTAGACAGTCAGATTGCCAAAAAGTTTTTGGCGTTATTGTCAGAGGAGCTGTCAAAGCACAGTGTGTTACTGCGCGCCGATTCGGTCAGCTATTATATATTAAAAAAATATTATCCCAACAGTTTATTAAAAAAAGCTAAATTGTCAGATTTTAGCAAAGAATTTTTGGGTTTGGAGATGTCTATCAAAACAGTCAATAATGCTAAACAAGCTATGGATTTTATACAAGAGTATAGTTCGGGACATTCAGAAGCAATTTTGACCAAAAATGCCAAACTGGGACAAATTTTTTTGAGGACAATTGATGCCGCAGCAGTCTATGTTAATACTTCCACTCGTTTTACAGATGGTTTTGAATTTGGTCTGGGTGCTGAAGTAGGTATTTCTACTCAAAAATTGCACGCCAGAGGTCCTATGGGTCTCAAGGCGCTTACTAGTATGAAGTGGATTGTAAATAGTGATTGGAAGGGCAGGAAATAAAAATATATTTAAAAGAAATATAATTAAAATGAATAATAATATTATTGGTTTAATTTTTGGAGGTCAATCAGCAGAACATGATATATCAATCATGTCGGCTGGTTTTGTAAGAAAAGCTTTATTACAAAATAATTTTGAAATTATTTTGATAGTTATTGATAAAGAAGGATATTGGAGATTAGTAGATAATGAAAGTTTTGATGGTATTTCAAATGGCCATATCAAATTAAGCGACATGAGAAAAATTATACCTATACCTCAGGGCAAGGGAGAATTTCTAGTTTTTGAAGGGGCAAATTCTAATAAATTATTTAAAATTAAAATAGATATTGCTTTCCCAGTTTTGCATGGCCCTATGGGAGAGGACGGTGTAGTCCAAGGTTTGTTAAAGATATTGGGTATACCTTTTGTTGGAGCGGATGTTTTAGGTTCATCTATAGGCATGGATAAGGTAATTATGAAGAAGGTATTAAGAGATTCTAATATTCCGGTAGGCAATTTTTTATATTTTAATAAACCCCAAAAATCAGATATTAATTATAATGAAATTAATGATGTTTTAAAAACTCCATTCTTTGTAAAACCTGCTAACATGGGATCATCTGTGGGCATAAGTATGGTCGATAACGAATCTCAACTTAGTAGTGCTCTTGATGCAGCATTTAACTATGATAATAAAATAATAATAGAAGAGTTTATAAATGGTCGTGAATTAGAGTGCTCCGTTTTGGGGGATGACATTATAGCTGAAGCATCTTTACCAGGAGAAATTAAGTTAGTTAATAATAAATTTTATTCTTATGATGAGAAATATAATGATAGTAGCACCACGATCATTGAAATTCCCGCTAAATTAAATAAAGATTTATCAGAAGAAATTCAGAATTTAGCAATTAAGACTTTTAAAGTTTTGAATTGTTATGGAATGGGAAGGGTAGATTTTTTTCTCACAAAAGAAAACAAGTTAATTGTAAATGAGATAAATACTATTCCTGGGTTTACAAAAATTAGTATGTATCCAAAGTTATGGGAAGCAAGCGGAATAGGATCAGCAGAGCTTATTCGTCGTTTAGTAGATTTAGCTATTATCAGGTTTGATAAAGAAAAATTATTAAATATATAAAAAAGCAGGTTTCAAAGAAACTGGCAAAATAAATACAACCTCCGAGGTTAATCAACCTCCGAGGTTGTTTTTTTACTTGACAGTCTTTTTTTGTTGTTATATATTTAGAGTAGAAGCTAGAGACGGCTATAAATATAGCGACGGCTCTAAACATAGCTCTTTAAAATAAAGAGAGAAAGGTAATTGACTTCCTAAGAGAAAGGAGGAAATCATGACTCAGCAAACTTTGTGTTGCTACGATTTGATTATGGTCAGGTCGGGCGAAATACTCACAATAAATGGTAACTTTGATGGAGAATATTGCCGTGCTACTTTGAGCTTGTTTCCCTCTTCTATGGGGAATAGGCTTATAGACGGCCGTGTATATAAGAAAGCAACTTATGAGTTGGGATATAAGATTCCCTACGTCAGGAAGATATTAGATTTACCTGGTCAGCAGCAGTTTTTGGTAGACAGGAACAGCATCGTCAGAGTGTATTCTGCAAGGAGAGCTTTTGACTCTTTGTCCTTTCAGGATAAAATTAGGACGCGTTTGTTCATGGACTATCTGGGTCTAGATTACAATTTTCACGGTTTGACTGGTAGTAGTGCATCGGGCTGTCGGCTCTCTGACTCTGACTTTGATTGGGTTTTGTATACCAATCAATTATGGTCAGTTAAACAGAGGGTAGTTGATGTCCCTAGGATGTTGACTTTCGATATGCAACACGCTTATCGAAAGTATCATGTCTTTGAGGTGCTGTCTAAGCAGGACATAGATTTGATTTTTGGCAATAAGTGGAAGTATCTATGGTTTTGCGGTCTGCACATATCAGTTAATTTTGTTGATATGGCTGTACGCGCTGACCACCTTTGCGATACTGACAATTGCCGAGATCGTCTTGTTTTGCGAGGTAGGGTAATAGATGGGAAAGGCTCCTATTACTCTCCTTATGTCATTCCATTCGAAAGCGATGGGCAGACGTACCAGATACTCACTTGGCTTTATTTGTATAATGGAGCCTTTGCATCTGGTGACCTAATAGAGCTATCAGCTCGGAGAGGATCTTTTGGAGGGCAGGAGTATTTGGTAGTCGAAAGACCACCAGATTACATTCGTAAGTTGGTCTGCAAGGATGGAGGAGGCTATGTCTCTGATAGACTATATTCAGCTAGTAGTAGCTGAAGACAGTAGAATCGTCGAGTTGTGTGAGTTTTTGAGTCGGGAGGACATAGACCGTTCTTTTGTCCTACCATTGTCTAGTAGGGACATTAGCATTAGAGAAAGGGTGGTAAAAATACAAAAGCAAGGTTTTTGGTTGCTGGCTATACATGGAAACAAAATAGTTGGCTGCCGTGGCTGCAAAGGAATTGTTGACGAAAAGGAGGATATTTTGGAGTTTTCCACCACAGTTGTTGACCCTAGTTATCGGGGGATTGGTTTGGGGATGCTTATCTTCCGACAAGGGGTCAAGTTAGCTCGTGATCGGTATAAGCCCAAAGTCGTGAGGATGGACAGTACGCCTGATAATGAAGCCATCAAGAGGATGGCTGCCGATTCAGGTTTTGTTGTAAGTCGTATCTACGACGATCCTGTAAAAAGAGGCTCTGGAGGAAAGTCAATCGAATATATTCTCTGTTTATAGCCCCTGTGCCACAAGGTGCAGGGGCATCCAATATTGTTAGTTGTTTGATAAATTATTATAATAAATGTATGAAAATAAAGATATTAGGATCAGGAGCTTGGCAAGGTATTCCAGCATCGTTTTGTAACTGCGATATTTGTCAGAAGGCATCCAAAAATTTATATACTAAAGACGCTCGTACTCGTCCACAATTTATGGTTGAGACCAAACAGGGGACTTTCTTGATGGAAATAAGCCCTGATATAAGGCTGCAATCCACCAGGTTTTCTTTACCAAACGTTAATAATTTTTTAGTAAGTCATTGGCATTTTGATCACATGTATGGTTTGCATGAACTTTTGACTTGGTCAAAGGGATTGGAGACTAGGCCATTGTTATACGGATCTGTTGCCACAAAAGATAAAATAGATAAAGAATTTAGTTATTTGCCATTTGATTTTCAGTTGTTAGAGCCCTATAAAAAATTTAATATTTTCGGGGTAGATATAACACCATTGCCTTTATATCATGCATTTACAATAGATGAAGAATTTTCAGAAAATGATATTAATAACACTTTTGGATATATGCTGGGGCATGAAGGAAAAAAAGTAGTTTATTTATCAGATTATTATAAAGTACCGCAGAAAGTTTTGGATAAAATCAAAGGAGCTGATGTGTTGATTGCAGACGGCACTTATCTTTTTACTGATAAGTTCAGAGGAATAAAACTAAATCATTTGCATAATGTAGATATATTGCAGTTAGTTGATAAAATTCAGGCAAAACAAGTTTATTTTCATAGTATTTCCCATTTGACCAGTTTGAACCATCAGGAAATGCAAGAAAAATTGTCAGAAAACCATTTTATTTCATACGACGGTTTAGAAATTGATCTTTAATAAATAGTATAAAAACCACCGAGGAGAAATTATTTTTTAAAAGCCTTATTTACTTGTTCTTTACTAAGATATAGATATGAGAGTTTTGGGTCACAGTAGTGTCTACCAGTTTTTATCTTACCATCTTTAAACTCTAGTACTATTACTAAAGGAGTGCGAAATTTTTTCTTGGTTTTTGGATCAGTATAGCTTTCTATCATCTCTACTATTACTAGATTTTTTCCTTCCGCGATGTTTTTTATATCATAATGTCGATCTTTTATCACATATACTTCTGATAGGTCTTTGGGGGATATTTTCTCCGATCTGGGAAACAACACACCTTTTCTATTTTGGTAGACCCAGGTCATAGTATAGTCGCGATGCATTTTTTTCAAAGAAGATTTTACATCACCTTTTACTTCATCTGACAGTATATCCAAAACTAATTTAATATTTTTACTTAGTTTCTTATTCATAATATTGAGTTAATTTATATATAAATAATATCATATAATATGAATTACTATCAAGCAAAAACAGAAGGTGATTTCAAATTTATAGCTTCACTTTTTAGTCCAGACCATACGGAATATATGTTGACCAAAAAGGTAGACTATAAACATTTGATGAAGTCAGGTCAGTCAGAATATAGACATAATTTTATTGCTACTGTAGATGGTAAAAAAATTGCCTGGTTCAACTTAGTCCAGTCCGATGATTTGGGCAGAGTAAATTTTGGTATGATAGTTGATAAGGTTTACCAGGGTATGGGCTATGGCCAACAGATAATGGAGATTATAGAAAATGAAGCCAAAAAATTGGGAGCCAAAAAGATAAGATTAGGAGTTTTCCAAGATAATAATCCAGCAGTTCATATATATAAAAAGTTTGGATTTAAGGAAACTGGTAAAGTGATAAACATGGAAAAGAAATTATAATTTTAGATATGACCGAAGAAAATAAAAAATATTTAAAATTTGGCAAATACACAGCTAATTGCTCGGAGGAGCTTTTAGGTAAAATTAAAACTTTAAATTTAGATAAAGTAGACAAAGACACTGTTCATAAAATTTTTAAACTTATTAGACAAGAGTTTGATCCAAGATTACACAAGGTTGAAATAGTGAATGATCTTGCAAAATCCCGATTTATTTCGGCTAAAGATTTATATAGTAAAAGACAATATTCTTGTGGTTCTTTAGCAACATTGGTTGCTTCTATCCTTCGAACTTTAGGTGTGCCAAACAAGCTAATCGATGGAAAATATATAAAAGATAATCCAAATATGAGACATGCTTGGAATGAAGTATATTTATTAGATCAGGGAAAGTTTGTGGCCTTTGATATAACTAAACCGGGGTTTTCATTGAGTAAATATCATATAAAAGAAGGTGAATACATTGATTGGGAGGATTTAGAAATATAAAAAATGATCCAAAAGAAATGCCTAATAAAAGTAATATATTAGAAGCAGAAGCAAAATTTAGATGTAAAGATATTGATAAATTGAAATCTTTGTGCCAGAAGTATAATTTTCGAAAAAAAGACTTAATCAAAGAAATAGATGATTATTTTACCGACAAAGAAAAAACTTTTATAAGAGATAGAGTATGTTTGAGGTTCCGTGATAAAAATGGAAAGAAGGAATTCACGTATAAGGGTAAATCGGAGTCAGATTCTAATCTTTTTATTAAAAACGAATATAATATACAAATGGACCAATCCGAATATAAAGAGAAAATAAGATTTTTAGAATCACTGGGTTTTTATAAATATGTCACGGTTATTAAAAAAAGAGAGGTGTATACTCAAGTTGATGGGCATTATACCAAGAATGTTATGTTTGATAATGTAGAGGGAGTCGGTAATTTTGTGGAGTTTGAGATTATAACTCAAAATAAAGATATATCAGATCAAAATGTAATAAAAAATAAGCTGAATCAATTTATTGATAATTTTAGAGAAGTTGGTTTAGAAAAAGCCGATCTTCCGTATAGAGATTATGTATCAGAATCAAAAGGTATAGAATAGATATATATGAAAAATAAAAAACACAATTTAATTTATCAGATTGCATGGTTGTTTATTATTATTCTGATATTGTTTGGGTGTTTGATATTGGCTGTTCCCTGGTGGGTATTTTCAGGAATAAAGAATGTAATCACCAGAGAAGAGCAGTACGCAGTATATTGGTAAAATAAAAACAGGCAAGCTAATAATTAGTTTGCAAAGGAATGAAAAAAAGCGATTTTGGGAGCATAATTTTTATGTTTTGCACTTTGATAATGATTGTTCCCCGGCAGATCTTGGCTGTCGGGGACGCAGTCAAACAAATAACTGATAAAACAAAATATGTAGATCAGTATTTTGAGGTTAATCAAAATGGCCAATTTAAATTGTATGTTTATTTAGGAGATCAAAAAATTGCTACTATAGATAATGATGATAATTATTTCAATTTGGACAACCATTTGAGCTCACATACCATTATTACCAACCCGACGGGTCAAATAGTAGAGACAAATGATTATGATGATTATGGCAGTGTTATACACAGTGAATCATCAATAAATAATGATTATAAATTCACTGGTAAGGAGTTTGATACAGAAACGGGCTTGCAATATTTTGGTCAGAGATATTATGATAGTGATGTTGGCAGATTTGCTAGTATTGATCCTTTGCTTATATCTGAGATAAATCAATTTTTGTCTGATCCGCAACAGCTCAATAGCTATAGCTACAGTCGTAATAATCCAATTAGCTTAGTGGATAAGACAGGGGAAAAAGTGTCTGAGTTTCAGCCATATTATAGTAGTAGCGGGTTTTATGAATACAGGCAGGATTATGGTAAATATAGAGGTATGGAATTGGTAAGTGCTGGCGAGTATTCGGGACAAGGTTGGCATGATTATCAATGTGTCGATTGGGTTAAAAAATTTGTGAATGACCAATATAAAGTTGAATTAGGCAGCATAGGTAACGCCAATTTTTATAGTAAACAATCAAGTTTTAATGATTTTAATAAGAGTCACGACGGACAATATACTGTTTATAAAAATAATAGCAGTATAATGCCTCAAGAAAATGATATTTTGACTTGGTCAGGTGGCGATTATGGACACGTAGGTATAATTGCGGAAGTAAGTTTTGATGGAAATTCTAATATAGGTTATGTTTATACATTAGAGCAGAATTATAGCGGTAAACAGGGACTATATAGTCAATCATTTGTTCGTTCATACAATGATAGTGGTCAGCCAGAATATACAGTAAATGATAGAGGTGGATTAAAAGTTCAAGGATGGGCACGCTATAGTCAGCAGACTAGTATTCCATATAGTAATATATTATATACTCCCGCTCCGGGAAATTATATTTATGAATAGTAAAAAAACAATATTAATTATAATTATCGTATTGGCAGCTATAATTTATTTTTATTTAAATTTTTATAAAAATAATAAAAAGCCCATTGGTTCTAATAACATAAATGTCATAAATTTTCAGTCAGAAAATCAAGAATCTCCTGAAGGGTATAAAAAATTTGTTTCTCAAAATGAAAAATTAATCTTTTTTTATAAAAATGATTGGGAATGCAGCGAAGTGGTTTATGATAAAAGAGTGGATTGTTATCCTATAGATAGGATCATGGAGGAATATGATTCAGGTCTAGATAAACAAATTGTATATTATCCTGACATAAGTATTTATGACGAGAGTGATCTATGCTCTTTGGTCGTTGACCAAGAAGAATTATTAAAAGCAGAAAAGGAGCCGCTAGTATATAATGAATATGGTGAAAATTATTATGGTCTTTTTTATAAAAAATTTAATAATTGTATGACAAAGATTATAACATTGCCCTACATTGATTCTCAAGAAAAATTAGAAGAAATAATAAGATAATTTTACCCCGTTAAATATATTTTCATAAATTAATCACAAAGCATATGACAAGCATGAGAAAAATTAATAAATCCAGACTAGTAATATTATTTTTGATGTTTAGTCTGGTTTTTTCTAGTGTAGCGCCAAGTTTGGCACAGGCTAGAGAAATACTCACTCCAGTGGAAGTAGTGCCAGTAGAAGATTCAAAAGAAACAGGTATTCCTGTGGTGGAGATTTTGCCTTTGCCAGTAGAGGAATATCCTATTAATGATAAGCCTGTAGATATTGAGCCAATTATTGATGAGCCGGTTTTGTCACCAGAAGAGCGACTGGAAACACTTTTAGAAGATCCGCCAGCCGATATAACTTATTTGGATAAAGATGAGAAAAAACTGGCTAATAAGAAATTAAATATAGATGTTGATAATAATACAGGTGCTTTAATTTATAATTATCCTATTCAAATTCCTTCAGGCCGTAATAATTTTCAGACAGATATCAGTTTAACTTATAATAGCCAAGATAAAGAGACACATAATTTATTTGGTTTAGGATGGTCGGTAAACATTCCCAGTATAGAGGTAAGCACTAAACGGGGCGTTTATTATATGTATAGTAATTACGATTATATCTCATCTATGAGTGGTGAGTTGGTGCCGGTGGGCGCTGTCACTCCGTATGGTAATTATGGCGCTCGGGTTGAAAACGGCGACTATTTACAATATGAATTTTCTAGTATTACTAATGCTTGGACAGCGACCGATAAACAGGGGATAGTTTATAAATTTGGATCCAGCTTATCTAGTCGTCAGGATAACCCTGAAGGACCGAGTATGATATATAAATGGATGCTAGAAGAGGTAAGAGATACAAATGACAATTATATTCGCTATGAATATTATAAGGATCAGGGGCAGATTTATCCAGCCAAGATATTTTATACAGGGCACGGTAGCACCGATGGGATTTTCGAAATAGATTTTATCAGAGAGTCTCGTCTAGATGATTTGGAATCTTATGATAGTAGGTTTTTGGTCAAGAATAATTATCGTATTTCTGAAATACAAATAAAAGTGAATGGCTCTTGGGTCAAAAAATATAATTTTAATTATACAGTTGGGGAAAATGGGTCTTTATCAATTTTGGACAACATTGTGGAAAGTGGTAGAGATGAAACAAGTGGACAAGTGATAACATTACCCAGTGATGATATGAGTTATAGCCAGGATTTAGAAAGTTGGCAAGGTGGAATAGATTGGAATTTTCCAGTTGGTTTTATTAGTGACAATGGCTATCAGTCTTTTGATCTGGGCGTACGCATGGCTGATATCAATGGCGATGGATTGACCGATATAGTCAAAGGTTATAGAGATATAAAAGAAATTTATATTAATCATTACCCCGATTGGAGTACTAGTACCACTTATTCATTGCCAGATTCTTTTATTTCGGGGGACAATTTTGATGATGGTTTGAGATTGGCCGATGTGAATGGGGATAATTTAGTGGACTTGATAAAAGCTGTATATCTTCAGGACGAAGTTAGAGAAATCAGAGCGGTCTATATCAATAATGGTACAAACTGGGTTTTGGATCCTTCTTGGATTTTTCCTTTGAATTTTGTCAGGCATGATGATTCGGGTGCGGGTATAAGAAGTTTTGATTTGGGTACGCGTATGGCCGATATCAATGGTGACGGTTTGGTTGATGTGGTATTGGGTTCAAATATAGAAACAAACAAAATTTATATTAATAATGGACATGGTTGGGATTTGGAAACAAATTATACTTTACCTACTTATTTTGTAGATTCGGATCAGGACGCGGGCACTCGTTTTATGGATGTTAATAGTGATGGTTTGATAGACATTGTCAGAGGAGTGAATGCTTATGGTGCAGGAGGTGGAAATCAACATAATGAAGTTTATATTAATAATGGGCATGGTTGGGAACTGAATTTAAATTATAGTCTGCCCACTTATTTTGTAAATTTTGATGGTAGTTGGTATACAGATTATGGTACTAGATTATCAGATATCAATGGGGATGGTTTGATTGACATTCTTCGTGATATATATCCTGATACTTCCGAGGTTTATATTAATACGGGTCAAGGTTGGCATTTAAATAATAATTATTACATATTGAGTCATTTTTTAGGAGGGTCATTTATGATAGACCAAGGGGTTAGACTTTTTGATATCAATGGTGACGGGCAAGATGATTTTATAAGAGCTAAAGAGGCTTATCCCAGATATGTTCATGTAAGTTTAGCAAATAAAGAAAATTTAGAAACAGTTAATAATTCTCGTGGCAGTCAAATTAATTTGGAATATCAGTCAGCTACTCAATATATAGACAGCCCAGACAATCTACCTAATCCCGACTTACCATTTAATATAGAGACAGTCAAAAATATTGTTATAGACGATGGTTTGGGAGGTATTGCCACTACTACCTATAGCTATAGTGGGGGAGACTACTATTATGCTGATCCATATGATAAAAAGTTTGCTGGCTTTGCAGAAGTAGAAAAAACAATTGGTAATCAGAAAACCACCACTTACTATCACCAAGGTAATGTTAGTGATTCTAGTCAAGGAGAATATCAAGATAGCTACTATAAGATTGGTAAGCCATATCGCCAAGAAATATATGATAATAATACCAATGGATTATTGAATCAGAATATTTACAAATGGGAAGAAACCGACTTAGGGCATAATAATAAATTTGTATATAATTCTCAGAAGGCGTCTACTGATTTTACGCAAAGCATTCAATCAACAGCTGTGCAAAATGAATATGATTTTAGCACGGGAAATTTACTTACTGAGCATAGTTTGGGTCAAGTGCAGGTAGATACTGCAACTGGTGAAATTTTGGATCAAGTAATTGGCGATGAAAAAGACACAAATTATGATTACGCCCAAAATACAACCAAACATATTTTAGCAGCTCCAAAAACTAAAATTATATCGAACACTTCTGATAGTAAGGAACAAAATCTATACTATGATAATTTACCATTAGGTCAAATAGAAAAAGTCAATTTGACTAAAGAGGACTATATAGAACAAGGCGTAGAAATAAATAGAAATTTTAACAGTTATGGCTTGGTGTCTGAAGAAATTAGTCCAGAGGGTGATTCTACTGCTATTGTTTATGATAGCTTAAATCTTTACCCATCAGAAATTACCAACGTCTTTAATCAAACTACCTATACGGAATACAATTTGCTTAATGGGCAACTTGCCACCTCCACTGCACCTAATGGAATGCTGACGATTAATAGTTTTGACGCTTTTGGTCGGCTGGTAGAGGTAAAAATTTCGGACCCAGATAATCCCACTACAACATTTATTAAACAAGAAATTGAATACCAAGATCCTTTTGTATTTTTTAGATATAGTGACGATACAGGCTGGTTGTCTCCAACACAAACCGGAAAATACTATAATCAATTTTATAATCCAAGTAATGCTTATGCTAGTGACGATATTTATACTACAGCCAGAGATTTTGGTAATGGTGGTTCATCAAGATTTCAATCATACGAAGGATTTAATATAAATCTTCCAGCTGCCTCTGAAATAATTGGCTTTGAAGTAATGAGTGAACATTTAGTAGATAATACTACCGATGTTGATGAATCTATAAGGTACTATTCTGCTAGTAATGGGGTTTGGTCAGATCCCCGATTTTTATCAGTTTCTACTATTGATCATGTAGATACAGTGGGAGGTTCCGATGATATTTGGGCATTAAACCCCGTAAGCTCTGATTTTATTAATGATAATTTTTCAGTAAATTATTCTGGTTCTCGGCTTGATGGTGGGGATACTACTTGGTTTTTAGATGATATAAAAATTAAGGTTTATTATGGTGTAAATACTGAGATAGGCTACAAAGAAACCAAAGACTATTTTGATGCCACTAGCTACATCATTTCTCGTGAATACTACGATGGCCTATATAGAGTAGTGCAAAAGAAATCTCAAACTGCTACTGCCAATCAGTATGCTACAGTAGATATCAGCTATGATTCTCAGGGTAGAGTAGATAGGCAGTCATTGCCATATATTACTTCTACTTTGGAATATACAACAGCAAATCTTAGTCAACCAGCCAAGACCTATACCTATGATGCCTTAGATAGAGTATTGTCAGAAGCTACTCCAACTGGCGTGACCAGTTATGAATATGATGGCTTCAAGACTACTATCACTGATCCAAACGGCAATATCAAAGAGCTAACCAAAGACGCCTACGGCAATTTGGTGGAAGTCAAAGAGCATAATGATTCTAATATATATACCACTAGTTATGACTATACTTTGACCAACAAATTGGAAAAAATCACTGACAGTCAGGGTAATATTAGAAATTTCCACTACGACGCCTTAGACAATCTAGACTGGCAGGATATGGTGCATTTATCATCAGTAGCCGATCCTGAGAAAATACAGTACACTCATGACAAAAATGGCAATGTGCTGACTGAGACTAGCTTCAAGGGAGACGCTATTTCCTATGAGTATGATAGTTTAAATAGAGTGTTGTATGAAAAATTAGATAATAGTCCAGTTATTAGTTATGCCTACGATCAAAATGGTGACATTGGTCAGCTGTCTTTTGTAGATTATGGTGGAGGTAATTCCAAGGCCTATGACTATGATATACTAGGACGACTTACCACAGCTACCACAACTATTGAAAATGAAGTCTTTGTCATGAAATATGACTACAATTTAAATGGTGACATCAAAGAAATACAATATCCAAATGCTTGGAAAGTAGCTTATAGTTTTGATTCCATTGGCCAAGTAAATGGTGTGTCTCTTGATAAAGGTCAGGGTCCAATGAGTATAGTAAATAATATTGTTTACAACCAAAATGGCCAGATGACTCATCTGGAGCGCGCCAATGGCGTAGTTAGTGATTATACTTATGATCCTCAGCAAAATTTCCGTTTAACTGATTTGATTAGCACTCAAGGTGCTACAACTTTGCAAGACATATCATATACTTATGACAATATCGGTAATATCACAAATATCACTGACAGCTCTGACACTGACTTGGCCAAGAGCGTGGATTATGAATACGATGACTTCTACAGACTGGCATCGAGTACAGTCAGCTATGTCACTCATCCGGCTGACAATTATTCACGAGAGTATCAGTATGATCAGGTAGGCAATATGACCTACAACTCAGAACTAGGTACAATGAATTATGCCTTTGACAATCCACACCAGTTGTCCAGCTATGGTAGTCGCAATTTTAGTTATGACGACGCTGGTAATATGTATTTAAATGGTGGTATTAGCAAATTTTCTTGGGACTGGAGAAATAGACTCAAAAACAGCTATGACATTGCTACCACCAAAAATAGCTATTATCAATATGACCACAACAATCAGCGCTTCTTGAAATACACTGAAGATTATGTATTTATTCCTCCAGATTTGGAAGATCCACCAATTGTGGGAATGATGTCTTTATCTATGGACACTAGTGGAGGTACTTATGAACTCAGACGTGTCAAAGAAGATAAGTATGTAGATAAGTATTTTGAAAAAGACTTGTCTGATAATGAAAAAAGCCACCTATTCCTAGGTAGTACCAGAGTGGCTAGTTTAAAAAATAATGATAATCCATATTATTATATATCTGATCATCTAAGCTCCAATAATATTATTACTGACAATTCGGGCAATACCCTTGAATTGAGTGATTATGAGCCTTATGGTAAAATAAACTATGAAACAGGTTCTTCAGAAAACAACTTCAAATTTACCGGCAAGGAAATTGATGAAGAAAATGCCTTGCAATACTTTGGGGCGAGGTATATGGATAACCAGACTGGACGATTTACGACGGTGGATCCGGCTACTCTTATACTTCACGATGGTCAGAAGTTGAAAGAGATTACCAGAGGTGATCTAGAGAGATTGTTGGCTAATCCGCAGAACCTTAATAGCTATGCATATGCGTTGAATAATCCAGTGATAATGAAGGATGATACTGGTGAGTTTGCATTTTTGGCTGTAGTCGCCGTTGCTTGGATTGCTGCTGAAGTAGGTTTTAGTGCGTGGGATGCTTATGATGCTGGTAATGCGTGGTTTGGTGAGGATACTAGTTCAAAAGAAAAGACATCATCTGGTGGATTCCTACTAGTAGGGTTGGCATTACCTGGTGGTGGGTATGGGCACATTGATGAAGGTGTTGATGTATTAAAAACGGTCGATAAAACAATTGGCAAATCAATTGATAACGCTGTAAATAAAATTGGTAATACAGTGTCAGATCATCTTACTAAAATGGATTATGCAGGCTTTATAAGAGATCTGAGTAAGGCACCAGTTTGGAGCAATAATTTAGGCAGGAATTTTGACCATTATGATGAAGTTATGTCCGCCTATAAAGGTTTGCAAAATAATGTATCAAAGCTTACAAGATATTTAGATAATTATAATTTAGATAAGAAAACAGTCGACAGCGTTAACAAAGCTATTGATACAGCTAAAAGTCACATAGACAGAATAGATAATATATTAAAATCACATTAGTATGATAGAAAATTTAGAAAAGTCACTAAATGAGCTAGATGGCTCTATGGACGCTAGTGATCCCAATGATTCTCTTGTTAAAAAGGTAGAAGATATTAGGAAAAAGAGGTTAAAAGATTTAAGTGTGGATGATTTGGCATTATTGTTAAGGCAGCAGATTAGTTTAGGTTTTGTGGTACCGTTATCTTTAAGCAAATTAAATGAGAATATACTCATTGAGACTGAAGACACCGGATTTCGTCTACTATCAACTTTATTAAAAGTTGAAAAGGATTTTTGGTCTAGCAATGATGAGTTATATAATCAAACTGCAGATTTAATAAATAGTAAGATGGATGAAATTATAAATCCAAAAATGGATAATCCAGTAGAATTAGATAGCTATATATCTGATGAGCTACCAGAGATTTTGAAACTATATCAGAGTTTTAAAGATTTAATATAATTTATTTCACTGGTGATTTTTTAAGCCACCGGTGAAATTACACTTATGACAGAATTTTTATTAAAATGGCAAACTCTTATTGGAGCTGCACTTGGTCCCTTTCTTTTGGGGCTCGGTGCTTGGCTTAAGGGCGTAATGAGTAAGAAAGAAGAGCGTAAGGAGCATCTACGGCGAATAGAAATTAGTATAACACGAAGTTTAGATGATACATATAAAACACGCCAAAAACTACAAGATTTTGTTTCTAGATTAAGAATTCTGGTTAATCAAATAAGAGCCATAACAGATAAGCACCATTTTTCTCTTGAGACCACAAATTATCCAGCTATAAGAGATGTCTATCGTGACATAGAAGCACCAAATTTTAAGATAAAAAGTTATTACTTACATAATAAACTTTTATGGACAGATTCTGGCATTAAAGAGACAAATGAGGCCGTAGCGGGTCTTAAAAATGATTTTGCAGATTTACTAAGAAAGAACGAACTACATATAGCTTTGATAAGGCAAAATCAAAATCTAAATTCGGATCAACAGAGAGAAGACTATGCCTATAATCTGCAGGGATTTGCTAATTCCATAGATGAATTTATAAATAAATTTATAAAACACGGTATAGAAATCATGACGCAAGTCAAGATATATAATGACCATTTGCGTAAAAGGAGTGGAAAATGGTTTTTATGGAAATGTGAAGGAATTAATTTTAGATATTTTCGTAGTAAAGTTAAACAGAAAGAATTTTCCAGAAATCTTAATTCACTAGAGCGTATTGATAAGATCATAGAGAAAGAAGTTAAATCAGCTATACAAGACGCAGAAAACAGAGCTGCTGAATTATCACGGAAATAATAATATCAGGGTATAAATCACCCAATCCGTCAATTTAGTTCATTTCATTAATAAATAAACAAAATGCGACACTTTCTAAACCCTTTTTATACTGTCGCATTTGTCTCATTTTGCTGGAGCAGGTGAGCACCATAATGGTTCTATTATAATAAATAATGTAAGTGATCCAAATTTACCATATTCTCAAGATATTATAGTTCGCGATCAGAATATTGTTAGTGAAATTAATAAGTATATAGTTAAATAATATGATAGATTTAAGATTTTATACAATTATAGTACGAAAGGATAAGGTTAATGACAAGTTTATGTTTTTATTTAATACTTTTAATGGGCCGAAAAATGAGGATGATTACTTTTATGTTTTTTATACTATGGCAGAAAGTATTTTGATGGAAATTAAAAAGGAATTAAAGGTTAAGGCAAATTTGAAAGGGATAGATAACGATGGAAAATGGCAAGATTATGTTATAGTTGGTTCTATGCAAGGTATATTAGAAGGAAAGTGTGATTGGATTAAGATAGTTGATAATAAGGTGGAGTATATTGGATAAAATAATCTCCGAGCCCTAGAAAAATCCTCAGAATTTGATCGCTGATAGTTGTGTATGCATGCTTTTTGCGGAGACATTTTCCTGCTATTTGACTGGACAAAAAGAGGTAACAATTAAATAAATGTGACCTCGGAGGTTAATTAACCTCCGAGGTTGTTTCTTTTAAAAAATAATCAAAAATGGTATAATACTTGTACAGGTGTATAATAAAATTAAATTTCTAACGGGATGAAAACTAGCCATTCAATAGTCTTTTTTGTAATTATCCTCTTAGTAGGATTTTCTATATTTTTGTTTGTAGATCACAAAGAAAAAAACAAACCAGATATAGTCAGATATAAAGTGGGCTGTGATAGCGACAAGATAGAGGCTTCTATCTACGGACTTAGTGGTAATACCAGTCGTATTGGAGCAATGATAAAGACAAAAGAACAGCCTATTTCGCAAGAAAACAAAGACAAATTGAGCGACTTGGGTGTATTTTTGGATGAGGCTAGCTCTATTTTTGATTATGTCAGAGTAGAAATACCGACTGAAAAACTTTGTGATTTAGCTCAGCTGGATTTTGTCGTATCAATTTTTAATCCAGAAACAAAAGAAGATACTAATTTGTTACAATAAAATGAAGCTTAGAAATCTCGAGCAAATAAGGACTTTAGAAGGAAAACGGGTTTTATTACGCCTAGACCTTAATGTCCCTCTCAAAGGTGATCAAGTAGACCCGTCTGGGGACTGGCGTTTGGATCGATCTTTGCCAACTATCAATTATCTTATCAAACATAAGGCCAAGATAATTATCGTGGCTCATTTGGGTCGGCCAGATGGTCAAAGGCAAGAAAAATTTTCGCTTTTGCCAGTAGCCAAATCTTTATCCAAAAAGTTGGGGCAAAAAATAGAATTTTGGGCTGATGATTTTCGTGATTATGTAAAAGACAGTCAGTCTATGGAGTTTTCTCAGATAGCTATGCTGGAAAATATCCGTTTTGAGCCTCGGGAAAAGAAAAATTGCAAGCGCTTGGCCAAAGATCTGAGTAAATTGGCTGATATTTATGTCAATGATGCTTTTGGCAATTTACACAGGCAGGATTCTTCAATGCACGCTATTACTGAATATTTGCCAGCTTATGCCGGATTTTTGATCATAGACGAGATAAAACACCTTTCTCAGATACTGGACGCCAAAGATGGTGTGGTCATTATGTTTGGTGGCGCCAAGATTTCTACCAAGATAAAGCTTATCAAAAAACTATCAGTCAAAGCTGATAAAATACTCCTAGGTGGAGCGTTAGCCAATACAATGATCAAAGCTTCTGGATACAGTGTGGGCAAGTCTTTGGTGGATGACAAGTCACTAGCCAGCGCCAAGACACTTTTGAAAAATAATATCCACTTGCCCATTGATGTCAATGTCGCCACCAGCCTAAAAGTAAAAAAGTATCAAACCAAAACAATTGATAATATTCCCAAAAATGCCATGATTTTGGATATTGGTCCGGCTACAATCAAGGAATATGAAAGTATTTTAAAGTCAGCCAAACTGGTTGTTTGGAATGGACCTTTTGGATATTTTGAGAACAAAAATTTTGTACAGGGTTCTCGGGAGATTATGAAGTATCTGGCCAAACTGCCAGCCAAAGTCATTATCGGTGGTGGTGAGACAGTAGAACTGGCCAAAGAGCTTGGTTTTGACAAAAAATTTGATTTTATTTCTACGGGCGGTGGAGCAATGCTCACATACTTGGGGGGTAGTAAGATGCCGTCGTTAGATAGATTGAAAATAAGGTAATTCAATATTTAAAAAACATATGCCGGATAAAATAAAAAAAATTAGCGCTATAGAAATTCTTGATTCCCGCGGCAATCCAACTCTAGAGACTACAGTTGAATTATCAAGTGGTATATCAGCTACGGCGGCGGTGCCTTCGGGAGCATCGACTGGTCGCTTTGAAGCTCATGAGCTCCGAGATGGTGACAAGGTAAGATACGGCGGCCAAGGAGTGCTCAAGGCAGTAAACAATGTAAATACCATTTTAAATAAAGAATTAACTGGTTTATTAGTCAATGAGCAAAGCAAACTAGATAGATTAATGATTGAGCTTGATGGCACCAAAAATAAAAGCAAGCTCGGCGCCAATGCTATATTATCAGTTTCTTTGGCTTTGGCTCATGCGGCGGCCAAGTTCAACAATGTCCAGCTTTATGAATATATTAGACAGATTTATAATCCGCGACTTAGATCTTATATTTTACCGACTCCAGTGGTCAATGTCATAAACGGTGGAGCTCATGCTTCTACCAATATCAATATTCAGGAGTTTTGGATAGTGCCCGTCAAGGCAGCGACTTTTGCCGAAAAATTGCGTCAAGCCAGTGAGATATTTCATAAACTAGGTACTTTATTGGACGGGATAGGTCTAGATACTGATTTGGGCAATGAAGGTGGCTATGCACCAAATGTCAACTCACACCGTCAGGTTTTTGAGCTTTTGATGCAGTCAATTGAGAGTAGTGGTTATCAGCCTGATAAAGATATACTTTTGGGTGTTGATGCTGGAGCTTCTGAGTTTTATGATGACCAGCAAAAAAAATATATTTTGGACTTGGAGAAGGCCAAATTTAGTAGTGATGAGATGATAGATTTTTATCTGGATCTGATGGAAGTATATCCACTTCGTTTTTTGGAAGACCCACTTGATCAGGAGGACTGGTCATCTTGGGCGGATTTTACAGGCGATGGTTTTATCCAATCTCAAGATGTCTGTCTGATTGGTGATGATTTGTTTGTGACCAACAAGGCTAGACTCAAAAAAGGTGTAGAAATGAAAGTGGCCAATACAATCCTAATCAAGCCAAATCAAATTGGCACCTTGACCGAGACATTGGACACTATCCGTTACGCACGAGAAAATAATTATAAACTAATAGTTTCTCATCGTAGTGGAGAAACTAGCGACACGACAATTGCCGATTTGGCAGTAGCTGTCAATTCCGATTATATCAAGACTGGTTCTACTGCCAGAGGTGAGAGGACAGCCAAATATAATAGATTATTAAATATAGAACAAAAAATTAAATAATATTTTATGTCTAATATACAAAAAAAAGCAAAGACCTTAGCCCTTGTTATTTTGGATGGTTGGGGTTTGTGGGGAGAAGAAAAGGGCAATGCTATAGCGCAAGCTGATACTCCGGTTATGGCAAAATTGTACAAAAAATATCCCAATATTCAGATTCAGGCTTCAGAAAAATATGTAGGCTTGCCTGACGGTCAACCAGGAAATTCTGAGGCGGGGCACATGAATATTGGCGCGGGACGGGTGATAGAGCAGGATGCAGTGACAATATCACGCTCTATAAATAATGGTACTTTTTTTAAAAATCCAGCTTTTTTGCAAGCTGCTAGCCATGCGGAAAAACACAAATCAGATATACATCTGATAGGCCTACTTTCCAACGGCACCAGTCCTCATTCCCATGATGATCACATATTATCTCTCTTGAGTTTTTTTATTTCTAAGACAAAACAAAATATTTATTTACACCTTTTTACTGATGGTCGTGACAGTCCTCCTTATTCGGCTCTCAAAATATTGGCTCAGTATAATACTGTATTCAACAGTGATCGGGTAAAAATTGCCTCAGTGATGGGTAGGTTTTATGCGATGGACAGAAAAAAAGCTTGGGATAGAACCCGTAAAGCTTATGAGGCTATAGTTATAGGTAAAGGATATAAAGCTAAGAGCGCTGTCGAAGCTGTCAATCAAGCCTACAATAGAGGAGAGAGCGATGAATTTATATTGCCGACAGTTATTAGTAAAAATAAAAAACCTCTTGGGCCAATAAATGATAATGATAGCGTTGTATTTTTTAATCTGCGTTCTGATAGAGCTAGGCAGTTGACCAAAGCTTTTGTACAAAAAGACTTTGAAAAGAAAAACGGAGGCACTTTCAAGCGCCAAGTAGTGCCCAAAAATCTTATTTTTGTAGCTTTGACCGACTTTGGTCCTGATTTGGGTGGGGTGCTCACTGCTTATCCAGGTATTGATATACCAGATACTTTGCCGATAGCTCTTAAAGATGTCAGACAACTTTATATAGCGGAAACAGAAAAATATGCTCATGTTACATATTTTATAAACGGTGGTTATGATCATCCTATAGCTGGAGAGGATAGGATTGATATTCCTTCCAAAGATGTGCTTTCTTATGATAAAAAGCCAGAAATGAGTACCAAGGAAATAACTGATAAAGTAATACAATGTCTAAAAAATGATAAATATGATTTTTTCTGTATCAATTTTGCAGCGCCTGATATGGTTGGCCATACTGGCAATCTCAAAGCGGGTATCAAAGCAGTGGAGGCAGTAGATAAACATTTGGGTAGAATAGTGGATGAATTTTTGAAATTCAGAGGGACAGTAATAGTTACGGCCGATCATGGAAATGTAGAGGAAATGATAAATTTAAAGACACAGGAGATTGATACCGAACACTCCATAAATCCAGTCCCTTTTATAATTGTTTCAGATAAAAAATATAAATTGAAAAAAACCGGCCGTCTTTCCCATATTGCACCGACTATTTTGGATATCATGGGGATAGATAAACCAATATTAATGAAAGACAATAGTTTAATAAAGTAAATTTCTAACGGGATGAACAGACCAAAACCAGTGGTATTAATTATATTAGATGGATTCGGTATTGCTCCACCGTCTCGAGCCAATGCAATTTCTTTGGCCAAGACGCCCAATCTTGATAAATATTCTTCCAATTATCCGGTCATGCCGGTGGCTGCTTCAGGTGAGGCAGTTGGTTTGTCTTGGGGAGAAATGGGCAATTCCCAAGTGGGTCATTTATCATTGGGTTCAGGTGTTATCCCATATCAAAATTTGCCTAGGATTTCCAAGTCAATTATTGATGGTGATTTTTTACAAAACGAAGCTTTTTTGAAAGTTTGTGATCATGTCAAAAAAAATAACAGCGCCCTTCATCTTATTGGTTTGCTTAGCTCTGGAGGTGTGCATAGCTATAATGAACACCTTTATGCTTTGATAGATTTGGCCAAAGAACAAAAAGTAGAGCGGGTTTATGTGCATGCTTTTTTAGATGGTCGCGATACACCTTATAATAGTGCTTTAAATTTTGTTACTAAACTGGAAGAAAGATTAAAAAAAGTAGGTTTGGGGGCTATTGCTACACTTAGTGGTCGTTTTTGGGCAATGGATAGAGACAATCGTTGGGACAGGACGGAAAAAGCCTGGCGAGCCTTGGTAGACGGCGTGTCTGATGAAAAATTTGAAGATCCCCTAGTGGCTATAGAAAAATCCTATGAAAAAAAAGTTTATGATGAAGAGTTTGTTCCAGTGGTGATTGTCGATGACATGGGCAAACCACGAGGCACCATCAAAGACAAGGATGGGGTAATATTTTTTAATTTTAGATCAGATCGTGCTAGACAACTGACCAAGGCTTTGGTTTTGCCTGGTTTTGAAAAATTCAAAAGAGACTATTTCAAAAATTTGATGATGATTACTATGGCTGAATATGAAAAAGATTTGCCGGTTTTGGTGGCTTTTCCTCCTTTGGTCATAGAGACGCCTTTAGCTAGAATTATTTCTGAAGCCGGATTGCGTCAGCTTCATATTGCCGAAACTGAAAAATATGCTCATGTTACTTATTTTTTTAATGGTGGTCAAGAAAAAATATATGAAGGCGAAGACAGAGTACTGGTGCCATCACCTCAGGTTACTTCGTATGACCAAAAACCAGCTATGAGTGCCAGAGATTTGACAGCCAAGGTTACTCAGGCCATCAAAGAAGGCACTTATGATTTTATAGTGCTCAATTATGCTAATCCTGATATGATTGGCCATACTGGCAATATCCAGGCTACTATTGAAGCTATAGAAATATTAGATCAGTTGATTGGGGAAGCAGTAGAAACTACTTTGTCGTATGAGGGTGTAGTTTTAATAACCTCTGATCATGGTAATGCCGAGAGTCTTTATGACCTGCAGACCGGTGAGATAAACAAAGAACATTCCAACAATCCGGTGCCTTTATTTATTATTGGAAAAGATTTTGCTGGTAAGGCAGTTTTGTCCGGTGTAGCCGGTACTGATCTTAGTCATGTCACGCCAGTGGGAGTGTTGTCTGATGTAGCACCGACAATACTCAAGATTATGGGACTCAAAAAACCGCCCGAAATGACGGGCAGCTCTTTGATATAAAATTTTACTTTGGCCAGGTATAGATTAACAACATTGTTAGTACAATGCCGATTATCATGCCAACTATTATTTCTGTGTTGGTATGACCAAAGCGTTCGTTGAGTACCGGAAATTTATATTTTTCTTTACTTGGCATTTTTTTGGTCATTTGATTGATTATCTGAGCTTGTTTGCCTAGCTTGCGTCTGATGCCAGCTGCATCCTTGACTATCACTATAGCCATTATCAGGGCAATGGCAAAACTGACTGAAGCCCAACCTTCAAAATACCCAATTACCAGAACCAGAGAGGTGGCTAGAGCTGTATGAGAAGATGGCATACCACCATAAGAAAATATTTTACCCCAGCTAAAATTGCCTTGGAATCCATGGACAAGGAGCTTGATTATTTGATTTATACACAATACTAATAGGGGAATAATAAAGAATTTGAAATCAGCCATATTGCTTTTTTAAAAATAATAATATAAAGTCATTATAACAGAAAATTTTGTTAAAATAAATGGTAAAATATATAATAATTAATTTTTAACGAGGTGAATGTACTAGAAATTATATTTTTGGGCATTGTTCAGGGTATAACTGAATGGTTGCCTATATCCAGCTCCGGCCATTTAGTGCTGTTTGAAAAGTGGTTAAATATTGATGTTGATTTGTCTTTTGACATTTTTTTACACTTAGCTACTTTATTAGTCATTTTGTGGTTTTTTAGGAGTCAGATAAAAGAAGTTATTTTAGCTCCATTTGGCAAGGCAGAGTCCGACAAAAAAAGATGGTGGCTATATATTATGGTTAGTAGTTTTTTTACTGCTATATTAGGTTATATATTTTATGAACAAATAGATACTTTTCGGACTGTTGATTCTGTCAGTGGTTGGCTACTGGTTACTTCAATGTTGCTATTAGCTACCAAATTTTCCAAAGGGGAAAAAGATTTGAATATTTGGCACGCTATTGCGCTAGGGCTTGCTCAGGGTTTTGCGGTACTTCCGGGCTTGTCTAGAAGTGGAGCAGTCATTGCTTTGGCTCTGACTATGAAGATAAAAAAAGATCAGGCTTTTGAATACGGTTTTATAGTGGCTATTCCAGCTATACTAGGTTCATTTCTTTTAACTATCAAAGATATTTATGCTATGTTTTCGTCAGTGGGCTCTGAGGCGAGTATAGGTTTTAATTGGACATATCTAGCCGCTTTTTTAGTGACTATGGTGGTTAGTTATTTATCTCTTTCTTTATTAAAAGTTATTTTAAAACGTGATTATTTTTATTTATTTTTTATCTATACTTTAGTCTTAGCAGTTATTATTAAATTAAATTGATGCTGTACCCAGTGATATTAGCCGGTGGATTGGGCACGCGTTTGTGGCCAGTATCCAACCAAAATAATCCCAAGCAATTCAAAGCACTTTTGTCGGATAAGACGTTACTACAGAATACTTATGATAGGGTAGCTAGCTCTTTTGATAAAAAAAATATTTTTGTGGTCTCTTGTCAAAATATTGTTGACAACATCAGGCAGCAGATAGATATCTTGCCGGAAAATATTTTAATTGAGCCACAGGCAAAGGGCACAGCTATTGCTATTGCCCTAGCAACTCTTAAAATAAAAAATATTGATCCTCAGGCAATCATAGTAACTGTAAATAGCGACCATTTTATAAAAAACGAAAAAGAATACACAAAAGCTTTAAAAAAAGCTGAAAAGGTAGTAGAAAAAAACCCAGACAAGATGCTTCTTTTTGGGGTCAAACCAGCTTATCCTGAGACTGGTTATGGCTACATTGAGACCAAGGGTTCCAAAGGCGATATTTATGAAGTAGCCAGCCTAAAAGAAAAGCCAGATCTGGCTACGGCCAAGGCTTATGTAAAATCAGGTAAATTTTTGTGGAGTCCGGGAATTTTTGTCTTTAAAGCGGCTAGCTTGATTGATTGGTATAAAAAATATTTGCCAGGGCAATATCAAGCTCTTTTAAGGATAGAGAAGTCACCGGATAATATAGCCAAGGAGTATGAGAAAATACAAAACATCTCCATTGATTATGGACTTTTAGAAAAAATGGATAATATGCTGGTAATGCCCATAAATTTTACTTGGGCTGATGTGGGTCATTGGAGGAGTTTGCGTGATATTTTACTTGATGGTAAAGACAATGTCACCAATACAAGCAGCGTTACTGTTGATAGCAAAAACAATTTGTTGTATAGTTTTAGTGGTAAGCTCGTTGCTACAGTTGGGGTAGAGAATATGGTATTGGTAGAGACTGAAGATGTTATATTTTTGTGTCCGGCAGATCGTGCTCAGGATGTAAAAAAGCTTTTAGAGCAAATAAAAAATAATGGTTTGGAAAAATATTTATAAACACTTGGAAAAAGCTATTTAATAATTAATTTCTAACGGGGTGAAAAAATTTATTTTTAAGTTAATTTTAATATTTTTGGTAGTTTTGCTAGCTTGGTTTTTTATTATAGTAAATTCCAACAACGGTCTATCAAAAAATAAAACATTTTTGGTTCAAGATGGCCAAGGTGTGAATCAGATTAGTAATGGACTATACAATGATAACCTGATAAAAAGTAAATTTGTCTTTGAATCGTGGTTGTGGATCAAACAGGCCGAGTCAAAATTAATTGCTGGAGTTTATGATATTCCAGCTGGTGTTTCTATCCGACAGTTGACCAATCTTTTGATTTTGGGACCGCAGGATTCTCAGGAATCAGTCACGCTTTTAGAAGGCTGGACCAGAAAATTGATGTCCGAAGCACTAGACAGACACGGTATGTCTGGTCAAAAATTTATGGAGCTTAGCTCTGAAAAGATTGATTGGCAGGACGATTATGATTTTTTGCTTGATGCTCCTAGTAATGCCAGTTTGGAAGGTTATATTTTTCCAGACACTTATTTTATTGATAGCTCTACCAGTGAAGAATTTTTTATCAAAAAAACTCTCAACAATTTTAACCGCAAGCTTAGTGACTCTCTTCGCGAGGAAATAAATCGTCAGGGCAAAACTATTTTTGAAGTTGTTACTTTAGCCTCAATCATTGAGAGGGAAGTGCCTGTTTATGCTGATAAAAAAATGATAGCGGATGTATTTTTAAAAAGGATTGACGCTGGTATTGGCCTGCAATCTGATGCTACTATCAATTATATTACTGGTAAAGGCATGGAACAGCCTACTTTGGATGATTTAACTATTGACTCACCTTACAATACCTATAAATATAAAGGCTTGCCACCAGGGCCAATTTCTAATCCAGGTATTGATAGTATAGAGGCGGTTGTTTATCCGACTGCCAATGAATATTATTATTTCTTAACTAGCGATGACGACAAAGTGATATATAGTCGTACTTATGAAGAACATTTGGAAAATAAAGCCCGTTATTTAGACTAGAAAAATAGGAAATTTTACCCAGAAAACCCCCTAAAATAGGGGGTTTTTATATTTTAACACGTGGTGAACGTAGTGAGCTTTACATGTTGACAAAAATATAAAAATATGATATAATAGTATATTACTTTGAGGTGGAATGCGACTTGTTTTAAGTTGCTAGCTAGTGATAAGCCCAAGCAAGGAGAAGCTGCAATGACTCGTCTGTTCAAACTCGTTGCCCTCATCGCCATGTCCCTTTCCATCTTCGCGCTGCCGGCTGCGGCTCAGTGGCAGCACAACATCAAGTGGTCAGACTCCTGGCACGCTCCGCGAGCCAGGATCCTGTTTCACAACAGCGAGGAAGTCTCGCCTGGGCTGGAGCGGCGTATCCATTGCTTGTTCCCCAACGTCAACCTCGAAGGTCGGCTCAACTTCCTGGCGTATCTGGGTCTCAACTTCAAATCGATGTCACATCTGGATGTCGAGCCAGCTATTGGCTACAACCTGCGTCAGGAGACGATGATCACCTCCACGCGCTTCAGTCTGTATGACGGCCAGTCCATGGCCTACAGCCGGGCTTATGCTTGGCTGGATCTGGAATACACCCCCAATGGGCAGGGCACCTACTATTTTGCCCAGGCTGAGTACAGCGCTTTGGAGTATGTCGAATTCGGATTGGAGTCTGAAGGCTGGGGAGGCTTGGACGGCCAAAGCAAATCCATCGGTCTCGGTCCGAACTTGATCCTGCATTTCCGCCGTGGACCGCACAACATCAACGTCGATCTGGCGGTCCATTACCGTGACCTCGATGACGTGCCGGACGCGGGCTGGAAGCCGGAGTTCTTCTTCCGGCTGCATCTGATCCCCAACTTGACAGATTAGGCTGCTAGGCCCCGAAAAACGTGGTTTTTACCACCTTTCGGGGCCTATTTCTTTTGCCTTGACCCGTCGGGTAGGCGGACTTGACAATATTGCCATTATAATATATAATTTTTTCATCAATTAAATATAGACCGTAGACAGTGGGTTTCGGATCATTTGGTCAGATATAAATCCTACCGAGGAATAGCTTATTTTTTCATCGTCTGCGGTATATTGCGCAGATTTTTTTGTACCTGTCATCCTGAACTTGCTTCAGGATCTATCAGGAGGATTCTGAATTAAATTCAGAATGACAATTAATATAAATTATATGCCAAAAACAAGACAACAAAAACAAGATATTTTGGACAATTTGAAAGATAAATTAGCCAAAAGTAAATCAGTAGTTTTTAGTTCTGACAACGGTCTATCTGTCAAAACCATTGAAGGCATCAGAAAAGAAATGAAGCAAAACAATGCTGAATATTTGGTAGCCAAAAAGACTTTGGTCAAAATGGCCACCGAAGATA